>CAJUMC010000034.1 GCA_910587085.1 uncultured Lachnospiraceae bacterium | reverse complement strand
ATATATCAGATTTTTTCTTTGGCGGATAGACATAAAATCGTGCGTTTACCGTGACGCGGTAAACGATAAGGGTTGAAAAGTTTTTTATTTTGCGCTAGAATGGGTGGAAAAACAAATGTTTGGTATATAATCAGGAGGAGACGGAATGGTAAGATATCTGCTGTTTGATCTGGACGGAACTCTGACAGACCCGAAAGAGGGCATTACGAAATGTTTTCAGTATGCGCTGGAGGCATTCGGGATCACACCTCCGCCGGCGGACGAGCTGACTTGGGTGATCGGGCCGCCTCTGATGGAGAGTTTTGAACAGGGCTGCGGCTTTTCGGAGGAGCGCGCCCAGGAAGCGACAACAAAATACCGCGAGCGGTACGAGGCTGTCGGCTGGGGCGAAAACAGGCTGTATGCCGGTGTGGCGGAGGCGCTGACCTGCCTGCGGGAAGCCGGGTTTGTGCTGGCGGTAGCTACCTCAAAGCCGGAACACATGGCGAAAAGAATTCTGGAGCATTTCGGGCTGGAAGGTTTTTTTGAGGTGATTGGAGGGGCCACGATGGATCGGTCGCGATCTAAAAAGGCGGATGTGGTCAGCTATACCTTGGAGAGGCTCGGCGTCTTAAAACGGGAGGAGGCGCTGATGATCGGGGATCGGAAATATGATGTGGAGGGAGCCGGGCAGCTCGGCATCCCGTGTCTCGGCGTGACCTGGGGCTATGGAGGCATGGAGGAGCTGGAAAAGGCGGGTGCCGTGGCTGTTGCCGAAAGCATGAAGGAGATGACGGATTACTGTGTTTCTCTCAGAAAATAATTTATCGTTTTTTAATGAATTTTAAGGCTGATTTTAATGGTTCTGTGATATGATGAAAATATCATAGCGGGCGGGCAGCAGCCAAGAAGGCATTGCATGCGCGGCCGCTGGGGCCGCAATAGACCGGTGCCGGCTTGTTATCCGGAAAAAACGGTGTTTTCACGGGCAAGGCTGCATGATGGTACGGGTATGCCGCCGACAAGAACACGCCGGCCGAGGGCTTCCGCGGGGCTAAGCTGCATGAGCGTATGGAGTATGCGGCTGCCGTAAACGGAAAACAGCACGGCGGCACGGAACGGTATATGGCGGGCAGGGACTGCCGCCGGAAAATCCGCAGGAGACAGGGGAAGGCATGGGGAAGCTGTGCCGCCCGGGAACTTTCTTGGCGGAAGAACGCTTCAGAACGGGGGAGATAGAGTATGAATCACCAGAATCAGCAGTTCAATCAATGGAACAGAGGCAGAAGTATGAATGATTTGGACATCCGAAAAATGAAAAAATTCATTATCATCGGGGTGATCGCTGTCGCAGTGCTGTTTGTCTTCAGCAAGGCATTTTACACAATCGGTGAGCAGGAGCAGGCGGTCGTGACAACGTTCGGCGTGCCGTCCTGCGAGAGCGAGCCGGGGCTGCACTTTAAAATTCCGTTTGTGCAGAAGGTCACCATGGTCGATACGACAATCAAAGGGCTTACCATCGGCTATGACATGAATTCGAATGCGACGCTTTCAGAGGAAGCGATAATGATAACGTCGGATTTCAACTTTGTAAACGTGGATTTCTATTTGGAGTACAAAGTGACCAATCCGATCAAGATGCTGTACTCGGCGGAGAAACCGGAGCAGATTCTGAAAAACATTGCGCAGAGCTGTATTCGCTCGGTCATCAGCGGCTATGATGTGGACAGTGTGATCACAAACGGAAAAGGCGAGATACAGGCGATGATCAGGGACAAGATTATCGCGAGACTGGAGGAGCGGGATATCGGACTGCAGCTTGTGAACATTACAATCCAGGACGCGGAGCCGCCGACCGCAGCCGTGCTTGAGGCGTTCAAGGCGGTGGAGACGGCGAAGCAGCAGAAGGAGACGGAAATCAACAACGCGAACAAGTACCGCAACGAGTCGCTGCCGGCCGCCGAGGCGGATGCCGACCAGATTGCGAAGGAGGCCGACGCGGCAAAGCAGGCCAGAATCAATGAGGCAGAGGGCCAGGTGGCCAGATTCAATGCAATGTACGAAGAATATGTTAAGAATCCTCTGATTACGAAGCAGCGCATGTTTTTTGAGGCGATGGAGGATGTTCTGCCGGAACTGAAAGTAATTATCAACGATTCGAACAGCGAAACGCAGACCATACTGCCGCTGGAACCGTTTACCGCCGGGCAGGAGTAGACAAAAGGAAGCTTGTTTTCGGGCGGTGCGGACTCACCAGGATGAAAATGCCGTTTCTGCGGCGGAATGTGAGGAAAAAATGGAAAACTCAAATAAGGAAAATATAAATAGGGAAAGCTCAACTTATTCCTACAGCTATGTCGATCAAAACAGGAACGGAGGAAGCGGGAAAATCGTGCGTGTGAAAAAGCCGCACCCGGTTCGGAATGCGGTACTGATTGCTGCGGCGGTTGTCCTGCTTGTCTTGCTTCGGATGTCCCTGGTTGTTACGGGAGAAAATGAGTATACGCTTATCAAGCGGTTCGGCAGCATTGAGCGTGTGATTACGAGCGCGGGCTTGAGCTTTAAGATGCCGTTTATCGAGACGGCGTCGACGCTGGATAAGGAGGTGCTGCTCTACGATCTGAAGGCGTCGGATGTTATTACGCTGGATAAGAAAACGATGGTGGCCGACAGCTTTGTGCTCTGGCGCATCACCGATCCGAAGCTCTATGTGCAGACGCTGTATTCCCGTGCCGAGGCGGAAAGCCGATTGAATACAATAGTGTATAATTCGCTTAAAAATGTGATCAGCAGCATGAATCAGAGTGATGTAATCAGCGGCCGCGACGGCGCGCTGGATGCCGCGATCATGGTAAATATCGGGGATGCGCTTGCGCGCTACGGCATCGAGCTCATCAGCGTGGAGACAAAGCATCTTGATCTGCCGGATGACAATAAAAATGCCGTTTACGAACGCATGATTTCGGAGCGGAATAATATTGCGGCCACCTATACTGCGGAGGGCGCGTCGGAGGCGAAAAAGATACGCAACGCGACGGACAATGAGATCACCATCCTGCTTTCACGGGCAAAGGCCGAGGCGGAAAAGACCATTGCGGCGGGCGAGGCTGAATACATGAGGATTCTGGCCGGTGCCTATGCAACCGGAGAGCGGAGTGAATTTTATACCTTCGTCCGTTCCCTTGATGCGGCGCGGACAATGATGAAGGGAGGGAACAAGACGCTTATATTATCGGAGGATTCTCCGATTGCTAAGATATTCCGGAACATTGAGTAAGCAGGTGGTATTGTTTGATGGAAGGGGAGCGGGAGGATGAAGCGATACGGAGGAACGCCGCGCATTTTGTGTGCGGTACTCGCGGCCTGCGCCGTTTGTATAGCGGGCTGCACCGGAGAAAAGGAGTCCTGGCAGAACGGGCCTCTGGGAGAAATGCTGAGCCCCGGACCGACGCTGCCGGGAGCGGAGCAGGAACCCGGAGCGGAAAAGCCGGGTGAGCCGGGACAGCAGAATCCGGACAGCCCGACAGGGAGCGATCAGGAGCCGGGGCGGAATCCGGGCGAGCCGGGAGAGCCGGGAGAACCAGGACAGCAGAGTCCGGACAGTCCAACAGGGACGGGGCAGGTACCAGAGCAGAATCCGGATGAGCCGTCAACCGGCCCGCTTCTCTCCGGAACGGCTGCCCAGCTTGCCGAATATTATAAGGAATTGACCCTGCAGCACGCACGGGCAATGCTTTCCGGTGATTTTTCGCTGTGCGGCTCCTTTTCTGCGGAACTTGCCGGGGCGGTTTCCGAGCGGGATATGAGAACGGCATGGAAAAAGGCGGTGCAGGAACTGGGCGGTCCGGTTTCGGATACCGGGGAGCAAACGGAAGACCCTGAAAAAGCGGCGATTTTTGCGAAAGCATCCTTTCCGGAGCCCCCGTCGGGCGGCGGAAGCGGCAGCATTGAGGATTTCGGCGGCTATGTGCTTGCGAGCGCTCAGATCGCCTATGAAAAGAAAAATTTGATTGTCTCAATCACTTACGGCGCCTCCGGTGCGATTGAAGGAATTTATCTGACCACAACGCTGCCGGAAACGGGGCCGGTGAAAACAGAAAGCTTCACCGAATACGAGGTCAGCGTCGGCAGCGGCGAGCATCTGCTTGACGGCCTGCTGACTGTGCCGAACGGCGCGGAGCGGCCTCCGGTAGTTCTGCTGATTCATGGTTCGGGCCAGAGCGACAAAAATGAAACGGTCGGGCCTGCTGGCAATGCGCCGTTTGCGGATATCGCACACGGCCTTGCGGAACGGGGTATTGCAACACTGCGCTATAACAAGCGCTATTTCCAGTACCCCGATCTGGTGACGGAAAATGTGACAATACAGGATGAGGTTCTGGAGGATGCAGCCGGTGCGATTCGGTTTCTGTCTGAAAACGGAAGAGTGGACGGCAGCCGTATCTATGTACTGGGGCACAGTCTCGGAGGGATGCTTGCACCGTATCTTGTCAGGGAAAATCCGCACACGGCTGGTATGATTTCGCTGGCAGGTTCCCCGCGGGGGCTGTGGGAGATTGTGTATGACCAGAATATTGCCGCAATGAGAGAGGCCCAGCTTGACGAATCCGAACAGGAAGTCCTGATGAAACTGCTGCAGGAGGATTATGAGCAGGTGCTTGCGCTTGTGGACGGTGTACGCCGGGGCGAGGAGATACCGGAAGATGTTCTTTCCGGGGCACTTTTCGGAGTGTGCGGAAATTACTGGGCTTCGCTGGCGGAAATTGACACGGCTGCCATCGCGCGGGAATCGTCTTTGCCGATGCTGATCCTGCAGGGAGAAGCGGATTTTCAGGTGTACCCCGAACGGGATTTTGCCGCCTGGCAGACGCTGCTGGAAGGAAAGAAGAATGTTTCTTTCCGGCTGTTTGAAGGGCTGAACCATTTGTTTATGCCGTCGGACGGAACCAGGGATGTTACGGAGTACGGGCAGGAGGGGCATGTATCGGAGGAGGTTATTCAGGTAATTGCGGACTGGATTAAGGCGACGTGACCGGGTTTTTGGACGAGGTGAACCATGACAGCGCGCAGGGGCACGGGGAATAGCCGGGAAGAGGCTGAGTCACAGCAATAGTTCCGGAATGCCCGCGGATGCGCACAGTGCGTACAAAATACGCATAAAATATGTGCGGAATGCGCATAGCATGCGGCCTCCGATAAAAGCGCCAGCGAACAGAGAGTACGAAACAAGGGCGCCCGGAAAGAAGAAAATCAAAGGAGAAGAAAGCACGGGAAAGAAAGGGGACTGCAGTTCACCGCAAAATTCCCGTGTTTTTTTCTGCAATTTTGTGCAAAATAACAGTTGAAATTTTAAACCATAGATGTTATATTAGTTATAGAACAAATAAAGGAAAGAATAAGAGCTGCACCGGTGCGGAGCAGCAGGAGCAGCAGGAGCAGCAGGAGCAGCAGGAGCAGCAGGAGCAGCAGGAGTTTATCAGACGCAGCAGCGGCCGTACGGGCGGTTCTGCGCGGAATGGAGGAGAGCCATGAATATCAGTAAGTTTACACAGAAATCCGTGCAGGCGGTGCAGGATTGTGAAAAGCTGGCCTATGACTACGGGCATCAGGAAATCGCGCAGGAACATCTTCTGTACAGTCTGCTGCGCGACGGGGACGGCCTGATCCCGAAGCTGTTCGCGAAAATGGAAATCGACACGGAGGTTTTTCTGGCGCAGGTAACAGGGCTGCTCAAAAAGCGGCCCAGGGTTGAAGGCGGGCAGGTTTACATCAGCAACGATCTGAACAAGGTGCTGATCTATGCGGAGAATGAGGCGAAGGCAATGGGAGACGAATATGTCTCGGTTGAGCATATTTTCCTGAGCCTGTTGAAGAACCAGAGCAGGGAGGTAAAAGAGCTTTTCAGAGATTTCCGCATTGACAGGGAGCGTTTTCTCGCGGCGCTGGCCACGGTGCGCGGCAATCAGAAGGTGGTGAGCGACAACCCGGAAGCGACCTACGACACGCTGGAGAAATATGCGGTGGATCTGGTGGAGCGCGCGCGGGCGCAGAAGCTCGACCCGGTGATCGGCCGCGACACGGAGATACGCAATGTCATCCGCATCCTGTCCCGGAAGACCAAAAACAATCCGGTGCTCATCGGAGAGCCGGGCGTCGGCAAAACCGCAGTGGTCGAGGGGCTGGCGCAGCGCATTGTCCGCGGCGACGTACCGGAAGCGCTGAAGGAGAAAAAGCTCTATGCGCTGGATATGGGGGCGCTTGTCGCCGGCGCGAAATACCGCGGCGAGTTTGAGGAGCGTCTGAAGGCCGTACTGGAGGAGGTTAAAAACAGCGACGGGCAGATTGTTCTGTTTATCGACGAGCTGCACACAATTGTAGGCGCAGGCAAAACCGAGGGCGCGATGGACGCCGGGAATATGCTTAAGCCGATGCTGGCGCGCGGCGAGCTGCACTGTATCGGTGCGACGACGCTGAACGAGTACCGCATGTATATTGAGAAGGACGCCGCGCTGGAGCGCCGGTTCCAGCCGGTGCTGGTTGACGAACCTACCGTGGAGGATACGATTTCCATTCTGCGCGGGCTGAAGGAGCGCTACGAGGTGTTCCATGGGGTGAAAATCAACGACAGCGCGCTTGTCTCCGCGGCTGCACTCTCAAATCGCTATATCACCGACCGTTTCCTGCCGGACAAGGCGATAGATCTGGTGGACGAGGCATGCGCGCTGATCAAGACGGAGCTGGATTCCATGCCGACGGAGCTGGACGACGTAAGGCGGCGCATCATGCAGATGGAGATTGAGGAGGCAGCGCTCAAAAAGGAGGACGACCGCCTGAGCCGGGAGCGTCTGGAAGCGCTGCAGCGGGAACTCGCTGAACTGCGGGAGGAGTTTGCCAATCAGAAGGCAAAATGGGATAATGAAAAGGCTTCCGTCGAGAAGGTGCGCATGCTGCGCGAGGAACTGGAGATGACAGGAAACGAGATCCAGGTTGCGGAGCGGGAGTATGACCTCAACAAGGCGGCGGAGCTGAAATACGGCAGGCTTCCGGCGCTGCAGAAGCAGCTGGAGGAGGAAGAGGAGCGCGTGCGTCTTGAGGGGCATACGCTTGTGCATGAGAGCGTGTCCGAGGAGGAGATTGCCCGCATTGTATCGCGCTGGACGGGCGTACCGGTGACAAAGCTGACGGAGGGAGAGCGCAGCAAAACGCTGCACCTGGACGAGGAGCTTCACCGGCGCGTGATCGGGCAGGAGGACGGCGTCAGCCGCGTTGCAGATGCCATCCTGCGTTCCAAGGCGGGCATCAAGGACCCGGGCAAGCCGATCGGCTCCTTTCTGTTCCTCGGCCCGACCGGCGTCGGAAAAACCGAGCTTGCGAAGGCGCTCGCGGCGGCTTTGTTTGACAATGAAGCGAATATGGTGCGCATCGACATGAGCGAATATATGGAAAAATATTCGGTATCCCGCCTGATCGGAGCGCCTCCGGGATATGTCGGCTATGAGGAGGGCGGTCAGCTCACGGAGGCTGTCCGCAGAAAGCCTTATTCGGTTGTTTTGTTCGACGAGATTGAGAAGGCCCACCCGGATGTGTTCAACGTGCTGCTGCAGGTGCTGGATGACGGGCGGATTACGGATTCACAGGGGCGCACGGTTGATTTCAAAAACACAATCCTGATTATGACCTCGAATATCGGGTCGGCCTTCCTGCTCGAGGGCATCACGCCGGAGGGTGAAATCTCTGAGGCTTGCGGGAAAGCCGTAATGGAGGAGCTGAGAGCGCATTTCCGGCCTGAATTCCTGAACCGGCTGGACGAGACGATCCTCTTCAAGCCGCTGACCAGCGAGAATATCGGGAATATTCTTGACCTGATGATAAAGGAGCTGAACGGCAGGCTTTCCGACCGGGAGATTTCGGTGGAGCTGACGGAGGCGGCGAAAGAACTGATTATAAGGAACGCTTACGACCCGGTTTACGGGGCGCGTCCGCTGCGCCGTTACCTGCAGAAGAATGTGGAGACACTTTCCGCAAGGCTGATTCTGGCGGATAAGGTCGGAAGCCGCGATGCGATTATAATTGATGCGGCGGACGGGACACTCTCGGCGTCTGTCCGGGTAAATGCACAGACTGTGTGAAGAGACGGCGGAATGCCTGAGCGAAGAAGAGATTATCCTTGGAGGAGTACAGCAGGAATTTAAGAATGTATGCGGAAAAAGTCCGTTTGCCGGTGCCGGCCGGAGCAGCCGCGCCTTGCTCCAAAAGAAGTTTGTGCGCGGCTGCTCCGGTATGGTGCTTCCGGAGTGCCCGGTGCGCGGAATGCGCGGCGGTACATAAGGGAGCAGTGGCAGATTACCGCGCGGATTCTCGGAACATATTCTCGACATAATGCCGCATTTCGTTTTTGGAGGTGATGTGCCTTGCGCCCTCCACAATAGAATTCTGGCGTTCCTTCGGAAGTCTGGCAAACTGCGTTAAAATATCGGAATGCTTTGCCAGCTCCAGTGTAAATCCGATCGGCAGTTCAACATTTTCGATCATGAGAGGCTCCGTTTCTGCGCTGTCTTAAGCAATAAGATCCGCCTGACGCCGCAGAACGGAAAACACGGTTCTGCAGTACGGGATGACAGAAGTGCCCGCATCCGACAGCGCCCGGCTGCAGGCACGCTTATTATGCGGAGAAACGGCAGCTTTATACCTTTTCAGACCATGGCAGCAGACTGTCTGCAGCAGGAGCCGCTTCCTTTGAGGCAGCAGAGGCTGGTTCTTTTGAGGCGAGAATAAAGCTTACAAAGCTCTCCTCGGGAATCGGTTTCGAGAAGAAGTAACCCTGAATAAAATCGCAGTTGAGACTGGAGAAAGCCTCTACCATTTCATGTGTTTCAATGCCTTCTACCACAATTTCCATCTCCATATCTTTCAGCATTTTCACCGTATTCTGCAGAAAAACCCACATTTTCGGATTGTGCTGCTCGTCTACAAAGGACTTGTCGAGCTTTACGATTTTCAGAGGAAGGGAGATCAGGCGCTTCATATTGGAATAACCTGTCCCGTAATCGTCAAGCGAAAACGACAGGCCCGCTGCGGACAGCCGGGCGAGATTATCGGCCATGGCCTTCTGGCTGTAGGAGATAGCCGTCTCGGTTATTTCGAGGTTAATATCGGCGGCATTAACATTGTATTTTTTCATGGCGGCAAGAATTTTATCTGCGAGGTCGCTCCTCATGCACTGCGCCACCGAAAGATTGATTTCGATATAGTCCAGTCCGAGCTGCCGGTATTCACCCTCAGAAATAAAGCGGCAGACCTTTTCGAAGATCAGCTCGCCGATCCGGTGGATTGCGCCGCTTTTCTCGGCGGCGGTGACAATCAGCTCCGGCGAGATAAAACCGTAGCGGTCGTCGAAGAGGCGGAGAAGCGCCTCGGCGGAGGCGTAACGTTTTTGCCGGACGGAATAGATCGGCTGATAATATACCTCGAATTTATCGTTTAAAATGGCGCTGTCGATAATGCTGTCAATATTGTTCTGAATGCCGAACTCATTCGGGTTGTAGGCGTCGGAGGCAAGAATATACCGGTCGGTGCAGTGGAATTTTTCGTGGAAATTGTTTCCGAAGGCCATCAGGGAAGCAAAGCTCTCGATCTCCTCCGGGCAGCGTGAGAGCACGACGCACGGCACCAGATTAATGTCCAGGCTGTTGAAATGAAGCCGGTGCGAGAACGCATCTATTACGGCCTGTGCCGCTGCTTCGGATTTATCCCTGTCCTGCTCGGAGAATACCATCCGGAAACGTCCGCTGTCGAGGTAGTAAAGGCCGGCGCGGCAGCGGAGCGTCCGTGTAATTTCCCGCAGCCGGTCGGCGATGACCGCGAGCATGGTTGAGGCTGTCTCATAGCCGAGCATCGTCTTCAGCGCTGCATAGTTTCCGATATTGAACATAACGATGTTGACATGCTTCCCGTTCGGGAACGCCCGTTTCATGTTGTAGGCGTATGCGCTGTGCTTGAGCAGGCCGGTGAACGAATCAATATAATCCTCCGGGCGCTGTACGCCGATGCTGACGACAAACAGCGAGAGCGCGACCGCAAAGCATTCCACCAGCTGAACCGGCCAGATCAGATGGAGAATGATCGCCAGCAGGCAGAGGAACGCCATTGAACAGAGCGAGACAATCCGCCGCAGCCGGAGCTGTCTGCGGTAGTAGATAATATAGCAGAAATCCATGATAATGTAGAGGGCTACATTTACGTAGAGCACGCTGAAGAGGGGGCCGTGAGCATAGCCCTCCTCCACGGAAAACACCAACCTTGTGAAAGGATTGGTGATCAGCAGCAGGAAGGTGACGGAGTACGGCAGCCAGAGCATTGTCCGCAGAAAGCGTTTTTTCCGCACGATATGCCAGGTATCGGTCAGACCGACGACAAACATAATGTGCAGCGGCGACTGGGCGTTATGAATCAGCAGATAGCCGGTATGTACAAAATAAAGTGCGGGATGGCTGCTGACCGGCACGGAATCGAACAGGGCCGAGAGGATATCGAAATGGGAGGAAAAAACGGCGCAGACGACGGATCCAAGAAACACGCGGTCGGTCAGACTCCTGGTCATTTTGCGGAAAATCGTTGAAAAAAACAGCAGATACAGCAGGAATATTGCCGCGACATCGAAAGAGATGTTTCTGTCCATGATACCGGTCTACCTTTCCTTTATTATGCGTCTGTGCGCCGCGGGCAGGATGTATGCCCGCGGCGCACAGGGCATGCCGTTTTGGCAGATGATGGTTCTTTTTCTAAATGTATACGCTCATTATAGCAAGGCTTCGGGCGGATGTCAACGGGGGAAAACTGCGCGGGCTTCACATCATTCCTTTATTCCGTGTCCGGTACAGTTCCTTGAACTCGCTTGGAGTGCACTTTTTAAATGCCTTGAATACGCGGTTGAAGGTGGATATGCTGGAAAAGCCGGACTGGAGAGCAATCTCGGTAATCGGCAGGGATGGATCGAGAAGAAGATTTTCGGCCGCCTTGATCCGCCGCAGGTTCAGGTAATCATAAAACGAGGTGTCGGTGAATTGCTTGAACAGTCTCGAGAAATGAAATTTGGAAAAGCCGGCAATATCGGCCACCGTCTCCAGTGAAATATCCTCGGTGTAATTGTTGTCAATATATTCAAATATCTTGTTGAACTTCTCGATATATTCCTTCTGTTTGTTCGTGCGCACATCCGGGAAAAGTCCGCCGGAATCAATGTGGTTGCGCCCGATCAGCACAAACATCTGGATAATCATGGAATAGATCGTCGCCTCCCACAGCGTGTTGCCGTCCCGGTATTCCTGGGCAATATCCATAAGAAGTTTCTTTTCCTCAGAATAGATGCCGGGGGAGTTTTCGAGGGTAATGAGCCGCGGCTGTGTGATGACCGGCAGGATGCTTGAAAAGCCTTTCAGGTTGCTGATCAGCGTGAAATCAAACAGGAAGATAATGCGGGTGCCGGTCGGGGGGGCGTAGAGCTCATGAAGCTCGCCGGGCGGGATAATGAGAATGTCCCCCTCCTTCAGGGCGTACTGTGTTTTGTTCATTGTTACGGAGTAGGTGTTTTCAATGGGCATGATTACTTCCGTGGCGGCGTGCCAGTGCGCGGGATAGTCCTCGTATTCCCGGTTCCAGTGAAGCCGGATGGAGGAATTCCCCGTGAAATCAACCTTCTCAAAAACGCCGTTTAATTCTGGCTGCATTTTGAATCTGCTCCTTTCTGAATACCATGTATCTGTAAACTGATCAAATCAGGAAAACATTTCAAATATTGCGAAAATTTTTCGGCGAAAAGCTTTGTCAATCTGTAACAAAAACACGGCCGGAAAATTGCGCCTCATCGATAAAAATATTTAAAAACGCGGTATCATTGTAATATAAAAAAGAGAAAAAGTAAAGCGATTCGGCCCGGAAAATACAAAAAATAAATCATGAACAGCAATTTTTAGCAAGCATTGAAGCAAAAATAGCAAGAATTGATAAGCAGAATTCCTGAGAAAATAGTAAACTGTAACCATAAAACAAAAAAAGCCGTGTAAGCGTATTGAAAAATATACAAAATACACAATAACAATTCAGAAAGAAAGGGAGAGGGATAAGGATATGCCTGGGAAAAGAAAAAAAGTTATCCTGACAGCCGTAGTCATAGTGGTGGCTGTGGCGGCGTTCATCATTTACCGAAGGATGAGCGAGCCGGACAATTACTATGACAAATACGCAGGGTATGACCTCGACAGCGATGTTCAGGGGGTGAGCCGCGACGGAACTTATGCCAAGTATCTTCAGCAGTATGAGAACGCGGCCAGACCGGCTTCGGACATCGAAGTGGATGTGTTCGGCTACACGGACGGTACAAATGTATCCGTACAGACGGATTACGAGGGCGAGGCAAAGGTACTTGTAACGGAGGACGACAGCAGCGTGTCCTGGAAGGTACAGATACCGGAAACCGGGTTGTATAACATGTACATAGAATACTACCCGATCGAGTCCCGCGGAGTTGAAATCGAGCGTTGCTTCTACATTAATAGCAGCGTTCCGTTTACCGGTTCGGACGATCTGGCCTTCTCCCGCGTATGGGGTGACAAGTCGGAGGTTAAGGAAGATAATCAGGGCAACGAGATCCGGCCGTCCCAGGTGGAGCTGCCGCGCTGGCAGTCCGCTTATTTCAAGGATATCATGGGATACTATTCGGAGCCGTACCAGTATTATTTTACGGCCGGCGAGAATACGATCACCCTGGAATGCGTAAACGAGCCGATGGCAATCCGCAAGCTGGTCATATCGGCGATCGACGAGCAGCCTGATTACGAGAAATATTATGCGTCGGTGCAGGCGGATACCTCGCATTCCTGGGTCAACCAGAATACCGTTTTCGAGCAGAAGGTGCAGGGCGAGGATTCCACCTTCCGTTCGTCCCCTTCTCTTTATGCAACCTATGACCGTTCGTCCGCGACGACCGAGCCGTACAGCTCCGCAAAAATCAAGCTGAACATGACCGGCGGCCAGTCCTGGAAGGTATCCGGACAGTGGATCGAATGGGATATTACGGTGCCGGAGGACGGCTTCTATGAGCTGTCCATCAAGGGACGCCAGAATTACCAGCGCGGCTTCGTATCAAACCGTGCCCTTTACATTGACGGACAGATTCCTTTCAAGGAGGTTTCTTCCATTGCATTCCAGTACAGCAACGCATGGGATATGCTGACGCTCTCGGACGCGGACGGCAACCCATATAAGTTTGCGCTGACGGCAGGAACACACACCATTCGCCTGGAGGTTACGCTGGGCGATCTCGGAGATATTCTGAATGAGATGGAGGACAGCATTTTCCGTCTGAATCAGATGTACCGCAAGATTCTCGTGCTCACCGGCACCACGCCGGATGAATTCCGCGATTATCAGATCGGGAAGGTTTATCCGGAAGTTGTCGAGGCGATGGGGCTTGAGAGCAAAAGACTTTACCGCATGGTCGATCAGATTGTAGAATACTCCGGACAGAAGGCGTCCCAGGTTGCTACCATTCAGACTCTGGCGACTCAGCTGGAGCGCTTTGTAAAGAATCCGGACAGAATTCCGAAGTCGCTGGCGAACTTCAAGGAGAATGTCAGCTCGCTCGGTACGTCCATTCAGACGCTTTCCGAGGCGCCGCTCGATATCGACTATATCGTAGTTGCAGCCGCAGGACATGAGGTGAAGGCGGCGAAGGAGACTTTCCTGAAGAAGGCGGCGCACGAAATTCGCTCCTTTATTTCCTCCTTTACCGAGGATTACAATTCGCTCGGAAATGTTTATGACAAGGACGAGGCAATCACGGTCTGGATGCTTTCCGGCCGCGATCAGAGCACGATCTTAAAGTCCATGATCGACGATACTTTCACGCCGGAGTACGGCATCGGCGTCAACGTAAAGCTCGTCGAGGCGGGCACGCTGCTTCCGGCAACGGTTGCGGGCACGGGTCCTGATGTGGCGCTTTCCGTCGGCCAGGCAGAGCCGGTCAACTACGCGCTGCGAAATGCTTCGGCGGATCTGACCCAGTTCGACGATCTCGAAGAAGTGCTCAAGAGCTTCTATCCAAGCTCCTACGAGGCATACCGCTTCAACGGCGGAATCTTCGCACTGCCGGAGACGCAGAATTACAATGTAATGTTTTACCGCTCCGATATTCTGGAGGAGCTCGGGCTTGAGGTTCCGCAGACCTGGCAGGATCTGATCAACATGCTGCCGATCATTCAGCAGAACAATATGACAGTGGCTGTTCCGAGCGTTTACAACAATGCGACTGCGCCGGACTTGAGCGGCTTCATGGATCTGCTCTACCAGAACGGCGGCACGCTTTACAACAGCGAGGGCAGCGCTACGAAGATCGAGGGCGAGGAAGGTGTTTCCGCGTTCGAGACATACGCGACATTTTTTACGCACTACAAGCTTCCGACCGTATATAACTTTGTAAACCGTTTCCGCTCCGGCGAGATGCCGATCGGTATCGGAGCGTACAATATGTATAACACGCTTGTCGTATTCGCACCGGAAATCCGTGGTCTCTGGGATTTCACGGTACTTCCGGGGACGGAGAAGGCGGACGGCACGATTGACCGTTCCGGAAATTCCTGGGGCACCTGCTCGATGCTTCTTGAGAATTCCGAGCACAAGGATAAGGCGTGGGAGTTCCTGAAATGGTGGTCGAGCGCCGACACGCAGATCCGCTTCGGCCGCGAGCTTGAGAGCGTTATGGGTTCCTCTGCGCGGTACGCGACGGCCAATGTTGAGGCGTTTGAGGGCCTGGCATGGAGCAGCAAGCAGATGGAGGTCCTGAGAGAACAGTGGGCATGGACCAAGGGGACGCCGGAGGTGGCAGGAAGCTACTATACGACGAGACATCTGGTCAATGCGGTCCGCAGGGTTATCAATGTGAACGAGGACCCGAGAGAGACGCTGCTCGACTACGCGAGAACCATCAACGAAGAGCTCTATAAGAAGCGCAAAGAGTTCGGTCTGGAAAAGTAGAAGGGGGGAGAGAAAATGTCGATCTTAAATAAATACGTGCAGAAAAAGAAAAAGAATTTTCACATTGCGATGTATAAGGCTAAGCGCTCGAAGAATTGTTACCTGTTTCTTCTGCCGTACGCCATTATCTTCACCCTGTTTTACATCGTGCCGGTAGTGATGTCGATTTGCCTTAGCTTTACGTACTACAATGTATTTGAATCACCGCGCTTTGTCGGTCTTCAGAATTACATCAACCTGTTCCTGGCGGACGACGTGTTCCTGACGTCCGTCACGAACACCTTCCTGATCGCGGCGATCACCGGTCCGATCGGTTATCTGGCATCGTTCCTGTTCGCGTGGTTCATCAATGAGCTTCCGCGTTACATCCGTGCCTTTGCCGTGCTGGTTTTCTATGCGCCGACGATTTCCGGGCAGGTTTATCTGATCTGGGCGATCATGTTCTCGGGCGACGCGTACGGCTATGTCAACGCGTTCCTGATGAAGCTCGGCTTTATCAGCCAGCCGATCCTCTGGCTGACCGACCCGAATTACATGATGCCGGTCATCCTTCTTGTTATCCTCTGGATGAGTCTCGGAACCGGATTCCTCTCCTTCGTGGCAGGTCTTCAGGGCGTCGATCAGGCGCAGTACGAGGCCGGCTATGTGGACGGTGTGAAAAACCGCTGGCAGGAGCTCTGGTATATCACTCTGCCGAACATGAAGCCGATGCTTATGTTCGGTGCGGTTATGGCAATTACGCAGTCGTTCGGCGTCTGCGATGTAACAATGGCGCTGGCCGGCTTCCCGAGTACCGATTACGCGGCCCGCACCGTTGTAACTCACCTTTTCGATTACGGTTCCGTCCGCTTTGAGATGGGCTACGCATCTGCGATCGCAACCGTGCTTTTCATCACAATGATTCTCTGCAACAAGCTGATCCAGTCATTGTTGAGGAAAGTGGGAACCTGATAACGTCCAAGGAAAGGTGAGGAGACCGAAATGAAGAAATTAAAGAGAAGAAAACCGAACAGGTCCAGGGGAGGCGATCTCGGCATATATATCATGCTGACACTGTTCGGTATATTCATGGCGCTGCCGCTTGTGTATGCGATCAGCAGTGCGTTCAAGCCCCTGGATGAGATTTATCTTTATCCGCCGAAATTCTTCGTGCAGCATCCGACGATGGATAACTTCCAGGATTTGTTCGTTATCATGGGCAAATCGTGGGTGCCGTTTTCGAGATACATATTCAACACGGTGTTCATCACGCTGATTGGTACCATCGGCCATCTGCTCTTTGCTTCGATGGGTGCCTACGTGCTGGCAAAATATGATTTTCCGGGCGGAAAAACATTTTTCAACATTGTCGTTACGGCCCTGATGTTCTCCGGCTATGTGCTCGGTATTCCGAACTACCTTATTATGACCGGGCTCGGCTGGGTGGACAGCTACCTTGCAGTTATTATCCCGGCGTTCGCTTCTCCGATGGGACTCTTCCTTATGAAGCAGTTTATGGAAGGTATCCCGGACGCGCTTATTGAGGCGGCAAAAATCGACGGTGCAAAGGAATGGACGATCTACTACAAGATCGTTATGCCGATGGTAAAGCCGGCATGGCTGACCCTGATTATTTTCTCGGTTCAGAACCTCTGGAATACCAAGGCTTCCAACTACATTTATTCCGAGGAACTCAAAACGCTGCCTTACGCGCTGCAGCAGATTATCAACGGCGGCGTATCGCGGGCCGGCGTCGGTTCAGCAGTAACGCTCTTCATGATGATTGTCCCGATTCTGACCTTCATCCTGTCACAGAGCAATATTCTCGAGACGATGGCAAGCTCGGGTATCAAGGATTAAGGAGGAGAAGGGCATGAAAAAAATTAGCAGAATTCTTTGTCTGATGCTTGTGCTGTTCCTGCTTACTCCTACGGTGAGCGCAGAGGCGGAACCAAGCAATTATACCTATATTTACGACTTTTACGGAGATCCGCGCGAATCACCCGATGCCTACAGGGCACAGCTTCAGGTGCTCGGCTCGGATCTCGGCATCGGCGATTTTTCATCTCCGCAGGGAATGCATACCTTCGGGGATGAGATCTACATCGCGGATACCGGAAAGAACCGGATTGTGGTTCTGAAGGCCGGCATAGATGAGATCACGCTTGTGCGGGTGATCGAAACTTTTAAAAACGGGGATGCAGACGATACATTCAACTCTCCGAACGATGTGTTTGTCGCGAAAAACGGCGATATCTACGTGTGCGATACGAAGAATGCACGTATCGTCCGCATGGATAAGGATCTGAATATGATTCAGACCTTTATCAAGCCGGTCGATGAAACCTACGACGCATCGCAGGACTTCCTGCCGGTCAAGGCGGTTGTGGACGATGCGGGCCGCGTGCTGGCACTTGCTACGAATATCAACAAGGGTGTTATGCAGTATTCGCCGGAGGGCGTGTTTACCGGTTATATCGGAGCAAATGCCGTAACCTTTTCCATGATCGACTATATATGGAAGAAGCTTTCCACGCAGGCACAGAGAGCACAGATGGAGCAGTTTGTACCGACGGAGTACAACAACATTGCGATCGACCAGGACGGTTTCCTCTATGTGACCACCTCCGTGTTTGAGGAGTGGGATCTGAAGAGTGACAAGGCGAAGCCGATCCGCAAGCTGAATTCCATGGGTGCGGATATCCTGATTAAAAACGGCGATGTCCCGCCGATCGGCGATGTGATGTGGGGCAAGGGCGCCGGCATCAACGGCCCGTCAAAGCTGGTTGATGTCACAGCGCTCGAGAACGAAACCTACTTTGCGATCGACCGTATGCGAGGCAGACTGTTCGGCTATGATTCTCAGGGCAATCTGCTGTATGCTTTCGGCGGAGTCGGCAATACGCTCGGAACCTTTCAGATGCCGTCTGCGCTCGATCATATCGGAAACGATCTGTACGTACTTGACAGCAGATCCAACAATCTGACAAGGCTTGTGCTTACGGAATACGGCAGGCTGATCAACAGCGCGCTCGGCGCGTATCAGAAAGGGGATTACGATCTGTCCGCCGATTACTGGAGAGAGGTGCTTCGCCTCAACGGAAACTATGATCTGGCATATCTCGGAATCGGCCGCTCGCTGCTTCGCCAGGAGCGCTACGAGGAGGCAATGGATTATTTTGAGGTCAAGTATTATGGAAAGTTTTATTCCAAGGCATTCAAGTTGTGGCGGAAGGAGTGGATTGAAGATCATATCGGCTGGTTTATCGTCGGACTTCTCGTTCTGATAATTGTTCCTAAGACAATAAAGAAAGTGAAAAAAATAAAGAGGGAGGCGATGGAGGAATGAAAATAGCAGAAAAGGTCAACAGGCAGAACCTTAGCGCATACAAGAAGTCGCTCAAATATTCACTTCATCTGATTGTGCATCCCTTCGACGGTTTCTGGGATCTGATACATGAGAAGAGAGGCTCGATGGCGGCAGCCAACACGATTCTGATTGCGGTGCTGCTCGTACGGATCTGGAGAGCACTTTTTACAAGTTTCATGTTTATTAGGTACGATCCGGAGCACTTCAACATCCTGATGTACAGTCTGCAGCTGATACTGCCGCTGGCGATCGGCTGTTTATCCAACTGGTGTCTGACAACGCTGTTTGACGGAAAAGGGACGCTGAAAAATATCTATATGGCTGTCTGCTACGCGATGACGCCTTATGTGCTGCTACAGTTCCCGATGATTTTCCTCAGCAATATCGTGACCAGCGAGGAGGGGGTATTCTGGGGCTACCTGGATCAGTTCTCCAAGATCTGGATCGGCCTGCTTATTATGTGCGCGATGATGATGATTCACGATTACAGCCTGGGAAAAGCCCTGTTCGCGGCGATTGCTACCGCGGTGGGAATGCTGATTATCATCTTTATCATGCTGCTGTTCTTCAGTCTGATTTCGGATGGTTTCGCATATTTCATTTCGCTGTACAAGGAAATCGCGTTCCGATTCTACTAAAAGCAAGAAGGAGGTAATTTCATGAAAACGGTTAATGTACGGAGTCTCCTTCTCATGCTGCTCCTCGCGCTGGGCCTGTTCACTCTGAACGGCTGCGGGGAGGAAGAGGAAGTAGACGACAGCGTAACCATTTACGGCTATGAGGAAGGAAAATCCGAATATGTGCTGGAAAATGATTATCTGAAGTTTGTGCTTGACCCGGAAACGACGCAGTTTACACTGACGGAAAAGAAGACCGGAAAGGTATGGTATTCCAATCCGCCGGATCTGAGCGGTGAGAATATTGCCGTTACCGCGACGAAGGGAAGGCTGCAGTCTACGCTTCAGATACAGTACGGTACGCAGAACGGCGTAAAGACAGACTTCGACAGCTACACTTACAGTGTTCAGAACCAGCTGTACGAGATAGAGGAGCTGGAAAACGGCCTGAAGGTCAAGTACTCGATCGGAAATATCGAGCGGACCTACATCATGCCGACCGCGGTTCCGGAATCCAGAATGATGGAGTTCTACACGCTTATGGATTCCAAAACGCAGAAGCGTATCAATGAGTACTACCGCAAGTATGATATCGAAAAGCTCCGCGCGGATGATGACAAGGAGACGCTGCTTGCAACCTATCCGGATCTGGCGACGGAATGCGTTTATGTCCTTCGAGAAAACCTGCAGGAATACCTTAAGGTCAAGATTGAGGAATATTTTGCGGCAGCCGGCTACACGGAAGAGGATTATGAGGAGGATGCCGCGAGGTACAGCGTTACAAAGGCGATTGAGAAGCCGGTGTTCGACGTGTCGATGGTCTATGAACTTGACGGGCCGGATTTCCTCGTACGCGTGCCGCTGGAAGAGGTTGCCTACAAGACCGAGTATCCGATTTTAATGATTAAGCCGCTGCCGTTCTTCGGGGCGGGCGGACAGTCGGATGAAGGCTTTCTGCTTGTGCCGGACGGAAACGGCGGCATCATCCGCTTCAATAACGGAAAAACGACGCAGGGCAATTTCATCAGCAGCGTTTACGGCTGGGATTATGCTACCATAAGAACTGAGGTTATCAACGATATCAAGGCGCGTTATCCGGTATTCGGAATCTGCAACAACGGTTCTTCTTTCCTCTGCATTATGGAGGAGGGCAGCGCTTACGCGACAATCGAGGCCGATGTGTCCGGACGTTATCATACTTTCAACTATGCGAACGCCTCCTACAATATTATTCACGGCGAGAGCATGGATGTGTCGCAGAAATCAGACAAGGCGGTTATCGTGTATGAGAAGCAGACGCCGGACGGCGACCTGGTCAGCCGCTACCGTTTTCTGGAAAGCGACAGCTACATGGACATGGCGGCGACATACCGGAGCTATCTGATGGAGCGCTATCCGGAGCTGAAGAAAAATGATGACACGGAGGCTCCGATCCTGGTTGAGCTGGTCGGAGCGATTGAGAAGACGGAAAATCGCCTCGGGTTCCCGGCAACGGTATCCAAGGAGCTGACCACCTACAAGGATGCAGCGGATATTCTGTCCGAGCTGAAGGCGGCCGGGCTGTCCAATCTCAGCATGAAATACATCGGCTGGTTCAACAACGGCATAAAGCATACCGTGCCGACGAAGGTGAAGCTGATTTCCGAGCTGGGCAGTAAGAGCAGCTTTAAAAAGTTCACATCGCTGGCAAAGGAGCAGGGTGTGGATCTTTATCTTGAAGCTTTTGTTGAATTCGCTTATAATAATGGTATGTTCGACGGCTACCGCGCAAACCGCGATTCGGCAAAATATGTGACAAAGGAGCTCGCGGAGCTGTGGGACTACAACACAGTATACTATGCAAGGATGGACGAGAGCGACGACACGCTCAGAACACTGGTTAAGAGCTCTTTCACAATGAAGCTGATCGACTCTCTTCTGAAGAGTGCGGGCAAATACGGCGTCACGAATCTTTCCTTCGGAGATCTCGGCAATCTGCTCGGAGCGGATTACAATCCGAAAAATGTCGTTACCCGCGAGGAGACGATGAAGCTGCAGCAGGCAAAGCTTGCGGAGCTTGCCGCAAACGGCCACAAGACCATGATCTACGGCGGAAATGCTTATGCGGCACCATATGTGGATACGATTGTCGGGATGGATCTGGCAGCCAAGGAAAAGGGCATTATCGACGAGCAGGTTCCGTTCTATACGATTGCGCTTCACGGGCTTGTAAACTACACCGGCAAGGCGATGAATCTCGCGGAAGACGAGGAGACCGTATGGCTCAAGACGATCGAAACCGGCGCCGGCCTGTATTACACCTTTATTAAGGAATCGACCGCGGAGCTTCAGAGAACACAGTATACCTATCTGTACGGAACAGAGTATGATCTCTGGAAGGAGCGGACAGCAGCACGCTACAAGGAGTACAACGAGGCGCTGGGCGGCGTGTTCAATCAGTTTATCACCGGACACCGTACCGTAGCGGCCGGAGTGACTGAGACGGTTTACGAGGACGGCACAAGAGTATATGTGAATTACAACTACACCGATTACAGCGAGGGCGGTCTTGAGGTAGGAGCGAGAAGCTATACGGTGCAGAAGGGGGGAGAATAAATGGCAAAGAAGAAAAAGAAAATGACGCTGGCTCAGAAAAACTCCATCGCCGGCTACCTGTTTATTCTTCCGTTTATCGTAGGGTTTGTGGCGTTCCTTGCCTACCCGCTGTTCCAGTCGATGTACATGAGCTTCTGTAACGTTACGGTAGGGGCCGGCGGTTTCACCATGGAGTTCAGCGGACTGGCCAACTATAAGAGAGCTTTTACTCTCGATGCTGAGTTCAACCGGCTTCTGACCGAATCCCTGAGCAATATGGCGTACCGCGTACCAGCCACGCTCGTGTTCAGCTTTTTCGTAGCCCTGCTCCTGAATCAGGAGTTCAAGGGAAGAGGCGTGGTGAGAGCGATTTTCTTCCTTCCGGTTATTCTTTCCTCCGGCGTTATCGTCGGCCTGGAATATAACAACACCCTGCTTCAGGGCATGGAAGATGTCGTTCAGTCGTCGGCGAATACCTCGAGCGTTACCAGCACCCTGCAGTCCATTCTGGATACGGGGGGCAGCGGTTCGAAATTTTTCCAGTATGTGTTTGATATTGTGGACAGCGTTTACGACGTCGCAATCGCTTCCGGTATACAGATAATTATTTTCCTGTCCGGTCTTCAGACCGTCTCGACCTCGATGTACGAGGCTGCGAAGATCGAGGGCTGTACAGCGTGGGAGAGCTTCTGGAAGATTACCTTCCCGATGGTCAGCTCACTCATCCTGGTCAACATTGTTTACTCTATCATTGACTTCCTTATCCGGACGGATAACAAGGTCATGGAGAAAATCAACGATACCATGTCCCGCCAGATGGACTACGGTTTCAGTTCTGCCATGGCGTGGAGCTATTTCCTCTGCGTTATGGGAATAATCGGTGTCGTGTCATTCATCATATCAAAGAAGGTATACTATTATGAGTAGAGTAAAAAGTGTGGAAAGACAAAAATTTTGGGAGCGCAATCAAAAATCTGGCGGTTATCTTTTAAAGAAAACAATAAATGCGACGCTCTACAAAGTTGCGAGGGCAATCCTGCTGTTCGGTCTGTGCTTTCTGATCCTGCAGCCTCTGTTCAACAAAATCTCCATCAGCTTTATGGCGGAGAAGGACCTTTATGACAGTACGGTAATCTCGATTCCGAGAAATTTTACCTTCTCGAATTACAGACTGGCAAACGAGCTGCTGGAATTCTGGGTGTGCCTGAAAAACACGGTGCTGGTGGCGATGCTTGTCAGTGTAATCCAGGTGGCGGCCTGTACGCTTGCCGGCTACGGTTTTGCGCGGTATAAATTCCCGCTCAGAAACTTCTGGTTTGCATGCGTGATGCTTTCCATCCTTGTGCCGCCGCAGACCATTTCGTCCTCGCTGTTCCTGCATTTCCGGTTTTTCGATGTGCTGGGTATTTTCAAGGCGATCACGGGCGACACGATCAATCTGCAGAATTCCATGGCGCCGTACATTATGATGTGTATGGGATGTATGGGACTCAAGAGCGGACTTTATATCTTCATGCTGCGCCAGTTTTTCCGGAATATCCCGAAGGAGCTGGAGGAGGCCGCCTACGTGGACGGCTGCGGCAAGCTGAGAACCTTCCTGCGGATCATGCTTCCGGACGCGAAGCCGATTCTTACCTCGTGCTTCCTGTTCTCGTTCGTATGGCAGTGGACGGATTCCTATTATGCGAAGCTGTTTCTCGGCAAGATCCGGCTTCTTCCGAAGGCTCTTACCGGCCTTGTAGGACGTCTTGGAGATTACTACCAGGCGGTCACCACGGGCGCCCTGCCTTCGGCGGCTTATGAGCAGGCCCTGATTGCTACGGGGCTTCTGATGACGATCATCCCGCTGCTGCTGATCTATGTTGTGGCGCAGAAGGGATTTGTCGAGAGTCTCAGCCAGAGCGGTATTAAAATGTAGACAAGATTTCTTTCTTATATTTGTTGGCGGCCGGGCCGGTCAGGCCCGCGCTGCCCCTCCTTCTTTTTTCGCGCAGAAGGAATTGGAAGGAGTTTGGATAATGTTATAAAGGGACAGCCCCTTTATATATAAAAAAGGAGGATAAGTTATGAGAAAAAAGGGACAGAAACTGACCGCAATTATGCTTGGTCTGGCCATGACCGCGGGTATGACCGCCTGCGGCGACAAGGAGACAAACACCAACGTTACCCCACAGCCGACCAAGCCGGCAGCGCAGCCGACTACCGATCCGTCGTCAGGCGGTGAGCCGACACCGGACACGCCGCAGCCGACCGAGGTGCCGGAGAAGTACCGTGACCTGGGCGGGCTTGATATCCTGATTGCCGACTGGTGGAGCGGACCGGAAGGAGAGGCAAAAACGCAGCAGGAGGAAGATACCCGGGCATACCGCAAGGAGATTCAGGCGAAATACAACTTCACGATCAAGCAGCAGGGTATCGGCGGCTGGGGCGATCATCAGGAAACCTTTACGCTCGGCACGATGGCAAACGATCCGGCAGGACAGATTTTCTGTATGGATCAGGGCTTTATTGCAAAGCCGTTTGCCAATAATCTGTTCTACAACCTTTCCTCTCTGGAGACCCTGGACTTCACGGAGGAAAAGTGGAATCGTACCGTACTTGACCTTATGACCGCGCCGGACGGCAATATCTACGGTATGGCAACAGGAAAGCCGGAGCCGCGCTGCGGCGTATTCTGGAATAAGAGACTGTTCGAGGAGGCGGGTCTGGATCGCGACCTTCCGTACGATCTCCAGGCAAACGGCGAATGGAACTGGGAGAAGTTTGAGGAGCTCTGCGGGAAGCTGACGCGCGATATCGACGGCGACGGCGTAACCGATACCTACGCAATGATGAGCTTTTCGCCGGATTTGTTCAATGCGCTGGTTGTATGCAACAACGGACAGTATATTGGTATGGATGAGAACGGCCAATATTACAATGATATCAATACTCCGCAGTTCCTCGAGGCACTTCAGTACGGTGTGAAGCTGATCGAGAAAGGCTATGAGATGCCTACTCCGGAAGGCGCTGAGTGGGATTGCTTCATTGGTATGTTCCATGATGCAAAGGTTGCTATGACCTTTGCCGAGGAGCACAAGGTAGGAACCTGGGCAGATATGGATGACGATTTCGGCTTTGTTATGGCTCCGGCCGGCCCGCAGGGTACGAACAAGCAGGTATTCAAGGACAACATCTTTGTTATTCCGTCCTGCTTCACCGATGCGGACTATGTAAACAAGATTGCATTCGCTTACAACCTCTACACGAACCCGACGCCGGGCTACGAGGATGATGACGACTGGAAGACGGGCTATTATCCGATGTTCCGCGACGAGAGAGCGGTTGACGAGACCCTTGTTATGATGTACGAGGAAGGCAGAGGCGAGCTCTGGTATCTGCCGGCAGTATACGGCACGGAGTACGGCGATATCGTATTCAACGTTTACGGCCTGTGGCAGACTCCTGCAGAGAAGATCGAAGAGGTCAACGCGAAGTGGCAGTCGTTTATCGACGATGCGAACATGAGATAATTGCGCAGAACGGCGCATTGGTTTTACAGCTTCTGACACCCGATAAAACAGGAAGCCGAAGCTGACCTGGAGGTGAGCGGCCGTGTGCAGTGCGCGGCGGAGACGGTGTTTTCCGCTGAGCGCGCTGCATGCCAGCCGCTGTTTTTACATAGGGGGAACCGGCCGGAAAAGATGGATGTATACGGGCAGCCGCCGGGGGTTAAGCAGAATTTTGCTTTGGTGAGCCGAAAGCTGAACTGAAGCAATTAATTTGGAGGAAAGCGAATGCAGCCGGGAAGGTTGGGATGGAAGAAAAACGGTGTATGTGTTCTGCTCGCCGGCATTTTGGTGCTGGGCGCTGCGGGATGCGGGGAAAAGAACGGGGATGAAACAAAAATAACGCCGTCGGTGCAGCCGGAAATTACGGAACCGGCACCACAGCCGACGGAACCTGCGGAGCCGACCAGGGCGGCTGCTGCGGAGCCGACGGAACCGGTGAAGGAGGTTCGGACGAACTTTTACGTATCGACGCTGGACGAGGAAATTCCCAGCCTGAGCGAGGCGTGGAAGGATTATTTTTCCGTGGGTATCGCGCTTACGGCGAACGATCTGAGGAACGAATTGAAAGAGGAATTAATTCTGCAGCAGTTTAACAGTATGACCTGCGGCAACGAGATGAAGGCGGATGCCCTGCTCGACCGGGCGAAGACGCTTTCCGAGGGAACGGAGAACTGCCCGGTGCTCAGTTTTAAGAGCTGTGACGGGATGCTGCAGTTTTGCATGGAGCATGGTATAAAAATGCGCGGGCATACGCTGGTATGGCACAGTCAGGTGCCGGAATGGTTTTTTATGGAGGGCTACTCCAACCAGAAGGACGCGGTGTTTGTGTCGCGCGAGGTAATGCTTGAGCGGATGGAAAACTATATCCGCCAGGTAATGGAATATGTGAATACAACATATCCGGGCGTGGTGTATGCCTGGGATGTGGTAAACGAGGCAATTGCGCCGGGGGACGGAGATCCGGACGGGATGCGCGTCGAAGACAGCCTGTGGTATCAGGTGATCGGAGCGGATTTTGTCGATAAGGCATTTGAGTACGCAAGAAAGTACGCAGACCCGGAGCAGAAGCTCTTTTATAATGATTTTAATACCTATGAGCCCGCGAAGCGGCTTGCGATTGTGAAGCTTGCAAACCGGATCAAGGAGCAGGGAAATATCGACGGCATCGGTATGCAGAGCCATATCGGCATGAGCTATCCAAGTCTTGACGATTTCGAAACCGCATTATGCAAGTTTTCGGAAACCGGACTGGAGGTTCATATTACGGAGCTGGATATCAATCTGGATTCCAACACCGAGGAGGATCTGATGAAGGAAGGAAAGCGCTACAAACGTCTGTTTTTCCTTCTGAAAAACCTGATGGATAACAATAAAGCAAACGTTACGAATGTCACGCTTTGGGGGCTGACAGACGACGGTTCCTGGCTGAACAAGGACGGAAAGCGCTATCCGCTTCTGTTCAATCAGCTGCTGGAAACAAAGCCGGCCTTCTGGGGGGCGCTGCTGGATGACGGGATTCCGCTGTACTGATTTCGGCGTTTACGGCGAATGGCTGGCGGCAGGTTTCGCGAAGGGATGAAGGCGGAACGGTTTTATACTGGTCTGGTGAAGACCACAGGAAATGGCGCTCAGGAACGAAATTAATGAAACAAGGGGGAAGGAAAAAAATGGGATTGAAGGATAAGTACGAGCCGTATTTTAAAATCGGGACAGCGGTTAATATAAGGACGATCAAGACGCACGAGGAGCTGCTTCGGCAGCATTTTAACAATATTACCTTCGAGAACGAAATGAAGTATTCCAGTGTATGCCGTGCGCCGGGAGAATACAATTTTACAGCGGCTGACAGGATCTATGAGTTTGCGCGGGAGAACAATATGACAGTACACGGGCATTGCTTGGTATGGCATAATCAGACGCCCGGGTTTATTTTTGAGAATACTACTCCGGATGACCTGAAGGAGACGCTGCGGGAGCATATCCGCCTGCTGGGCAACCGCTACGGAGAACTTGCGGAGTCCTGGGATGTCGTGAACGAAGGCATTGAGGACAAGACGGATTTGTTCTACCGCGATACAAAATGGCACAGGATGTACGGCGATAACTATATGGATGGTATGTTCATGATCGCGCATGAAGTGCTCCCGGGCAAAAAACTGTTCTATAACGACTACAATGAGTCAATTCCGGAGAAGAGGGAAAAAATATATCAGCTTGTGAAGGGAATGAAGGAGCGCGGCGTGCCGATTGACGGAATCGGGCTTCAGTGCCACCACAATATTTATGAGCCGGGGGTGGATGGGCTGAAAAAGGCAATTGAGCGGTATGCGGAGCTCGGCCTGAGACTGAGAATAACGGAGATGGATATTTCGGTGTTCCGTTTTGAGGATCGCACACATCTGGCCGAAGCGCCGAAGGAGCTGATGGAACGGCAGGCCGAGTTGTATGAGCAATATTTTGAGCTGTTCCGTGAATACCACGAGCTGATTGACGCGGTTACGCTGTGGGGGCCTGCGGACGATACAACATGGCTGGACAATTTCCCGGAACCGGGCCGCAAAAACTGGCCGCTGCTCTTTGATGTAAATCAAGAACCGAAGGAAGCGTATCACAGAGTTATGAATTTTTAAAGCGTAAAACAGTAATGATACCACCAATAAAGAAACATACAAAAGAATTTGAAAAATTTATACTGGAGGCAAATAATTATGGCAGAAAAGGCTTATCTGGATGAGAGCCTTTCCTTCGAGGAAAGAGCAAAGGCGCTTGTGGCGGAGATGACGCTGGAGGAGAAGGTGTTTCAGACGCTGCACGGAGCGCGTGAGATCAAGAGACTGGGCGTGAAGGCCTATAACTACTGGAACGAGGCGCTTCACGGTGTGGCGCGCGCGGGCGTGGCTACGGTGTTCCCTCAGGCAATCGGGCTGGCGGCAACCTTTGACGAGGATTTTCTGGAGACCGTGGCTGATGTGATTTCCACGGAGGGCCGCGCAAAATTCAATGTTCAGCAGAAGTACGGCGATCATGATATTTACAAGGGCCTGACCTTCTGGTCCCCGAATGTAAATATTTTCCGTGATCCTCGCTGGGGCCGCGGGCATGAAACCTTCGGTGAGGATCCGTATCTGACGTCGCGGCTCGGTGTGCGCTTTATCGGCGGCATCCAGGGGCACGACAAAAAATATCTGAAGGCGGCGGCCTGCGCAAAGCATTTTGCCGTGCATTCCGGGCCGGAGGAGCTGCGCCACAGCTTTAACGCGGAAGCCACGAAGCAGGATATGTGCGAAACCTATCTTCCGGCTTTTAAGGCGTGCGTGAAGGAGGCAGACGTCGAGGTGGTGATGGGCGCCTACAACCGCACGAACGGCGAGCCTTGCTGCGGAAGCGAGACGCTTCTTCAGGATGTGCTTCGCAAAACCTGGGGCTTTACCGGACATGTGACCTCGGACTGCTGGGCAATCAAGGATTTTCATGAGTTCCACATGGTGACCAAGACGCCGGTCGAGTCGGTTGCGCTTGCCATGAACAATGGCTGCGACTTAAACTGCGGTAATCTCTTCGGCAATCTGCTGCAGGCAGTGCGGGACGGTCTGGTGAAGGAGGAAACGATCGACGGAGCCGTGACGAGGCTGATGACGACAAGGATGAAGCTTGGTCTTTTTGACCGGGAGATCCCATACAGCGATATCCCGTTTGATGAGGTGGACAGTGACGAGCACCGTGCGCTGAACCTGACCGCGGCGGAGAAATGCCTTGTTCTTCTGAAAAATCAGAATGGTTTCCTGCCGCTGGATAAGAAGAAAATCCGCAGCATCGGCGTGATCGGGCCGAATGCGAACAGCCGTGCCGCACTCGTCGGAAATTACGAAGGTACGGCGTCGGAATACATAACAGTTCTGGAAGGAATCCGTGAGGCGGTCGGAGACGATGTCCGGGTACATTTTTCCGAGGGCTGCCATCTGTACCGTGACCGGATCTCCGGACTGGCGGGAGCAAACGACCGCGCTGCAGAAGCGAGGGCCGTGGCGGATGCGTCGGATGTTGTTGTGGTTTGTCTCGGACTGGATGCGACGATTGAGGGAGAGGAAGGCGACGCCGGCAACGAGTTTGGAAGCGGCGACAAAAAGAGCCTTGCCCTTCCGGGTCTGCAGGAAAATATTCTGAAGGCCGTGTGCGAGAGCGGAAAGCCGGTGATTCTGGTGCTTCTGGCCGGCTCGGCCCTTGCGGTGACCTGGGCGGACGAGAGCGACGCGGTACCGGCCATTGTTCAGGGCTGGTATCCGGGAGCGCAGGGCGGACGTGCAGTGGCAAAGCTTCTGTTCGGCGATATTTCTCCGGAGGGCAAGCTGCCGGTTACTTTCTATCGGACGACGGAGGAGCTGCCGGACTTTACCGATTATTCGATGAAAAACCGCACCTATCGCTACATGAAGAACGAAGCACTCTACCCGTTCGGTTACGGACTGAGCTATACAAGCTTTTCGTGCAGCGCCGATGTGAAGGTGGACGGCGCGGCGGTATGCGTGCAGGGGAATGACGGAAGCAGCACCGGAGCGGGAGCTGCCGGAACGGCGGAGCTTCGGGCAGACAGCACCGTTACGATCAGGGCGTCGGTGACGAACAGCGGTGCTTATGACGGAGCGGAAACCGTGCAGGTTTATGTGAGAGCGAAGGATGTACCGGATGCACCGAACTTCCAGCTTAAGGGCCTGAAAAAGGTGACGTTGGCCAAGGGGGAGACGAAAGAAGTGACGATTACTCTTGACAGCCGGGCGTTCGGTCTGTTCAACGAGAACTGTGAGAAGGTGCTCTCCGAGGGAGAATACGAGATCTTTGTCGGCACCTGCCAGCCGGATGCACGCAGCTGCGCATTAACAGGCAGCAAGATTCAGGTGTTTACGGTAGTTTGCAGAGAACGTGCGGTGGTGGAAACCCTGTAAAGAAGTTTTGGCGGGAACTGCAATTCAGGTGAAATGCAGCCGGCTGCAAGACTTTCCGTTTTCTGCTGCTACATTTGTACTTTATGCAAATCAGAACAAGCCGCTTTAAACTTGCCGGGGCAGTGTCAAGCGTTGTAACAGATTCCATTTTATGTGTTAAGAATTTACAAATCAGTTGCAAAAACCGGTAGATTTCCAGCAGTAAACCTTTGGGTTTCCATAGACAGGGCATGGAAGAGATATACGAAAAAAAGGAGCCGGAAAGCGAAAAGCCCGGAATAAAGAAAAGCTGCAGCAGGAAGATATCCGAATGCTGCAGCTTCTTTTAATATGTCAGAGTGATCTTTCTGCAGGCTCAGTCTCCCTTGCTGGAGAGCGGATTGCTGCGCTCAAGGAAGAACAGATTATTTGCGGGAGCGGCCTTATCGTTTTCGGAATAGGCGGAATCCTGCTGAACTGCGTCGATCGGAAGACTCATATCCGGCGCATCCTCGGAAAAGCCGTAATCGTGAATGTCGGACAGCCCCGGGCATTCCACCAGATTCATAAGGTTGGGCGGAAGCGTATCCGAGCCGGGCTGAAGATCCCGGATCACGGCGTTTTTCGCGCCGGTCGAACCCTCGGTTGCATCGAGCCGGTTTTCTGCCGTATTGCCGGATGTGGCTTTCAAATCCGCTGCAGCGGAAGCGTTTTCATAATGGGCGGAGCTGCTTTTCTGTCGGGATAATCCGGATTTTGCCGTGTGGTCATGTTTGCTCATACAATTCTCCTTTCCAGTTTGCAAAATAGATGTTTGGTTCAGGATGCCCGGAAGACAGAAAATTATACGGCCGGCAATTTTTTACTGGCAAAAAGCCGGGAAGGCTCGGTTTGAATGAAACGAAAGAGGCAAAACGGGGAAAATTCAGTTGGATAAAGCCGAAGAGCAAGTACGGAATGGGGAAAGAATAAAGGGTGGAGACTGTAAAGTGTAAAGAAACAGATTCTAAAAATAAAAGAATAATTAATATCATAATTGAACTTTAGATAATTTTATGTTATAATCCCGAGTTTGACACTTGTGAAAGTAAAAAGCGGCTACAGATCCAGTAAT
>CAJUMC010000033.1 GCA_910587085.1 uncultured Lachnospiraceae bacterium | reverse complement strand
GGAAGCACTGATTAAAGCAGGTAAAAGCCAGGCAAATAAACGAAGGTAATAAAAACGACCAATAAAGGGCCATATTGGGGGATGAATTCCTCGCTTTTCCAGTCCCAGCCCGGTCGAAGGGCGCAAAAACCTTAGGCGGGGCATAGGGAACCGCCCGCCCTGGCAAGCATGTACAGATTTGCGCTGGCAAAGAGAACGTGTAATCGGTTAAGATTTTTTCTCAGACCCCGGTAAACGGCTTTTCGAAAACCGAAAATGTTCTTCACAATCCTGTAGGGATGCTCCACCTTGCAGCGTACAGCAGATTTTCGGTTTTCAATATGCCGCTCCCAGTCAATGGCATTGTCTGAAACCCTGGGGAACCGGCCCGGCCTGCGGTTGATGCGGTATTCAATGGCAGAAAGCTGCGGATTGCTTTTGATTTCTTCCCGTTTCTCTATCCCAAGGTAGGCGCTGTCCCCGTAGACCGCCTTATCATCTTCCCGCAGAAGCCTTGCCGCTACAGTGACGTCGTGGACATTGGCGGCGGTGGCCTCCACTGTGTGGACAAAGCCGCTCCCGGCATCCACGCCGGTGTGGCACTTCATACCAAAATGCCACTGGTTTCCCTTCTTCACCGAGTGCATTTCCGGATCCCGTTTTTTCTCCGCGTTTTTTGTAGAGCTGGGTGCGCTGATCAGCGTGGCGTCTACGATGCTGCCGCCCCGCATCATCCGTCCAGCACGTTCCAGGCAGCGGTTGATTGCGTCAAAAAACAGCTTGCCGATGCCCTTCTCCTCCAACAGATGCCGAAAGTGCAGCAGGGTCGTGGCGTCCGGAACATCCTGCTCGAAAAAGTTGATCCCCATAAATTTGCGCATGGCATAGCTGTCATAAATTGCGTCCTCTACTCCTTCATCGGATAAGCTGAACCAGCATTGCAGCAGATACATCCGCAGCATGGTTTCTATCTCAATCGGCGGACGGCCGCGTTTCCCGGTTGGATAGTGGGGGACGACCAGCGATACCCATTCCTCCCATGGGATGATCTCGTCCATGATTTCCAGAAATTCTTCCCGTTTTGTTTTCTTTTTCCGGCATCTATATTCCATATCGCTAAAACTTTCCTGTTTCATACCCAGCGCCCCCTTTCCCTTATTTTATCACATCTTCTATCATTTCGGGGAATTAAATCAGCGTTTCCTTAGAAACTTTACAACGGAGACGGTATAGTTTAAAATAGAGCATACCCGGGGCAGAAGAATTCGGGACTGGGTTTAAACGGAATACTGTTCAAGGCAGATGGAGTTTTCAATTATGGAAAATATGGAGAGCGGCAGTTTCAGAGAAAGTAAGGGCTATATAGTAGTAGAGCAGGCGCCGGATGGCAGCCGGCACATTTTGTATGCGGACAAAGCGGCGTGCACCGTGACCAGGCTTGCCGCGGAGCAGCTGCAGGGGGCGGATCCTTCCGGCGTAACGGCGGAGCTTGCTGTTGAGAGAGTAAAGCTGGACAGTCAGCATGAACTCTGGATACTTGAGCCGAGCGGCGGACGGCAGCAGCACGTAGCGGAGCTGGAACGGATGAATTCTGCGCTGGAGGCGGCGCTGAAATCAGCGGAGTCAGCCAACCGCGCAAAGAGCAGCTTTCTGTCGAGTATGTCCCATGATATCCGCACGCCGATGAATGCAATTGTCGGGATGACGTCGATCGGTCTGTCCCATATCGACGAAAAGCCGAGAGTACAGGACTGTCTTCTTAAAATACGGACGGCTTCCACCCACCTGATGAGCCTGGTAAACGATGTGCTGGATATGTCGAGGATCGACAGCGGACGGATGAAACTGAACGAAGAGGCATTTTCCCTAGCCGAGCTGATTCATGATATTGCCGTGATGATGCGGCCTCAGGCGGTCCAGAAAAAGCAGGAACTGCAGATTGAAATCGGCCGTATCTATGAGGAGAGCCTGATCGGGGATTCTCTCCGTCTTCGGCAGATTCTCGTAAATATTATCGGAAACGCGGTGAAATATACAATGGATGAGGGCGCAATCCATGTGCATTTTTCTCAGCGGCGGACGGAACCGGCCGTGCAGGAAGAAGGCGGGGGCGTGGTATGGCTTGATTTCGTCTGCGAGGACAACGGCATCGGCATGAGCCGGGAATTTCTGGAGCGGATCTTTATTCCTTTTGAGAGGGTAAGCAATGCCGTGACCAGCAAGATCGAGGGAACGGGGCTGGGAATGGCCATTGTCAAAAACCTGATTGATCAGATGGGCGGCCGCATAACGGTGGAGAGCAGGGAGGGCGAAGGGAGCCGTTTCCGGGTTGAGCTTCCGCTTTTGTCCGCGCCGCAGGGAAAACAGCCGGCAGAGCTGCCTGCCGGACAGACCGTTCTGGTGGCGGAGAGCTGGAGCGGCAGAATCGGGCAGATTATGGATTATCTGCAGGAAGGCGGGCTTATCCCGGTACATGTACAAAGCGGCATGGATGCGGTTACCTGGCTGACGGAGGTGCAGTACGAGGGATGCATGCCGTGCGCCATGCTGCTCGGGCAGGAGCTGACGGATATGACGGTGCTGGAGCTGGCTTCCCATGTTCGCCAGCTGGCCGGCAGAGATTTTCCGATCCTGCTGGTGTCGGAGCAGGACTGGGCGCATATCGAGTACCGGGCGGTACGGGCCGGCGTCAGTGCTTTTGTACCGTGCCCGCTGTTCAAAAGCAGACTGCTGGGTACGCTGGCGGGTCTGCTGGGCAGCGGCGGCGGAGAGGAGGCGGCTGCCGGCGGTCAGGATGATTTCAGCCGACTGCACGTTCTGCTGGTCGAGGATAACGAGATGAACCAGGAAATTGCCATGGAGCTGCTGTCGATGATCGGCGTGCAGGTGGAAGTGACAGACAACGGTGCGCTGGCTGTGGAGGCCTTTCAGGCATCGGAGGAAGGACATTTTGATCTTATTTTCATGGATGTTCAGATGCCGGTAATGAACGGCTATGAGGCGACCAGTAACATCCGGCGGCTGCAGCGCGGGGATGCGCAGAGCGTATGGATTGTGGCCATGACTGCCAACGCCTTTGTGGAGGATGTCCGGCTGTCGAAGGAGGCGGGCATGAACGAGCACTGTTCCAAACCGATTGACCCGGAGCGCCTGCAGGAAATCCTGCGCGGCCGTCTGGCGGTACAGGAAAGGAGCGCAGGGAAGCAGCCGCAGCCGGGCGATTTTGGAGATAAGGAAGCCGGCAGGGGCAGTACAGGCCCGTAAGGAAAGGGAAGGAAGAGTGAGGCAGGCATGCAGCCATATCAGGAGGAGTATATTTCGAATTTGAGGGATATCGCTGAGCGTTCCGTACAGAGGAAGCAGGAGGAGCTTTCTTTTGAGGAATTCTGCTGGGAAATTGCCCGGAACGAGCGGCAGCTGGAGCGAACGGTCAGGCGTAATATGGAGCTGCTGAAGGAGGGGCTGTTCCCGGTGCTGGATCATCTGTATGAGGCGGATTCGGAGCAGCTTGCGGAGCTTCTGGAATTTGCGGGCATGCTGATGAACCCGCGGGAGGAGCTGGATGTGGGGCTGTTCTGCCAGATTCACCGGGCCCTTCTGAGCGTGGCGCGATTCCGCAGGGATCGGAGAGCAATGATTCGGGAGCTGTACTGGCTGGGAATCGGAAGAAACAGCATGAACAACAAGCTGGTGGGGCTGGAGTCTTCCAAAAGCGAGGAATATATCCACCGCATGCGTCTGTGCTTTACGGAGGCGGCGGCCTATCTGAAATATTTCGATGAGATTGAAGATGCGGAAACGCGGGGATACATTCTGCGGGCGCGGGCAAACATGGCGCTGGGGCAATATAAATCCGTTGCGGAGCGAATCCGCATAATCAAGCGTACGCTGCAGATTATGCAGGATAAGGAATATCAGGAAAAGGCGCCGGAGCTCCCGTGGGACAGATACATATATCAGACGCATCAGCTGATGGCGGCGTCCATATCGCACAGCAAGGGAAGAACCATGACGCCGCAGGATATCACGGATATAATGGAATCCGTTCATATTGTTTTAGACCGGAGGATGCGGGAGACTGCGGAGCGAGGGGAAAAGCCCCCGGTGCGGACGGCGTTTTCCAACTGCGCCATCGAATATTATTGCGGTCTGGATACCCTGGACGGCCTGCTTACTAAAATGGAACGGCTGACCGACACGGTGGACGCTTCCGATTATTCAACGGATGGTATGTACGGAACCATATCCATTCCAGCCTTCTACTGCCAGTATCTTCAGGAGAATCCGGAGAAAATCCCGGAGAGGGAGGGATACATCGAGGAACTCTACCACAGGATTGTCAGTTATGTGGAAAACTTTCCCGGGGAGGGAAAGGAATCCCTGTTCTACTATCTCCGTCAGCTTTCCCTGACGTTCATCGAGACGTCAAACAGCCTTTCCTACGGAGATTTTATCATTCGGCTGCAGGAGCTTTTCACCCCTGAAATATTTGTTCACTCCTATGTTGTTGGGAAGGCGGCCGTGGAATTCTGCGGGATAATTGCGGAGGAGCAGCCCGGATTTTTTGACGATATCGGCGAGCTGCGCAGGCTGCAGGAGCCGGAGAAAAAGCGGACGGCAATTCTGGATTACGCCATGAAGTGCGGGCAGCTCCATGATGTCGGCAAGATGAATTTCATAAGCCTTTACAAGACGCCGCGGCAGTGGTTTGAGGAGGAGTACGAGATGGCCCATCTGCACACGATGATCGGTGCGGCATGGCTGGAAATGAGGGAATCCACCCGGCACTACGCAATGGTTGCCATGGGGCATCACTGCTGGTACGACGGCTCCCGGGGATATCCGGAAACCTACCGCCGCCTGGAATGCCCGTACCGGCAGATGGTGGATGTGATCGGGCTGCTCGACTGGCTGGACAACGTGACCGCCTCGAGCAGGAGACTTTATACCGGGAAGGAGAGAACTTTCGACTTGGCGGTAAAGGAGGCTGTTTCCTTGGAAGGGCGCCGATTTTCCCCGATCCTGACGGCCATGCTGCGTGACGGAGAAATAGCCGAACGGCTTGCGCGGGCGTTCGCGCAGGGACGGCAGGAAGCATATTTGCGGCTGTACCGGGAAGGGCGCTGAAAGCGGCTTCAAACAATTCCGGAAAACTCTTTCCTTTTCGGTCGGACTAAGGTATAATATTCTAAGAATATTGTATCTGCGCCGGTCTGCAGCCGCGGGACATCAGCCTTGAGGACAAAAGTTCCTCCGGACAGACGCAGCCGGCACAGAGGAGCTGCACACCGCTGCGGTAGGGAGCATGGCGGCACGCGTGCCGCGGGCGGATGCATGCTTCGTAAAAGAAAATGCGGCTTCGGATTCTGCAGCCGGAGAAAAACGGAGCGCTGTATTCCGGCTGAGCGGAAGCAGGAGAGACAAATTTTGTGAAAGGGTGCCCTCTTGGGGCAGGAGGTACAGAAAATGAATGAGTCTTATGCGGAAACCGCAGTGAAGAGGAGACCGTCGATAACGGGCCTTATGATCAAGGGACTGATGCTGGCTGTCACGCTGTTTGTGCTGCTGTTCGGGATAAACTGGTTCGGCATGTTCACCATTGTGGTGGTCGGACTTCTGGTACTGGCCTGCGTGCTGGTTTTCCCGTATCTGAATGTGGAGTACGAGTATGTATTCTGCGATGGTCAGGTTGATTTTGATAAGATTTTCAGCGGCAACAAAAGAAAGACAGCCACCAGAATTGATTTTGAGAATGTTGAAATCATGGCGCCGGTCGGCTCTCATGCACTGGATTCTTATGCGCAGGCACAGGTGAAACGCCTCAATTTTACGTCCGGGGAGAAAGATGCGAAGGTCTATGCCATCGTTCTCCGGCAGGGCGAGCAGCTCACAATGATCCTCTGCGAGCCGAACGAAAAGATGCTTGCTGCAATCAAGCAGAAAGCTCCGAGAAAGCTTGCCGAATATTGACGGCAAACGCGGTTCGCGGGTTTTTCGGGCGGGGCGCAGAATAATTTTTACAGGTTTCAGGACAGGTCCGGGCAGGGGAAGCGTTCCCCTGCCCGAGCTCGTAAAACAGGGCAGTTTTTGCTTTATTTATGCTTGACAATGCCGGGGAATCAAGTTATACTTGTGAAAATTTCATTCATCAAAGAGAAAGCGAGGATAAGAAAATGGGACAGATTATTGGTGAAGGCATTACCTTTGACGATGTGCTTCTGGTTCCGGCATATTCCGAGGTTATCCCGAACGAGGTGGAACTTTCCACCTGGCTCACGAAGAAAATCAGACTCAATATTCCGCTTATGAGCGCCGGCATGGATACGGTCACCGAGCACCGTATGGCAATCGCCATGGCGCGGCAGGGCGGAATCGGAGTGATTCATAAAAATATGTCAATCGAAGCGCAGGCGGAAGAGGTGGACAAGGTTAAGCGCTCGGAAAACGGCGTAATCACCGACCCATTTTCTTTAACCCCGGAGCATACATTGAAGGACGCCGATGAGCTGATGGGCAAATTCCGCATATCCGGCGTACCTGTTACCGAGGGCAGAAGGCTTGTCGGCATCATCACAAACCGCGATCTGAAATTTGAGACGGATTTTACAAAGAAAATCAAGGAGTCCATGACGAGCGAGGGCCTGATCACGGCGAAGGAGGGCATTACGCTTGAGGAGGCGAAGCAGATTCTTTCCAGGGCGCGGAAGGAGAAGCTTCCGATCGTGGACGATGAAGGAAACCTCAAAGGGCTTATCACCATTAAGGATATTGAGAAGGCGATCAAATATCCGCTCGCGGCAAAGGATGACAAGGGCAGACTGCTCTGCGCCGCAGGCGTCGGCGTGACGGCGAACATTCTTGACCGGGTGGACGCGCTTGTGAAGGCCCATGTGGACGCCATTGTCATTGACTCAGCGCACGGGCATTCTGCAAATGTACTCCGGGTTGTGCGCATGGTACGGGAGGCTTATCCGGAGCTCCAGATTATTGCGGGCAACGTGGCCACCGGTGAGGCGACAAAGGATCTGATCGAGGCGGGCGTGGACTGCGTGAAGGTCGGCATCGGGCCGGGTTCGATCTGCACCACCCGCGTCGTGGCCGGGATCGGAGTGCCTCAGATTACGGCAGTAATGAATGCGTACGCGGTGGCGAAGGAGTATGGCATCCCGATTATTGCCGACGGCGGAATCAAGTATTCCGGAGATCTCACAAAGGCGATTGCGGCGGGTGCAAATGTATGCATGCTCGGAAGCATCTTTGCAGGCTGCGAGGAGAGCCCGGGAACCTTTGAACTGTTCCAGGGGAGAAAATATAAGGTTTACCGCGGAATGGGCTCCATCGCAGCGATGGAGAACGGCAGCAAGGACCGCTATTTCCAGGCGAATGCCAAGAAGCTTGTGCCGGAGGGCGTGGAAGGGCGCGTTGCCTACAAGGGCAATGCCGAGGATACGATCTTCCAGTTTACGGGAGGTCTTCGTGCCGGTATGGGCTACTGCGGCGCAAAGGATATCGAGACACTTAAGCAGACAGGAAGATTTGTAAAGATTACGGCTGCGGCGCTTCGGGAGAGCCATCCGCATGACATCCACATTACGAAGGAAGCGCCGAATTACAGCGTGGACGAATAGAGAAATCTGCGGGCGGGGCCCCGGCAGCCGGCTTTGAGGAGGCAGCCGGGGCTGTTTCCGGCTGAGATGGAAGGCATGAGCTTCGAAAACAGCGGAGCGTAAAACTCCGGCAGCAGGAAGCAGAAATCAGGGCAGCGGAGCGGCAGGAAGCAGGGATTCGAGCGGAAGAGTACTGAAAACCGGCGGCAGGAAACTGAAATCTGAATGGCGGGGCACGAAAAACCGGCAGCAGGAAACTGAAATCTGAATGGCGGAGCACGAAAAACCAGCGGCAGGAAACTGAAATCAGAGCAGCGGAGTTCAAAAAACCAGCGGCAGAAAACTGAAATCAGAGCAGCGGAGCACGAAAAACCGGCAGCAGGAAGCAGAAATCAGAGCAGCGGAGCTCAAAAAACCAGCGGCAGGAAAACGGAAAATAAAACGGGGGATACGATATGGCGAAGGTATTGACAAAGCAGGAGTGGAAGCGCAGGAAAAAGCTTTATGCCTACGCAAAGCTGGCGGCAGCGGCTGCGCTGGCGCTGCTGATTGTGCTTGTGCTGCTGCTCGGGTTCATTAAAGTGATGCGGAACCTGTTTTCCAGGGGGGGCGCCGAGACGCCGCCTGCTTCAACGATGAAGCAGGAGCTCGATATTACGGAGCTGTTTCTGAGCAAAAACGAGTATACCAGGCCGGGCAATGCCCTGACGGAGGTCAAGGGGATTATCATCCATTATGTGGCCGACGCGGGCAGCACTGCAGTGGAAAACCGGAATCATTACGAAAGCCTGAAGGACGGTTCGGCGAAAACCGCGGAGAGCACGCATTTTATTATCGGCCTGAACGGAGAGATCATACAGTGCATTCCTTTGTCGGAGGTAGCGTGCGCGTCGGGAGCAAGGAACGAGGACACCATATCCATTACCTTCTGTCATCCGGAGATCGACGGTATCCCGACGACCGCAACACATCAGTCCCTTGTGAAGCTCACAGTTTATCTTTGTGCCAAGTACGGCCTGGATAAGACGGCAGTTCTGCGTCATTCGGAGCTCGGCGGGCAGTCCTGTCCAAAATATTTTGCAGAGCAGAAGGAGAAATGGGCAGCGTTCCTGGCCGAAACCGATACCCTTTTGTCCCAGCAGAAGAAGGATAAAAAGTAAATCATAAGAAAGTAAATCATAAAAATTACTCTAAGGCCGCGCGGACTGTGTTCTGCGCGGCTTTGTTTTCAGCCAGCGCAGACGGATGCGCAGCCTCATCGAGGAGACTGATTCCAAGGCTACAAGAAGTGCGCCCGATATTATAAGAAGGAGCAGCAGCACCTTGGCGCAGACAAGAAAAAAACGTTCCGGCAGAATAGTAATGACCGGGTCGGACGCGGCGCTGAACAGCCAGTCATTATTGCGGAACAGTATCCTGTGCAGATCAAAAAAAATGTCGTGAAAGCTCAGGGCGCACAGGCAGAGCAGGATCGCGGGCAGCACCAGGCAGAGACGTCCCGCGGCGCCCAGTGCACGCGGGCGCTCCCTGCGCGGAAGCTGCAGAAAAAGCCAGAAGGCCGTGAGCAGGCCGGCCGGCGCGAGCAGATAGAGGGCCGTAAAGATATTTTTGACTTCGGCGAAATGGGACAAAGCGGAGCCGGAGGAGCGGAAAGTCGGGAATTCAAGAGCATCCCGGCAGAACGGCGAGCAGTAGTCGATCAGGCAGTTATAATTTAGAAGTATCTCATCGCGCGATAATCCGCTTGTTTCCGGGATATGCAGCGGGTTCAGCAGAAACCGGTAGAAGAAGCGGCAGTTGATGATGAGAATAAGAAAAAGTGCGGTGAGGCCGAGCAGAAGAAAGAGCGCGGCGGCATATTTTCGGATTGAGATAAGCATAAAAACCTCCCCATGACACAGTTTCGGCTAGTATGCGTCATGGGGAGATTTTTTATGCATGGATTCTTTATGCGCGGATATCAAAGGTGTATCGCTTCATGGAGGTGCTGTCCTGTTTCGGTGCAAGCATGGCGGAAACCGGGCTCTCAAAGGCTTCCCTGGTCTGCACGCGCGCATCGAGGGTATAGCCCTTTGCTGCCAGGGCCCCGGTCAGGCCGGCCAGATTTTCCTTAGCGAGTGCGCTTCCCGCGGCATCGGTCAGATAAAAGTTTGCCCGGAGCTTTTTTTGTTCCAGCACGAGATGGATGTCCAGGGGGCCGAGCTGCTCCATATCCAGATGCAGCAGAGCACGGACGCCGGAGGCGGCGTCCATAGTCCGTTCCCGGTCAGTGTAGACAAACAGCTCCGCGTGTGCGCTTCTTCCGGAAAGACGCAGCGGCAGCTGGACGTATGGGAAGAGCTGGTTAAGCGCCTTCATAAAATCGATATTGTCGCGGATGCCCGCAGCCGTGTCCTGAAAAGCCGGCTGACCGTCGGTACGTCCGGGCAGTTTTTCCAGAGAGGCAAGCGCCCGGTCGAGCGAATCGTAATAATCCGCGACGGCGCCCGGTCTGGAAAGGTCCTCCGGGCGCATCGTGAGGCGGCTGGAGAGCCATTGGCGCAACAGCTCCCTGTATGCCTCGGAGGAGAGGTAGGAGGAGCCTTCCTGACCGCTGTCGGAGGATTCCATCAGAAGCTTTAGCAGCTGTGCGGCAGTCAGTTCGCCGTCCTTAACCTTTTGCAGAACGGTCTGGGAGAGCTTGCCCTTCAGGTGGTCGGCCAGCTCGGTGCGCAGCCGTTTGGGCAGCATGGCGGAGAGCTCCATGGAGCCGCGTGCTGCCGCAGCATAGGCGTTCAGAAGAGTATAAATCTCCGGAGTCTGCAGAGCCGCGGGAAGGTGTTCCAGAAGCCCGGAGAGTGTCTGCTCGGCGAACGGGACGGTCTGCGGCGGGAGCTTGACCGTGTTGTCCGCCTGCTTTCCGCCGAAGATAGAGCCGGCTCCGTGAAGCAGGGAGCGGAACAGGGAGAGCGCGGAGCCGGTGGTGGCCTGGCCGAGTGCTGCGCCTTCCGCTGTGGTTTGGATTCCGGCACCCGATTCGGCTGCCGCACCGCCCTCAACGGAGCCGCAAATCGTGTCGGAACCGGCGGAAGTTCCGCTGTTTTCTGCCGCTTCTCCGGAGACGGTAGATGCGCCGATGGAGACGGCAGCACTGCCGAGAGACGTTATGCCGCTCGGTGCTCCGTCCGCCCCGCCTGCACTAGAGCTTCCCTCTGCGTCCGGCGCCGCGTCTGTGTTTTCAGCCTGGGAAGCATCCAGCTGTTCGGCGATCTGCAGCAGCAGATGCGCCGTTTCCTGAAGTGTTGCCGTACCGTTCAGAAGTGCTGCGCCGTTGTCGGCGGACAGTCCGAATTGCTCCAGCGTATCCAGAAGGTTCAGCAGTTCGTCGGAGGAGAGCAGTCCGAGGGAGGAGAGCGGAAGTGCTGAGGCCGAGGCCGCATCTGCAGATTGCGGCAGCAGAAGCCGAAGCAGCTGTCCGTTGAGGCGGGCCGCATCGCCGCTGTCCGCGTTTGCTGCAGAGAAAACAGCCTCGGAGAGCTCGGAAGCAGTCTGCTCCGCGAGATTTGCGATGCGGTGCTCATAGTTCAGGTAGCGTTCCAGCTGAGAAGCATTTACCTGAGTCGCAGGAATCTGCTGTTTTTGCAGGATGGCAAGTGTGCGGAAGGAAATTCCGCGCAGGGATGCGGATTGGCGCAGCAGGTTCTGAATGCTGTTTTTATCCACGGAAAGGCCCTGTTCCAGAAGAGCGCGCACTGCCGAGACATTTCGCTCTGACTTCGGCAGAGAGGCGGCCTCGAGAGCCTTGTCGATTGTATTTTCACGGGAGGCCGCGCGCGGGTCCGAGATTACTTTCAGAGCGATGGTGCGCGGATCCGCCCGCGTCACCTGAAAGACGGCGCGCTCCCCGATGGACAGGCTTGCCGCGTCGTCGATTCTGCCCGAAAGTACGCGGCTGTCGTCCAGCTGCACCTTGACCTCGTGATTGCGCAGGTCGATTACCTGCCCTCGTATAATCTGCCCGCTGGAAAAGCCCTTTTCCTGTGCCGGGGCAGAGGAATGAACGCCGGCGGAGCCGGCTGCCGTCCGCTGTGCCGTGCCGGAGAGGCGGTTCTGCAGTGCCGTATGGGGGGAGCCGGCGATGCGCCGATCATATTCTGCCATGGGAAGCCTCCTTAAATATGTATTGAACCCAGCACCGCTGGATGCGGGCAATTTGGGTGTACTGCGGCAATGAACCGCCGCGGCCTTCTGCTTACATTAATTTATCGGCGTTCCGGAAGATAAAAATAACAGGGCGCAGGATTGTTTTACGGGCTTATTTTCTTGCATTTCAGGCGGGATAATGGCATAATAGCAGACAGAGAAAAGAGAATTGAAACGGAAGAGAGGACTGGCAGAGTAGGGAAAGAGCGGAGCAGGCCGGATAAAAAAAGAAAATGACAGGGAAGTCAGGTAAAAAGCAGCAGAAATACTGCAGGAGCAAAACCAGGAAGCGGCGTGAGGACGGGCAGAGTAGGGAAAGAGCGGAGCAGGCCGGATAAAAAATTCGGAAAACAGCGGCGGAGAAGCAGGAAGGGGAAACGTCCAGAAAAAGCAGAGCGGTGAATGAAGGTAACTGGCGAAAAGAAAATAACTGTCAAAAAGAAAATAACTGCCGAAAAGAAAATAACTGTCAAAAAGAAAAATCTAAAAATGCAGGATAAAAGAAAAACGCAGGAGGGAGTAAGTATGGGATTGCCGGAATTTGAAAAGACGGGAATCCTCGGCTGCAGCGAGGATTATTACGAAAATGCGCTGTCTGCACCGTCGTATTTTACGGATCTGAATCTGGATCAGATTATTGCACGCATTGCCGAGGAGCGCAGAAATTATGATCTGAAGCGCTATTTTTACCGGCTGCCGCAGAAGCGGGAGACAGCGCAGGAGCGGTGCAGAGTGCTTCGCGCGCTGGAGAATAAGGAACTGTTTGACGGGTTTCTGCGTTTTTCTGACGGGATGCTTGCGGCGAGGGGATACGCAGAACGGTACCGCAAGGCAGAGTTCGGGCTGCAGCGGCAGCGGTTTCTTCTGGACTGCGGAGCAGCGTACACCGGCGCGGTGCAGGAGCTTGTCAATGCCCTTGCAGCGGCAGGAGCGGATGGCAGAAAAGACGGCCGGATTTCTTCCTCCGCATTGCTCTGCGGTCTTGGCGGCGCAGTGACGGGGTATACGGGGCGTGCAGACTACCGGGAGTTTGCGGAGCGCACCGCCGGGTTATCGCAGGCCCTTGCGGAGCTGCGTGTTCAGATGGCACTTTCCAGAGACAGGGTAAAAATCTCACAGGAAGAAACGAAGGGCAGCTATGCGGAGAAGCTGAAGAGGTTGTTCCCGGCTCAGGCGGGGCGGACGGAGGAGCTGGAAAATCCGTTTCAGGCGGAAAAGGAGCCGGGAAAATTTGAGCGGCTGGTGCTTGAGAGCTTCCGGAAAAGCCGCCCGGAGCTTTTTGACCGGCTCAGAGACTATGAAAAGGATTTTTCCCGGGAGCTGCCGCAGGCTGCGGAGGGTTCCGGAAGAGCAGAAAATTTTATGACGGAATGGCTGCTCGCTCTGGAGCGGCAGCTGCAGGTATATCTGGCATACCGGCTGTTTATGGACCGGACGGCAAAAAGCGGATATCCGTTTGCCTATCCGGAATTTTCCGGAGCTGCGGAGGACGAAACGGAAGGCATAGGTACAGATCGCAGCGAAGCCTGTATCGGAGAGAGTGCGGAGGGCAATCTCTTTTGCGCGGCGGAATGCTATGATCTGGCACTGCTGCTGAAGAGTCTGTATTCCAGACAGGTGGTTGTGTGCAATAATGTAAGGTATGGAGCGAACGAGGCTTTCCTTGTTGTCACCGGGCCGAATCAGGGCGGGAAGACCACTTTTGCCCGGAGCGTCGGGCAGATGGTATATTTTTCTCTGATGGGACTTGCCGCGCCGTGCAGGCAGCTGAGACTTCCGTTTTTTGATGGAATTCTTACGCATTTTTCCGTGGAGGAGAGTCTGGAAACCGGAAGAGGAAAGCTTAAGGAGGAGCTTGTCCGGCTGGAGCCCATGATGAGGGAACGCGAAAAAAACAAATTTGTTGTTATCAATGAGCTGTTTACCACGGCGGCCACCTATGATGCATACATTATGGGCAGACGTGTAATGGAACATTTTCTGCGTCAAAGCTGTCTCGGTATCTATGTAACTCATATTCAGGAACTGGCAGATGAAGATCAGATTCATGAGGAAGGAAAACGGATTGTAAGTCTGTCGGCTTGTGTGGATGATTCGGATAGTCATATACGTACTTATAAAATTGTAAGAAAACCGGCAGAGGGAACGGGATACGCGTACGGACTGGTTGAGAAATACCGAATGACATATCCGGAGCTGAAGGTGCGGCTGAAAGAGCGGCTGGGAGAGTACCGCGAACGCTGAGACAGGCCGGAAGCTTTGGAACCTGTGAAACCCGCCGCTGCGCACAGCGGCTGGAAGGAGGAATGAAGGATGAAATCCCTGCTGTTATATGAGGATCGGGAGCTGCCCGCGGAGGCCGGCTATCCGGAAAAGGATGCCATGACGGCGGATCTGAATCTGAAGGTTGTTTTTCAGGCGGCCTGCCGTCATGTATGGAAGAAGGGGGATTCCCTGAAACAGGCGGAGAAGGAGGATTTTTTCATTTATGATACCATGAAGCGGATTATGCTTGTACCGCTTTCGGATGCAAAACAGGTGCTTTACCGCCAGAGAATTTTAAAGGAGCTTCTTGCGCGGGAGGAGCTGGCGGCGGCCATGTACGCCGTCGGGCAGCGGGCGCAGATTTCCCTGTCCCAGAGCCGGGAAAGATATAAAGAGAAACGAGGAAGCAGCGGGGAGCTGCTCGGCACATTTAAGCTTCTGAAGGAAATGACGGAATGCCTTGACGAGCTGAAGGGGCTGCTGGATCAGGAGGAATTTGCGGAGGAGAGCGGCCTTTCCTCCCTGAAGCGCAGGCTGCAGGAGGAATACGGGGAGGAGTTCCGGGCCGGGCTGCGGGAAATCATGGAGGATATGGAGTTTTTTACAGAGGGCGGGACTGTCGTTCTTTCCATGGGCCTTGGGCCGGGAATGAAGGAGGATGCTGTATGCCTGAAGTGCGTCCGGCGGCTCGGCTACCGGGAAAAGTCGGGTGCATTGATGGAAGGCGCAGGGAGGTGGTATCGTAAGCTGTTTGCTCCGGGGATCGTATGTCTGCGGGAGGATGCGGAACTGCGGGAGGCGCGGCAGCTTGAAGAGACGGCCTTTGCATATATCCTGTCCTGGTTCGTGCCGTTGTTGGATGAGTTGATGCAGTTTTTCGAAGCGTTTTCCGTGCAGGCAGCATTTTATTTCGGCTGCGTGCAGCTGCGGGAGCGCGCCGCGGCATTCGGTGCGGACTTTTGTTTTCCGGAGGTGTCGGAGGAGCGGGCAGGGTTTGAATTTACCGGTCTGTACGAGCTGAGCATGGCGATTCTGTCGCGGTTCGCGCCGATTTCCAACGCTGCCGCGCACCCGGACTGCCGTCTGCTTGTGATCACGGGTGCCAACCAGGGCGGAAAATCGACCTGCCTGCGCAGTCTCGGAATCGCCCAGGTAATGCTCCAGTGCGGGATGTTCGTACCGGCAGCAGCATTCCGCGGAGGGCTGTACCGCAATATCTACACGCATTTTACGAGGAGGGAGGATGCAGCGATGAATTCCGGAAGGCTGGACGAGGAGCTGCGCCGGATGGACGGCATCCTGAAAAGCATTACGCGGGATTCCCTGCTGCTTTTAAACGAGTCCTTTGCCACGACGACGGAAAAGGAGGGCTCGGTGATCGCGCTGGAGCTTGTCAGCGCGCTGTACGAGAGCGGGATAACGGTGGCCATGGTAACGCATCTGCTGCAGTTTGCGCGGGAGCTCTATGCCAGAAAGCCGGATCATGCACTGTTTATGAGCGCGAAGCGCAGGGAGAACGGGACGCGCACCTTTCGGATGGTGGAGGCGGAGCCGGAGAATACCAGCTTCGGTCTGGATCTGTATGACGAAATAATTACAGGAAACAAAAAGGAAGCCTGAGGATTTTCCCCGGGCTTCCCTTGTTATTTGCCATGACAGATTTTAAACATCAGGAATCTGCGCATCCGCAGGATAAAGAGGCGGTTCTTTTATAAGGAAATTCTTTTTCGGAGCATAATGCCGTTATCTGCGGTTATGATTCTCCAGCTTCGAGCAGCTCATCAAAATCCGGAAGCTGCTCGAGCGTGATTACATAATCGTGGCCGAAGGCATGCGCAAGCTCTTCCTTGGTATTGTTCTCGCGCATATTTGAGAGCGTCCAGGTCATAAACCAGGTCCAGTTCGTGCCGCTCTCGATCAGCTCGTCCGGATTGGGAACCGCGCCGCATTCATGCAGCGGAACCGGCATTCCCTCTGCGCCGAAAGCACAAACAAGTTTGTAGAGTGCGTTTCGCGTGCCGGTTTTATAGCTGTCGGCTCCGACGATATCAACATATTCATCCCCCGGATACCAGTCACGCTTGACCTGGTCGCTGTAGCCCAGCACCCAGATCAGATTATTCAGACCATGAATGTTTGTGTAGCGGTCGTACATCAGCTGCCAGAGCTGGATGAATTTTTCATTGCCGCCTTTGCCCCACCAGAACCACTGACCGTCAAATTCGTGGAACGGCCGCCAGAGCACAACAATGCCCTTATCCTGAAGCTCCTTCAGATAGCCGGCCACATTGTCCATCTGCGCAACCATGGCCTCGTACAGCTCTGTGCCCTCTGTGAGCGCCTTATCAAGATCAATTTTTCCCTTGCTTGATTCATAGCCGATGCCGTCCGGCGGCGTGCCCCAGTGCCAGCAGATGGTTACAAGCCCGTTCATTTCGTTCCCCCAGAATTCGGCGCGCTTGTTGACGCCTTCGAAGTCATCGTTGATATAGTCGAAGCCGCGCAGTGCAGGATATTTTCCGGATACCCGCTTTATGTAATTGATCTCATCGTTTGCGCCTGCCGCGCTCGGGGACTCCTGCACGCCGGAGATAACGGCGTTTCCGGTTACGCTGCAGAGATAGTCGTAGATCAGCTGGGCTTTTTCGGTTGCATTCGGGTTGGAGAGATCCCGCGTGTGGACAATTTCAATTTTGTTTTCTGCCGAGCTTCCGTCTTCGGAGTCCTCCTGGCCGGCTCCGCCGGCATTGTCCTCGCTGCCGGGATTTTCCACATTGTCATTTGATGACCCGCTTGGGGCAGGATTGCCGCCGCCGTCATTTTTTTCCTGGCCGGCTTCGCCTGTGACAGCGGGTGTCTTCTCATTTTCGCCGCTGCTGCAGCCGGCGAGCGGCACCGCACAGAGCAATACGGTGAAAAGTACGGAAAAAAGCCGTTTCTTCTTCATAAAATATCCTCCATTCTTGCTTCATGTTTTTCTCATTGTATTATGTCGGAAGGGCAATGTCAAACGAAAATCGGAAAAGGAAAAAATGCACAAAAGCTATTGACACATTCTCTCGTTTTGGGTTATTATTGCTACATAACTTAGCGCGCCGGCGAAGTCACAAACGGCATAAAAATATCAAATTTGACGAATTTTTGATTGCTGAATTAAAAAAACAGGTCAATTTGACGATTTTTTTCCGCTTGACTGAGGTGGTGCGTCAACAAAAGGAGGTTGAGGAATGAGTAAAAAGAAAAAGGCCCTGTGGGCCTGGCTCACAGCGTTCGCCATGGTACTTTCCGTGCTGAGCGGGCATGCGGGGCCGTACCGGGTGCATGCGGCGGAGCAGGCGATCCCTGACACGCTGGAACTCGGGAAGAGCTACAGCGGAACGCTGACGACCGGTTCACCTTATACCGTGGATACTACATACGCGGAAGGTGACAAGTTTATGGTGGAGATGACCATTGTGTCAGGTGCAGCGATTTATAAGCAGATCGGTTATCAGTCAAATGTCAGCGACTGGAAATGGCAGAGCCAATGGGCCGGGGAGGATGGCGTCAAGGACGGTACGTTTTTTTCGAAAACGATTGAGGCAAGCGTATCCGGAGGTGCAGGCAGTAAAATGCAGATTAAGTTTGTGCTGGATACCCTTGTGACGGATGCGACGGCAGGAGATGGAACGTTTATTGTTTCCGGTCTGAAAATAACGAAAGCCGTAGGGCCGCAGTATGTTGCACAGACAATCAACAAGCCTGTGTCGGAGGTGCTGGAAATTACTGATAATAATGTGTATCAGAAGCGATTTCCTATTCCGGATAGTATTGCAGTTGACAAGATTATAGTAGTGTTCGACAGCAATTCTAACGGAGATATCGGTTACAATGTTCCGGAGAACAACTGGGCAAGTGAAAAGTATTCTGGTAGCAGTGTCTGGGAGCTGACGGATGTTTCTTCCAGAAATATCCTGTATTCAAGCATTCAGCTGCAAACGTACAGCGGAACAGAAAACGTTGTTCTCCGGAAACTGATCTTTGCTGAGGCGGGCGCAGACTACAGCGCGGAGCTTCTGCCGGATGAGCCGGAAGTTACGCCGGAGCCGGGAGAACCGACAGCGACGCCGGAGCCGGGAGAGCCGACAGTTACTCCGGAACCGGGAGAGCCGACGGCTACTCCGGAACCGGGCGAACCGGGAGATTCCGAAACCTTCACAAACGGCATGACTATCGAAATGGAAAAAATCTATGCCGGTAATCTTGCAGTTTCAGGCGGAGAATATTCCGAACTGGCGTCCTTCTACATTGCGGATGCCGAAGCAAAGGAGGGCGATGTCTATACGGTAACATATACCGTTTCAGGCTGCGGCTTCAACCAGATCGGATTCCAGACGGATGCGGATATTGATCCGCAGAATCCGGATGACAATAAGAAATATCCATGGCATAATAATTATTGGTCTTCGGATACGCCGGTACCGGACGGCACAGTTGAGACGCACCAGATCGAGGTTTCCGCTGTGGGAGCCACAAAATATACAAATGGTGCGGTAAAGTGTACGCTGAAAGCGGGGCAGAAGGTTGGAGATTCGGAGTCTGCCGTAATAACAATTGAGAATCTTAAGGTGACCGTGAACAGAAAAGTCGTTGACGCGACTGCACGTTATGAGGTTGTAGAGTTCAACAAGCCGGCGACAGAGGTTCTGGATTTGGTGAGCGGCGATTGGGGTTCGAATTACCAGAAGAGCTTTGCCTTCCCGGCGGGTCTTAAGGTTGACGAGGTTGTGGCAGTATGGAAGAGCAGCTTAAGCTTCAGCGGTATCTTCGGAGGCAATGTTGACAATGAGTGGACGACGCTTTGCGAGGGAAGTTCCTCCTCCGGACAGTCAACCTGGAAGGTTTCCGGGCTTTCGGAGAAAAATCTCGGCGCGGAACCGTCGATTAATGTCCAGATATGGTGGCCGTCCACGGGACTGGAATCCGTTACGCTTCAGAAGCTGATCTTCGCTGAGAAGGGTGCGGATTACAGCAAGGAGCTCGGCAACGGTTCGGGCGGTACCACGGGCGGCTCCGGCAACGGGTTTATTGAAAATCTTTATCCGGATCCGACCCCGACCACAGCTCCTGCAGAGGAGAAGCCGGATGAGGAAAATCCGGATAAGAAGCAGGTAAAGGCCGGCGACAAGCTCAGTTACGATTATGCGGAATACGCGGATGTTATGGATCGCATTGAGGTTGTTTTCACGAGCAGCGGTTATTTTAACGGAAGTCTCGGACTCAGCATCGACGGTGCGTGGGGACAGACGGACGGCGAGTCGGGCGGCGGCACGACCACCTGGGTGTACGATAATATCTCCGGCAGGGAAGCAAACGGATATTTCGAAGTTCAGATCTGGTATGTCAGCGAAGGAGTTACGGTTACGCTCGACAGAGTGACGGTATACGATAAGAATGGAAATGTAATCGGCGGGGAAACGGGCAGCGAGCCGGTTGAGCCGGACGACGGCAGCGAAGAGCCGGAGGATGGCAAGGAAGAGCCGGATGACGGCAGGGACGAACCGGATGAGAGCAGCGAGCGCGAAACGCAGGTGATCCGCAGAGAGATTCCGGGCGAAGGCGCAACCAAGGTGACCAATGAGGTGAAGCCGAACAAGACGCTGGACGCAAACAATGAGGGCGGCAAGATGTATCAGATACCTCTTGACCAGTTCGCAGAAAGCGGAGCAATCAAGAAGTTTGCCGTTACGATTACATTTGATCAGCCTAGCGTGCTCGGATGGACCGGCGGAGGCGGAGGCATCGGCTTCAGCACCGACAAGGAATGGCAGACCGCTGACTTTGAGCATGGTTTTATTGACGGCGCAAAAAATACGGTCCGGTATGAGTTTGAAGTGCCGGAAGGTGTGACCGTAACGATGAATACGGCAGCTGACCCGAACGATCTCTCCACAGGTTCGATTTTCCAGGTAGGCTGGTGGTGGGGTTCCACGCCGTCGATTACCGTGGATAAGATTGAGATTGAGCAGGAGAAGCCGAACACGAAGGTAATTGAGATTACGGTTTCCAAAGAACCGGTATTCCTTACCGAAGAGCCGGGCAGCCACAGCATGCAGCTGTCGGAGCTGGTGGGGAACACATCGGAGATTGACAGTCTCGTCCTGCATGTAGCTGCAACCGGAAAATTCAAGGGTGCGGTTTATGCAAAGCTTGCGGACGGCGAGCTTCCGCTTATGGCGGAGGGCCTGACGAAGATCGCGGATATCGAGATGGACGAATACGGCTACAGTGACGTGGCGATTGACGAGATGGCAGGACTGCTTGAGGGTGAGCTTGTACTCGAAGTTACGGAGATTGAAGAGGGAGCTACCGTCGTGGTTGACGGGATCCGCCTGCTGAATCTGGATGGCGAAGATCTGACGGATGAGCCGGAGTGGAATCCGGACGAAGTCGAGCCGGAGGAGCCGGACGACACAGAAGATCCGGGCGATACCGATGAGACAGAGGAACCGGATGAAACGGAAGAACCGGATAATACCGGGGAAACGGACGACACGAAGGATACGGATCTTCCAAAGACGGGCCTTGCGGACAGCGGATATTTCTATCTGATCGGACTGGCAATTATGTTTGCGGGCGCAATGCTTGCGGTAAGAAGAAGGAAAGAGGCTTAGGCACGGAAACCATGAACGCGGAAACCGATGCATTGAGCTGAAAATTTCCAAGGGGCTGCTGCCCCCGGCTGAGATCATTCGGCCGGGGCGGCAGTTCTTTTTATGGCCGAAACCGGAACCGGTGATAAATACGGCTTGGAAAGCAATTTTCAAAATTGTTTTCTGCTCTTTCGGTTCTGTGTGAAATCGAGGCGGAGCAGCAATTGACAAGCACACTGGAAAACGGTAAAATTATGTAGGAGATATCGGGGAAATCTTTTTCTGATATATAGATATTTACTTAAAAAGGCCGGACATGGCTTATATTTGTGAAAAAGGAGAAAGGATCATGGCAAAAGCAATTACAATGGGAGAGATTATGCTCCGTCTGTCCACGCCGGGCAACGAGAAATTTATCCAGGCGGACGAATTTGATGTCTGCTACGGCGGAGGCGAGGCAAATGTCGCGGTATCGCTGGCAAATTACGGTCATGACGCGGAGTTTGTAACAAAGGTTCCGAAGAACCCGATCGGCGAGTGCGCCGTGGCAGCGCTGCGCAAGATGAACGTCGGGACAGGGCACATTGCGGTCGGCGGCGAGAGGCTCGGAATATATTTTCTTGAAACGGGCTCGGCGATGAGGGCATCCAATGTCGTATATGACCGCGCACATTCTTCGATTTCCACAGCGACGGCAGCGGATTTTGATTTTGATGAAATATTTAAAGATGCGGACTGGTTCCATTTCACAGGCATTACTCCTGCGGTTTCAGACGCGGCGGCGGAGCTGACCGAGACAGCGCTGAAGGCGGCTAAGAAGGCGGGGGTCAAGGTTTCCTGCGACCTGAATTTCCGCAAGAAGCTCTGGAGCTCCGAAAAAGCGCAGAAAGTGATGACGAATCTGATGCAGTATGTGGATGTCTGCATCGGCAACGAGGAGGATGCGGAGAAGGTGCTTGGCTTTAAGCCGGGCAATACCGATGTAACGAGCGGCGAGCTGGAGCTTTCCGGCTATCAGGATATCTTCCGGCAGATGGTGGAGAAGTTTAATTTCGAGTATGTGATCAGCTCTCTGCGCGTCAGCCATTCGGCATCCGACAACGGCTGGTCGGCCTGCATTTACAGCCGCGATACCAAGGAATTCTACCATTCGCGCGAATACCGTATCGCACCGATCGTGGATCGTGTGGGCGGCGGCGACTCGTTTGCAGCGGGCGTAATCTGCGGCATGCTTGACGGGAAGGATTTCAGGGAGGCTCTGGAATTCGGCGTGGCGGCTTCGGCGTTGAAGCACACGATCCCGGGGGATTTCAACCTCGTATCCCGTGCTGATGTGGATAATCTCGCAGGCGGCGACGGCTCCGGAAGAGTGCAGCGCTGAGGAGTGAAAGGGCGTTTATAGGCGGATGGATATTGAGGACAGCCGGCCTGGCGACGGCGGTTCCGGGTGTTTGTGCCCGGGCGGCATTCCGGCATCCCGGAATCACAGCATGCCGCAGAGAGCGGCAGGAATGGAGAGCATCATGGAATTGAGAACAGCGGCATCCCCGAGGGATGTAAAGCATTATACGACGGAAAGACTCCGCGAGGAGTTTCTGATTGACGATCTGTTTGCTCCGGATAAAATCAAGCTGGTATACAGCCATATCGACCGAATTATTACAGGCTCGGCGGTGCCGGTAGCGGGCCCGCTTGCGCTGACCGCGGGAGAGGAGCTCCGGGCGGAGTATTTTCTTCAGCGACGGGAAATGGGCGTCATCAATATCGGCGGCGACGGGATGATTGTAATTGACGGCAGGGAACACCAGGTACATAATAAAGAAGGCATGTATATCGGCATGGGTGCGAAAGACATCTCCTTTGCAAGTACGGACAGGAGCCGGCCGGCGAAATTTTACCTGAACAGCACTCCGGCGCACAGGGCCTGCCCGACGGTTCTGATCCGTCAGGAGGGCGAAGCCGCTGACGGAGTTGTCGTTGTAAAGCCGGAAAACAAGGTGGAGCTCGGAACGCTGGAGGAGTCGAATCACCGTGTCATCTGCAAGTACATTCTGCCGGGGCAGGTGGAGAGCTGCCAGCTTGTAATGGGGATGACAAGGCTGATGCCGGGCTCCGTCTGGAATACGATGCCGTGCCATACGCATGATCGCCGCATGGAAGTGTATCTGTACTTTGATATGCCCAAGGATGCGCTTGTTTTTCACTACATGGGCGAACCGGATGAGACAAGGCATATTATCATGCGAAACGAGCAGGCGGTGATTTCGCCGAGCTGGTCCATCCATGCGGGTTCCGGAACGCAGGCCTATACCTTTATCTGGGGGATGGCCGGGGAGAATCAGGAGTTTACCGATATGGACGGCTGCGCGATGGAGGATCTGCGCTGAGCTGTACGGCCCGGGGCTGAAGTATTTTCAGCCCCGGGCCTTTTTAGAAAGTTTTTTGATTGTTTTTTACATTCCTCCTTTTCAAATTGGGAAAAATGTGGTAGGATACTACGTAGTATTAAAAACTATATGAGTGAAGAAAGATTACCACGTAACGAAACCGGAATATCACGGGGCAAATTTGGAAAAACTGTGCGAGACGGCAGGAAAAAGCCGGTAAATGCGTGGGATTGGAGGATTTATGTCATACAGGATTGTAGGGGACAGCTGTACCGACCTGACGGAGAGCATGAGAAAGGATGAGCGCATCCGCATAGTGCCGCTTCTGCTGCAGGTGGGAAAAGAGACGGTTGTCGATGATGAAAGCTTTGAGCAGGGCAGGTTTCTGAAGATGATGAAGGACTGCAGCGAATGCCCGAAATCATCCTGTCCTTCCCCGGAAGCATATATGGACGCGTTCGAGGGGGCGGACGAAATTTTTGTCGTCACGCTGTCCTCCCATCTGAGCGGCTCGTACAATTCGGCGGAGCTGGCAAAAATGCTTTATCTGGAGAAGCATCCGAATAAAAAAATTTCGGTGATTGATTCCCGGTCGGCCGCCGCAGGACAGACTCTGATTGCCCTGTGCATTCTGCAGGCGAAGGAGGCGGGAGCGGATTTTGAAGAAACGGTCGGGCGTGCCATGAAGTTCCGCGACGAAATGAAGACAAAATTTGTGTTGGAAAATCTTGACAATCTTCGGAAGAACGGCCGGCTCAGCAACATTACTGCTGCGCTCTGCAGCGTATTGAATATCAAGCCGGTGATGTGCGGTGTGGAGGGCGTGATCGAAAAGCTTGACCAGGCGCGCGGCATGACGAAGGCGCTTTCGAAGATGGCAAAATATATTGAGGAGGATGTTGTGGACGCAAAAAACCGCATCTTTGCAATTACGCACTGCAACTGCAGAGAGCGCGCGGAATTCGTGCGGGACATGGTTATGGGAAGAGTGCCGTTCCGCGATTCGATTATTGTTGAGGCGGCGGGCGTCAGCAGCATGTACGCGAACGACGGCGGGATTGTGGTGGCATACTGACGGGAAAGCCGCCGGGCAGGCAGTCAGCGTCCATCGGCGCGGTTCTCAATCGGGAAAGGGGTTATGGAGCAATGAGGGATTTTGTGATTACGGCGGATTCAAACTGTGATCTGCTGCCGGAGTATATCCGGGAAAACGGCATCGGCATCATTCCGCACTATTACGATATCGACGGCGTCACCTACGGGGATGAGAAGAATCTCACGCCGAAGGAATTTTACGATATGATGCGCGGAGGGAAAATGCCGACCACCATGGCAAGCAATCCGGCCGTTATCCGCAATACATTTCAGAAATACGCGGATCAGGGGCTTGACGTACTGCATTTCAGTTTTTCCTCAGCTCTTAGCGGGGGCCACAGCAATGTGGTGTGCGGTGCGCAGGAGATCTGCGAGGAAAATCCGGGAATGAAGATCCGCGTGGTGGATACGCTCAACGTATCGCTGGGCGAGGGTATGGTGATAATGAAGGCGATCCGCATGAAACGGGACGGAAAAAGTCTGGATGAGATTGCGGACTGGGTGGAGGAAAACCGTCTGAGGTTCTGCGTGTATTTCGTAGTGGATGATCTGTTCCATCTGCATCGGGGCGGGCGGCTGTCAAAAACGACGGCCATCGTCGGAAGCGTGCTGAATATCAAGCCGATTCTCATCGTTGATGATGAGGGAAAGCTGGTCAACAACGGCACGGTCCGCGGGCGGAAAAAGGCGCTGAATACCATTGTGGAGCGTGCGGTGAAGAGCATGGGAGAAGAATACCTTTCGGATGACTGGGATCTCTGTGTTGTTCACGGAGATGCGCCGGAGGACGCACAGACGGTGGCGGCAGCGCTCAAAGAAAAAACAGGAAAAAATGTAATTGTCAATACGGTCAGCCCGAGCATCGGGGCGCATTCCGGTCCTGCTGCACTGGGAATTCTCTGTATGGGAGAAAAGCGCGGCTGATGTAACATACTGTAACAGAAAATTAATAATATAGTTATTGACAAACAGGTCGGTGAGTTATAGACTAACAGTAAGAGGTCTATAGCTTACCGACCTGCTTCGCATATACGGCGTATCAGAGTCCATGCGCAGCATTGACATGCCGGCGCACCGGGCACCAGAAGCATTCCGGAGCGAAACAAGTTTTCCGGGGAGTGAAGATGCTCCGCGGCTGGCAGAGCATATCGCGGAAACGAACGGAATGAGCTGCAGAACTCGTAAAGCAAGCATATTGAGAAATCGGGCCTGAGGATCAAGAAAAATGTAATTGTCCGCAGAGAACAATGCGGCTGCGGCATGAACAGCGCTTGGAAAAGATGGGAGGACAAAATGGAACTATATTGTATGACGGAGACCGAAAGGAAGTTTGCGGAGGTGATATGGGAGAACGAGCCGGTGGGCTCGGGAGATCTGGTGAAGCTCTGCGAAGCGAAGTTCGGATGGAAAAAATCGACAACCTACACATTTTTAAAGAAACTGTGCGGGCAGGGGCTGTTTGAAAACCGGGATTCCTGTGTCCGTTCGCTGATTGCGCGGGCGGATTACGATCAGAGCCGGGGAGAGCAGTTTGTGAAGGAAACTTACGGAGGCTCCCTGCCGCGGATGATCGCTGCGTTTATGAGACAGAAAAAGCTTTCGCGGCAGCAGGTGGACGAGATACGGCGGATGATCGACGAGTACGAGGAGCAGTAGACCGGGCAGCCGAGTTATGTGAAAATGGGGACGGAGAGAAATGAGTGACGGAATGCGGGAAGTGTTTTTAACAATATTGAGGATGAGCTTTGTGGCCGGCTATGTGATTCTGGTTGTGCTTTTTGTACGGCGGCTGCTGCGCAGGTTCCCGAAGCGGTACAGCTATCTGCTCTGGAGCGTCGTATTTTTCCGGCTGGTTTGTCCGTTCGGAACAAACAGCCCTGTCAGCCTGATTCCCGAGAGGCTGATTTCCGGAGCGGACGGGCAAAAAAAATCGGCGTCGGAAAATTCCGGGGATACGGAAATTTATGATGAAGCTGATACAGATATGGATACGGGAACAAAAACGGATACGGATTACAGAACAAAGCCGGGCGGCGCCGGAAAGAAGGAAGCTATACCGGGGCAGGGAAACGGGGCACCGGACGGAAATCCGGAAAAAGGTTCGGCAGGAACACACGGCGGCAGTTCCGGAAACAGCAGTGCCGCCGCAGTCCCGGATAAACCGGATGCTGCGGATATGCCGGATGGGGCGGAGCGGCCGGGCGGAGGTCAGAATCAAACCAATACAGCGGGCGGTATCGGCACGGGAGATGGCTCCGCTCCATTCCATGTTCTGTCCGTGCTCTGTGCAGTATGGGCAGCTGGGGTGCTGGTATTCTGGATTGTCTGGGCGCATTCCCTGCGAAAGTTCCGGAAAAGGCTTGTTGGCGCGGTGCGTGCAAAGGACGGCGTATTCGAATCGGAGCAGGTAGCGGCCTCCTTTGTGGACGGGATTTTCCGTCCGGTTATTTACCTTGCTCCAGGGCTGTCCGGCCCGGCGAGGCAGTACGTACTCTGCCATGAGCAGGTGCACGTCCGCCGGAGAGATCCGCTGGTCAAGGCAGCGGCATTGTTTCTTGTGAGCATTTACTGGTTTCATCCGCTTGTCTGGCTGGCGTTTGGGCGGATGTGCGAGGATATGGAAATGTCCTGCGATGAGCGGGTGGTGGAACGGATGGGAGCGGAAATCAAAAAAGAATATTCCGGTACGCTTCTGCAGATGGCGCAGAGAACGAACGGGCTTGGGCTGCTTGCGGCGTTCGGAGAAAATGAGGTGAAGAGCAGAGTGAAAAATATATTATCTTATCGAAAACCAAAAACATGGCTGGCAGTTCTGCTGCTGGTGATCGTGGCGGCGGTCGGGATCGGTCTCAGCACGGATCCCGGCACGGCAGATGCCGAAGTGTCCGGCGGAAGCAAAATCAGACAGAACGAAATCACAACCGGCAAAGCAAACAAGCAGGGAGCGGATGGTAAAACAGAGCCTGACGGCGGCGAGGAAAATCAGCCGGGCCAGAGCGGTACGGCAAAGCCTGACGGCGGCGGGGGAAATCAGCCGGGCCAGAGCGGTACGGCAGAGCCTGACAGCGGCGGGGATGGAAAAACTCCTGGCAGCGGGAATAACCTTCCGTCGGAAGAAACGGCGCTGAAATACGCAAAGCTTCTAAGCAGATACCGCACGGCACTGGAGGAGGAATGGAGTGCCGAACAACTTACGGAGGCCGGATTGAGCACGCTTGCAAGGTACTGTTATGAGGGCGGGGCGCTGAACAATGTGGGCTGGGTGCTTCTGGATCTCGACGGTGACGGGAGGATGGAGCTTCTGATCGGTGCGTCCGCGGGAGATCCGTTTGTAAACAGGCAGATTTTTGAACTGTATGTTCTGGAAGACGGCGAACCGGTGCAGGTTTTTGCCGGCAGGGAGCGCAGCCGGTATTATCTCTGCCGGGAGGAGAACGGCAGCTATACGCTGGTAAACGAGTGCTCCTCGGGGGCTGCAAACAGCGAATGGCATTATTATTCCCTGCGGGGAAGGGAGCTTGCAGTCGTGCGGACGATTCTTTTTGACGGCAGGGACGGGGAGTATCCGTGGCAGGCGGCAGACGGCGGAAATGCCGAGGAAGGCAGGCTGACAGAAGTAACGGAGGAAGCGGCCCATGCGGCCATTGAAGCTTATGAGGCGAAATACATGCTGCCGGATTATATCCCGTTCGCTGCGCTTGACGGTTTGTTTGCGGGAGACGGCGGAGGAACAAATACAAAATGGAAGGTGAGCGGAAAGAATCTGGAAAATCAGCTGAACCTGATTATAAGCCGAAGAGAGGAATGGGAGCAGAGGGAAGGAGATCCTTTTTTCGGGGATGCCAGATACACGGTTGTCGATCTAAACCACAACGGGCGACTGGAGCTGATTGTTTCCGCCTGCCAGGGTACAGGGATTTACACATATACGAAAGTCTATGAGGTGTCTGAGGACGGGAATTCGCTGCTGCACTATGAACACAACGTACCGGAAGGCGATTCCCAGGCGGATATTATTACGGGAAGCGCTCCGTATTATTATGATCCGGCGGCTGACCGATATTGGTATGTTTTTGAGGATCTTATCCGAGACGGAGCGGCACAACGTTATGAGAGCATAAAAAGCTGGGAGCTCCGGGACGGCAGGATAGTGGAGAACTGTCTGGCCTTTCGCAACACGGAATACGTGAACCGTGTGCCGCAGGTTACCTACGGCGGCAGCGTTGACGGAGTTCCGATAATGATCAGGGAGGAATATGAGAGTGCTGCAGATCGGACATTCCGGGGCCTGCAGAAGGGCCGGGCATATTTTTTATGGATCTCCGGGCCGGACGGCAGCTTATCGGACGATACGGCGAAGCAGAAATGGTATCAGGAGCTTTGGAAGGTGTATAAAAGCTTTTCCGCCGTGCCGGAGGGGGTGCTTCCCGATGCCGGCGTTGATTCGGAGAGCTGACGGGTTATTTGGTTCGGACGAGGAGGATTTAAAGCTGCCGAAAAAATGGCACGAAGTTTGGCTGGTTCGGGCAGGCAGGCGGCGCGGTATGCGGCTTTGACATGCGCCGGCAGGTCACCATCTGACCTGCCAGCGCGCCCGAAGGGATGCCGGAGTATCGGAATTGGCCGGCGTCATTTTTTTTATCTGATTTTTTCTCTGCTTCCCTTCTGCAGAGTTCCTCCAGATGTTTTTCAAAAAGAGCCTCGTTGCCCGGAAGGCTGACCCAGTCATTTGTCCAGGCGGAGAGATAGGCGGCATTGGAAATGGAGAGGGAGTGAATGCCCTCTTCGCCTGCTGCGATCAGCGGCGCACCGTTCAGAACGGCCTCAGCAAAACGGTCGAGCACGATCGGATGGCCGTCCGGCGCCTCGGCGCTGAATTCCTCATAACTTGTCGGCGGCACATAGAAGCCCTCCGTGCTGGTAAAGCAGAATTCCCGCTCCGGTGTGTCAAGCTTCCACCATTTCAGCTTTCCCTCCTCCAGCACCAGCTTGCCCCGGTCGCCGGAAATTTCGAGCCGGTTTGTGCCCGGGGCCTCGCCTGTGGTGGAGATAAAAACTGCCGTCGCACCGTTTTCATACTCGCCGTAGATCGTTACATCGTCCTCCACGTCAATGTGGTGATATTTGCCGAAGCTGCAGAAGGCGCGTACCTTCTGCGGCATGCCGAAAATCCACTGCCAGAGATCCAGATTATGCGGCGCCTGATTCAGCAGCACGCCGCCGCCCTCGCCGCTCCAGGTTGCGCGCCAGTCGCCCGAATCGTAATAGGACTGCGTGCGGTACCAGTTTGTAATAATCCACACGAGCCGCTTCGGCACTCCGAGCAGGCCACCGCGGACGATTTCCCGGGCGCGGATAAAAAGCGGGTTTGTGCGCTGATTCAGCATAATGCCGAAGACAACGCCCGCCTTCTGCGCCGCCTCGTTCATCTCGCGCACCTGTCTCACATACACGCCTGCCGGCTTTTCGATCATGACATGAATGCCGCGCCGGAAGCACTCAAGCGCGAGGGTCGGATGATCGTAGTGCGGAACCGTGACCAGAGCCGCGTCCACCAGGCCGCTGTCAAGCATCGCGGCCGCATCCGGAAACAGCGCTGCGGAAGGAAGCTTTTTGCCCGCGCGGGCGAGCTTTTCCGGATTAATGTCGGCAAAGGCCGCCGCCGTGATATGCGGGCAGCTGCCGTCAAGGATGTTCTGCAGATGCCCGTTTCCCATATTGCCCATCCCGATAATTCCAAGTCTGATTTTTTCCATAAAAGAAACCACCTTTCTGCTGTTTGACGTCTGCGTCTTCCGGATTCAAAGTTTTACTTCCGGATTTTAAATGTCAGACTTCAGAGCGCCGATACATTCCAGGAGCGCTCCGACCGCCGCATCAAACGCTGCGCGCTGAGACGGGTAGGAATATTTTCCTTCGCGTTCTGTTTTAGTTCCCGCTTTGCCTGCCTCCAGTTTTTCAAAGCCGGAAAATACGGTTAAGTGCGGTTCGACCGTCAGTATCCTGCCGCGGTAATTGGCCAGAAGGAACAAAATATTTCCGACGCCCTTTCCCGCCGGGACAACAGAGCCGTCCGGCAGTGCGTCCTTGATATGCAGATATTCGACGTAAGGAGAGAGCAGCTCCCAGGCTTTCACGGTATCCTGGCCGCACTGGATAAAATTAGCGGGGTCAAAGACAGCGCGGATATCCGGAAATTCCCTGTGGAGCACGGCACATCGCGCGGCAGTGTCTCCGTAGATGCCCTTTTCGTTTTCGTGGCAGAGGATGATGCCGCTGCCGGCTGCCGCCGTGCGGAAAGCGTCCAGGCGTGACAGAACCTCATCCTGCCAGGCTTCCGACGCTCCGTCCGGAACATAGAAGCTGAACAGGCGGATGTGCTTTGTCCCCAGGATATCCGCCAGCTCATGGCTAATTAGAGGTAATCAAAAGAGGAAAGGAAAAGCACAATCCAGACGGAACCGGCGATACCGTCAAGAAATATTTGTGAGTTAGCAAGAATCCTGATATAATGGGTACAAACGCCCATCCGGGGCAGAAAGGCAGGGAGAAAAATGCACATCAGCTATAAACCGCTCTGGCACACGCTGATAGAGCGCAACATGAGGAAAGAGGATTTAAGGCTTGCCGCTGGCCTGACCACAAATGTGATTGCCAATATGGGCAAAGGAAAACATATCAGTATGGAAACACTGACAAAGATTTGCGAAACCCTGAATTGTGGCATATTAGATGTAATTGAATTGGAACAAGAAAAAGATTTTGCAGATAAAGCAGAATGACAAAATAGGAGTACCTCAAATACGTCACGTTTTGAGATACTCCTATTTGTTTTCCATATCGTCCGACACATACTCCATAATGTCCTCAATCCTGCAATCAAGAATCCGGCACAGGTTGTTCAGAATCATGGTTTTGACAACCATATTTTTCCGAAGCCTGTGGAGTTGGGCTTTATCAATGCCATAGTCCTTGATTAGTTTGTATTGGCTGATGCCTTTTTCTTTCAATGTGTCCCATAACCGGTCATATTTTATCATTCTGCCACTTCCTTCCTCTTGTATTTTAAGCTGTGTCATTCTATAATGATATGGTGCGTGTATGCTCCCTATTTATGCAAATCCGGGAATCAAAACGCAACAAATCCAAAGGAGGGCAAAGAGGAATGGGACTGGATTATTTTAAGGACAAACTTTTTGATTTATTGAATGACAGCGAGGAAATGGGGATTATCGACCTGAACGCTGATGAGAGGAACAATCTGTTCATTGTCAGGACAGAGGATGGGAATGTATTTGAAATCGTATGCCGGAAGGCAGCGGGGAAGGAGGACGGATGGACGACCGCAAACTGACCGTATGCTATGGACGTGGCAATTACAGGCAGGCTCCGCCGCAGATTACTTTACAGGGTAAATGGTTGGAACAGGCCGGATTCTCCGCAGGGGACAAAATCACCGTGAAATGCCAGCAGGGGCAGCTTATCATCACAAAAGAAGGCACAAGGGTAGATTCAAGGGAATAATATTTATCACGGTTAAATGAATTTTTTGTAAAGACTATTCCCTCTGGAAAATGATTGCGGTATAATGGAGCCATCAACAAATCGTTAAGGAAAGAATCGAAGGTGGTGCAAACGAAAAAGCAGCTTTGATA
>CAJUMC010000032.1 GCA_910587085.1 uncultured Lachnospiraceae bacterium | reverse complement strand
AATATATCAGATTTTTTCTTTGGCGGATAGACATAAAATCGTGCGTTTACCGTGCGCTGCCAATATTCTTCTGCGCCAGCTCGGGATTATCGGCTCGCAGGATGCCGTACCGTTCTTTACGGACGGCGGACTTGCCAAAGTCATGATTATCCTGATCAATATCTGGATCGGCGTTCCGTACTCGCTCCTGACCATGACCGGTATTCTTCAGAATATCCCGGAGGATCTGTATGAGGCGGCCAGGGTGGACGGCGCAAATGCCTTTGTCATGTTCTTTAAGATTACGCTGCCGTACATGCTGTTTGTGACGACGCCGAATCTTATTACGCAGTTTACCGGAAACATCAATAACTTTAACATAATATTCCTGCTCTCGGGAGGCGGACCTGACAAAATCAACAATCAGTTCGCAGGTGAGACGGATCTTCTTGTAACCTGGCTGTATAAGCTGACAATCACAAACAAGGATTATAATCTCGGTGCGGTCATCGGTATTATCGTTTTCGTGATTCTGGCGACATTGTCGCTGCTGACCTACCGGCATACCGGATCCTACAAGAATGAGGAGGCGTTCCAGTGATGAAGAGACAAGGCTCAATGAGAACGAGAAAAATCGTCAATAATGTAGTGGTTCATGTTATTCTTGCCATTCTTTCGATTATATGGGTGCTGCCGATTTTCTTTGCTGTTCTGACCTCTCTGCGCGAGGAGGGAGGCTCGACGAAGAGCTATATCTGGCCGCGGGGCTTCACCCTGAACAATTATAAAAACGTGCTGTTTCAGGAAGGCAGTCTGAATTTCCCGCGCTGGTTTTTGAACACGCTGATTGTCGCGATCTTCAGCTGTCTGCTGGCCGCATTCTTTGTCCTCTGTGTATCCTATGTTATGTCGAGGCTTCGTTTCAAGATGCGCAAGAAATATATGAATATCGCACTGATCCTCGGAATGTTCCCGGGCTTTATGTCCATGATCGCGGTCTATTATATTGTAAAGGGCCTTGGTCTTCTGGAAAGCGGTCCGATGAAGCTGCTTGCGCTTGTTATCGTGTATGCCGGAGGTTCCGGCTTGGGCTTCTACATCGCTAAGGGATTTTTTGATACGATCCCGAAGACCATCGACGAAGCTGCTTACATTGACGGTGCAACGAAATGGGATGTTTTCCGCCGCATTACGGTTCCGCTGTCCAAACCGATTATCGTGTACACGCTGCTGACCTCGTTTATGGGTCCGTGGGTGGATTACATTTTCGCCAAGGTTATCCTCGGAAACGACCGGAATTATTATACCGTGGCGATCGGTCTCTGGACGATGCTTGAGAAGGAGTTTATCGAGTATTACTATACGCAGTTCTTTGCGGGATGTATTATTATTTCGATACCGATCGCAGTTCTGTTCCTGTTCACACAGAAGTTCTATGTGGAGAGCGTTGCAGGAGCGGTTAAGGGCTGACAAAAGGGTGAGGATTCCTGGAAAATTTTACGGAGCGCCCTTTTTCCGTAAAGCATTGACCGGTAACACAAAAGGGGCGGAGTTCTCCGCAGGGCAGATATGAATTATATTGCAGCTCGGCCGCTCGGCCGGACTGCAATTTTGCTTCTTGATTTACAGGAACAGGGCATCTCCCCGATTTTGGGATATTGCAATTGGAATCTTCTGGATTTCGGAATCTTCGTAATTTAATAATTCCGGAATTACGGATATCCGGAGAAGAAGAGGCCGGAGCATGTCCTGATTCCGGTTTCAGAAAGGAAGATTGTATGAGAGAGAGGAAAAAACATGGCGCTCTGCGCGGACTGCGTTTTCTTGCGCTTCTGCTCGCGTGTTCGCTGGCAGCCGCAGGCCTTTCCGGCTGCGGAAAGAAGACGTCGGACTGGCGCAGCCGAGAAGTTCAGAGCATTGACGATAATTACCGCACCTGGTACGAAATCTTTGTATATTCGTTCTGCGACAGCAACGGCGACGGTATCGGCGATCTGCAGGGCGTTATCTCAAAGCTCGATTATATACAGGAGCTGGGGTTTAACGGAATATGGCTTATGCCGATTATGCCGTCCACGACATATCACAAATATGATGTCAAGGATTATATGAAGATTGATCCGGAATACGGGACGATGGAGGATTTCGATGCGCTTATGGCAGAGTGCGAGAAGCGGGGCATCAAGGTGATCCTGGATCTGGTGCTCAATCATACCTCCTCGAAGCACCCTTGGTTCGTACAGGCGAAGGAATATCTGGAGTCGCTGGGCGAGGGACAGGAGCCGTCTGCGGAGGAATGTCCTTATGTCGGGTATTATAATTTTGTCAAGGGAAATCCGTCGTCTACAACCTGGTATCAGGCAGGTACGAGCGGTTATTATTACGAAGGCGGCTTCTGGAGCGAGATGCCGGACGTGAATTTCGAGAGCGAAGCACTGCGCCGGGAATTTGAAGCAGTGATTGATTTCTGGCTGGAAAAGGGCGTCGGCGGCTTCCGCCTCGATGCGGTAAAGGAATTTTACAGCGGAAATCCGACAAAGAATATCGAAGTGCTGCGCTGGGTGAACGATTATGTAAAAGCGGCGGACCCGGATGCCTATATGGTCGGCGAGGCGTGGGAGGGCTTAAACGTTTACGCCCAGTACTATGAGAGCGGAATCGACAGCTTTTTTAATTTTGAATTCGGAGATTCCAACGGGCGCATTGTAAAGACGCTTGTCTTCACCGGCGATGTGAACAACGCCCAGGCTTATGCGAAGGAACTTGTAAAGGCGCAGAATACCATCCGCAAATACCGCGAGGACGCTATTGATGCTCCGTTTTTTATTAATCATGATATGGGACGCGCGGCGGGCTGTCTGCGCTATGACGAGAGAAAAATAAAAATGTCTGCCGCGCTGAATGTACTGATGAGCGGAAGTGCTTTTGTATACTACGGAGAGGAAATCGGGATGACGGGCAGCGGAAAGGACGAGAACAAACGCGCGCCGATGTTCTGGACGACGGACAGCCGGATTTCCGGCATGACGAACGGGCCGGCGGATATGGAGCCGCAGGAGCACCGTTTCGCGGGAGCGCTTGACCAGATGAAGGATCCGAAGTCCATCTACAGTTTTTATAAGGATACGATTCTGCTGAGAAATCAGAATCCGGAGATAGCGCGCGGTACGGTAGCGCGTCTGGAGGAGATTACAGACGGGGATATTGCCGCAATCTCAAAGGAATACGACGGGAAGAAAATTTATCTGCTCTACAATCTCTCCGAGACGGAAAGCAAGCAGGTGAAGCTGTCAAAATCACAGTACGGCTACAGTGAGATTGCAGGCTGGCTGTCCGTTGACGGGGAGGAGGTAAAGCTTTCCGGTGATACGGTTACGCTGCCGTCCTACAGCGTGGTAGTACTCCGATAGTTATGCGGAGGGCTGTTGCACAAAGTTAAATGTACGCGGATAAGGTATGTGTCAAAGATAAAACTGCCCTGTCTCGTATCATTTCTCTCCGTGCGGCAGCCCTTTTGATTTTGCGCAGATCGGTCTCGGGAGCTGTTTCGTGTCTTGACCGAGTGGTTTTATCCGGCCGGTATGCGGTGCGGGCGCAGTCTCCTTGTGTTTTTGAGTCACGGTCTACTTTGCGGCTATCACAGGGGTCTCGTCCATCTTCAGCTGCTTGAGCAGATACCGGTAGCGCTGCTGAATTGCGTTGACCTCGTAGATGCAGCTGTCGATCAGGTCAGGATCGACAACATTTTCAAAATTGGAATATGCGGTGTCAAGAGCGAGTTTTGTGCGGGCGAGCTCTGCCATGAGCGCGCTGTTGTCCTCATCCTCCTTTTTGGAATGAAAGAAAAGCATGAGCAAGGCCTCCTTTTATTTTCTTACTTCTATAATTATTCAGAGTATGGCAAAAAATACCGCTGTTATTCAGGAACAGCTGCCCTGTGTAAAATTTCAGAACAGCTTTTTGTGAAAAGTGTCGAGCGGACTGCGGGGTTCCTGTACAGACAGGCGGGGACAAAATTCACAAAACCGGGGCTGAAATCAGGGCACCCTGACGAACTTCGGCGGAATGAGCGGAAACGTCTTGACAGGGCGTCCGGAATCGAATATGATAGCGCTACCGAACGGAAAGGGGTGGTGCGATGGAACAGATACTGGCCGTTCTCGACAGGGAAGAGGCCTATATAACGCGCCTGCTGAGCTATTTTCAACAGCAGGAGGCTTTTGCCGGGATAACGGCGGCCGCGTTCACCAGGGAGGAAAGCTTTCAAAGCTATGCGGAAACGCATGCGATCGGGCTGCTGCTCTGTGAAGCGGAGCTGTATTACGGGATGGAGCGGAAGCCGGAATGCAGAACTGTGCTGCTTTCGGGCCGTGGACTTGTGAGGGAGGACGGGCCGCCGGTTATTTTCCGGTTTCAGTCCGCGCAGGAGATACTGAGCGAGCTCATGGCTTTTTACGAGGAGCTGCGGCCTGAACGGCGGGGAAGAGCTTCGCCGGCTACCGGAATCTGGACGGTCTGCAGCATCGGCGCGGATGCCGCGCTGGCTTATGCTCTTGCCAGAAAGAAGAGCAGGGACAAAAAAATATTCTACCTATCGCTTGATCCGTTTTTTATGCCTGCCGTGTCGGGGACACGAAGCAGCGCACTGACGGAAGCAATCTATTTTATCAAACAGAATTCCAGTGAAATCAAAGAACATATTGCAAAACTGATACGAAAGCATGAGCGGATGGACTGCCTGTACGGAGTATCCCACTGGGCGGATATATCGGAATGCACGTCGGCTGAGCTCTCAGCGCTTCTGGAAGCCGCTGCCCGGCTTGACAGATACGACTGCATAATTGTTGATGCAGGGGGTTTTACTGATGCGTCCGCCGGAGCGATGGAGCTTTCGGAACAGGTGATTCTGGTCAGTCCGCAGGATCGTCGGTCAGCGGAGCGGGAACAGGAACTTGTCCGGCAGGCGGAGGCGCGGGAACCGGCTTTTTCCGGAAAGCTTGTTAAAATACAATACGCCGATGAAACCTCCATGCTGGCCGAGCTGGCGGAAAGGCTGCCGTAAGACAGAGAAATAGGTCTTCGATATGAGTCTTCTATTTGAGTTTTCGATATTAGTTTTGGGCCTGGACTCTTGGAAGCAAGCCAAGGGGAAGGCGGGACAAGCGGCGCGGTCTGTCAATCTGCCTGTTAGTAAAAGCTGCTTGACAGTGGAGAAGACAAAAGGCGTTAGCGTGTGATGAAAAGCAAAGAAAGACCAGCTATTAAAAGTCGAATAAATAATTGAAATAATCAAAAGGAATTTTAGACTAAAAAAGGAGGCTAAGGATATTTTAGGGGGAAACCGGGCGGGAGCCTTACGGGAGAAACCGGATGAGGAAGAGAAGGAAGAGGCGCGCGCCGGGAAAAGGGAGAGCGGCGGAAACGGGGAAACCGCAGAGCTTCGGGCCGGCAGGAAGCAGGAGCTTCTGGATTATGTTATGAAAACGGTCGATCTGTCGCGGGATATGTCGGATGATGAACTGAAGCAGCTGATTGATGCAGGTATATGCGAAAGACTGCAGGGCGGGTATATCAGCATAAGGGAAAAGCTGCGTCTGCGTACGGAAATCTTTAATTCCATACGCAGACTGGATGTTCTGCAGGAGCTTGTGGAGGATTCCAGTATTTCTGAGATTATGGTAAACGGCGAGAAGCAGATTTTTATCGAACAGAACGGCAGGATACGAAAATGGGATCGCTGTTTTGATTCCCGGCAGAAGCTGGAGGAGGTGGTGCAGCAGATCGTTGCGGGGGCGAACCGTATGATCAACGAAGCGTCTCCCATTGTGGATGCCAGGCTGCCGGACGGTTCGCGGGTAAATATCGTACTTCCTCCGGTTGCCCTGGAAGGGCCGGTTGTGACGATACGAAAGTTTCCGGAGGAAGCGCTGGACATGCCGCGCCTTGTGGAGATGGGAGCGCTGACTAAGGAAGCGGCCGTTTTTCTGGAAACGCTTGCGGCCGCCGGCTACAACATTTTCATTTCCGGCGGAACCGGTTCCGGTAAGACTACCTTTTTAAACGCGCTTTCCAACGCGATTCCAAGGGACGAGCGGGTGATTACCATAGAAGATTCCGCCGAGCTGCAGCTGAGGGGCATCCCGAATCTTGTGAGACTGGAGGTGCGCAACGCGAATGTGGAAGGGAAAAATGAGGTATCCATCCGTGACCTTATCCGCTCTTCGCTGCGGATGAGGCCGGATCGGATTATTGTCGGAGAGGTACGGGATGCTGCCGCGATTGACATGCTGCAGGCTCTGAATACGGGACATAACGGGATGAGTACCGGGCATTCCAATTCCCCGCAGGATATGCTGCTGAGACTGGAAACCATGGTGCTGCTCGGGACGGATATCCCGCTGCTCGCTGTGAGAAAACAGATTGCGTCAGCGATAGATATTATTGTACATCTCGGGCGGCTGCGTGATAAATCCCGCCGGGTGCTTGAAATTGCCGAGGTGCTGGACTGCGTGGACGGAGAGATCGAGCTGAACTGCCTGTATGAATTTGAAGAATCGGGGCAGGACAGGGACGGCAGGGTGACCGGAGAACTGAAAAGCCGAGGAGCAGGCCTGCTGAGGAGACAGAAGCTTATTCGAGCCGGAGCAGGGGCGGAAAGCTGCCGGACATAGAGTGCGGAGGAGGAGACGGCAATGATAAATCAAAGAAGATCCGCGGCCCGGCCCGATATAAAAATGTTCTTTATTTCAGCGGCAAAATATACGCTGCTTTGTCTTGTATCTGGTTTGCTGCTCTATGACAGCTGGTTTAGCGGACTGCTTCTGCTGCCGGGCTTTGCGCTGTATCTTTCCCGAATCCGTAAAAGAGCCGAGCAGGAGGAAAGGCTTCGAAGAATGGCGGAGTTCCGCGATGCGCTGACAAGTCTCGGCGCTTGCCTGGAAGCGGGCTATTCCATGGAAAACGCGGCGGCGGCCGCAGAAAAGGATCTCGCCTGTCTGTATTCAGGGGATTCATGGATACGGCGGGAGCTGAGCGGAATATGCAGAGCGATGGAAAATTCGGTTCCGGCAGAGGAAGCGTTCCGCGGCTTTGCGGAACGAAGCGGCCTGGAGGAGGCGCAGAGCTTTGCCGAGCTGTATACGACAGCGAAGCGGAGCGGCGGAGATCTGCTCCGCATCATACGTTCGGCGGCGGCCGTAGTGTCCGGCAAGACGGAGGTGAAACGCGAGATCCACACGATACTGACGGCAAAGCGGCTCGAATGCAGAGTGATGCGGCTGATTCCGCCAGGAATTCTCGTATATTTCAGGCTTTGCTCTCCGGGGTTTCTCGACATGCTTTATGAGGGGGCCTTCGGCAGAATCCTGATGACAGCAATGCTGCTGGCCTATCTGTTTCTGGCATGGCTGATGGAGCGTATTACGGAAATAGAGCTTTAGACGGGTCAAATTGTGGGATTCAACCCATTTTATGAGGCGGGCGGCAGCCTGAGTAAAACATATTTCTCTGGCCGGAGTTCAGGCAAAACGAAAGGAGGATGGATCTGAAATTTGAAGCAGGAGATAAGAGACATGCTCGGAATGCTTTATCCGATGGAAAAAGCGGAACTCTGTGAAAAACGTTTCGAGAGGAAAAGAAAAATAAAGGTAATTTCCGTCGGTTTGCTGCTCGGCGCTTTGCTGGTGATATCTGCGGCCGGAAGCCGGGAAGAGTCTGCAATCTACGGGGAAAACAGGATAGTGCGCCCTGAGAGGGGAAGCAGCGAAATCCTTCTCCGTGTGGGAAACGGGGTATATTCCATGCGGCTTTTGCTGGATGTTGACGCGCGGGTGAAAACGGGGAGGGAACTGGACGAACTGTTTGATAAAGCCTTTGCAACGCTGGAAAAAGAAATGTGCGGGAAAAACGCTTCTCTGCTCACAGTGGAGTATCCCCTTGTGCTGTCAGCTTCCCTTCCGGAGCTCGAAACTAAGGTAACCTGGGAAGTTTCGGACAGTCAAATATTGAAGGCCGACGGAGAGCTGTGTAATTTCGAGCTGGAAGAGCCGGAACAGCTGCTGCTTCAGGCGACAGTAACATACGGTGATGAAAGCCGAACGAAAAGCTATTCGGTCGTAGTGCTGCCTTACCCGTACAGCGGACAGGAATTGTTTGAGCAGGAGGTTCGCCGTGCGGTTGAGGAGAGCGGGGCAAGAACGTCAAGGCTTGATTATCTGGAACTGCCGCAGACAATATCCGACGGTGAGCTTCGGTGGGAGGAGGAAGGCGGAGGCAGCAGCCAAAAAATATATCTGCTGCTCTGGGTCGGCGCGATGGTGCTGATCTGCCTACGTGAAACATCGGAGCTTCGAAGCCGCATGAAAAAGAGAGAAAGGCAGCTGCTTGCCGATTATCCTGATTTTCTGAGCAGATTTCTGCTGCTTTTGGGGGCAGGAATGAATGTCCGCGGGGCCTGGGAACGAATGACAGAGGATTACAAAAAAGGCGGACGAAGCCGCTATGTTTATGAGGAAATGAGGCGCACCACGGCACAGCTGGAAGTCGGAATGCCGGAACTTCAGGCTTATGAAATATTCGGCAGACGCTGCGGACTATTACCTTATCTGCGGTTCGCGGCTATATTATCACAGAATCTCAAAAAGGGTTCCCGCGGTATTGCGGAGCTTCTGGAGACGGAAGCACATGAGGTATTTTCTGAGCGGATGGCACAGGCGAGAAGAAGAGGAGAGGAAGCGGGAACAAGGCTGCTGCTGCCTATGGGCGGAATGCTGATACTGGTGCTTATCATAATACTGATTCCTGCGTTTTCAAGCTTCTCCTTATGAGCGGATGAATTTTCGGAAACTTCCCTTATGAACGGATGAATTTCCGGAAGCGGAAAATGGTGCAGCATTGACGGGGGCGGTGCTGTAGTACGGCAACTCAAATAGGCTGTATATTGGCGGGCAGCGAAGCAGCGAAAGATAGGCGAAAATAAAAGAAAAATCCATGCCGGTAATGGTGCCGGCACAAACGGTGAACAGGAGGAAGGAAAAATGTATAAAGGGAATACGGAAAAAGCAGATATGGGCAACGCGGAAACCGCAAAAAATGAAGTTCAGAACGAAAACAGATGCCGGGAGGTAAGCGGAATGCAGTTTGAAGCAGAAAAACAGGAAGAAGATGCAGTACAAAATGAGAACGGAAAACAGAATGAAATCACTGTGCTTTCGGCAGATAACAGAGGAATCGGCGTGGTGGAGATTATTTTGATTCTGGTAATTCTGATCGGTCTTGTACTGCTGTTTCAGACACAGATCAAGGGCATTGTGACAAACGCGCTGAACGATATCAGCAAGGGGGCAGGAAAAATAGGGATTTGAGCTGCTGCCGGGGTGCTGTGAGAGGGGGATTGTGATGAGAGGTGCCGTTATAAATGCGGAAAGGGAAGAAAAAGGGGCGATAACCGCATTTTTCAGTCTGTCGCTTTTGCTGATAATAGCGCTTCTGACAGTTCTGCTGGAATCGGCGCATGTCGGTGCCTGCAGGGGGATAGCGGAGAGGATAATGGAAGTAAGTGTAAAATCCCTTCTGGGGAGTTATTCTCTGCCGCTGTATGAAAACTATCATATTTTTGCACGTTGCATCCCGGAGAACAGCGAGGAAGACAAAGCGCTTGAAAGTGAATTGGAGTGGTTTTTACACCAGAATACCGGAGGGAATTCCTGGCTGGAACCAACATTTGAAAATGTAAAAATAGACTCCGCTGTCATGCTGACAGAAAGCGGAGGAGCCGCCTTCTATGAACAGGCAATACAGTATGCCAAATACCAGGCTGCAGGGGGACTTGCGGAATGGCTTTTCGCCTCGGCTGATCAGCTCAGAGAAGCACAGCAGGTTGGTTTAGTGCTTCAGAAGACAATGAGGGCGCAGCAGGGAACCGCAAGAGTCGAACAAACGCTGCTGGAGCTTCTGGAATGCGTCGACGGTTTCAAAACGGACGGAAGCTGTGTCCTCAGAAATATAGTCGGGCAGCCGAGGATGGCAGATGCCTTTGTAAAAAAGATGGCTCCGGGTGCTCTGGTGCAGGAAAGGCTGGTTCCGGGAAATAAAGAACTGTTTCGCGCGCAGTGGTGGCATTACTGCGGGCCGTCCGAAATGATCCGGGATATGCTTAACAGAAGATCCGTCATGTATGGCGCGGAGCAGGAATTCGAACGGCTCCGGGAGGAATACAAGAAAACGAAAGGAAAAGGGAAAGAGCTGGAAGATGAGCTTCTGGCGGAGATGGAAGTTCAGGCTGGTGCGATATCCGAAGCACAGAACGAATACTATATGCTGCTTTCCTCTCTTTATTCCATGATTCAGACTTCACGGCAGAAAGCGGAACAGGCAATTGTTCTGATCGAACGGCTTGACGGTGAGCGGATCGCGGCACGGAAGCAGCTGCAGGAGTATGCGGAGGAACTGGAAGGAGACAAAGCGGGGCTGCCTGAGGAAATTTATACTGAGCTGAAGGAGCAGAATGACAAGCTGTTGTCGCAGCTCAGCCTGGAGAATCAGGCGGGATTTCTGAAGGATATTGAGGGGATGAAAAGTGCGCTGCTGCATAATGCGGAGGTGCTCAGAAATGCGGAGATCAAAGCAGGAGCATTGTGTGCAGCACCTGTCGGTATGCCGTGGGAATGCGAGGCGGGGCTAAGGGCTCTGGAAAGTGTGCTTCTTGGCTTTCAGACTGATAAGCTGGTATTTTCCTATCAGGATATTGTACTCTCCGACGGCAATGGCTCCATTACGGGAGTAATCTATCAGCTCATCCGATACGGGCTGGCCGGGCTGGTACTGGAGGAACCGGATAACATTTCAAAGGGAAGCATCCAGCCGGTTGATCTGCCTTCGGCAGGGGTGGGCGAAGAGGGAAGCTGGCCGGGCTTTTCGCTGGGGGACCTTTTTGATGGTCAGGAGGACGCCTTGTTCCTGCTGGAGAAATCAGGTGTTTTCGGGGCCTTGAGCAGAGGAATGGAGGAGATGCTGGAGCAGGCTCTGTTCATCGAGTATTTGTCGGGACATTACTCGGATTTTACAGACCCGGGCGCTGCAGACAGTCAGGAGAAAAGTTCCGGGAAGGACGGGGCGGGGACAGTCCTGTCAGGATACCCGGCAGTGGGAACGGAGGTGACAGAAGGGCTTGCATATCAGCTGGAATACATAGTATTTGGGGAGAGACACGATGCAGATAATCTGTCGTCGGCAATCAGCCGCATTTTTTTGATACGCTGTGCCATGAATCTGCTGGCACTGTATACCAGCAGAGAATGCAGGCTCCAGATGAAGCAGGCGGCCACAGCATTGGTTGGGTTTACCGGGATCGGCGCCCTGGTGCTGCTGACAGAATTGCTGATCGGGATGCTGTGGGCGGCCGAATGCGCTGTGACAGAGACTGCTTGTCTGGCAAGAGGAGGTGAAACTGAGTTTTTTGTTCAGCGCAGCAGACAGGCAGTTGATTTTAAAGAGCTTACTGTCTTTTCGAAAAGCATGATTGATAGAAAAGCGGAGGCAATGTCAGAGGAGAAGGCCGGCGGGGTGCTGAAGAGTTACAGGGAATATCTGTATTTATTCTTGCTGCTGAAGGAGAAGGAAGGCAGAACGCTGGCAGCGATGGATGTAGCTCAGCAGATGGTGCGCCTGAAATATGACGACAGCTTCCGCATGAAAAACTGTGTTTACAGTGTTACGGCAAGTGCTGAGGCCGCAGTGCCGATTCGATTTCTACAGGCAGCCGGGATTCTGCTGCCGGATGAAATAAAGCATAACTGCAGATATGGAATTTCATATTAAAGGTTTCTGCAAAGCAGGAATCGGAACAGGAAAGTGGTATCTGACCCGTACGTAACGAAGCAGCACAGCGGTCAATAAGGTAACCAGTGTGAACAAATGCGGACAGAGGTCTGTTCTTTTCATAAACTAAAAACTTGAATTCTCTCCAGAAAGCCAAAGTTATCCGGGAAAAGAACAGACTTCTGTCCGCAGCAGGAGGCGTGAGAAATGAAACAGAAAAATAAAAAAGGCTCACTGACCGTAGAGACAGCTCTGCTGCTTCCGGCCGCAGTTAGTATAATTCTGTTTTTTCTGCACCTTTTTCGAATCCTGTGGGCTGAGCAGCAGCTCACTTATGCCGGACTTGAAGTGATGCAGACGGTTTCAGACTGCGGATATCTGCTGAAATATGCAGGAGCAGAGCTGGAACTGGCAGAGAAAAAACTGGAGGGTTATGAAGCTGTGGCGGAAGCCGCCTTAGAACTGCTGAGGGGAGCGGGGAGCAGGGCCTGGTTCCGGTCATCCCTGCATCGGAGCCTGCCGGAGGACAGTCTGACAGGGGAGCTTATAATGGGCGGGCTGGATGGGATTTCTTATTTGGGGTCTGATATTTATGCAGAAGATGAGATGACCGTAATCTGCATCTCCTGTCAGCTGAAATTTCCTGTATTTCATGAGCTTCTGCCTGACGTAACTCTGGAAAAGAGATTTTTGATGCGGAGCTTTTCGGGGGATGGAGAGCTTGAACTTTTCGGGGAGGAAACGGAAAAGGAGACAGAGGATGGCTTTGTCTACGTGACGGAAACAGGAACCGTGTATCATAAAAGCAGGGATTGCACTTATATTAAACCGAGCCTGCAGCAAAAGGCTTTTGACCGTATCGGTCAAAGCAGAAATGCCAGCGGAGGCATCTATTATCCGTGCGCAAGCTGCGTGGCTCCGCAGAATTGCCCTGCAGTGGTATGGGTTACAAAAACCGGAACCCATTATCATTCCGCCAAAGATTGCAGCAGGATTAAGCGCAGCGTAAAGAAAATAACAGTTCAGGAAGCAGAAAAATACAGGCCGTGCAGCAAATGTGCAGCCGGTTAATAAACGCCAGAGCAGCATGGCAGCATGGAGGTAATATAATGATAAAACGGATATTTTCCCTTTTGTTGTTGGCAGGCTTCTGTCTGACAGATATAAGAAAAAAGGAGCTCAACACAAAAGGACTGATCTGTACAGTTCTGGCCGCGCTTCTGATACGATTTGCGGAGGGAACATTGTGGACAGGTGTGGCAGGCTGTGCGGAGGGCGGTCTGCTGATGCTTGTGAGCAGGCTTTCCGGAGGAAGATTCGGAATGGGGGATGCAATACTTCTTACAGCAACCGGGCTTCTGCTGGGAATTCGGGAGAATACAGAGCTTTTTCTGACTGCTCTGCTTTTCAGTGCAGTATGGGCAGGCGGGCTTCTTATTTTCAGACGTAAGTCCCGGAATTATGAAATGCCCTTTGTTCCTTTTCTGACTGCAGCGCAGGTGCTGCTTTTAGCAGGAGGCGGAGGAGGATGAGAACAGGAGGCACAAAATGAAAAAGCGGAAGGGGAGTATTACTGTGGAGGCGGCCTTTTTACTGCCGCTCCTTATTCTTTTAATTTTGTTTGTTATATGGCTGGCGATGTATCTGCATGACAGACTGGTTATTGAAAATTCGCTTCAGCGTCTGTATAGCAGAGCGGATGATTATTTTGTTTATGGAACAGAACCTTATGATGGTCATCTTCCGAAGCCCGCGATGACAAAACGAGGACTTCTTTATGCTGTTTCTGCATCAGAAAGGGAGAAAGTAAAAATGCAGGAGTGGTTTTATCAGGAACTGGAAAACCGGCTTTTTTTATTTCAGACCGAAGCCGTTCATATAGAGAAAGCAGGTCTGGGCCTGAAAGCAGATGCTTATTTCCGCTGCCGTCGTCCGCTCTTATTTTCGTGGCTCGTTCCGGAAGAGTTTACCGGATTGGCCTGGAAAAGAACCGTGCTGTTTATAGTGCGCGAGGAACTGACGCGAGCGGTAAGCGTTCTGCTGCAGAGCCGGTAGCGCCGGACGGTTATATGCATTAAAATTCGATTGTTAAAGTCTTTGAAAAGGGAGGGGCTGGAAAAGGAATGGGAATGTGTGAGGGGAAGGAAACGATGAGTGATCCGCCGTTTATAAGAGAGCAGAAGGATGGCTGTCTGCTGCTTTCCGTCCCATTGAAGGAAGAGAGTTATAAGGAGGAAATGCTGCAGAAAAACCGGATTGCCGGGATAGTTCCAGTGAAAATGCAGGCATTTAACGAACATATTCAATACAGGTATGAAACGGGAAGCAGCCTTACTCTGGCGGAGCAATTCAGCAGAATTTCACCTGGTACAGCTGAAATCAGCACACTGATGCGACAGATCGAAGATACGGGGATAATACTGGAAAGTTATCTGCTCGCGCAGGAGGATATGCTGCTGAGCCTGCAGGATATTTATTTTGACGGAAAGGAATATAGCTTTTTGTATCTTCCGGATTACGGAAAAGATATCAGGGAACAGCTGGCCGGGCTGTTTGAGGAGCTGATGAGCTGCCTGAATTATGAGGACAGAGCATCGGTATCCCTGGTATACCTGCTGCATGCGAGAATACGCCAGAAGGGAAGCGGCATTTTCAGCCTGCGTAAACTCTGCGGAGAGATTCTTGAGGCGCAAAAGGAGGAGGAGCAAAGCTATCTGGAAAGAAAGGATTTTCATGAGATCCTGACGCCCCGACCGGAAGAGCGGAACAAAAAAACAACGGAGGGCAGGTATCTGCCGGAGGACGGACTGGTGCCGGAGAACAAAAAAGGCCGGATATCAGAGAACATACGGAAGCTTTTGAAAAGAAATGGGAAGTTTCTGAAAAGAGATGGGAGGCTTCTGAAAAGAAATGAAAACTGTCCGGACGGTAAAAGAAAGGAATCGAAAACTCCGAAAAATGAAAGTACATACAGGAAGGTGATGCAATGGCTGCTGGATACCCTCAGAAAGGGGCCGGCTAATTCGAGCGATGCTTCTTGTGCGGCGGAAAAATATTACAGGTCATCTGGACAGACAAAGGGATTTACGGACAAGCCGGATGATGAAGCAGCAGGAGTGTACTCCGGGGGAAATGAGATCTCCGGAACAGCAGGTGCCTTAGCCATGGATGGAATTGACACCATGCCGCTTGAACCTTCCCCTGAGTTTTTGGACGATACCGTGCTGCTGTGTGCGCCCGGGGATACTGTCCTGCTGAACGGTAAAGAAAGGAGTTATGCGCTGGAACCGATGGACGGCGGACGAGCAAAAATTGTTCTGACAGGATACCCGTTCGAGCTTGGCAAGGAGAAGAAAGGTACAGGATATTTCGGCTGCCTGCAGGACTCCGTCATCAGCCGACGGCATGCCCGGCTGGTACGGCAGGGCGGGAGGCACTATGTGATGGATCTGAATTCGCTGAACGGTACAACAGTAAACGGGGAACGTCTGACGCCGAAGGTTCACAAAGAACTGAAACCGGGAGATATGCTCGGGCTTGCAGAGATTTATTATATCTTTACTTGCCTGGAACAACAGGATGATGTATAATTGCGTAAAAGGGAAAATGTGCCGAAAGGCATATTTGAAAGGCGGCCGGAACCGGTGGGATACACGTATATCATGGCGGATATTCATGGAATGTATGAACTATATCTCGCAATGCTGGAAAAAATAAGGTTTAGCCCGGAGGATGTTCTCTATGTTCTCGGAGATGCGATTGATCGGGGCAGAGACGGCATCCGTATCCTGCAGGACTTTATGAAAAGAGATAATATAACGCTGCTTTTGGGGAATCATGAGGATATGATGCTTCGGGTAGCTACGCTGGAACAAATGTCCGGGCCGGAATATGAGCACAGTATGTATCACTGGAGCCGAAACGGCGGTGATATTACGGCAGGCATTTTTTTTCAATGCCTGAGCTATAAGGAACAGGCAAAAATTATCGCTTATCTTGAAAGCTGTCCTCTTTTTCTGCCTGCAGTGAAAGTAAACGGGAAAAACTACTGCCTTGTGCATGCGTGTCCGGACACGGAAGGGCTGGCCTCCGGGATTTCCGGGGAAACGGTGACGGCTGACAGCCTGTCAAAGCTGAATCCGAAAGTTGCCAGTGAACTTAAAAATACCGTTCTGTGGAAAAGGCTGCAGGGTACGGAAGCTTTGTCGGATTACGGTACGGTGCTGTTTGGCCATACGCCCACCATTCATTATCAGAACCATGCCCCAATGATCTGCTGGCATGGAGAAAACATGATTAATGTGGACTGCGGCTGTGCCTATCTTGCAGCCGGCCGCCCGGAAGGGCAGCTGGGATGCCTGCGTCTTGAGGACGGAAAGGAATTTTATCTGCGCTGATTTGCGGCCGTCTGTAGAATTGCCGCAGACGGTTGAAAGGAGAAACAGCATGGAGACGAAATATATAATGGCTCTTGATCAGGGAACAACAAGTTCAAGATGCATTTTATTCCGAAAGGATGGAAAAATTGCAGGCTCGGCGCAGAAGGAGTTCCCTCAGATTTATCCGTGCGGCGGATATGTGGAGCATAATCCGATGGATATCTGGTCGTCGCAGATCAGCGTCGCGGTGGAGGCTATGGCTCAGCTCGGGGCATCTGCAGGAGATATTGCGGCAATCGGTATTACCAACCAGCGGGAGACAACGATTGTCTGGGATCGGCGCACAGGTCAGCCGGTGTATAATGCAATTGTCTGGCAGTGCAGGAGAACAGCCGACATTATTGTCAGATTGCGGAAGGATGGGGTGGAGGACATGTTCCGTAGGCGGACAGGGCTGATTCCGGACGCCTACTTTTCCGCAACCAAGCTGAAATGGATCCTGGATAATGTGGAGGGTGCTGCGGAAGCAGCAAGGCAGGGGAATCTGCTGTTCGGCACAGTGGATACCTGGCTGATCTGGAATCTCACCCGGGGACGTGTGCATATTACGGATTATACGAATGCTTCCCGTACAATGCTGTTTGACATTCAGAAAATGTGCTGGGATAATGAAATTCTTGATTATTTCGGCATTCCGCAATGTATGCTTCCGGAGGTTCGCAGTTCCAGCTGCCTGTACGGTTATACGGACGCTTCTTTATTCGGGGGAGAGATTCCGATTGCCGGAGCGGCGGGAGATCAGCAGGCTGCGCTGTTCGGCCAGTGCTGTTTCGAACCTGGAGAAGCGAAAAACACCTACGGTACAGGCTGCTTTTTGCTGATGAATACGGGACAGAAAAGGATTGCATCGGAGCACCGGCTGCTGACAACGATAGCGGCCGGCGCCGACGGTGCCCCTTGCTATGCGCTGGAGGGCAGCGTATTTGTGGCAGGGGCGGCAATACAATGGCTGCGGGATGAGCAGGGGCTGATTCGGAACGCAGCGCAGTCCGAGGAGCTGGCGCGCCGGACAGAGGATTCGAATGGAGTTTATCTGGTTCCGGCATTTACGGGGATCGGCGCGCCTTACTGGAATCCCTATGCCCGTGGAACGATGGTCGGAATTACAAGAGGGTTCAATCGAAATCATTTTGTGCGTGCCGCTCTGGAGTCCATTGCCTATCAAACCTTTGATGTGCTGGTGGCGATGGAGCAGGATTCCGGGATTCATCTGGAAAATCTGAGGGTGGACGGCGGCGCCAGCGCCAACAACTTTTTAATGCAGTTTCAAGCGGATATTCTGAATACTGCAGTACAAAGGCCTGCCTGCATCGAAACCACGGCCCTTGGCGCTGCCACTCTGGCAGGACTTGCTGTAGGTTTTTGGGACAGCGCAGAAGATATAAAAAGCAGTCGGGTGACAGAGCGCTGCTTTGTTCCGGGCTTTGATCCGGCGGAAAGAGAGGCAAGACTTCGCGGCTGGCACAGGGCAGTACGATGTGCGCTTGCGTGGGCAGAGGATGCGTGAAACTGGTGAGAATGAAAGAACTGTTGTAAAGGCAGGACACGAAGAAGCAAAAAGGGATTGAAAGGCAGAGCAGAGAGATTGCCGTGCCAATATCCAAAATGATCGACGGGGATAAAACCTGGTACCCGAAAGAACCGGGGACGGGATATCAGAAAAGGCTGACAGGAGACAGATATGACGGAGCAGCAGTTTGACAGTTTCTTTTGGGGACGGGGATTCCGGAGTGTGAATGTAAATGCGGCAGGGATTCGCGTATATCAGTCCGGTTCGGAGGGAGCGGACGGCTGTTTTCTTGTTCTGACCTATTTTACAGGAGGGGCACACAGTCTGACCAGGGAACAGCAGGAAAATGTCAGCAGGCAGATCTGCGGAGCATATGAGCGGGAAAGCCGCGGGCCTGTGCAGCTGTTGAATATTGTTGTGACAGAAGAACCGGCCAAAGCCCGTCTGCTTTTTGCGGAAGGGGAGCGCTTCTGGGTGGTGGATGAAGTTGGCAGCCGTCTGATGCTGTATGAGGAGCAGGGGGACTTCTGCGGCCTGAAGGGGCCTCTGGAGAAAGCAGTTTTTGAGCTGGGGAATCCGGAACCGGAGAGGGAAAATAAGATGCCAGTCAGTCGGATACTGCGGAAGAGTATCTGCAATATTATGCTGATTGCAGTTAATATTTTTGTGTTTCTTGCTGCAGAACTTTGGATGGATCAGGAAAATGCCTGGCTTCTGTACAAGCGCGGAGCGCTTGCTGCGGAGAATGTTGCGCAGCAGCATGAGTATTACCGCCTGATCACGTATATGTTTCTGCACGGCGGGATCGATCATCTGATAAACAACATGCTTATCCTGTGGTTTTTGGGAAATCATCTGGAGGGGCAGGCGGGACATCTGCGGTATTTGATTTTTTATTTCGGGACGGGAATTCTTGCAGGGATTGCATCCATGAGTTATAATATCATTATTGAGCGTCATGTGGTCTGTGTCGGTGCATCCGGTGCGATTTTCGGAGTGGTCGGTGCTGTTGCCGCCAATATTCTGCTCCATCGGGGAAGGGTTGAGGAGCTTACGGCAAGACAGATGCTTCTGTTTGTTGTGTTGAGTCTGTACGGCGGCCTTACTAGCCAGGGAGTGGATAACGCTGCGCATATCGGAGGACTGGTTGCGGGGCTGCTGCTCGGATTTGTTTTTCTGCGGAAGAGCGTAAAAAAAGAAAAAGATTCCGGGAATAGAGACGGGCGTGAATAAAGGCACGCGGCACGGACAGCTGCGGATGAATTTTGGCCGGAAGGCGGAAAGAGGTTCTGATGAAGATAAATGTATATTACGGCGGAAGAGGCTTGATCGAAGATCCTACCCTTTATGTGCTGAATCGCATCCTGGCTGTTCTGGAGGAGCTCAGGGTACAGGTCGACAGGTATAATCTCTATGAACAGAAGAATAATATAACTGTCCTTTCAAACACGCTGAAGGAGGCGGACGGTGTTATTCTTGCGGTAAATGTGGAGTGGCTGGGAATCGGCGGCTTTATGCATCAGTTTCTCGACGCCTGCTGGCTTTATGCCGATAAGGAAAAGCTGCGCGGTATCTACATGATGCCGGTGGTGGTTGCCAATACCTATGGCGAGCGGGAAGCTGAGGCGATGCTTGTGAAGGCCTGGGAGCTTATGGGAGGACTTTCTGCGGAAGGAATCCGTGTTTTTGTGGAAAATCAGGCGGAATTTGAGACAAGTGCGCCGTACCGCACAATTATTGAGCGGCAGGCGGAAGCATTTTATCGGATTGTCAATCAAAAGGGCAGGATTCTGCCAAGCAGTGATTACGTTGTCAAAAAAAGCATTCCGGTAAGCCAGCCGCTTGAACTGACGCCGCAGGAGAGCGAGCAGCTTTCCCGTTATGTGTCCGATGACGCACGGGTGCAGAAGCAGAAAAAGGATATCGAGGAGCTTTCGGAGCTGTTCCGGGGAATGCTCGGAAGTGAGGGCGGAGCAGAAGAGAGGTATGAGTTTGAAAAAAATCTCCGCGATAATTTCAGGCCACAGGGAAGAGCTTTCCGGGCGGTTTATACCATATTTTTTATTGATGTGGAAAAGACGCTTGTAATCGAGATTAATGGGGAATCGCTGCGCTGCTACTACGGAGAAAAGAAGGAAAGCGATGTGGATGTCGCTGCAAAAACGACCAGAGAAGTGATGAATAAAATCGTAAACGGGAGGACGACTTTCCAGGGGGCATTTATGTCAGGAGAGCTGACCTGCAGGGGAGATTTCAAAACGCTGAGAACTTTCGACAACCTGTTTACATTTGACATACTTTCTTAGAGCAGGAGAACTTTACGCAGCGGGGAGGTGATGCCGTGTTTCGGATGTGGGCGAAAATCTGGAAGGGAAACCGGATGCTCCGGGATATGGTTGTATGCAGAGCGGAAGCCGACACAAGGACGCACAAAGTATTCGCGGCGCTGGAGGAGGTATGCCTCAGCTTTGACCTTTCCAGGCCGATATGGCTGGATTCGACAATTGCAAATTTCAAAAAACATGATCGGACAAGGTTTACACAGGATAATTTTATTGATACAATAGACTTTGATTTCCTGGAAATTCATATTATAGAAGAAGACTAGAGCCGGAACAGCAGATTTCCGGAGAAAATTTGGAAGGACGAAGCACCGGAATGGGAAGTGGCATGACAAGAAAGCTGCCGATGGGGGCGGCGATAGCAGGCTGGGTGATCTGGCTGTGCGGCTGTGCCGGCAGCAGGGAGCCGCAGCCGCCGAACTTCATTGTTCAGGATGTGCAGACGGGTACGCGGCCGGCTGTCTCCGCAGCGCCGACCGGGCCGCCGGAAGCCTGCGGGGGAAATGTGCGGGGAGAGGATACGGAAAACGGCATGCTTGGGGCAGAGGGAAGTGCGCTGGATAAAGCGGAAACAGAAAATGAAACGGTATCAGACAGCATACTGACCGAAGAGATAAATATTTTTGGGGAGCGGCCGGAGGCCATGGGCGGAGGCGGCGAGAAGGAATCTGCCGGAGCATCAGAGTCGGAGGAGGGCTCGGACGAAGTGAAGATCAGGACGGCGCATGAAGCGGAGCTGCTGAAGGCTGGGACGGCGGTTGATCCGGAAAATATTGCAGAGAAAGAGCTGGCGGGCTTTTTTTCCTTTAAAGAGATACCGGATGCGGTCTTCGAGAGAATGAAGGGCAAATCATATAGTGAAAGCTGCACGGTTCCATGCGAAGAGCTTCGCTATGTCCGTGTGCTGCACTACGGCTTCGACGGGCTGATTCATATCGGTGAGCTGGTTGTAAACAGGGCAATTGCGCAGGATATTGCCGATATTTTTCTGGAGTTGTTTCAGGCCCGATATCCGATAGAAAAAATTCTGCTGATCGATGAGTATAATGCCGATGATGATGCATCAATGGCTGACAATAATACCTCCTCATTCAATTACCGTTTTGTGGAGGGGACAAAAACTATTTCACTTCACGCTTATGGGCTCGCCGTTGATATCAATCCGCTGTACAATCCTTATCTTCCGATGCGCGACGGAGTTGCCGGCGTGCTTCCGGAAAACGGAGCGGAATATGCGGATCGTTCGCTTGACTGCGCCTATTATATCAGGCCTGGGGATGTATGCTGCCGGGCCTTTGCGGCCAGGGGCTTTACCTGGGGCGGGGACTGGGAAAGTTCAAAGGATTATCAGCACTTTTCTAAAAAGACGGAACAATAAAGGGCGGAACAGAGAAAGGTTTATCCGTGCAGCGCTGCGGGCCGGCACGGTATGCGGGAAAGAGGTATATCAATGTCCTACACAGCATTATACAGAAAATTTCGCCCGGATAATTTTGACGACGTCAGAGGGCAGGAGGCCATTGTGACGACTCTGCGCAATCAGGTTAGAACAGAGCGCACGGGACACGCCTACCTGTTTTGCGGCACGCGGGGAACCGGCAAGACAACGGTTGCAAAAATACTGGCAAAAGCGGTGAATTGCGAGCATCCGTCAGACGGAAGCCCGTGCAACGAGTGCGCCGTGTGCCGTGCCATAAGCGCTTCAGGTTCCATGAACGTAATTGAGATTGATGCGGCCTCCAACAACGGTGTAGACAATATCCGGGAGATTGTGGACGAGGTCCGGTACTCTCCGACGGAGGGACGGCGCAAGGTATATATTATCGACGAGGTTCACATGCTGTCAGCGGGCGCATTCAACGCACTGCTGAAAACGTTGGAGGAGCCGCCGGAGTATGTTATGTTTATTCTGGCGACAACAGAGGTTCACAAAATTCCGATTACGATACTCTCACGCTGCCAGAGGTATGATTTTAAGCGGATATCAGTAGACTGCATCGCGGCCCGCCTGCGCGAACTGATGCTGAGGGAGGGGCTTGAGGCGGAGGATAAGGCTCTGCGCTATATTGCGCGGATGGCAGACGGAGCGATGCGTGACGCGCTGAGTTTGCTTGATCAGTGCATTGCTTTTTATCCGGGGAAAACTCTTGGCTACGAGAACGTGCTGGAGGTTCTTGGAACCGTTGATATCGAGGTGTTTGCAAAGCTGCACCGGTATGTGAGCATGGGCAATGTGAAGGAATGCATCCGGCTTCTGGAGGAAATTATTCTGGCCGGCAGGGAGCTGGCGCAGTTTACTGTGGATTTTACCTGGTATCTTCGGAATCTTCTACTATTGAAAATATCCGGGGAGATGGAGGAGCTGCTTGAGGTGTCGGCAGATCAGATGACATTGCTGAAGCATGAGGCGGAGGCGGCGGAGAGCGAGGCGCTTATGCGCTACATCCGTATCTTTTCGGAGCTGTCCAATCAGCTGAAATACGCGACGCAGAAGAGGGTAATGGTAGAGGTGGCGCTGATCAAGCTCTGCCGGCCTGCGATGGAAGCGGACTGCGGTTCTCTTGCGGATCGGCTGCGGCAGCTGGAGCAGAAGCTGGAAAGCGGCAGTTTTTCTCCGGCGGAGCGGCAGGAGCCAGTGCAGGATGCCGGCCGGGAAGAAACGCAGGAAACTCCGGAGAGGGAGCTTGAAAAGGCGCTTACGGAGGATATGCGGCAGATCGCGGAGCGCTGGAGCGTGATACTCAAGAGGCTGCCGCAGTCCCTGCGAGTCACGCTGCTGGCCGCAAAGCCGTCTCCGGGAGCCGACAATCAGCTGGTGTTGGTATTTCAGCATGAGGTGGACAGGCAGTGGGCGGATTCGGGAACGCATCCGGAGGAAATCCGGAAGGCTGTGGAGGCGGTGATCGGAAAGTCGGTGGAGATCCGGACGGCGCTCGACGGTGACACTTCCGCGGACGGCAGGACATATCCGGATCTGACAAAGCTGATAAAGAAAATTCCCGTTGAATTTTTGGATGAGTGAAGGGAAAAGGAAAGGAGAAAAAAATGGCAAAACGAGGTGGATTTCCGGGGGGAGCTATGCCGGGCAGCATGAATAATCTGATGAAGCAGGCACAGAAAATGCAAAAGCAGATGGAAGAAAAAACCAAAGAGATGGAGGAGAAAGTCTGGGAGGCCAGCGCCGGGGGAGGAGCTGTCACGGTGAAAGTATCCGGTAAAAAAGAGCTTACCGAGGTGAAGCTTGCGCCGGAGGTTGTCGATCCGGACGATATCGAGATGCTGCAGGATCTGATCGTTGCGGCGGCCAACGAGGCGCTCCGCAAGATGGAGGAGGAGTCTGCCGAGATGATGAATTCCATCGCCGGCGGACTGGGCAATTTCGGCGGTTTGTTCTGAGCCGGTGTGAAACGAGGGAAACGTGGATTACTACAGCAGTCAGATAAGCAATTTAATTGAGGAGCTCGCGAGGCTTCCGGGTATCGGCTCCAAAACGGCCCAGCGCCTTGCATTCCACATAATCAATATGCCGGAGGAGCAGGTGGAGAGGCTCTCTTCGTCCCTGATTTCCGCCAAAAAAAACATACACTACTGCCAAGTCTGCTGCACCCTGACCGACGGCGAACTATGTCCGATCTGTGCGAGCGTGAAGCGCAATCACAGACAGATTATGGTTGTGGAAAATACGAGAGATCTGGCGGCATACGAAAAAACGGGGAAATACGAGGGCGTCTACCATGTGCTGCACGGCGCGATTTCTCCGATGCTCGGCATCGGGCCGGCAGATATCAGGCTGAAAGAGCTGCTTCTGCGGCTTCAAGGTGAGGTGGATGAGGTGATAATCGCTACAAATTCCAGCCTTGAGGGGGAAGCGACCGCTATGTATATCAGCAAACTGGTGAAGCCGGCAGGCATAAAGGTAACAAGAATAGCGAGCGGGGTGCCGGTGGGCGGCGATCTGGAATACATCGACGAGGTAACGCTGCTCCGGGCGCTGGACGGAAGAGTGGAGCTTTAGAAAAAGCAGGCCGGGCGCCCGCGCCGGGCCTGAAGGGGGACAAGGGATGCGGGCGGGACGAATCCGATAAAGGAGGAACGCTATGGGTGACAGTAATGGAAATGTACTTTCCGGCGGCCTGGATGAACTCGATTCCATGAAGAAGGCTCTTGTTGAGCTGGAAAAAAACAAAGCGCAGAATGCGGAGCTGGCCGAAAAGGAAGAACAGCTGGAAAAACAGATCTCGGCGATGGAAAAGGAACTTTCCGAAAAGATTCTTTCAGTGACAAAATCACGGAAGGGGGAGTTGGAAAGAGCTTACGACGAGCAGCTTGAGGCGATAAAAGGGCGCCAGAAAAAGGTGCGCGCCAAAAAGGACAAACTGAAAAGCTCAAAGATATCCGAGCGGATCGAGGCAGAGACCGCTGAACTGCACGAGGAAAGGAAACATATCCGGGACGAGATACGCGGCGTTTACAAATCGGACAAAATACCGCGTGTTCTGAACCGCAGTCTTTTCCACGCTGTATATCAGCCGGTCGGGTGGCGGGATATTCTTATTATCGCATTGGTGCTGGTTGTAATTCTGTTTGCGATTCCGTACGGCATTTATTTTATTTTCTTTAAACCGCGCACGGGCCTGCTGGTGGCAGCCTATATTGTGACCGTGCTGCTGTTCGGGGCGGCCTATGTGTTTTTCGGCTGGATTATAAAGGAAAAGCATCCGGAGGCATTCCGCAGGATTAAAGAACTGCGGAGGAGCCTGGCGAAAAACAGGCGCGATATCCGGCAAATGGAGCGGGGCATCCGTAAGGATAAGGATGAGAGCGGCTACGGCCTGGACAAGTTCAATCAGGAGCTGTCTGAGCTGGAGAATGAGCTGGATACGATCGCGGAAGAGAAGAAAAAGGCGGTCAGGAAATTTGAGACCGAGACGAAAAAGGTAATTGCTGATGAACTGACGGCGGAATGCGCCGGGGAGCTGGGAAGACTGCGACGCGAGCATGAGGAAACTTATAATGCGCAGCGCAGTGCGGAGGAGCAGATAAAATCCATTTCAATGGTTATAACGGAAAAGTACAGTCCGTATATAGGAAGGGAAAATATGGATATTACCCTGCTGGAACAACTGGAACAGCTGCTGCAGTCGGGGGAGGCCGGAACAGTCGGTGAGGCGCTTGGTGTTTACCGCAGCAGGCGGGAGACAACGGAGCAGACCCGGGCGTAGTTAAGCGGCAGCCGGCTTCGGACTTCATGGGATTTTAGGCAGTCTGACTGTCCGTGACAGCCGGACTGCCGTTGTGTTTTCTGAGTGTTAAGAGCCGGTTCGTCCACAGCTTGTCCCTGGCTCCGTCGAAATGCACTGCGGTTACTGCGTTGCTCAGAACCAACCAGTCCGTCATCCGTCTGCTCCGGTCAATTTTCATCGCGGGTTCTGCGTGTTCAGGACGAACCAGCCTGTCATCAATCTTTCGCTTGTCGGCCGCTGATACAGCTGACGCAGGTTAAAGGACAGCATGTCCGGAGAACCGGACAGAAGGCCGCCGTTCCGATGGTTCCAAATAATTTTTCCTATATCTGCGGTGCGCGCTGTTTTCCGGCGGCAGTTTCCGGAGAACCTGCAACGGAAGAGTTGCGCAGGCCGAAAAACGGAAAATGCCGGCTGCGGTAGCGCTTGCGGATAAAATGGGAGATCCCGTCATAGATCTGATCCGACAGCGCCATCACCGTATGCAGACGTGTTGTCTGAAGCAGCATCTGATCCAGGAGACCGCATATATTCACAATGCCGGTGATATAGAAATCTCCGACGCTGGGGAGAGCCTTGTCCACACCGGCGCCGGGTTTTAAAGGACCTTCGCCGAGAGTGTAGTAGCCGACATGTGATGAGCTTCCAAGGGAAGCGTCTACGGCGACAACAAGCGGATTTCTGTGACGCTCGTATATTTTGTTAATAGTTTCCTGAAGATTTTTTGCATGCACCGGCTCACGCAGCGTGCCGTATACCTCATAGAAGGAACCGTAGCAGCTTTCGTTCAGCCGATGTCCGAGCAGCGGCCCCAGACAGTCCCCGGTAGCCCGGTCGGTGCCTATACACAAAAATACAAGGGGACGTTTCAGAAGCTCCGGCTGAAGCAGCCGGTACAGGCTGTCTCCGAACTCCAGGGAGGAGTATCTGTCATTTACACTGAAATATAAAACATTCTTTTCTCTCTGCATTTTTCTGATACTTTCGATGCCTTTCTAAATTGTGTTATGCTCTAAGTATTGCCTGAAATGTAAAAAATAGACATGCCAATATTCCCGGTTCCAAGGGTTTTGTTCGCCCCTGAATGCGGTTATCAGCGCCGATCCGCCAGAACGGTAAAAGAAAAAAGGATAAAGGGGTAGGATGAACGCAGAATATGCGGTCGATATTGTCCGGGGAGGACGTTCTTTTGACAAAATAACTCCGCGAATCGTGATACGATTGCGCCAAAAGAAAAGACAGGAGCGGAGCATTTATGATAGAGAATGTTTATACCGGCGCGGCGGGCAAGGAGACGGAATATCAGGTCAGCGGCAGAAAGCCTCCGAAAAATGTCCGGCAGTCAGGATATTTTACAGGGGATTTTCGCATTTATCTCGAAGATTACGTACATACTTTTACGCACTGGCTGGCGGAGCAGGATCATTCTGCCCGTTGTGCGGCCGTTCTTGTGGGAGAATTTGCAAAGTCCGAGCACAGCCGCGAGGTTTACGCCTACGGGGCTGTTGTAGCGGAAAATGCCTGCCGGGACGGCGGTATCGAGATGACCTCAGAGGTTTGGAAGCAGGTTTATGAAACCATCAAGGAATATTTTCCGGACGGTGAGATTGTCGGCTGGTTTTACGGAGGGACAAGCTTCACAGATAAGGAGAAAGAACTGCTACGCCAGGTACATCTCGATTATTTTGCCGGGACGGACCGAATCTTGATGCTTTATGATTTTCTGGAGTGTGAAGAAGAATTTTTCCGTTATGAAAATGATGAGATGAGTCAGCAGACCGGGTTCTACATATATTATGAAAAAAACGCCGAGATGCAGAGTTATATGATCGACAAGAAGCAGGGGAAAGATCTGCGGGAAAAGGTGGAGGATCGGGCCGTCCGCGAAATGCGGAGCAGGCTGGCCATTACGCTGCCGGAAGGAGAAGAAGCCGGGGGCGGCGCCGGGGAACCGGAGACAGAGCGAAGCCGCGGTACTGCGCCGGATGGAGGTTCCAGGTTTTTGTATGCGGCCGGCGTGGTACTCGCTGCAATTGCGGTCGTTATGGGTGCGTCTCTGATCTACAATCAGGAAAGACTTAAGGGGTTTGAACAGACATTGAATCAGATTCTGGGAGCAGCGAATGAAAAGGGGGATAAGGACAAGCCGGACAACCTTACGGCGGATGACGGACAGGGGAATATTTTTGATGATCCGAATATACAGGAAACCTTCGGGCATCATGGCGGCGGCAAGGGAGATGCTTCTCCGTCAATTACCGGCACAGCGGTTCCGACGGGGGACGGCATGAACGGGGAAGATAAGGAGATCAGCCCTTCTGGCGGGGCGGATGACGATCAGCCGGAAGGAAATCAAAGGGATGACGATCTGCCCGGCAAGGAAAGCAGCGGCTCTGCGAATGAAACACCAGATCCTACTGCGGCGGTTTCAGCAGGACCCTCTCCGTCGGACAAGCCGGGAGCAGCCGGAGATTCGCAGAATCCATCCGATATGGAGAGGGAGCCGGTAACGCACGAGGGGGATGAGGCAGAGGCAAGCATTACGCCGCAGCCGCAGCCGACTGAGCCGGCGGAGGACACAGCCGGCCAGCCGATTGATCCGTCCCAGTATACGTTGTATGTTGTTCAGCCGGGAGATACACTGGTTGGAATCTGCATGCGGCGCTACGGCAATCTGGAAAATCTTGAATTTATCAAGGAACTGAACCAGATCAATGACAAGAATCTTATTTTTGCTTATCAGGAGCTTCTTGTGCCGTAATTATAAGCGGGTTCTGCACGGAGCGGCTGTTTATGTGAAGCATGGCTTCTTCAGAAAATTTTAAGCGAAGCTGTGAATGCAGGTAAGGCCGGTTTATAAACAGCATGGCATAAAAGCAGGCTTCTCAACAGCGCGGCAGGAGCGCCAAACACCTGTGCGGAAAGAGCGGAAAAAGCCAGCCGGCAGGTGGAGCGCCAAATATCTGCACGGAAAGACCACTGGTCAGCCGTGTTACAGGTTTCTTAACAGCGTGGTTATAGCACAGGCCGGAAAGCTTTTCTGACGGCGCGGTATTCCGAAAGGTCTTCCGGTTTCTGTGCCGATGAGATCCGGAGTTCTGAAAAAACAGGTGCCTTTTGAAACAAGTCATGCTATAATATAATGATAGCATGGCTTTTTCGTCTTCTGAAATATTGAATCGGCATCCGTCTGAACCTTTTTCAGGCGGCCGGTCAGCGCGGATTGCAGAAATCTGCGATGCGCGGGAAAGAGGGAAATTGTGAAGCAGTTTAACAGAAAATTACGCTCTGTGCAGATCGACGAGGACAGGCGGAAAAAAAGAAAAAAAGCGTTTCTGCCGGCATTGATTCTGCTTGCTGCGGTTGCTGCCGTGATTTTGCTTGTGATATGGAGCCGAAGCCGGGAAAAGGAATATAATGCTTATGATACAGTACATTCCGAGCAGCTGGCAGGAGAGAGCTCCGCGCGATATGCCGCGTACGGAGGTGGATACATTATCTACGACAGGGACGGAGCCAGGGCTTATGCGGCGGATGGAAAGCAGCTCTGGAATGCTGCATACAACCTGAAAAACCCCATTATTGCTGTGTGCGAGCCGTATGCCGCGGTTGCAGATAAGGGGAACGGTCAGTTTTATATTATCGACGGGAAGGGCAATATCAGCAGCTTCACCGTAGCGGGAAGGCTTGCTGCGATTGAGGTCGCCGCGCAGGGTGTAACAGCCGTGCTGACGACGGAGGATGACAGGGATCATATTTATCTTTATGCCCCGGACAGCGGGCAGGCGCTTGTCGCTATTATGGGAATAACGAAAGAATGCGGATTTCCGGTAGCCATGGCACTCTCGCAGGACGGCAGGAAGCTGGTTACCTCCTATCTGTCCCTGGGGAACGGCAAGCTGGAGAGCTGGGTTACCTTTTACAACTTCGGTGATGTCGGTCAGAATTATGTTGATAATATGGTGGGTTCGTACTCTTTTGAGGGGATAGTACCTGAAGTGGCTTTTATCACGAATGATATGGTTCTGGTGGGCAAGGATAACGGGATTGTCCTGTATCGTATGACCGAGGTGCCGAAGGCGCTGCTGACAGAGGATTTTAACCGGCAGATACGCAGCATGTTTTACAGCAGGTCGTATATCGGGGTGGTGCTCAAAGGCGGGGACAGCGCAGATGAGCAGCTGCTGCTTTACCGGACGGACAAGGCGAAGAAAGCGCTGGACATTCCGCTGGAATACGAGTACACCGGTATCTACACAGCGGGCGACGATATTGTTCTGTACGGCGGCCAGGAGATGACGATTCTCCGGAAGAACGGCGATTTGAAATTTCATATGAGTTTTTCGAAAAATGTCAGGCAGGTGCTGCGCGTCGATGATCAGGAAAAATATATAGTGATCGGGGATGCGCAGGCGGATACAATCCGGCTGAAGAGGCAGAAATAACGGCTGCTGAAAGTATAGACCTGACAGCTGTGTGAGAGCAGGTTTTTATGAAGCGGAAGTTTAAAATCAGGAGTTTGCGGAAGTTTAAAATCAGAAGTTTGAAGAAAGGTTTTCAAACTCATAGTGAAGAAAGTATCGCGGGAGAACCGCGGTATGGATGAGGTGAAAAATGAATGTGTTATTTATTGTGGTAATTGTATTTCTGGCCGTGAGTTCGCTGTATGGGATGAAGCGAGGATTGATTAAAACGGTATTTTCCATTTTTTCGATGATTACGGCGCTGTTTTTGACTGCGCTGATCAGCCCCATGGTATCGAAGCAGCTGCAGTCAAACGAAAAGGTCGTCACATATTTTGCCGACAGAGTGAGTGCCGTGCTTCCTTTCGAAGACGACGATGAGGAGGAACCGAAGCAGCCGGAGGAAAATCCGAAAAGCGTGCAGGAAAAATTTCTGGAATCGCTGCCGCTCCCGGAAAGTATTCGGAAATCGCTGCTCGAGAATAACAGCACGGCTTATTACAACGCGCTGGGCGTAAGCACATTCCGTGAATATCTCTGCAACTATTTTTCCTGTATGATAATCGGGGCTCTTTCTTTTATTGTAACATTTTTGATTATTTTTGTACTGCTTAAAATTTTGTGCTTCAGTCTGGATCTGATCAGTAAGCTGCCGATTCTCAATCAGGCGAACCACCTGCTTGGATTTGCAGCCGGAGCAGTGAACGCGCTTCTCATAATCTGGGTTTTCTGTATTGTGCTGACTGCATCCGGGGGCACCGAGGCCGGAAGAAATCTTATGAAGATGGTAAATGAGAACGGTTTTCTTAGTTTTCTTTACAACAACAATTTGCTGCTCGGCAAGGTGACCGACCTCACAAAGCTTCTTCCATAAACATTCTGAAGTGCCTGACAGACCGTGTATAGGGAAGGAAGCGAAGGTGGAGGAGGTACTGAATAGACTGCCTGGCCTGACAGATCGTGTAAGGGAAGGAAAGGCCGGAGTACCAGGATATAGAAAGGATGAATACGCAGCGGATTGCGGCAGGATAAGCGGAATTCAAGAAGACATAGAAGGGCTAAAATGTATAAATTAACCAGTTAAAGGAGCCGGAATGAAAACCATTGTTTTTGATATGGACGGACTGATGTTTGACACCGAACGTGTATTTGTTGAGGCGTGGGATTATGCAGGGGAGAAGATCGGAATCGGAAAAGCAGGTTATATGACTCTGAAAACCCTGGGACTGAACAGACAGAAATCACAGGAGGTCTGGGAGCGTGAATTCGGAAGCGGATATGATTCTGAGGCGCTGCGCAGGTATACGAAGGAATATCTTACAGATTATTATGCGAACAACCGGGTTCCGGTGAAAAGGGGACTGTACGTGTTGCTGAACTATCTGAAAACGAAATCTTATCGGCTGGCCGTGGCTTCATCATCGCCTCGCTGGGAGGTCGAACGGCATCTGAAGGATGCCGGAGTATTTGAGTATTTTGAGGTAGTAGTCTGCGGTGACATGATAGAAAGATCGAAGCCGGAGCCGGATATTTATCTCGCTGCCTGCGCGCAGCTCGGAGTAAAGCCGGAAGAATGCTGGGCGCTGGAGGATTCGAAAAGCGGTTTGGTGTCTGCGGCGAGAGCCGGCTGTACGCCGATTATGGTGCCGGATCTCTGGCAGCCGGACACGGAAGCGAGACAGATTGCCGCTAAGATTTTTGAGGACCTGGAAAAGGTAAAAAAATATTTTGAAGGGTTGGACGACCAGAGCAAGGGAAACGGCTGTTAAGAATTGAACATATATCTAGTATGATGTTCTGGACTAAAAGCACCAGATATAGTGTTTAAAATTGTATGCAAAAAATAATCAAAAAAAATTGAAAAAAGTGTTGACAATGCCACTGACCGGTGCTATAATCACTTTTGCTGACGCGGCAAGGAAAGAAATGCAGCGGCGGCGGGTGCCGGAAACCTTTTATAACGGAGGGGGCGGCGGAGGGACTTCCAGTTTTGGAAGAGCCAATGGACCTTGATAACTGAACAATGAAACAACCTTGAAATTCTTAAAAAGTTTCAAAGAA
>CAJUMC010000031.1 GCA_910587085.1 uncultured Lachnospiraceae bacterium | reverse complement strand
AAAGAAGAAAAATTTGTTTATAGATTATTTATAAAGCATGCGTTTACCGTGCCGGGCGGGACAGCAGGCCTGATTTGGTAAATAAATTTATGAAAAAAGTTGACAGAAATAAAAATGTCTGGTATAATGTTTTCCGAAGCAAATATGTAAATCAAGATAAATATGATTTTATGCCGATTTCATCATGGATGCCGGGAGCTAATGAACCCTAAGAATTTCAGATATTTAAGAATCCAGGGAAACGCTGATTAAAGCATTTCCCTAGCCGTATTTGCGCCGCAGAGCGGCATATTCCCCGGCAAATCGGCAAATTCGTACGCATCCGCCGGAAGTTCAAAAGGAAGTGGTGATTTAATCAACGCTTTCCTGATATAAACCAAGTAATATATAATACTATTATAATCGAGAGGATATTTTATGAAAAAATCAATTTTATTGACCGTAGGAATTCTTACAGCCTTTCTGTTAGTTTTTTTCGGCTTGAGGCAATTTTACCGTCCTTATACGCTCTATTTAGAAATGCCGATGTGCGCGGAGGACGGAGAGACCCTGGAACGGGTGGTGGTTGATATTACCTGGCGGCGGCAGTTCAAGGGATTTCACCTGGTGCGCAGAGTACAGACGGGAACGATATCCATCGGAGACAAAACATTTTATCATCTTGATACCATGGATACCGAAAACTGGGACAGCACGTTTTCAACTGCCGGCCTGAACCGCGAAGCAAGCTACCTGAATTTTTACTCGTTTGTCGGGCAGGACGGAAAAGAGCATTATTACATTGAAAAATATGACAGTTTAAAAGAAGGTACGTTGGAAGGTAAGACCTTTTACGGTCCCTGAAGCCCGGAGTGGAACTGCTTCCGAATCCCCGGCCTTAAGCTGCGGGATGTCAGAGGATTCCCGATATGTGATCGTTATTTCATTGACCTGTTTGAACAGCCGAATCCGGCTTCTGCGCTGTGACAGCAGCCGGGAAAGATATAATACGGGGGCTTTATGCCCCCGTTTTTAGCTCTCTCGAATCGATTTTTGATAAGATTTTCTTACCGATAATGTCAATAAGTTTTCCGGATAAGCCTCCCGAATTTGACAAAATACCGTTTCCGCAGTTGCTATAATCCATGCTGCAATGATTATTCAGGTGACAGGAGACGGGAAAATGAGACGAGAGGATGTTATCGAATGGAAAATGCAGAATGATATGAAACGCCGGCTGAGCGGGATTGCAGGCTCTTTCCAGAGACTTTCCGGCAGCATCAGCGATTTTGCGGATATAGGAACCGAGCTGAAGCGGGACACACTGAACGGTCTGTTTGACGAGGTTTCCATGAAGCTCTGCGCGGACTGTGCAAGCTGCAGAAAGTGCTGGGTGGAGGAGGAGCTGACCCGCTGTGCGGAGGTGTCCGAGCTTCTGGATGCCGTGCAGCTGGACGGCGGCATTTCTGAAGAAATGCAGAGCCGCTATTTTTCGGACTGCAGGCACAGATTCCGGATGTTCGACGAGCTCAGTCAGGGGCTGTTCCGGCTGAAGCAGGGTATGCTGTGGCGCAACCGCCTGAACGAAAGCAGGGAGGCGGTTGCCAATCAGCTGACGGAAATGGCGCGGATTGTCGGGGAATTTGCCGGCAACCTGGAGCAGGAGGGCAGCCGCGTCTGGCCGCTTCCGCGGAGTGTTACGGCGCGGCTGTGGCTGAAAAATATCCGCGCCAAGCAGCTGTTGATGCTGCAGCGGGGGGACGGCAGCCTGGAGCTTCATCTGACGGCCCGCGGCCGAAGGGGACGCTGCACTACAACAAAGGAGGCGGCGATGATCCTTAGCTGTCTCGTCGGGCAGAAGCTGATCCCCTGCGAAGATTCCAGGAACGTGATCGGGAGAGAATACGCGGATTATGTGTTTCGCGAGGATGCCAATTTCCGTGCGGTTACCGGTGTAGCGCGTGCGGCGCGTGCGGACAGCCGGGTATCCGGGGACAATTTTTCCTTTTTGTACCCGGAGGGCGACGAGATGATTATGCTGCTGTCCGACGGCATGGGGAGCGGAGAGGCCGCCTGCCGTGAGAGCGAGCGCGTTATTGAGCTGCTGGAGCAGTTCCTGGAGGCGGGCTTTAAGGAGGAGGCGGCAATGAGGCTGATCAATTCCATGCTTGTTCTGCGGGAGGACAATACCATGTTTACGACAATGGATGTCTGTGTGCTGCACCTCACAACGGGGATCTGCGAGTTTATGAAGGCGGGTGCGGCAGCCACCTATATTCTGCGCGGCGACTGGATGGAGGGCATCCACTCGACCACGCTGCCGGCCGGTGTGTTGTCCGGCGTGACCTGCGATGTCAAACAGAAAAAGTTGTACGACGGGGATTATGTTATTATGCTGTCCGACGGGGTTCTGGAAGGAGAGGACGGCGGGGAGGAATTTTTGCGGAATGCTCTGGCAGAGGTGGAGGGCGGCGATCCTCAGGAGCTTGCCAACCGTATTCTGGAGGCGGCCATGCGGCGGGAGCAGTACCAGCCCAAGGACGATATGACCGTGCTGATTGCAGGTCTGTTCCGGCGCAGCGGGCAGCCGGCGAAGGAGTAAGAGCCTGTTTTTTCTCATCCCTGAGGCAAAGTTTTTTCTCTTCTTGCAGGAAAAGGAGTAATGTTGTACAATAAGGCAATATTATTGAGAGCGGCGAGGTTCGGTCATGGGTTTGGCTTCAGTTGATCTTCTTGGGAAAACGGAGCGGCATATCAAAGATTACGGGCTGCTGTCGGCCGGCGATGCGGTGGTGATCGGGGTTTCCGGCGGCGCGGATTCCGTATGTCTGCTGCATATTTTATGCACACTGCGTGAGAAGTATGCCCTCCGGCTGGCCGTCGTGCATGTCCATCACGGCATTCGCGGAGAGGAAGCGGATCGGGATGCGCGGTTCGTGGAGGAGGAATGCCGGAGGGCCGGCGTGCCCTGCCGGATTGTGCGGCGGAATATCCCGGCAGAGGCAGCAGCAGCGGGCATGTCGGAGGAGGAGGCCGGGCGGGAGGCCCGTTATCAGGAGCTTGCCTCAGCGGCCCGGAGGATGGGCGGGGCGAAAATTGCGGTTGCGCACAATCAGAATGACTGTGCAGAAACCTTTCTGTTTCATGCGTTCCGGGGCTCCGGGCTCAGGGGACTGGGAGGAATTGTGCCCTGCAGAGGGAACATTATCCGGCCGCTGCTCTGCGCGGCCCGGGCGGAGATTGAAAAATACCTGGCGGACGAGGGGCTGCAGTACTGCACCGATTCGACAAATTTTGCGGAGGACTACACGAGAAACCGTATTCGCCATTCCATTCTGCGGCCTGCGGCGGAGCTGGTCAACGGCAGGGCGGCGGAGCATCTGGCCAAGGCAGCGGAGGAAATTGCGCGGGCGGCGGAATATATCCGGCAGCAGGCGCAGGAGGCCTGCCGGAAAATCCGGATCGGGCCGGAGCAGCAGTGCGGAGCGGAACAGAGCAGCCGCCGGCTGGATGGTGCAGCGGCATACGGGGAAAAGCCGGACGGCGCAGGTGCCTTGTTTCTGTCCATTGAGGAATGGGAGAAGCTGCCGGAGGTGCTGAAGGACGAAGTGCTTCTTTGCGCACTGTCGGAGCTTGCAGGGAGCCGTCGGGATATCGGCCGGCTCCATGTGCAGAAGCTTCGGGATATCGCCCAGGGAGCGACCGGACGTCAGGCATCGCTCCCGTACCGGATTACCGCACAGCGCAGCTATGGCGTTCTGGAGCTTTTCCGCTCGCAGTCCGGGCAGAAGGAGAGCGGCATCCGGAAAACAGCCGGCAGCCTGGAGTGCGGCGCTGCGCCAGGCCTTCCCCTTGTTTCCGCCGGCTTTTCCTGTGATGCCGTGCCGCTTCCGTTTCAGGCGGAGCTCGGGGAATGGATTTTAACGCTCCGGCTTGCGGAGTATGAAGAAAATGCAGAAATTCCAAAAAACTGCTATACGAAATGGTTTGATTATGATAAAATCACTAGTATGCTTACCCTGCGGACGCGGCGGGAGGGAGACTATATAATTATTCATAAGGACGGGATGAAAAAGCCGCTGAAGTCTCTTTTTATCGACCGGAAGCTGCCCCGGCGGGAGCGGGACGGCATTCTGCTGCTGACGGCCGGGAGCAGGGTTTTATGGGCGGTCGGCGTAAGAGCGGAAGCAGGGCTTTATGTGGACGGGAATACAAAGCACATTCTTGTGGCAGAATTAAGGAAGAGAGGATAATTACGATGGCGGAGAAAATCAGTGTATTGATTTCGGAGGAAGCCGTAGCCGAAAGAATTCACGAGATGGCAGTACAGATCAGCAGAGATTACGAGGGACGGCAGATTCACATGATCTGTGTGCTCAAGGGCGGAGTATTTTTCATGACGGAGCTTTCCAAGCATGTTGAGGTGCCGTGCTCGCTGGATTTCATGGCGGTTTCCAGCTACGGCGACAGCACGGTCAGCAGCGGAATAGTAAAAATTCAGAAGGATCTGGACGAAAGCATCGAGGGGAAGGATGTTCTTGTGGTAGAGGATATCGTGGACTCGGGCCGCACGCTTTCCTGGCTGCTGAAGGCCCTGCAGCAGAGGAAGCCGAACAGCCTGAAGCTCTGTACTCTGCTCGACAAGCCGGATCGCAGAAGGTTTGACATTACGGTGGATTACACCGGCTTCGAGGTTCCGGATGTTTTTGTTGTGGGCTACGGGCTGGATTATCAGCAGAGATACCGCAATCTTCCGTACATCGGAGCGGTTGAAATATAGATCTGGGAGAGGAGAAAAAACGTGAACAAGTTTTTAAAGGGCTATGGATTTTATCTGTTTCTTCTCGCTCTGCTGCTCGTCGCAGTGTTGTTTTCAAACGGGATACGGGGGAATTCCTCCGGTTACGGTTATCAGAAATACACGGCGGATCTGGAAAGCGGGCAGGTCAGGCGGGTGGACATTTATCCGAACGAAGAATATCCGACCGGGCGGGTGCGGGTGACGCTGACCGACGGCTCGACAGCAATTTTTGATGCGACGGACGTGACGAAAGCAGAGCAGGCAGGCTATGATGCCGGTGTCGGGACGGTTGTACATGAAATTGACAAACCGAGCATAATATGGCAGATTCTGCCTTATATTTTCGGCGTGATCCTTATTATCTTTTTATTTACTATGATGATGAACGCCATGAACGGCGGCGGGGGCGGGAACTCCAAGGTCATGAATTTCGGCAAGAGCCGCGCGCGGATGACGACCGACGAGAACAAAAACACGACCTTTAAAAATGTGGCCGGCCTGGAGGAGGAGAAGGAGGAGCTGAGCGAGATTGTTGATTTCCTCAAATATCCGAAAAAATATCTGAAGCTGGGTGCGCGCATCCCGAAGGGAATCCTGCTGGAAGGGCCTCCGGGAACCGGTAAAACTCTGCTGGCAAAGGCTGTAGCCGGAGAGGCGGGCGTACCGTTTTTCTCGATCTCAGGCTCGGATTTCGTGGAAATGTTCGTCGGCGTGGGTGCTTCCCGCGTCCGCGACCTGTTTGCCGACGCGAAGAAAAATGCGCCGTGCATTGTGTTTATCGACGAGATTGATGCCGTTGCAAGGCGGCGCGGAACCGGCATGGGCGGCGGGCATGACGAGCGCGAGCAGACGCTGAATCAGATGCTTGTCGAGATGGACGGCTTCGGCAGCAACGAGGGCATTATTGTTATGGCGGCAACCAACCGTGTGGATATCCTTGATCCGGCGATCCTGCGTCCGGGGCGCTTCGACCGCAAGGTAGTGGTCGGAAGGCCGGATGTAAAGGGCAGAGAAGAAATTCTGTCGGTTCATGCGAAAAACAAGCCGCTCGGAGACGATATCGACCTGAAGCAGATTGCGCAGACGACGGCGGGCTTCACCGGCGCGGACCTGGAGAATCTGCTGAACGAGGCGGCGATCAGCGCGGCGAAGGGCAACCGGGACTTTATCCGCGACGAGGACGTGAAGAGTTCCTTTATTAAAATCGGGATCGGTAAGGAAAAGAAAAGCCGCATCATTTCCGAGAAAGAGAAGAAGATTACCGCTTATCATGAGGCGGGGCATGCAATTCTGTTCCATATCCTCCCGGATGTTGGGCCGGTCTATACCGTATCCATTATCCCGACGGGAAGCGGCGCGGCCGGCTACACAATGCCGCTGCCGGAGCGCGATGAGATGTTCAATACGAAGGGCCGCATGCTGCAGGATATCATTGTCAGCCTGGGCGGCCGCGTGGCGGAGGAGCTGATTTTTGATGATGTCACGACGGGCGCTTCGCAGGATATCAAATCTGCGACGAACACTGCGCGGAGCATGGTGACCCGCTACGGATTTTCGGACAGCGTCGGTATGGTGAATTACGAAAACAATGATGACGAGGTGTTTATCGGGCGGGATCTGGCGCACGCGAGAAGCTACAGCGAAACCGTCGCATCCCGGATTGATGAGGAGGTGCGCCGTATTGTTGACGAGTGCTACGCAAAGGCGCGCGATCTGCTTCAGGAGAACGAGGCGGTGCTGCACCGCTGCGCCGCTCTGCTGATCGAAAAGGAACGCATCGGGCGCGCCGAGTTTGAAGGCCTGTTTGCAGAGGAAGCAGAGGTATGAAATCATTTTTGTGCACAATAACAGCCGCCGGACTGCGTTATTTAGACCGATGCCGGCAAAACGACGAAAAAATTCGAAAATAAAATACCATGTTTGTGAACACTTTTCCTGCGCAGCATGCTATAATAACACTCGTAAACCCCAATACATTATATAGTTTTTGCTACACCCCATAAGTAACAAAAATACCTTCTCCAAAACAGGACAGTTACCGTAAACTGTCCTGTTTTACTGTCCGGATTTCCGCACTTTCCCGGGAAACGGCCGGCAGAGCTGCCCGATGCGAAAAAAAAACGGATATTGCGGAAACTCGGGAATTTTAGATATTGTATTTCCGGGAACAATATTATAAAATAACAATGAATAAGTGCCTTTTCGGACACCTCCGCATTTGTAGGGAGAGGCCTGCGGAGGATAAAAGCTTTGCGGCAGGAGTAACAGGATGGATAGTACGAGTAAAATATATGAATCGTTTATGGAAAACAGGCCCTTTGACCGGGCTGCCGTATTCAGCGACGGCACGGGCTCCTTTCGGATTCCGCCGGAGCCGATGCCGTATGAGACGGTAAGGCTGAGAATAAGGACGGCACATCAGAGGCTGAAATGTGTGATGCTCTGCGCCGGGGACAGGGAATACAGCATGGAGCTGGAAAAGTCGGATCGCCGCTTTGATTATTACGGGTCGGCGCTTGATCTGGCAGACACTACGGTTCAATATCATTTTAAGCTGTTTTTTGGGGAGGAGCTCTATTACTATACGCGGGCGGGAGTTGATACGGTGCACCGCCCGGAATACGATTTTTCGATTGTGCCGGGCTATACCACGCCGGACTGGGCAAAGGGTGCGGTTTTTTATCAGATTTTCGTAGACCGGTTCTGCAACGGCGATTCATCAAACGACGTTCTTGATCAGGAATACTGCTATATCGGCGAGGGGACAAAGCGTGTTGTGGACTGGAACAAATATCCGGCCTCGATGGGAGTCCGGGAATTCTACGGCGGAGATCTGGCGGGTGTCCGGAAAAAGCTGGACTACCTGCAGGATCTGGGTGTAGAGGTTATCTATCTGAACCCGATTTTTGTATCGCCTTCCAATCATAAATACGATATCCAGGACTATGACTATATCGATCCTCATTTCGGCGTGATCCGCAGGGACGAGGGGGAATGTCTGCCGGAGGGCGAGAAGGACAATAAAAAGGCGGCGAGGTATATCTGCCGCGTCACGCAGAAGGAAAATCTGGAGGCAAGCAACCAGTATTTTGCCTCGCTGGTGGAGGAGATCCACCGCCGCGGCATGAAGATTATCCTGGACGGCGTGTTCAACCACTGCGGCTCGTTCAATAAATGGCTGGATCGCGAAAAGATTTATGAGGATGCGGAGGGCTATGAGAAGGGGGCTTATGTCTCGCAGGACAGCCCTTACCACTCCTTTTTCAAGTTCTATGAGCAGGAAGAGGAAAAATGGCCCTACAACGGCTCGTACGACGGCTGGTGGGGGCATGATACGCTGCCGAAGCTGAATTATGAGGAGTCTCCGAAGCTGTACGATTACATTATGAGGATTGCGAGAAAATGGGTGTCGCCGCCTTACAATGTGGACGGCTGGCGGCTGGATGTGGCGGCCGACCTGGGCCATTCTTCGGAGTACAATCATAAATTCTGGCGCGAGTTCCGAAGGAATGTGCGCAGTGCGAATCCGAATGCCCTGATTCTGGCCGAGCATTACGGAGATCCGCAGTCCTGGCTGCAGGGGGATCAGTGGGATTCTGTCATGAATTACGACGCATTTATGGAGCCGATCACCTGGTTTTTGACCGGACTGGAAAAACACAGCGATGAATACCGGCATGATATGTACTGCAACTCGGACGCTTTTTTCGGCGCCATGCGCCATTATATGACCCGCTTCCATACACAATCGCTTATGGTGGCGATGAACGAGCTGTCAAACCATGATCATTCCCGGTTTCTGACACGCACCAATCACCATGTCGGACGGATCGGGCCGAACGGGCCTGAGGCGGCAAACCGCGATCTGAATTCTGCAATTATGCGGGAGGCTGTAGTGATGCAGATGACCTGGATCGGCGCACCGACCATATATTACGGCGATGAGGCCGGCGTCTGCGGCTGGACCGATCCGGACAACCGGCGTACTTACCCGTGGGGGCGCGAGGATAAGGAACTGATCCGGCTCCACCGGGAGATGATTGCGATCCATAAAGCATACGGGGCCCTGAAGACAGGCTCGCTGAAATTTGTGTACGGCGCGTACGGCGTGATCGGCTACGGCCGGTTCAACGAGGAGGAGCAGTTTGTAATCCTTATCAACAACAACGATCACGAGGTCAATGTATCAGTGCCGGTCTGGGAGCTTGGCGTGGAGCCGGGAAGGGCTCTTGTAAGGATGATTTACACCAATACGGAGGGGTTCGGCGTGGATATGGCGGCATACTACCCGGAGGACGGCATTTTATCCATGCGTCTCTGGCCGTATTCCAGCATTGTGCTGAAAAATTTCCCGGAGCACCTGCATTGAGAGCCGCCGTAGGGAAGCATGCTGCCCGGGCGGATTCTGCTTCTGCGGGAAGGCTGCCAGCAGGGCTTTATAGGGGCCAATAGGGGGATAACCATGCAAAGTGTAAGAATTTATGAGATGCCGGCTTGTAAAATGGTTTCTTCCGGAACAAAGTGATTCTGCCATGGTAAAGGCATTTAAAGCAAAAAAGAACGGCTTATACAGCATTTTGCTGCATAAGCTGTTCTTTGATAACGGACTGCATGAGCCGTTTTTGACGAACTGTTTTCCGAGATCCGCAGCTTCCTGGTTAGATGATTTCCCAGACAAAGACAGCAGTATCGGAAATGTCGATGTCATCCGGCGTGATATCTATGGCTTTTGCCATCATTGGAACCGCATTATGTTCCTGCTCGTCGGCCATGCGGAGCCTTGTGGTGGAATGGAGATCAAACTTGCTCCAGTTGTAGTCGATGGACTGAAGAGTACCGAGTTTTACGCCGGAGGCATCGCAGAGGATCTCTGCCTTCTGTTTTGCGCTTGCAGAAGCGGAGCGGAGAAGCTCCTCACGGATAGCCGTCGGATCTTTAACCGTGAACGTTATGGAGAGCTGCGGGCGGGCCTCGCAGCCGGATGCCGCGCACAGTGCCTTCGACAGGCGCTCCATATCAAAATCAAATTCCAGCTTCAGTTTATGGCAGACAGCATAGCCGTTAAAAATGTTTTTCCAGCGGCCGTTGCTGTCGTTTTCGTGGGTGTAATCGGTGCGCACCTGAAAATCCGTTGTTTTGATGGAGTTTTTCTCAAAACCGGCTTCTTCCAGTGCGCCGGTCAGAAGACGGATGTGTTCCGCTGCCGTGTCCATCGCCTTGTTATAATCCTTGTCCAGAACCTCCAGCGTCATGGAAAGTACAACATAATCCGGCTTGGCAGAAACCTTGCCCACACCCTTAACGGTAATTGTTCTTGACATACTTCATTCCTCCTGTATCCTTTTTTCTGTTTTTTTATTCCCTGAGAAAGCTCTTGACCAGAAACCCGGTTCAGGTATTATAATGACAATATCACAGGACGGCGAGATTGTCAATGTTGACTGCCGTCCGAAAAAAGAGGAGGCTGCGATGGCGAAAAAAGTACTTGTTATCAGTGCCAGTCTGAGAAACCGGAGCAATTCGGAAATGCTGGCGGATTCCTTTGCGCAGGGCGCGGAGGCAGCGGGAAATAAGGTTGAGAAAATAACCCTGAAGGATAAATCCATTGCCTTCTGCCGGGGCTGTCTCGCCTGCCAGACGTCAAAGCGCTGCGTGATCGGGGATGATGCTGTGGAGATCGCGGAAAAAATGAGGACGGCGGAGGTTATTGCCTTCGCGTCGCCGGTCTATTATTATGAGATGAGCGGGCAGATGAAAACGCTTCTTGACCGTGCCAATTCGCTCTATACCTCGGATTATGCATTCCGCGAAATCTATTTTCTTTCCGCGGCGGCTGACGATGCGGAAGGGACGGACGAGAGGGCGGTTCACGGCCTGGAGGGCTGGATTGCCTGCTTTGATCAGTGCCGTCTGGCGGGCACAGTGTTCGCCGGAGGAGTGAACGGCGGAGGCGAGATCGAAGGAAGCCCGTCGCTGGAGGAAGCGTACCGGATGGGGGCACAGATCCGGTAGAGAAGGAGACAGGTACAAAGCGGAGGTTGGACGGCTGCAGGAGTCAGGCATATACTCCGGGGAAAGCAGCGCGGCGCGGAATGCCCGCAGCTGTTCTGCAGCCTGTCAGGTGCGTGCTGCGCAGGCGCGGAATTTGGCGGACCCGACAAACTTCCTCCTCATGCATGCGTGCTGCGCAGGCGCAGATTTTGGAACATTGATTTTCAGGATCGATCTTAATACAATAAACTGTGAAAAACAGGAGGAATCCCATGCGGCTTTTTCATGTGAGCGAGGAATCTGATATTGCAATATTTGAACCGAGAATACCCGACCGGAACGATCTGGACAAAACCGTCGGACTTGTGTGGGCAATTGATGAATTCCGTCTGCCGAATTTCCTGACGCCGCGGAACTGTCCCCGTGTAGCCTACCACACAGGCAGGAATACGACGGAGAGCGACAGGAAACGCTATTTTTCTTCCGGAACGGCGGATTACGGAATTGTAATCGAAAGCAAATGGTTTGAAATAATGAGATCCGCTGTACTGTTTCTCTATGAATTTGACACGGCGGATTTTGAACTGCAGGACGATGTTGCCGGTTACTATGTTGCGAAGAAAACGCAGATACCGATAGCGAAGCATAAGCTGACGGATTTGTTTTCGGAGCTGATCAAAAGAAAAGTTGAAATAAGAGTAGTGGATAATCTGTGGGATATGGCAGACATGGTAAAGGCGTCCACTTTGAACTGGTCCCTGTGCAGAATGGGTTTTGCGCAGCCGAGAGCGCAGGCCGTTTTGGAGAAGCAGGTTATACAAGGGGGGAGCACAGGCAGCGGCGGCCTGCGCTCCGGAATATAATAATCGTTTTGAAGATTGCAGGGGATGCGGCTGAGTATGCCTTCCGGCAGGCGCAGACTGCCGCTGCGGAAAACAAAAGGGGGAGTGTGTGCGATGCGGAATTATAGTCTGGCGGGGGAATGGCTGCTGTGGATGGACGAGGCCGGAGAAGGCATATTTGAGGGAGGACGTCTGCTGCACGGCTTTCCTGACACAATACTGCTGCCGTCCACGACTGCGCAGGCGGGGAAAACACTGCACGGGGAAAATACGGCGCGCGAAACAGCTTTTCTGACAGAAAAGTATCCATTCTGCGGCCTGGCATGGTTTCAGCGGAGGGTGAAGGTAGAGCCGGGGGAAGTCGGACTGCCGATGTATCTGTATCTGGAGCGTACGCGGATGACGCGCGTGTGGATTGATGGTACAGAGATCGGTGCCTGCAGGAGTATCTGCACGCCGCACCGCTATGAGATCGGCAGGGCGGTGCAAAGTTCAGAATTTACTGTTACGGTATGTGTGGACAATACCAGTTATCCGACGAAGGGCGGGCATATGACTTCGCCGGATACGCAGACAAACTGGAACGGGATTTTAGGCAGGCTGGAGCTGCAGGTATTCAGCCCGGTGGATGTGCTGTCCGCGCAGACGGAGGCATGCACGGCGGAAGGTATTCTGCGCATTACGCTGGAGACGGTGAATGCCGGCTGTGAAACGGTGCGGAGACGGATAGCGCTGAGCGGCGAGTACGTGAGCCTTGGGGAAGCGTGGACGGGAAATGCGCCGGGCGTGCAGAGAAACGACGGCAGCAAAATAGTCGGAGAGGCATGGCAGCCGGAAATGGACGGGCAGCCGGAAGAGATTCCTGGCTTACTTGAATCCGAACCGCTCCGATTTGCGGAGGGAACTGTACAGCAGGAAATTCTGATTGCGCCGGGCGTACAGCATCAGGTGATTGAAGCAAAGCTGCAGAACCCGAAACTATTCAGCGAGTTTTCGCCGTATCTGGGAAGACTGCAGGTTCTGTGCGGGGAGACCGGGGAAGCTGCTTCGGCGGGGCGCGGGAGACCGGGGGATTGGGAAGACCTGACAGGGAGGAATGTTCCGCCGGAGGCCGGGAAGCCGGCGCAGCGGCAGAGCTTGCCGGTGCATGCCGTGTTTGGATTCCGGGAATTTGCGGCGGGCCGCCATCATTTTTTTATCAACGGAACGAAAACGTTTTTGCGCGGGAAGCATGACGGGATGGTTTTCCCGCTGACCGGAGCGGCTCCGATGTCAACAAGGGACTGGCTGAAGGTTATGTCCATTTCGAAAAGCTTCGGCATCAATCATTACCGGTTTCACACCTGCTGCCCGCCGGAGGCGGCATTCTGTGCGGCGGATCTGCTCGGGATTTACATGGAACCTGAGCTCCCGTTCTGGGGAACGATCGCAGATGCCGGCGAGGAGGGCTTTTGTGAGGAGGAGCAGGAATATCTGATCAGCGAGGGACTGAGGCTGATGGAGACGTACGGCAGTCATCCATCCTTTGTGATGCTGTCGCTCGGGAACGAGCTGTGGGGCAGCAGGAAGCGGCTCGGGGAAATTATTGAGCGCTTCCGTGCCGCGGACGGGAGGCATCTTTACACATCCGGTTCCAATAATTTCCAGTTTTATCCTTCCGATATTCCCGAGGAGGATTTTTTTGCAGGCGTGCGGTTTGACAGGGATTCTCTGATCCGGGGTTCGTATGCGATGTGCGACGCACCGCAGGGCTTTGTGCAGACAGAGGAGCCAAACACGGTACACAGCTATGATGTCTTTTTTGATCCGGAGGAAGATGCCGGAAGAGACTGCAGCGTTCCGGGTGGGCCGGCGGAGGGGGCAGGAGGGATGGAAGCCGGCAGAGCGAAGGAAACCGGCTGGATGGAGGAAGCCGGTCTGGCCGGTTCGGCAGAGGATGACGGTTCCGGAAATCGGACGGTATCGGACGGCGGCAGCGGAAACGGAGAAGAACAAGAAATCGAGATCCAGTACGGCACGGGAGTGAAAAAGGTAAAGGCTGTGCAGGCAAAGGCGTTTACGACGAATAAACCGGTTGTTTCGCATGAGGTCGGTCAGTACTGCACTTACCCGGATTTTGGAGAGGTCAGCCGCTATACCGGCGTGCTGGAGGCCCGCAATTTTGAAGTATTCCGGGAACGGCTGGAAGCAGCGGGAATGCTGCCGCAGGCAGAGGAGTTTTTCAGGAATTCGGGTGCGCTTGCGGCCTTCTGCTACAAGCTTGAACTGGAGGCGGCACACCGCTCCGGGCTGCTTGCCGGCTATCAGCTGCTGGATCTCCAGGATTTTCCCGGCCAGGGTACGGCACTGGTCGGCGTGCTGAATGCGCTGATGGAGGAAAAGGGCATTATTTCACGCAAGTCCTGGCGGGGCTTCTGCGGCCCGACGCTGGTGCTGGCAAAGCTGCCGCGGTTCGTTTACCGGCAGGGGGAATCCGTCGCCGGAAACCTGATTATTTCTCATTACGGGGCGCAGCCGCTGGAGGATGCGCAGATTTGCGCTGTACTGGAATATGCGGACACAGCTGTGCAGTCTGCCGCAGAAATTTCCGTTTCTGCCGGGGCAAAGTCTGCAGCGGAAGGGGCTGCCGGGAACGGAGGAACTGCCGGAGCCGGGAATGGTCTGCCGGCCGGAATCACAGCGCCGTCCGGAACAGCGAAGGAAGTGCCAGAGGCTGGAACGGAGCATGTCCAGAGGCATATCGTTGTGCTGCGGACTTTGGATAACGGCGTTCACAGAGCCGGCAGCTTTTCCTTTGCCCTTCCGCCGTGCGGCATGCCGCGGGAGTATCGGCTGGTGCTCACGCTGGAGCAGCGCGGGGCGGTGCTGGCCGAAAACAGCTATTCGGTTTACAGCTATCCGGAACTGCATAATATCCCTAAGCTTGGGGAGGATGAGGTGCGGGAGGCCGCAGCCGGAAACAGTACGGGATCGGATGAGAACGATACAGCGGGGAGAGCGCTGGGCTGCGGAGCAAATCAGACGGATGCAGAGATGGGGCAGCTGGGCTGCGGAGCGGATAAGACGGATGCAGAGATGGGACGGCCGGACTGCGGAGCAAATAAGACAGATGCAGAGATGGGGCAGCTGGGCTGCGGAGCAAATCAGGCTGTTCTGGAACCTCTCTTTATCACGCGGAGTGCAGCTAAGGCGAAAGAGCTTCTTCGCAGAGGGCTTCGGGTTCTGCTGTTTCCGGACAGACTGTGTGATTCGGTTCAGGGAACCTTCTGTACGGATTTCTGGTGCTACCCGATGTTCCGGTCAATTTCCGAATCCGTCAACCGTCCAATTCCGGTGGGGACACTGGGCCTTTCCATCGACAATACCCATCCGGCTCTTGCATATTTCTGCAGCCGTAGCTTTTCCACGCCGCAGTGGTACTCCATCGTGACCGAAAGCGATTCGGCGGTGCTGGATGCCACTTCGCTGAAACCGATTGTGCAGACAATTGATAATTTTGAGCGGAATCATAAACTGGGACTTATTTTTGAAGCGCGCTGCATGGGCGGCCGGCTTCTGGTCTGCACCTGCCGCTTATGGAAGCTGTGCGGTTGCGGCGCTGCAGAAAGCCTGTATCGAAGCCTGGTCGTTTACGGGAGATCCGGCTGTTTTTGTCCCGGACAGGAACTGAGTGAGGAGGAGTTTGAGCATATTTTTGAAACCGGGAAGACGGAAGGAAGCGGCCGCTCCGGATGGGAATCTGAAATTGCGGGAGAAGCTGGTGCGGAACCTGAAACAGAATAGGAGAGCGCTGCTTTGCGGCAGAAATTCTTTAAAAATACAAGATAAATATAATTATTTAAGTTCGATTCCGTCAAAAAATACCTGAGAGGGATGTCCCTCTCAGGCGGACAGCTCAGGCGGTTCAAAACAGCTGAGAATCCCGCCGTATTTTTCGAATTTGCCTTCGTAAATCGAGGTCAGAAGCAGATGGAGCGAGGTCAGTGACTGGCAGAGCTGTTCGGCAGTGATAAGGCCGCACCTTGCAGCCTCCGCAGCCTCATCCGCGTCCAGAACGCGCGTGCTGCCGTCCGGCAGAATAACGACATCGAGCAGGAGATCCTCAAAAATAACGGCATCTTCCCGGACGACGGGATGAATCATATCGCAGTACCAGTGTACGAAGCCGCCGGCAGGATCAAACATTTTACTGATTTTCAGGCCATCCCTGAGATAATAGGCGGACAGGCCGCCGCCCATATCGCTGCGCGGCTTGAGCGATTTCCACCTGGTTACGATCAGATCGTCCTCCCACAGAAGGATCTCGTCGTCCTTCAGAGCTGTGGTTTCCATAGGAATAAACCGTTTTCGGTAAAGAAGTTTTTCAGTCATAATGATTGTATGCCTCCAAAAAATCTTTTTCCAGCGGAAAGTTTTTTTCAGTATAGCATAAATAAATTAAAATTACAAACACAAGAATTGTGTCGGAGAAGCAGGAAACGGCCTGCGAAAACGATGAAAGAAATATTGTGAAATTCGACGAAGTTTATGAGAAATCGTATACATTTTTTCCGGAATGTGTTATTATTGCATGTGTGTCCTTTTTTTCGGATATTTTTGCAGGAGAGGACGGTTTAAGTGCCGCAGACAGAATGATCAGGCATGCCGTTTCGCGGAAGGCATATCATTTAGGAAAGAGTACCGCATACATACGGAACAGACGGATATCACAGTGCTGATTCCGGCCGGGAGCGCTTCCGGGGAAGAACCGGTATCGCATTGCGCGGACGAACGGCAGAAATTCAGAAAAGGGAGGCATCCGAGTGGCGGAGCGGGATAACGGCGCAGGTCAGAATGCAGAGAAAGAGGAAAGCCGGAGGACGGGGGTGCATGCCGGTGAAGATACGGCGCGCAGAGCGGTTTCCGGAACGGATTCCGGTTCGGCACGGAAGGGTTCCCGCAGCATGTCTGTCGGAAAGTCTGTTCTGATGATTACACAGATCGGGGTCAGCATGCTCACACCGATTTTAGTGGGAGGACTGATCGGGTACTGGCTGGATCGGCTTACGGACGCCGGCTTTTTGTTTCTTGTTTTTCTGCTGTTTGGATTTCTGGCAGCCTTCCGCAATGTTTACAGGCTGACAAAGCCGTTTTATGCGGAAGACCTTCGGCGGGAGGAGCAGGAGCTGGCCTACTGGAAGGAGTTTGAAAAGGAACGCGCAAAAAACAAGGCAGCGCCGAACCAGGAAATGAAATCCGGCAGCAGCAAGGCGGCAGTCCCGCAGGAAATCAGCGGCGTAAGAGCACGCAGGCTGCGGGCACAGCTGGCGGAGCAGCGCAGTGAGGCCGGCTCGGTTAAAGAAATGCCGAAGGATCGGAGACAGGAAGCGGAGGAGGAATTTAATGCCTGGCGTAAACGAAGCGGAGGAGAATAAAGAAAGCGCACAACGTGCTGTCGGGTCTGTCAGGGAAGGGAATCCGGCAGAATCAGCCGGCATTCGGGATTTGTCCGAAGCCCCACCGGAGAGGTTATCTGCGAAGGAAACCGGTATTGAGAATTCACCCGAAAACCCGCCGGAGAGGTTATCTGCGAAGGAAACCGGTATTGAGAATTCACCCGAAAACCCGCCGGAGAAGCTTTCCGCGAAAGAAACCGGTCACCGCGAGAATTCCTTTGCGGCGCCGGAAAAGGAAGAGCTCGGAAATTCTGCTGAAAATCCGGGTTCTGCCGGGAAGGATGAGATACTCAGTACGGTCACGCCCGAGGAGGACGCGCTTACGGCGAGGGAGACAATCCGCGATATGGCGGCCGGCGTCGTATTTTTCTCATTGATTTTTGCGGGCGCAGGCTGTATTATTATGGATGGGGCCCGGCTGCGCTGGGTGCTAGGCGTGCTGCTCGGCGGTTTTACGGCAGGGGTGCTGCTGTGGCATCTTTATGTAACGATTGACCGTGCGCTTGATATGGATGAAGAAGCGGCGGGGAAATACACGAAACGGAGCGCGATGAAAAGGCTGCTGATTGCGGCCGCCGCGTTTCTGGCCGGGGGGCTTCTGCCGCAGGTGTTCCATATTATCGGTGTGCTCCTGGGTACATTCAGCTTGAAGTTTTCGGCATATTTACAGCCGTTAACTCATAAAGTAATAAAATTTTTAAGCAAAGGAGGGTGAGAAAGTGGGCATTGGAAGCAGTTTGCTTTCGACAGGCTTTGCAGGGCAGAATCTGCTGCAGCTCAGTTCCGACAGCGACGTATCCTTCGGCGTGAACGGATTTGTGCAGTACAGGTTCCTGGGCCAGGAGGTCTGGCTGACAACGACGCATATCACATTGCTGATCGTGATACTTGCGCTGACGGTCTTTGCATTGATAGCAAACAGAGTAATCAGGAAAGCAGATCCGGAAAAAGCACCGGGACCGTTCCTGAACGCGATTGAATACATGGTCGACGCGATTGATAATCTAACCAAGACAAACATGGGAGAGAAGCACGGCGGCAAATTCGCGAACTACATCGGAACGATTTTCTGTTTTATCCTGCTGGCCAATATCGCCGGGCTGTTCGGACTTCGACCGCCGACCGCAGACTATGGTGTTACCTTTGGACTGGCGCTGATTACATTTATCCTGATCCATTACAACGGCTTCAAGTATCAGAAAATGGGACATATCACGAATCTGTTCAAGCCTGTTCTTCTGACGCCGATCAATATTATCGGCGAGCTTGCGACGCCGCTGTCCATGTCGCTCCGTCTGTTCGGCAACGTACTTTCGGGCACGGTAATGATGGGACTGGTCTACGGGCTGCTTAACAAATTCGTACTGATTGCGTGGCCCGCAGTGCTGCACGGATATTTTGACGTATTTTCGGGTGCAATTCAGACGTATGTATTCTGTATGCTGACGATGGTATTTATCTCAAATACCTTTGAGGAGGAGTAGAGCAATCAGGCCGGCAGCGGCAGCTCTTCCGGGCGGTCAATTTCAAAAAAGCGAATTATATTTTTTAAGGAGGAAACCAGAATGACAGATAGAGGTTTAATTTTAGCATGTTCCGCAATTGGCGCAGGTCTCGCGATGATCGCAGGTATCGGACCTGGTGTTGGTCAGGGTATCGCTGCAGGTCACGGCGCAGCGGCCGTTGGACGCAACCCGGGAGCTAAGGGTACGATCATGTCCACCATGCTTCTTGGTCAGGCAGTTGCCGAGACCACCGGTCTTTACGGCTTCGCGGTTGCCATTATTCTGCTGTTTGCCAACCCGCTGATCGGCAGGCTTTGATTTTAGAGGACACATAAAATCAGCAACCGAAGGGAGGCAAAGCAGTGGGCAGTTTGATGAGCAGTATTAACGCGGGCGGCGTATTTCTGAACGGGGGCGTAATCAGCGACGAGGACGGCAGGGGTCTGTTTTCCTGGATGAACCGTATTTTCGGCCTGGACGCTCAGCTGCTGGCAGATATCGTCATTACGCTGATCGCCGTGTTCGTCTTGTTCCTGCTGTTATCCTATCTCCTGTTCAATCCTGCGCGGAATCTTCTGGAGCAACGCCGTGCGAAAATCCAGGGGGATCTGGATGCGGCTGCAAAGGATAAGGAGGACGCGCTTCGCTTCAAGGCCGAGTACGATGCCAAGGTACAGGCTGCGGACACGGAGGTGGATGAGATCTTGAGCGAGGGCAGAAAGAAGGCCATGAAAAAGGAGGCCGAGATCCTTGCAGAGGCTCATGAGGAGGCAGCGAGAATTGCACAGAGAGCGAACAGGGAAATTGAGCTCGAAAAGAATAAGATGAAGGACGAAATAAAGAGAGAAATGATTTCCGTTGCATCTATGATGGCTGGCAAGTTTGTCGCGGAAAGCATGGATGAAGAGAAACAGTCGCAGCTCGTGGACGAAGCTTTGAATGAGATAGGTGATGATACATGGCGAAATTAGTATCCAAGGTATACGGAGAAGCCCTGTTCGATCTGGCTCTGGAGAGGCAGTCCGTGGACGCGCTTTACGAGGAGGCCGCGGCCGTGCGCGAAGTGCTTGTGCAGAGCAGGGAGCTGACGCTTCTTCTGACTCACCCTAAAATCAGCAGGGAGGAAAAGCTGAATGCGGTGGAGAATATTTTCCGCGGCAGAGTTTCCGACGATATGACGGGTTTTCTCTCGCTGGTCGTTGAGAAGGGGCGGGCGGATGAGCTGGACGCGATCCTAGGCTATTTTCTTTCGTTAGTGAAGGATTACAAAAAGATCGGGGTGGTCGAAGTGACCTCGGCGGCCGAGCTGACTGCGGCGCAGAAGGCGAAGGTCGAGAAAAAGGTGCTTGCGACAACCGATTTTGCCGCATTGGAGATCCATTACAGGGTGGATGCAGCGCTGATCGGCGGAATGGTGATCCGGATCGGCGACCGCGTTGTGGACAGCAGTATCCGCACCAAGCTGTCGCATATAGAAAAACAGCTGCAGAAAATTCAGCTTTCATAAAACAAAACCAGACTATTTATAGAAGGAAGGTGCTTATCTCTTGAATTTAAGACCTGAAGAAATCAGTTCTGTGATCAAGGAACAGATAAAGAATTACAGCACCAGGCTGGAAGTATCCGACGTAGGAACCGTTATCCAGGTGGCCGATGGCATCGCGCGCATTCATGGTTTGGAGAAGGCGATGCAGGGTGAGCTGCTGGAATTCCCGAATGAGATATACGGGATGGTTCTCAATCTCGAGGAGGACAATGTCGGCGCGGTACTGCTTGGTGACAGCAAAAACATCAACGAGGGCGATACGGTAAAGACAACGGGGCGCGTTGTGGAAGTGCCGGTCGGGGACGCGATGCTGGGCCGCGTGGTGAACGCGCTCGGGCAGCCGATCGACGGCAAGGGGCCGATTGCCGCATCAAAATACCGTCAGATTGAGCGCGTGGCGTCCGGCGTTATTTCGAGAAAATCCGTGGATACGCCGCTTCAGACCGGTATCAAGGCCATCGACTCGATGGTGCCGATCGGGCGCGGGCAGCGCGAGCTGATTATCGGCGACCGCCAGACCGGAAAGACGGCGATCGCCGTTGATACGATTATTAACCAGAAGAGCGAGAATGTAAAATGTATCTACGTAGCGATCGGCCAGAAGGCTTCTACGGTCGCGAATATCGTAAAGACTCTGGAGGAGTTCGGTGCGATGGACTACACGACGGTTGTCGTTGCTACCGCAAGCGAGCTGGCTCCGCTGCAGTATATCGCGCCGTATTCCGGCTGCGCGATCGGTGAGGAATGGATGGAGGCAGGACAGGACGTCCTGATTATTTATGACGATCTGAGCAAGCACGCCACTGCATACCGTACACTCTCCCTGCTCCTCAAGAGGCCGCCGGGACGTGAGGCTTATCCGGGCGATGTATTCTATCTGCATTCCCGTCTGCTGGAGCGCGCCGCAAGACTTTCCGACGAGCTCGGCGGAGGTTCGCTGACGGCTCTGCCGATTATTGAAACACAGGCGGGCGACGTGTCCGCTTACATTCCGACAAACGTTATTTCCATTACGGACGGCCAGATTTATCTTGAGACGGAGATGTTTAATTCCGGCTTCCGCCCGGCGGTCAATGCCGGTCTGTCGGTATCACGCGTGGGCGGTTCCGCACAGATTAAGGCGATGAAGAAGATTGCCGGACCGATCCGCGTCGATCTGGCGCAGTACCGCGAGCTGGCGGCATTCTCCCAGTTCGGCTCCGACTTGGACGCCGACACCAAGGAGCGTCTGGCACAGGGCGAGCGAATCCGCGAGATTCTGAAGCAGCCGCAGTACAAGCCGATGTCGGTGGAGTATCAGGTTATTATTATCTATGCCGCGACCAAGAAGTATCTTCTTGATATTTCTGTGGCGGATATCCAGGCCTTTGAGAAGGGGCTGTTTGAGTTCCTCGATACGAAATATCCGGAAATTCCTTCGGGCATCCGCGAGAAGAAGGTTATGGATGAGGCCTGCGAGGAGAAGCTGATCGCCGCGATCAACGAGTTTAAAAAGGAATTTACCAAATAATAGAGAGGGTGTGAAGCTATGGCCTCAATGAGGGATATCAAAAGGCGGAAAGAGAGTATTCAGAGTACCGGGCAGATCACCAAGGCCATGAAGCTCGTTTCCACGGTAAAGCTTCAGAAGGCGAAGACGCGCGCGGAACAGTCGCTGCCGTACTTCAACTATATGTATCAGACCGTGAGCTCCATGCTGAAAAAGTCCAGTACCTTGTCACATCCTTATCTGAACGCGGGCAGTTCGCCGAAAAAGGCGATCATTGTGGTCACCTCCAACCGCGGACTTGCCGGCGGCTATAACTCCAATGTAATCAAGCTGATAACGGGCAGCGGGATACCGAAGGAGGACGCTCTGATCTACGCCGTCGGGCGCAAGGGGAGGGATACTCTGGCCAGGCGCGGCTACACGATCCGGGCGGACTATTCCGAGGTGATCAACGAGCCGATGTTCCGGGATGCAATTGATATCGGAAGAGCCGTTCTTGACGCATTTGTGTCGGGAGAAGTGGGCGAGATCTATATCGCATACACGGTGTTTAAAAATACGGTGGTCCATATCCCGACGTTCCTGAAGCTGCTCCCGGTTGAGACGAAGACGGCGGAGGAAGCCGGTGCGGAAGATAGCGCCGAAAGCCTGGTGCTGATGAATTATGAGCCGAGGGCGGAAGAGGCGCTGGACCTTATCATTCCGAAATATATCAACAGCCTGATTTACGGAGCACTGGTTCAGGCGCTCGCCAGCGAAAACGGAGCCCGCATGCAGGCGATGGATGCGGCGACCAGCAACGCGGACGAGATGATTTCCGATCTGTCCCTGAAGTACAATCGTGCCCGCCAGAGCTCGATCACACAGGAGCTTACCGAAATCATTGCCGGAGCGAACGCAATCAGCTAGGGCAGCATGGCCAGAAGTAAAGAGAAAAGGAGTGACGAAAAGTTGGCACAGAGCAAAATAGGAAAAATCACTCAGATTATCGGCGCGGTCCTCGACATTAAGTTCCAGGAGGGAAACCTTCCGGAAATTAACGAAGCGATTAAGATAAAGAACGGCGAAAAGGAACTGACCGTCGAGGTGGCGCAGCATCTGGGTGACGACACGGTGCGCTGCATCGCGATGGGCCCGACGGACGGCCTTGTGCGCGGTATGGACGCGGAGGCGACCGGAGCAGCCATCACCGTGCCGGTCGGCGAGAATACGCTGGGGCGTATGTTCAATGTCCTCGGCCAGCCGATCGACGAAAAGCCGGCACCGGAAGGCGTGGAGTATATGCCGATCCACCGCAAGGCGCCGAAGTTTGAGGAGCAGTCCACGGAGACGGAAATTCTGGAAACCGGCATCAAAGTGGTCGATCTGCTCTGCCCGTATCAGAAGGGTGGAAAGATCGGTCTGTTCGGCGGTGCGGGCGTAGGCAAAACCGTGCTGATCCAGGAGCTGATCACCAATATCGCGACGGAGCACAACGGCTATTCGGTGTTTACCGGTGTCGGCGAGCGTACCCGCGAGGGAAACGATCTCTACTATGAAATGATCGAGTCCGGCGTTATTAATAAAACGACCATGGTGTTCGGTCAGATGAACGAGCCGCCGGGAGCGAGAATGAGAGTCGGACTGACCGGTCTGACCATGGCGGAATATTTCCGTGATAAGTCCGGAAAGGACGTGCTTCTCTTCATTGACAATATTTTCCGTTTTACGCAGGCGGGCTCCGAGGTATCCGCGCTGCTTGGCCGTATGCCGAGCGCCGTAGGTTATCAGCCGACGCTGCAGACGGAGATGGGTGCGCTGCAGGAGCGCATCACCTCCACGAAAAACGGTTCCATCACCTCGGTTCAGGCAGTTTACGTGCCGGCCGACGACTATACCGACCCGGCGCCGGCGACTACCTTTGCCCATCTCGACGCGACGACGGCACTGTCCCGCGCTATTGTGGAGCTTGGTATTTATCCGGCGGTAGACCCGCTGGAGTCCACCTCGCGCATCCTTGACCCGCGTATTGTCGGTGAGGAGCATTACAAGGTGGCCCGCGGCGTGCAGGAGATTCTTCAGCGCTACAAGGAACTGCAGGACATCATCGCAATTCTCGGTATGGATGAGCTCTCGGAGGATGAGAAAATGCTTGTATCCCGTGCAAGAAAGATACAACGCTTCCTGTCCCAGCCGTTCCATGTTGCGGAGCAGTTTACCGGTCTTCCGGGAAGATATGTTCCGGTACAGGAGACGATCCAGGGCTTCAAGGAGATTCTTGAAGGAAAGCACGACGACATTCCGGAAAGCTGTTTCCTGAATGCGGGCAACATCGACGATGTGCTCGCCAGAGTAAAGAAATAGGAGTAGGTGCGTATGGCAGATACAGGAAAATACTTCCGGCTGCAGGTGATTGCTCCCGACCGGATTTTTCTTGACGACGAGGCCGATATGATCGAGCTGACGACGACCGAGGGCGAAATCGGTGTGCTGAAGGATCATATTCCCCTTACGGCGATCGTGGCTCCCGGCGTCCTGCGCATCAAGAAGGACGGAGAAGAAAAGGAAGCGGCGCTTCATGAAGGCTTTCTTGAGATTCTGGGAGATAAGGTGGTTATTCTGGCGGAATCCTGCGAGTGGCCGGAGGAGATCGACATCAACCGTGCAAACGAGGCGAAGACCCGTGCGGAACGCCGGCTGAAAAGTGCGGATGCGGAGATGAACGAAGCGCGGGCTGAGCTGGCACTGCGCAGATCGCTGATCCGCCTGGCGCTGGCGGAAAAGTATCACCGGTAGAAGTATCACCAGCAGAAACATCACCAGACAAAGTAAAGCAGCTTCAGAGTATAGAACCTCCATTTTATGGTAATGCTTATTACCGAAATGGAGGTTTTTTTATGAAAAATCAGTTGGAAGAAAACTTCAGGATAAGCCGCGGGGCGGAGGGTGACTGCGGATCGGGCGGCAGCGCCGCAAATTCTGCGTATGGAGAGGAGCGGCGAATAAACATACAGCGGGCCTTGAGGCAGGAAAGCGGAAGAACGGACAGAGGGGAGAGAGCGGAACGGAATATCCGTATCGAAACGGACAAGACCGCTGACAGGCCTTGGGGATTTTCCGAAAATAGTGCGCGCTACCGGGAAAGTGCAGCATCCGCTGCGCAGAGGCATTCTGGAATGACCGGAGAAACTAACCGCGGTTACAGGGCATATACGTATACGGCGGAGGAGAGCAGGGGCTACGGGTCTGAGGCTGTTGCAGAAAGGAGCCGCCGCTATGAGGCAGATACTTACACGGCGGAGGAGAGCAGGGGCTACGGGTCTGAGGCTGTTGCAGAAAATAGTCCGGAACGATGGGCAAGATCGGAAAAGGATGGACGCTGGCATCGCGTTGATGAAAATATGTCCGCACAGAATATGGGGAAACGAAACGGGCAGAGGAAAAACCGCAATTCCCGGTATCGCAGCACCAGCAGACGCAGCCGCGGGCTCAGCTCCGTTTCGGGACGACAGGCAGGCTTGGCTCTTGGAGGACGTCTGCGGGAGGAGTGGCGCCAGTTTACCGCTTACGTGAATGAAAGCTGGCGGGTCAGGCTGCTCCTTGCACTGTGCGCGCTTCTGCTGATCGGGATGGTCACAAAATATGCAACCGACAGGATTCTCTACCAGGAGAAAGATATTACGGATGCCTTTGTCGTAACCGACTCGGGATGTCTGGAAAGCCGCATGCAGATAACGGTGGATTATGGAACCGCGTTTCTGACAGAGCATGACAAGCAGGCTCTGATCGGTTACCTTGCCAATTCTCTGGGAATCCGCATGGAGGGAGCTGCCGATTATCAGGAAAATGAAGTAAGTCAGGTTTACACCTACCACAAGGAAGCAAAACAGGCGGCAACCACCATTAAAGCCATCACCCTGCGCCAGGATACCTCGCGCACTTATCTGTATACGGAGCTTGTCATCCGGAATGATGTCAATTTCGACATTCTTTCCTACCGGGATATTCTGCTGGGGGCGCTGAAGGATCTGCAGGTAGTGCAGGCTGAGACAACAATGCAGTTCCTGGGAGCTTATGACGGGGATTTGCCGCTGGAGCGCTGGAACAAAATTGCCAATTCCATGATTAAGGAGCTGGGCGGAAAAATAATTTATGAGAACCGGGACAAGGAACTGTATACAATTTATGCCTATTCCAGCCAGCTTCCGGAGTATGTCAGTGTTGACCGCAATAAAATTAACATTCAGGTAGCGATGCGCTATGAGCAGGACAGCGATCGTACGGTAGTGTATCTTGCGACGCCGCTGCTGCGCGGGGACTGGTAAGCGGCGCTTTGGCTGCCGGAAAAGAGGGATTGCTCTGTCGTCAGCGGCACAGCAATCCCTCTTTGATGCAGTTATTTTTTTGATTTCTCAAATTCCTTTACAAACTGATCCAGATCCTGGCCTTTCAGCGCACGCTCCAGCAGCTGCGGCAGCATCTGCGGGCTGCAGGCAAAGCATGGGATTTTCAGTGCAGCCACTTTCTGCGCCATCTGCGCGTCGTAGTACGGCCGTCCGCTTTCCGCGAGTGCAAGCAGGCAGACAAGGGTAACGCCGGCCCCTTTAAGCTCTTCAAGACGGCGCAGAAGCGCGGCGCGGTTGCCGCCCTCCTCAAGGTCGGTAATCAGGAAAAACAGTGTTTTCTTCGGATTTTCAATAAACTTTTCGCAGTATGCGACGGACATGTCGATGTTTGTACCGCCGCCGAGCTGGAAGCCGAACAGCAGATCAACCGGGTCGTCGCTTTTTTCCGTCAGATCCACAATATTCGTGTCAAACGCCACAATCCGCGTGGAAATGCTCGACATACTGGCAAGGATGCAGCTGATAATGGACGAATAGATGACGGATTCGCCCATCGAACCGCTCTGGTCGATATCCAGAATTACGTTCCATTTATTTGCCGCAGTCGTGCTTGTGCGGTCAAAGAAATAAAAATGCTCCGGCACAATCGTTTTGAGATCCTGATTATAATGCTTCAAATTCCGGGAAATTGTTGTCCGGTAGTCGAGTGCGGCCGCTGAAGGAATCGGGGAATGCTTGCGCCTGTTGACTGCAGCGGTTACGGCACGGCGGATATCCTGCTCGAGCAGGCGGTTGATTTCCTCGACAATTTTTTTGATAAATGCGCGCACGCTCTCCTTGGAACGCTTCGGAATCTGATCTTTCAGCAGCAGGATTGTAGAGGCAAGGTTTACGTCCGGCTCCAGATTTTCCAGAAGCTCCGGCTCAAAAATCAGCTGCTTTAGACCGCAGCGCGTCATTGCGTCACCCTGTATGATCTTTACCAGATCCGGGTCGAAAAGGCTTCTCACATCCCCCAGCCATTTTGTGATCTGCGGGTTGGACGGGCCGCGGCCGCCGCCGGCTCCCGCGCTGCCTGCCTGGCCGAAGCTGCCCGGTGAATTCAGATTGTAGATGGCGGCAAGTGCCTGATCCATCATGTCCATTTCTCCGCCGAGTCCTGTGCCGCCCATCTTTCCAAAGCGGTTCTGGCTGTCTGCGCCGAGAATAAGCCGCCATCTTGTCATTGCTTGTTCCATATCCCTGTTCGTTCCGTTGCTCATGCAAACCTCCGTATCCAGCCTTTTCCGGATTTAACCGGCCGGTATTGCGTATCTGCCGGCCATAAAATTAACATTTTTCGCCTGTGGCTTTGTTCTGTTCACCTGTATTGCAGACCGCTCTGCCCGTATCATGCTGTGTGCCTTTATATTTCCCTGCCTTATGCCGCTCGTCCCATTCCGGAGCGTCCAACAGATCGCCGCTGGTAAAAAACATGTACAGATGCAATCCTCTGAAATTGTACAAAGCCGGAAGCTACCCTCTTTAAAAATCAAAATCAAACGCGTCGAGACTTTCCACCAGTTCCTTTTCTTTGCCTCCAAGCTCTGAGTTCAGCGCTTCACTGACTTCCTGACCATTGTAGCCCCAGATTTCGCCGAGATTTTCTGCGATGGAATCTTTTTCCATAGCAGTAAAATCCGCGAAGGCGCGGCGAAGGAAGATCAGTGCGCGCTTAAACTCTTCATCGTCCAGCATTTCAAGGTATTCGTCCAGGCTTTCCCAGAGAGACAGTCTGGCGATCAGCGCGTAGCGGTTTTTCATGGCAAGCCCCTCAAACCAGCCCGCCCCAAGCTCTGCCGGGATGCCGCGCGAAAGTCTGCGGCCCACTTCCAGACGGAGGGCTTCGCCGTCGGCAAGGCTGCGCTCCAGACGGATTGCCATTGCGTAGCCGGAAAGCTTTGTATTTAAATCATCCCGCTCCGCCACCTCGCGAAGGGCCTCGTTCCACGATGCGACATCCAGAAAATCGTGCGCCAGAGCAGCGCTGTTCAGCTTCTCCATCGCGCCCGCCATCGTTTTTGAGGCTTCGTCATCGCAGATGCATTCTCCCGGCAGGATCAGGCATGCCCGGAAGAAAATCTGCTGCAGAATCGGTATGAGCGGCCTGGAATCAAGCTGTCTGATATCCCCGTACTTCAGGATTACGGAGAGACTGTTTGCGACTGACGCCAGATCCGCGACAGATGCTGCATCCACCGCCATCGCCTGCAGCGCAGCGGTTGCATAAGCAGCGGCTTCTGTCATGCCGCAGGCAAAAGCATCCTCGATGACCTTTGCGGCCTCGCCCATATTCGGGGCCTGCTCCACACGTTCCTTCATACAGAAGGAAGCTGCCTGCGCAATGGTATCGCCCTTTAATGCTGCTTCCACCAGTTCGATTTCCGCCTCCGGTGTCCAGCGCACACTCCAGTGCTCCGCCCAGGTCGCATTGTCCTGCCTGGCTGCGGCAGCGGCGGCAAAACTCACGCCGAGCACCCTCAGACGGTGCAGGAAGAAGGAGCGGTGCAGATCCAGAAATGCCGCTGCCTGCGACGAAACATTACGGTTTTCGCGCAGATCCAGAGCCAGTTCCTGCTGCGTAATACCGCGGTACTTTTCCAGTTTTAATTCTTTTAATTTCCGGTAAAAGTCATCCTGAATACTCGTACGGCTCACGCCGTCCGGCAGGGAACCGATTGCTGTGCCGATTTCCGTGTCCGCCGTGGCAAGCGTCAGCTCGGAAAAGCTGCCTCCGCCAAGGCAGGTTACGGCAGCATCCCTCAGATCACGCAGTGCCGGGATGCCGCTGCCGCCGCGCAGCTTTGCGAGCGCTGCCGCCAGCTGTACCGCCTCGATTACCTGCGCCGAGGAAACCGGGTTGCCGTGTGTTCTCTGGTAGCCCGCGATCCTGCTTAAATAGCAGCGCGCGGTATAGGAAAGATCGCCGCGCCCGATCGCTTCCCACAAAAGTGCATAGTAGGCAGGGGCTCTGTTGCCGGCTCCGTAGCCCGCACGCGTGGAAAGACGGTAGTACGAGTAAGGCATCAGCGTATGGCTTGCCTCAAGACGCGGGAGCGAGGCAAGCTCCTTATCCGTCATTGCCTCCGCCTGCTCGTCCAGCAGTCCCGCCACATGGTAGGAACCCGTGACCACCACGATCTCTTCCGGTGCAAAGCCTTCCGCGACAGCTTCTGCGATTTTCCGGCGCATGAACGCCTCACGCACGAGGATTTCCGGGCGATCGGTTTCACTGTCGTCCTCCAGCGCGCGTAGTTCGCTGCCGAAAAGTGCTGCGCCGCGGCGGTAGCCTTCCGTATCCTTTGTGTGCTCCATTGTGCGCTCCCAGAAGGTTTCATGTCCGTCCTCGCCCGCCTGCTTGTCCAGAAGCGCGTAGACATTCATGCGTTCCTCCTCCCCGGAATCGGCGGCCTTTGCGCCTGGCGCATGCTCCGGAAGAGCCAGAAACACCTCCGACGGCAAGTCGATAAAACGGCATTTTTTCTTGTTTTCATGGCACCAGAGAATCGCCTGATACTCTGGGGAATACTCCGCGAACGGGTACAGGATCGTCCGGACGGGCGCGTCCTTTGTGTACGCAAGCACCGCGATCGGCGGCTGCACTGCTGCATCCGCAAACCAAGGCAGTATGTCGTCGAAATCGCAGGGCCCTTCCACAAGTACGAGCTTCGGATTTTTTTCGGTCAGGAAATTCTTAAGATGCCAGGCCCCGGCAGGGGAGAGATGCCGGATGCCGAAAATATGTGGATGATTCATTATTCCTCCCAATCCGCCGTTTCTGTTTCCGGAAGCGGCTTGTCAATCTGGATATGTAAAAAGTCCGCGGGACATGGTTCCCGCATCCGTCCGAGGAAGGCCGTACAGAGCAGGCTCTTTCTCAAATCGGCTCTTTTTCGTGTAAAAAACAGTTTTTGCATCAGCATGACCGGAAGTCTGCGGCCGGAACCTTCGCCTGCAAATATTTGCGGAAGTTTTCCGTACCTTTCCCGTTTTTCCCGCTTTTCACGCCAAGTCGCGGCAGGCCTTATACAGCCCGCTCCATTTTGAACCGCGCTTTTTCATTACATGTTCCAGATATTCCTTCCACGCAACGGCATCCTTATCTTCATCTTTGATGATCGCGCCCTGCAGCGCAGCGGCAAGATCATCGTCACTGATTTCCCCGCTGCCGAAGCTTCCGGCCAGCGCCATGCTGTTGCACAGCAGCGAGATTGCTTCCGCCGTCGAGAGTACGCCGCTCGTCCCCTTTACCTTCTGGCTGCGGTCGCAGGTTTCCCCGCAGCGCAGTTCGCGGAAAATGGTGCAGACCTTCTGTACGGTTTCGTCCTCCGGCAGAGCGGAATTCAGATCAAGCCCGGCGGAAAGCTGCGCAACTCTTGTGCGCACGATCTCCATTTCGGATTCCAGATCCGCCGGCGCAGGCAGCACGACAATATTAAAACGACGCTTTAATGCTGCCGACATATCGTTAACACCCTTATCCCTTGTGTTTGCGGTTGCGATCACCGAAAAGCCCTTTTTCGCCGCGATTTCCGTATTTAATTCCGGCACGGATATGCGCTTCTCCGACAGAATGGAGATCAGTGCGTCCTGCACCTCGGAGGCACAGCGGGAGATTTCTTCCATACGCGCGATTGAGCCGGTTTCCATTGCAGTAAACACAGGGCTTTTCAGCATTGCTGCCTCGGAAGGACCCTGTGCCAGCAGCATGGCATAGTTCCAGGAATAGCGCAGCTGCTCCTCGGTTGTGCCCGCCGTCCCCTGGATTACCTTGGTGGAATCGCCGTTGATCGCCGCGCAGAGGTGTTCGGAAAGCCAGCTCTTTGCCGTACCCGGTTCCCCGATCAAAAGCAGTGCCCGGTCAGTGACAAGCGTGGAAATCGCAATTTCCACCAGTCTCTCGTGCCCGATGTATTTCGGTGTAATCTTGGTGCGGCCGACCTTGCCGCCGCAGATATAGGTGCGCACCGAGCGCGGCGACATTTTCCAGCCCGTCGGCACCGGGTCTTTCTCCGCCGCGATCAAAGCGTCGATCTCCTTCTGAAATAATTGTTCTGCCGGTAATCTTAAAATCTGCTGATCCATAATTCCTCACATTCCGCCGCACCTGCGGCACCTATGAAATATTTTGTTTCTGTACCCCGCATGTATGCAGACCTGCCTGCGATACTGCAGAATAAAAAGCATAAGGGCGCTTTTTTTTATTATTTGCTGCAAAGCTAAAATAAGGCGGGATCTGCGCCGCCGGGCAGCGCAAATCCCGTTTTCTCCGGGAGCGGCCAGTCCGCCGCACCCGCGGCACGGCCGTCAGGCGCGCCTACAGGGAATTTTCAATCCAGCGTTTATAGCTCTCCTCATTCCAGTTGTATATGTTGATTTTACCGGCTTTGACAAGCTCCGGAATACGGGAAGCCTCCGCAAATTTTGCCTCCATACTTCCCGGCATTTCCCGGATAAAATATTCCAGATCCCACAAATTAATCCTTGCCTTGCTGCGCGCATAATTCACAAGAAGACCCTCGCAGCGCGTGCAGCCGCAGCGGTTCAGCGCGCTCAGATAAACATAGCGGTTAGTATGCGAACGCGCTTTTTGGTAGAAATATTCCTCCAGCTGACGACAGACTTCCTCATCGGAAGGGTCGAACAGCAAGGAAAGCTTCTGATCAATCTTCAAATCATTGCAGCGCATCAGCAGCTCCAGGAAACGTCCCCTGACTTCAAGATGGATCGGGTGCGTATAAATATGGCTGCGCATGTCGATTTCGCCGTAGACGGAGGTTGTCAGCACAAATGTCTTTGATGCCTCATCAGGCTCAAGATATCGGAAGGTCTCGGACAGAAAATGATTCGGCACCTTTTCTTCAAAAAGCTGCTTATCCAGCCAGCCGATCCAGTCGCCGTCCGCTGTCTGTGTTTCGGAAGACTTCCCGGAGCATCCGTTCTGATTCTCCATCCCGGCGCTGCATTCGCTGATCAGCTTTGCAAGGAGCGCTGCCGGAAACAGCTGCTTCCGGCCGTCCTCACCCTCATAGAGCGATACGGCAAGGGCAAGCAGATCCTCTGTCGGATTTGCGATCAGCGAGAGGCACAGCGTCTGCAGGACATCCGCGTGGATGACGCTGCCGAATTCCCCGCAGTGTTTTGCGGCTGTGCGGTACGCGGCGCAGACCTCCGGACCATTTTTGCACTGAAGAGCGTTTACCGCTTTGGCGCATTTCATCTCCCATTCCCTTACGGCAATATCGTCTTCTTTTTTGTTTCCCTTCTTTTCCGGCTGTGTGAGGAACTGCTGCTCCACACTCTTAGCCGCCAGAGACGCAGCCCAAGGAGTCTGACTGTATACCAGAAAATTACACACATCCAGCGGCTTTTTTTTGTACAGTTCATCAAATATGTTTTTGGCCCGCGGATCGTCCTGGCAGGCAAGCGCAAAGTAGACTGCCTTTTTTGTGTTTCCCTTTTCGTGCTTCCTCATATCATCGAGCAGATCAATATTTTCCGGGGTATGGCGCAGGGAAAGGATTAAATTCTGGCGCAGTTCGCCTTCTGCCGTTTCCAGCTGCTTTATGTAAAAATCATTTGCTTTTGCACCCATCTTCTGATCAATTATGTGCAGGCGGCGCACCATTTCACTTTTACCTTTCGGATTGAAGCCGCGCAGAAGAAGCGGGATCACGTCTTCCCCGTCCTTCAGCAGCCAGTCGCGCACCTGACCGGCGAGCTCGGCGTAGGACGCTCCGAGTGCCTGCACCATTGCCGCGCGGACGCGGTAATCTTTGAACAGCTCCGGGTGGTTCGCATGGCATTCAAGTACAAACGAGTAATGGCCGCTGCCGGAGCTTGTCAGCGCTTCCTGCAGTGGATGGAGCGCAGAATACGGCACATCGGACATAACAGCCGCCAGGCCGCTGTCCGGTGAATATTTCAGAAGGTCGTCATCTTCGTGCGTAAAAACCGGCGTAAGCTCTCCGGACACGGTAACGGTGCCCTGAGTGCAGCAGACCGCGTCGACAAGCGTGATGGCGTCCAGAAGGATGCCTTCCTTGCCCTCTTCTCCGCCTCCGTCCGGTGCAATCAGCCGGCGGCTGAGCTCGCCCACTTTTGCAAAAACGGGAGCAGCCTTTTCCAGCGGCGCAAGCGCCTCCACCGCCCGTTTTAACCGGAAATCCTCCGCAAGCAGATTTGTACCGGCGATCATCGCCGTGCGCAGACGGTCGCGCAAATCATAAATCGGTGTAATATCCATGTTTCCTCTCATTCCGCCGCTTAAGCGGCATTCTAATCAGGAGGCTCTGCGCTGTCAGCCGGCTCAGAGCCCGGGGCCGAAAACAGCAGATTTCAGCTCCTTTTCTCTTTTTACACAGTAGGCGTTTGCGAAACGCCAGAACCCGCATAAATACGGGATTCTTTTTGTCACAA
>CAJUMC010000030.1 GCA_910587085.1 uncultured Lachnospiraceae bacterium | reverse complement strand
TAACATAAGAAAATCTGTACGGAAAAAAATTGCCAACGATTACTTGACAGTAACCAGCTGCATCCTTCAGCAGCGTCCTGCATTGCAAAATACTTCCTGAGGTGGTATACTGTAACCAGAATTTCTGGTTTGAAAGAAAAGTGCTTTCAGGCTTCTTACGAAACAAATCGCAGGTGAAACCAGTGATATGTACAGGTATATAACATAACAGGAGGAGGGAATGCTATGGGAGGGATGACGCCGACGCCACATAATGCGGCAAAAGAGGGTGAAATTGCAGAAACCGTGCTGATGCCGGGTGATCCGCTCCGCGCAAAATTTATTGCGGAGCAGTATCTGACGGAGGTGACCTGCTTTAATCAGGTCAGGAATATGCTTGGTTTTACGGGAAACTATCGCGGAAAACGCGTGTCGGTGATGGGGGGAGGCATGGGAATGCCGTCCATCGGCATTTACAGCTATGAGCTGTACCATTTTTACGGGGTGGAAAGTATTATCCGTATCGGCTCGGCGGGCGGGCTCTCGGACGCAGTCAGGCTGCGGGATGTTGTCGCGGGCGTTGCGGCGTCGACAAATTCCAGTTATGCTGCTCAGTACAAGCTTCCGGGAACCTTTGCGCCGTCGGCGGATTTCAGTCTGCTTGAGCGGGCGGTTGCGGCAGCCAGGGAGAAAAATATTCCGATCCGGCCGGGTAACATACTGTCCTCGGATATATTCTACACCGACGATGCATCGGATAATGACGCATGGAAAAAAATGGGTGTACTCTGCGTGGAGATGGAGGCGGCTGCGCTGTATATGAATGCGGCGCGGGCCGGCAAAAAGGCCCTTTGTCTGCTGACGATTTCCGATCATCTGTATACCGGCGAATCTCTGTCCGCGCAGGAGAGGCAGACTTCTTTCCGGGATATGATGGAAATCGCGCTTTCGCTTGTGTAGAAGGAACACCGTTGAAAAAAGTAACCGGTGTCCGGTAGGTTTTTCTGCCGGATTTCAGAAGCAGAAAGGGAGGAAATCATGAACCAGGAAACCATCAGAGAGATTACACGGCGTGTGGATCATACGCTGCTTGCACCGGCCGCGGTATGGGAGGAAATCCGTAAGCTCTGTGACGACGCAGCAGAATTCGGCACTGCTTCCGTGTGCATTCCGCCGGCTTTTGTGCACCGCGCCAAAGAATATCTGGGCGGAAAAGTTCCGGTTTGTACCGTGATCGGGTTCCCGAACGGATATCAGACGACCGCGGTCAAGGTTTTTGAAACCGGGGACGCCGTGTCGCAGGGGGCGGACGAGATTGATATGGTAATTAATCTCGGTTTTGTAAAAGAGGGGCGGTTTGATCTGGTGCTTGAGGAGATCCGCCGGGTAAAGGAGGCAGCGCAGGGCAGAGTGCTGAAGGTAATTATTGAGACCTGTCTTCTTACGCAGCAGGAGAAAATAAAGCTGTGTGGCGTTGTGACCGAATCAGGCGCGGATTTTATAAAAACCTCGACCGGCTTTTCGGAGGCAGGAGCCACCTTTGAAGATATCGAACTTTTCCGGAAGCATGTCGGAGAGGGTGTGAAAATCAAGGCGGCCGGCGGCATTACCAGTCTGGAGGATGCGGAGCGTTTTGTGCAGCTTGGAGCGGATCGCCTCGGAACGAGCCGGGTGGTAAAGCTTTTGAAGGGGTGAGAGCCTGGCCTGTCTGTGCCGCAGTGCCGGGGGCAGCGGCGCGGTGACTGGCTAAGATGCCTGCCGCTTCACATCTGTTCCGCAGTGCCGGGGGTCAGCGGACAGGGCACCCATCAAAGGAGCGGCAGAAGTATTCCGGAAAGCGGGAGACAGGCTGCTGCATAAGCGGAGTGCAGAAAATAAGAAAACATATTCCTGAAAAAAGGACGGCCTGTCCGGGGCAGGACAGTGTTACGGTGCTGTATATAGTGAAATATATACTTAAAATATTAGGATATGTAAGCTGTATTATGTAAAAAATAGATGCAGCGGGAAGGAGCAGTGTATGAGCGGGGAACAGGAGAAATTGAATGTGCCGGTATGCCAGAAAAAAGGCGAGCTTGCGCCGTTTGCCGGGGCGCTGCCGCCGTCGGCGGATACCATCAGCGATCTGATCTGCCGGGAACTGATTGCGGAAGCAAAAAAAATGCTGCCGATGGCCTATGCGCCGTATTCCGGTTTTCAGGTCGGAGCAGCGCTGCTGACGGCGTCCAAAAAGATTTATACCGGCTGCAATATTGAAAACGCAGCGTTTTCGCCGACTGTCTGTGCGGAACGCACAGCCTTTTTCAAAGCCGTCAGCGAAGGAGAGCGGGAATTCACCGCCATTGCCGTAATCGGCGGGAAAAATGGCTCCCCATCGGATTATACAGCACCTTGCGGCGTATGCCGTCAGGTAATGGCAGAATTCTGTAATTTACAGAAGTTTTATGTGATTATTGCGCGATCGGAGGAAGACTACTGGCTGTACCGGCTGGACGAATTGCTGCCGATCAGTTTCTCTCCGAAAAATCTTGGAAGATAGAGAGGAAGACAGGAAGAGAGAATAGACGGGATAATAAAATTTACCAGAGTATCTTTGTTAATAATGATTAAAAAGGAGAATAAACAATGTCAAAAAGATCATTTCTGACAAGAAGTGCAGAAGAGCGCTTAAAGGTACAGAAAAAATATTCAAAGCAAATAGATCGCTGGATAAATCAGCGGATGAAGCTGCTCGGAAGGTTGTGGAAGAAAAAGCTGGCGGCACTGGCTGCAAAGCTTGTGCTGGTTGCGGCTGCGATAGCGGGCGGCTTTGCCGCGGGGAAAGCTGCGATGGATAAGGTTGTTGCGGGGAAGAGGGGGTAAAATTACAATAAGTAAATGTTTTAAGTAGTTGAGCAATAGATAGGCGGCGCCCTAAAATTTTAGGCGGCGCCTTTTGTTTAGTAAATAAAAAATATAACATTAAATATAAATTAAATTATAAAGTAGTTTATATAATTAAAAGACTTAGAGTATTATAAACAAAATTAAATGTGCAAAGAGATTTAGGATAGTTAAAATTTAAAGTTGGAATATTTTTAGCTAAACTAATAATTAATAAAAAGTTAAATGGTTTAATGATTGGAAAAACGATTGACAATTACTAATAAAAAGAATATAATGATAAGTAATATAATTAACATTATATGGGTTCTTGTAACGTATATTAAAAAAACTAAATGTTTTGGAGAGGAGACTATTATTATGGGGGAAAAAGAGATTGTTAGGAAAAAAAGATGTATCGCGGGAACGTTGGCCTTGCTTATATTTATTTCATTTACTTCAATTAACGTTTACGCAGAAAGCGAATATGGAATTGATTTTACCGCTGGGCAGGATATTGAGGAAAGGGAAAAAGAAATACAAAAATTAATAAGTGAAAAAGTTTCTTTAAAAAGTGAAATTTTATATGCAGTAGAAGAAAAATCAATTTTGCAACAACGCTATAATGAAGTATGTTTACAATGAAAAAAATTAGGTGTAAGCGATGAAGTTTTAGAAGATATTCCTTTTTCAATGGAAAATAATGTAGAAGTTTGCGCAGTATTACCTAATTTTTCAACATTCAAGGATTTATTTGATCTGGATACTTACTATCAATATGGTTATGTCAACGGTAAACAATATAAGCTTTATAATGTAATTGTTACTGACAAGGAAGGAAAAAGCAGTTTAAATTATACAAAAAAAGATTCTATTATACTATGTGGAGGCGTGACCAATGAAAATCAGGCAAAACAGTTAGAAGTTGATGCTGTGAAATTCGTTGGAACCGCAATAGTTGCAGCTACAACGGTATCGTCGCCATGGCTTGGGTTTGCTTTGTCCACATTAATTTCTATGATACCCAATTATAAGTCTGAAGATTTGATTCATGGGAAAAATGTAGTTACAGTTGATAGTTTTACAGTGGACGAAATTGTACGTTATGTATATGGCTATGATGAGGTAAATGACAAATGGATATTAATACATAGTGCTAACCGTGCTGTTGTAACATATTTGACAGTTATGCATTTTAGAAAAAATGCGATTACTGATTTGGTTAGTAAGACATCCCGGACTTATATGGATTTGGAGGCTTTAAGTGTTACAAATGACTTTCTTGCTCAGTATTTAGTACGAGCAATACAAAATCCGCATACATTTAGCATACTTGATAAAATATATAGTAATATAACAATGGAGTTGGATTCGACGAGTGGTTTTAAACATACATTTCCTTTACATGGGACTTCGGAGCCGTATCGGTTATATTAAGCAATCGTTTAGGGGGGATGAGTGGTTTGTTGGGTTTTTTAAGTAAGTTTATTAAAGGAGAAAAAGTTAATAAAAAATACATTATCATATTGAGCGGAAGTGTTGTTTGCACAGTGTTCCTGATTGCCTGCCTTTCCTGGCTTCGCTTCCGGAATTTCCGTACCGTGCCGTTTGAAAAAAACGGCACGAAGCCGGCGGTTCTTTTTCTGGATCGCGGTACGGTTCAGGCGCATGATCCGGAGTATGTCGCTGTTACCCGGATGACGGTGGACGGTGAAATCCGGCGGCCTGTATTCCGTCCTGCTGTCTTTACGGGGAAAATTGAGGTAGATTATTTCCGCGAACAGGATATCGTACAGCCGAATGCAGCGAAAAAGGCGGAGAGCATGTCTGAGCGTGATGAAATCACGGAAATCTGGATGCGGCTGCGCTCGAGTGGTGAAGGAAGCCACGCGGTTCCGTCCGTAGATCTTAAATATTATTTTAAGTCGGGCAGCGAAAACGAAATTGTGTGTTTGAGCTACAGCGATTGGCGGGACAGAACAGAGAAAATCTGGTGGGCGGTTGCCGGCACAGAGGATGCGGAACAGGCACGGGCAGTGCTGGAAAAATTTTTTGATACCCGGCGGGCACAGGGATGGTAGGCAGGTTCATCTCTCTTTTCCGATGGGTGTTGCGGAAAGTCATTTTGCCAAACCGTTCGTTAAAATATCCGCAACGGGCAGCCATCCACGGATGGATGACTGCCCGATAGACAGGAATTACCGCATTTTTCCATGAATTTGACGATATCCATCATCCGTCCATGGATACTCACTAAGGGCAAACGTTCTTCCATTTTTTTCGTTAATAATTTTTATAGCCTCCAGTGTAAAGCACCGAGCAAAATATAGTGCAGGGACATTTTAATTTTAAATTTTTAAGAGCTTTCTCCGCATTTCTACTGGTAATAGCAATTTGATCTGTGGGGAAATAAACCAGTGTGACAATTTGCTTACATATAACATTTACTTACTAAGGACGCATATCACACAGGCAAATATTTTTTCAGATTGCGGTTATCACAGTATACTTCTTCTTGAATAATTATTTTCAATTGGATACGGATTTTTAGGACTGCTGCTTCCTAATTTGCCGGAGGGAAGCACATATACAGGAATTGATTTTGCAGAAGATTTGATCAAAAAGGGAAAAACTCTTTTTGAAAGTCAAAAATGGAAGGCGGATTTTCTATGTGAAAATTTAATAAAGAGGCAGGCTCATTTGTCTCTTGACAGGCGCTTCTTCCTGCGTTATACTCAACCCAATATAATTTCATAAATCTCATGCTATGAGAAGAAGAAGTAAGAATCATGAGGCTTTCCAGAGAGCTGCCGGTCGGTGAGAGGCGCAAAGCGGAAGATTCCGAATACATCTTTGAGCATCGCACCGAACAAAGCTCTGCCGCCCGTTTTACAAAAGCGGGTATGGTTCCGCTTTCTGTAGGCTGACGACGGTTCCCGCACCCGTTATCGTGCTAGAGTATCACCGGAGGACGCTTGTGCCGTTTTCATTTCTTCAGAGACGGCCGGCACTGCAGGCCAGAGCTGTTTTCCGCGTACTTGAAGAGGTCGTCTGTGCGAGCAGGCGATGAACTGAGGTGGTAACGCGATTGATTCGCCCTCTGCATTTTGCAGAGGGCGTTTTTTATGCGTGTAAGAAGGCGCCCCGCCGGTTCGTGATGAAATTGTGTGGATGAGCTGTTTTAAATCAGTTATCCTAAGGAGGCTGATCATAAATTATGAGAGGAATCAGGAGAGGAGTCAGATGATGAATCAGAAAATAAGCCTGGAAAATAATTTGATTACAGAAATCACAGGGAGCTCCGTTAAACCTGCCGCAGGCGGAGCCGGCGGCCCGGAAGCGGAGGCAGCCGAAGCGGAAAAAGAAAACATTGTGTCAGAAAGGGAAAATCCGGCGCTGGAGCGGGCGGTCCGGGAGCAGCTGAAAATCGCAAAAAAAGGGACGATTGAGATTATCCGGGAGGAGGATCTGGAACAAAAAATCCGGAGGTCGATCGAAGAGAAAAGGCCGCTTGTAATCAAACTTGGTCTGGACCCAAGCGCGCCGGATATCCATCTCGGGCATACGGTTGTACTGCGCAAGGTGCGGCAGCTGCAGGAATTCGGGCATCGGGCCGTTATAATTATCGGAGATTTCACCGGTAAAATCGGGGACCCGACGGGCAAATCCAAAACCAGAAAGCAGCTTTCCGAGGAACAGGTGAGGGAGAATGCGGCCACTTACATGGAGCAGATTTTCAAGGTGCTCGACCGGGAAAAAACGGAGGTGCGCTTCAACAGCGAATGGCTTTCAAAGCTGAATTTCGAGGAGGTGATCCGGCTTGCGTCGGGGACGACGGTGGCCCGGCTGCTGGAGAGAGAGGATTTCACAAACCGGTACCGGAAGCAGGAACCGATCGGCCTGCATGAGTTTTTTTACCCGCTGATGCAGGCGTATGATTCGGTTCACATTCATGCGGATATCGAGCTGGGCGGTACGGATCAGACCTTCAATATCCTGATGGGGCGCACGCTCCAGAAAACAATGGGACAGGAGCAGCAGGCCGCGATATTTGTACCGATTCTGGAGGGGCTGGACGGCGTGGAGAAGATGAGCAAAAGCCTCGGCAATTACATCGGCGTAAGCGAAGCGCCGGAGGTGATGTTCAAGAAGGTCATGGAGATCCCGGACAACCGGATACTGCGCTACTTTGAGCTGGTTACGGACGTTCACCCGGATGAGGTGGCCCGCCTGGCCGGGCGTCTGGATGCGGGGGAAAATCCGCGCGATATCAAGCTGCTGCTGGCGGAAAATATTACGGAGCTGTACCACGGGGAAGAGCAGGCAGGCAGAGCGAAGGAATATTTCCTTTCCGTATTTTCCGGCGGCCGGCTGCCGGAGGAAATGCCGCAGATATGCTGCGGGGAAAAGGAGCAAACGCTGCTTGACATTGTTCCGCGCTTGATAGAAAATAGAGTTGTGGCGTCCGGCAGTGAATTTCGGCGGCTGATCCGGCAGGGCGGAGTCTCGATGAACGGAGCGCGGGTTGAGGAGCCGGGAGCGCCGCTGAAACGGCCGGAGTCCATCCTGAAAATCGGGAAAAAGAACTTTATACGTTTTGTCTGGGACGGGCAGGATAAAAATGACATAGAGTAATCGGCTCGGCGCGGCAGCGCGTCGGTGCTGCGATATGCGCGGAGGAACCATGGAGGTTGAACGGATTAAAAGAAAACGGGGCAGGTCCGCGGCGTACCTGATCGGCGCCGTGAGCTGCCTGATGGCGGTATGCTTCGGCAGCGGTGCAGAAACCGCTGCCGGGCAGGAGGAACAAACGATAAATCTGCCGGCCGTCGGGCAGGCGAAACATGCGGAAAATATGGCAGCCGCAGATCAGGCGAGACGTGCAGAAAATATTCCGGCCGCAGGGCAGGTACAGCATGCGGAAAGTAAGCCGGACGGATTATCTTCCGGGGAAAAGTCGGACGGTACGGATGCTGCAAAGGCCTTTTCACTGACAGAAGCGGAGAAGGAATATCTGGACGGCCTGCGCGGGAAAAGACTGGTTTTCGGTGTTCCGGAGGCATCCGGCTGGAGCGGGGAAAAGGACAGCAGATACGGTGCGGCCGTGCCCGTTGCAGAGCTTTTCGGCGACAGCTTCGGCCTGGATATCGAGGTGGTTTCCGGCAGCTGGGAAAGCCTTCGGAACGGCCTGCAGGAGGGAAGCGTGGACTTCCTTTTCGGCGTCCCTGTCCCTGATCAGGAAGGGATGCTTAAGCTATCCGACGCGGAGCTTTTCTGCGCCGGGGAGCTGTACGAAAATTCCCGTCTTCTGGTTGTCCGGGAGGGAGAATCGCCGGCAGGGCTGTACGGGGGCGGCTGCCGGGTCGGTCTGGTGCGCGGGGAGGCCGCGGCGGAGCTGTTTGTTCCGTGGCTGGAGAGAACGGGAGAGCCGGTTTATTACGCTGATGCGAAGCAGCTTTTTGCTGCTGTAGTCTCCGGGGAGGCGGACGCGGCGCTGATTACCGGGAGCATGGCGGCAGAGCTCTACCCGTATCGGGAACTTGAAGTGGGCGGTGTGCTCGGGCAGCTTTCGCGGGGCGGCACGATCGGCACGGCAAAGCAGGAGCTGGCGGGCGTGATCGGGCTGCTTGACCGGTTTCTGCAGACGGCGGAAGGAGAAGCACTGCGCTCTGCCGTGCAGGAGCAGCAGAAACTTTACGCCCGCCGCCTGATCGCGGCGGAAGAACAGGAGGCACTGCAGGCGGCAGCGCAGAAATACAGTGCGCTCCGCTTTGTGTGGGACGGGGCGGATTCCTCCCTGCTTTGGCGCGGGGAGGATGGGGAGTTTGCCGGCACGCTTCCGGATTTTTTCGGATTCGTAACCGCATGTACGGGCCTTGAAATCGAGGTGGCGGAATCCGCTGAGGGCTCTTCGCCGGAAGCTCTGCTCGGCGGGGAGGCTCAGCTGGCAGTCGGGCTGCTCGGCGGTGACTGGGGCGGGGAAGCGCTCCGCTCATTCCGTGCCGGGGATACCGAGCTGGTGGCCGTGATCCCGTCGGAAACTGCGTCTGAATTTACGGCAGGTCATGTAGCAAGCCTCTACTGGGGCGCGGCCGCGGATATTTTTTCGTATCTGGAGGGCACGGTATTCGACGGGCATGCCGTCGCGTTTGAACGGGAGGCAAATCTGCTTCCGGCACTTGGCAGCGGAGAGGTGGGAGGAATCCTGCTTTGCCGGGAAACCGCGGAATACGCTGTGCTTGGGGGAGGGGCAGACGGTCTGCGGATTCTGCCGGAGTTCCGTTTCCCGGTGCAGAGGGTATTTTTGTTTCAGCCGGGGGATGAGGTGCTGTGCGGCCTGATGGAACGGCTGTACCGCACCTGGAGCTCCCTGGAGGGCCGGCAGGAAGAGCGCGCCGCACAGCTTCAGCTTTTTTCGGAATATGCTTCGCTTGAAAAAGACGGGGCACTTTTGCTAAGGAAGGTAATGTTCTGGCGGATTGCCGGTTCGGTGCTGCTGGCAGTCCTTCTTGTGCTGAGTGCCGCCCTGATCCGGAGCCGGACGGCACTCGGAGCGAAGAAAAAGCAACGGAAACCGCTGAACGCCGGGCGGAGCACGGAGAAGGGAGCCGCGGTTCCGTCGGGACTGCACCGCCTGGACGAGCATATTGCCGCGCGGCTTGTGAAAGAGATACAGCCGCAGCAGAAGGATGCGCTCACCGGCCTGCTGACGGAGTCCGGCGCCCAGGAGCCGATCCGGGAGGTGCTGGAGCGCTGCCGGGACACGGCCGCAGTGTTTGCCTATCTTGATATGGACGATTTTAAGAGCATCAACGAAGCCTACGGTTACGACACGGGGGATGAAATGCTGGTCTCCTTTACAGAGTGTCTGAAAACACTGGTGTTTGACGAGAATACCGTGATTTTCCGCAAGGAGGGCGACCGGTTCGGAGCCTTTCGCGGGAATCTGGCCTCACAGCTGGATCGCAGTATTTTTCTCGGCGAGCTGCAGAGCCTTTCGGCGCAGGTGCGCGTCGGCGGCAAGCTTGTCAGTGTTGCCTACCGCTGCGGGGCGGCGCTTTCCGAACAGGGCGCGGAAGCGCCGGAAGAGCTGGCGAAACGTGCCGTAGAGGCAGTGGATCACTGCAAGAAAAATCATCTTTCATTTTTTTTAAAATAGATATTGACAAATCCTGGCCCGCCGGTTATAATATGTCTCGTACTCGCGTGGATGCGGGACAGGATATGGGATCTTAGCTCAGCTGGGAGAGCATCTGCCTTACAAGCAGAGGGTCATAGGTTCGAGCCCTATAGGTCCCATTTTTGTGACTGGCGTCACAATGCGGCGAAGTAGCTCAGCTGGCTAGAGCACACGGTTCATACCCGTGGTGTCGAGGGTTCAAGTCCCCCCTTCGCTATGATTCAGTTTGACAGACTGCCGAGTTGGCAGTCTGTCTTATTTTGTTGTGCGCAAGTGTGTAGGGGAACCGCTGCGCGCGTCTGACAAATTCATGCCACATAGCCGGTACTCAGAAACTGCCGGGGAGGGAAGGTGGCTGCCAAAATACCGCTGCAGGCCCTCACGCTTTGATAAAAGCCTGTACTGCCGGGAAAAACAGAACAGAAATACAGAACAGAAATCGGAAAATCGGCGGAAAACGGGGAATAATACGGAGGACAGCGCTGCGGCGGAAAGAGAAAAAGTTCGTTCCGCGGCGGTGCGGCATCCGCTGAACCGATGGTTCGGGAGGGCCGCGCAGAAATAACGAGAGAACAGAAAGTGAAAACTTTTAACCCTGGCAGCAATGCCGCATGCGCGGCGGAATGAGAGGAGATATGAGAATTGGTACCGGATATGATGTGCATCGGATGACGAAAGGCCGCGAGCTGGTGCTCGGCGGTGTGAAAATACCGTGCGAGAGGGGACTGCTCGGGCATTCTGACGCGGACGTGCTGGTGCATGCCGTGATGGACGCGCTGCTCGGAGCGGCCGCGCTCGGCGATATCGGCAGGCATTTCCCGGACAGCGACGAAAAATACCGCGGGATCAGCAGCCTGAAGCTTCTCGAGCAGGTCGGCGCACTTGTGCAGCAGGAGCATTATATAGTGGGAAATATCGACGCAACGATTATCGCGCAGCGGCCGAAGCTGGCGCCGTTTATTGAGCTGATGAGAGATAATATCGCGGCCGTGCTCGGCATTTCGCGCAGCCAGGTGAATGTGAAGGCGACGACGGAGGAGGGGCTGGGCTTTACCGGCTCGGGCGAGGGTATTGCCGCCCAGGCTGCGGTGCTTCTCTGTTCGGCCGGCGATTACCTGGAGAGCGGAAATGCGGGAGTGGTTTATGCGTCGGACGATAACATGCAGGAGCAAGGCTGTGCGGGCGGCAAATGCGGCTACTGCAGGAAATGCGGGGAACCGGTGCAGGACGGCCGAAGATAACGCAGGGAACAGGGAGGAAAAAGGAATACGATGAGAGAGGAAGCTTATCCGTCGATTGCAGATATGGTGCGGGATGTGTATGCTCTGCCGGAGAAGGACATACGCACCTACTCCCCGCTGACGCTGGCCTATATCGGGGACAGCATTTATGATCTGATTATCCGGACAATGCTGGTTGAGAGAGGAAACAGTCAGGTGAACCGGCTGCACCGGCGTGCCAGTGCATTCGTCAGGGCGGCAGCACAGCGGGAGATTATGCAGGCGATCGAGCCGATGCTCACCGAGGAGGAGCACGGCTATTACAAGCGCGGAAGAAATGCGAAATCTTTTACGACCGCGAAAAACGCTTCCATTGTGGAGTACCGCGTCGCAACGGGCTTTGAGGCGCTGATCGGCTTTCTTTATCTGACAGGCCGGACGGAGCGCATGTTTGAGCTTGTGAAGGCGGGGACGGATTATCTGTTGCAGGAGGAAAAGGGCTGATGAGGCAGGACAGAAATTTTTCGGCTTCTTCATCCGTGCAGGCGAACCGGGAGAATGCGGAGCTGCCGTTGCAGGGAGCGGGGGAGACAGCGGTTGAGGGGCGGAATGCCGTTCTGGAGGCGTACCGTGCAGGGCGGACGATTGACAGGCTTTATGTGCAGGAGGGCTGTCAAGACGGGCCGGTCAGAACCATACTGAGCGAGGCGAAAAAAAACGGGACGATTGTTTCTTTTGTAAAAAAGGATCGGATGGATCAGCTGTCGCAGACCGGGAGGCATCAGGGCGTGATCGCCTGCGCCGCCGCCTGCAGCTACGCGGAAGTGGAGGACATTCTGGAAGCGGCGCGCCGGAAAGGGGAACCGCCGTTTCTTCTGCTGCTTGACGGTATTGAGGACCCGCACAATCTGGGAGCAATCATCCGGACGGCCAACCAGGCGGGCGTACATGGTATTATTATTCCGAAGCGGCGGGCGGTCGGCCTGACGGCAACGGTGGCGAGAACGAGCGCCGGGGCCCTCAGCTATGTGCCTGTTGCGAAGGTGACAAATCTTGTGCGCACCATGGAGGAGCTTAAGGAGCAGGGCCTCTGGTTTGTCTGTGCCAACATGGAGGGCGAGGTAATGTACCGCCAGAAGCTGACCGGCCCGATCGGGCTTGTAATCGGCAGCGAGGGCGAGGGTGTGAGCCGGCTGGTAAAGGAAAAATGCGATTTTATCACGAAAATCCCGATGTATGGGGATATTGATTCGCTGAACGCATCCGTCGCCATGGGAATTCTGGCGTATGAGATCGTGCGGCAGAGAAGATTTCTGTAAAGCAGGGCGGCCGCCGGAAAAATCTGCATATACTGCAGACCGGCTGCAGCGCATGCAGAGCGCGGCGGGAGGAAGGCAGGCAGGCAGGAATAACTTGGTCGCAGAGGGGAAGGGGGATGCAGCATTGGAGTACGAAGCACTGGAGAAAAAGACCGATGAGGAATTGCTGGAACTGATTCGGACGGGAGATTCGTACGCCATGGACACGCTGATTGTCCGCTATAAAAATCTGGTGCGGAAAAACGTGCGGAGGCTCTATCTGATCGGCGGGGATCACGACGATCTGCTACAGGAGGGGATGATCGGGCTTTACAAGGCAATCCGGGATTACGACCGCGAGAAGAACAGCAATTTTCTTCCGTTTGCAAATCTCTGTATTTCCCGTCAGATTTATACAGCAATACAGGCGTCTAATACAAGAAAAAATCAGCCTTTGAATAATTATATTTCCTTTGATGCAGCAAAAACGTCTGAGGGAGAGGACGAGGCAGAAACGCTTCTCTCAGAGGGATGGCTGCGGAGCGCGTCGGGCAATCCGGAGGAACTGCTGATTGACCAGGAGAGCGATCAGCTTCTGGAGGAATATCTGGCCAGCAGTCTGAGCGATTTTGAAATGCAGGTGCTCCGGACATATCTTGAGGAGGAAAATTATGCCCGGGTTGCCGAGCGGCTCGGGAAAAGTCCCAAAACCGTGGACAACGCGCTGCAGCGTGTGCGCAGGAAGCTTATGAAGCTCGGATAATTCATAAAACTGCAGAAAAAGAAGCGAATATGCCTTTGCATACCCGCTTCTTCTTTGTTTATTAAGCTGCTGACGAGACTTGAACTCGTGACCTCCGCCTTACCAAGGCGACGCTCTACCACCTGAGCCACAGCAGCGTGACTTTCCCAAGTCCGAGCATTATAATAGCACAGCCGGATAAAAATTGCAAGCATTATTTTAAAAATCTTTTCTTTCCTGCTTCTTTCTTTATTTCACCTTTATTTCGCCATAAATCCGTGATAGGATAACAGGAGAAGGAGAATGCAGCCCGCCGGCCGCTTCTCCGGAAAAACGAAGATGCAGGAATGCAGGAATGCGAATGTGCGCAGGGACGCAGGAGCATCGCAGAGCAGGAAAGCGGAGCTGCAGGAAAACGCGGGACTGCAAAACTGCGGGAGGACGCGGAGGCGCAGGAGCATCGCAGAGCAGGAAAGCGGAGCTGCAGGAAAACGCGGGACTGCAAAACTGCGGGAGGCTGTGAAAGCGCAGGAGCGCCGTACACGGAGTGTAAAAACAGAAATGGAGGTTTCGGATGAATCGGGAATGGTCGCTGAAGGAGCTTTACAAGGGCTATGAAGATCCGGCATTTCAGCAGGATCTGGAAAAGCTGCAGGACATCATCGGGGTTTATGAGGAGAAGGTATCGGCGCTCTGTGAGGAGCGTGCGGCGGAGGGGCTGCGCAGGGTGCTGCTGTGCGACGAGGAGCTGGAGAACCTTGTGCAGAAGCTGTATGTATTCTGCTCGCTTTCCAGAGCGGCGGATACAAGGGATTTGGAGGCGGCATCGCGCCTTGAGAAAATTATTCTGCTGCTGAGCGAAACCTCAAAGGCGTATACAAGATTTGAGAAGTTTGTCGCGGGGCTGCCGGATCTTGAAAAGGTCATCGCCTCGGATGACGTGCTCACCGATTATACATACCGTCTGCGCAGAATACGGGAGAATGCAGGATATTCGCTGAGCGAGGAAGTGGAGGAACTGGCGGCAAAGCTTGATCTCTCGGGCGGCGGCGCGTGGTCGAATCTGCAGGGCTATCTGACCTCAACGCTGCGGGTTGCTTATCGGGGAGGCGAGGTTACGCTGTCCGAGATTCGGAACCTTGCCTATGATAAAGACCCTGCGGTGCGCCGGGAAGCTTATGAGGCGGAGCTGGCGGGCTATGAGAAAATCAAGGATTCCATCGCATTTTCTCTCAACAGCATTAAGCAGCAGGTACTGACGATGACAAAACTGCGCGGCTACGGGTCGCCGCTTGACATGACGCTGAAAAAATCGGCCATGAAAAGAGAAACGCTGGATGTCATGCTTGCGGCGATGAAGGAATACTTCCCGCGGTTCCGCCGCTATCTTCGCAGGAAGGGAGAGCTGCTCGGTCATAAAAACGGACTTCCGTGGTATGAGCTGTTTGCGCCGATGGGAGAGAGCAGCCGCAGCTTTACAACGGAGGAGGCAAGAGATTATCTGGTCGAACTGTTCGGGAAATTTGCACCGGATCTTGCAGCGATGGTTCGGCGCGCCTTCGACGAAGCCTGGATCGATTTCTATCCGCGGGAAGGCAAGGCGGGCGGAGCGTTCTGCCAGGCTCTTTATCCTCTGCAGCAGAGCCGTATTCTGACCAATTTCGGCGGGACGCTCAGCGATGTTGTGACCCTTGCTCACGAGCTGGGGCATGCCTACCATAACCAGCAGATCTTCCGCCACCGCATCGGCAACACAAACTATTCCATGCCGGTGGCCGAGACGGCGTCCACCTTCAACGAGACGGTTGTGATGGATGCGGCGATCGCAGCTGCCGCGGGGGACGAGAAGATTGCACTGATCGAAAGTCAGCTGCAGGATGTCACGCAGATTTTGTGCGATATTTATTCCAGGTATCTTTTTGAAACAGAAGTATTCGAAAAGAAACAGGAAGGATTTCTTTCTGCCGACTGTCTGAAGGAGCTGATGCTTCAGGCACAGAGAGAGGCTTACGGGGACGGACTGGACCCCGAATTCCTTCACCCTTACATGTGGGTCTGCAAGGGACATTACTATTCTTCCGACCTCAGCTTTTACAATTTTCCTTACGCATTCGGCGGGCTGTTTGCGAGAGGGCTGTATGAGAAGTACCGACGGGAGGGGGAGGCGTTTCTGCCGAAGTACCGCGCTCTTCTTTATGCGACGCCGGTGAGCAGCGTGGAGGAGGCTGCCCTGGCAGCGGGCATTGATTTGTCGGCTCCGGAGTTTTTCCGCAGCAGTCTGGAGAGCTTCGCAAAGCGGGCGGATGAGTTTGTTGCGCTGACGGAGGGCCGGTGATGGAGCGGGCAGAGGAGGCCGGACGGAAGCGGCTGTTCCGGCTGAAGCGGCTCTGGCTGCTTCTGCTGCTTCCGGCAGCGCTGCTGTCGCTTTTTGCCGCCTCGCGCTCGCAGGAGGTTGCCGAGCATGTTTTTGCGCGGGGGATTTTTGCCGCGCTGTCCTGGGGGATGGCCCACATCACCAGCCTGATCCCGTTTTCTCTGATGGAATTCGGAATCACAGTCCTTCCGTTTGCATTGCTGTTCCTGCTTGTGCGGTTTATTATCCGGCTTGTGCGAAAGCGGGAGGACAGAGCTTTCCGGCTGGCAAAGGCATTTATCAACCTGGGCTGCGTCGTGTCAATCGCCGCGTTTCTGCTGCTGATCGGGTGTTCCATCAATTATTACCGGTATCCGGTGAGCCGGTATCTCGAGCTGACGGTTGAGCCGGCCTCGAAGGAAGAACTGTACGGCCTGGTCAGGGCGCTGGCTGCGGAAACTTCCCGTGTGAGGGACGGGCTGGAGCAGAAAGGACTTGAAGATGAAAACGGGGTGTTCCTGTTATCCGTATCCGAGCGGGAGCTCGGGCAGGAAGCGGTGACGGCGTTCGGAAGACTGGCGGAGACCTATCCGATCTTCCGCGGCTATTATCCGCAGCCGAAGCATATATTTTTCTCACGGACAATGTCGCGCACGGAACTGACCGGGATTTTCTGTCCGTTTACCATGGAGGCCAATGTCAATACCGACGTGCCTGATTATTCGCTCGGCTCGACGATGTGTCACGAGCTTGCGCATCTGAAGGGGTTTATAAGGGAGGATGAGGCCAATTATATCGCATTCCTTGCCTGTATGGCGTCCGACAGCGACGAGCTGCGCTACAGCGGGCTGATGGAGGCGCTTGTCCTGGCAGGAAACGCGCTGTACCGCAAGGATGCTGATCTGTACTTTGAGGCGCGCCGCCTTTATTCAGAAGGGGTTTCCAGAGATCTTCAGGCCAATTCCGAATACTGGAAACAGTTTGAAAATACGGTAATCAGCAATACGGCAGAAAAACTCAACGATACTTATCTGAAGGCGAATAACCAGGAGGACGGCGTGCAGAGCTACGGCAGGATGGTTGACCTGCTGCTGGCTCAGTACCGGCGCGACGGGGAGGCCTGCGTTCAGAGCCGGTAAAAAACTGCCCGGCGCTGAACGGGACCGCCGGGCATTAATTACGAGGAGTAAGGCAAATGATTTGCAGTCAGTGCGGAAATATTATACGGGAGGATTCCTCCTTGTGCCCGTACTGCGGAGCGGAGCGCGGAAAAAGCAGTGAAGCCGCAGAAAATCAGGGTACGGCCGGGCCGTTATGCGGCGGCAGGGAACCGGAGTCCGGGACGCCGGGACAGGAAGTGCCGGGGGCGGACTTATCAAAGCAGAGCTCCATACCGCGAATGCTGCCGGAAAACGGACTGCTGCTCCGGGAGTTTCCGGAATTTGAACTGCCGGAACAGGAGCTGGCGCAGGACGGAGAGCGGAGAGCAGAAAGGGCGGAAGGCGAAGCGGTAAAAGCGGCGGGAGCCGCCGGAGAGGAGCATAAGAAACGGAAAAAACGTATCCGGAGGGCGGCAGTGCTTACCTGCGCTGCCGCTCTGATGTTTTTCCTGCTGTTTGCTGCCGGTGTGCGGGCCGGCAGCGGGAAAGGGAAATGGAAATTGGCAGGCGGGAAGGATGCCTTTTTCACCGTTTGGACAGATACAGAGAAGATTGTAATTGCGGGAGACGGGAAGGTGCTGGAGGGACCGGAGGAATTCTATAACCTGGCCTATCCCGGCCATACCTCCATGGACGAAAAAAAGCTGCTTGTCACCGGCAGAGACAGCAGAAAGCTTTATCTTGTGACAAAAGAAGAATGGCTCCCGATTGACAGGGATGTAACGCTGGCCGCGATATCGTCCTCCGGCGACGGTATTGTGTATGCTGCGGAACAGGACGGCGGCCTGGGACTGTACCTCTATGACGTAAAAAAGCAGAAGTCAAAGCTGCTGGCAGATCAGCTGCGGGATGTCCGTGATCTTGTGATTTCTGCTGACGGGACGTCTGCGGCCTGTCTGTATGCGGACGGTGACAGGAGAGAATGCCGTCTGTTTCTCAGCGGCGGAGAAAAGACGGAAATCCTGGAAAATATTATTCCGATTGCGATCTCCTCCGGGGGGGATTATTTTTATTATATAAAGACATTTATTTCAGGCCCCGAGCTTTTCTGTTTGATAACGGAAAATGGAACCGTGCAGGAACTTGGAGAAGCGGATCCGCTGATTTTCAATGAAGATATGACGCAGATGCTGTACAACTCCCATTTCAGACTTTATCTTTTAAAAAACGGGGAAATTCAGGAGCGCGCTGTCCTGCCGAAAGCGGCGGATCGGGTAATTCTGCCGGATTACGCGCAGATCATGTATGTACCGAAGCAGACGATGTGGGGCGACTGCCTGGTAAGAAGCTGCGCGGCGGAAACGCTTGGCGGGCTGTTGTGTGTGAGCGGCAGCGAGCTGTACTATATCAGGGAAAATATGGACGGGGATCGGATTGCCGCCTGTTCCGCCTGCCAGATATCCAGGGACGGAAAATCGCTGCTCTATCTGAGCAGCGGAAGCCTGTACCGGGTAAGGAATCTGGAAAGCTCGCTGAAGCCGGAAAAACTCGCTGACGGCCCGGATATATTACAGTTTATTTCGGACGACAGACTGGAATGCATTTATTATCAGACGAGGCACGGAGAACTGATGTTTCTGAAGGGGAACAAAGAGCCGGAAATGCTTTGTCAGGAGAAGATCAGCAGCTGGGAACTCCTCGGCAGAAAGCTGTATTTTATCAGCGATTCCTCCGGGCAGGCCGGAACTCTTTACATGCTGGTGAACGGCACAGAAAAAAAGGCAATAGCAGAGGCAAGTCGGCTGGAAAGATATGGGGAACGGCTTTATTTCTGGGCGGCGGACGATTCCCTGTACACGCTGAACGATGAGGATAAGCCGGTTTTGGTGCTGGAGAGCAGCGGGGAGACACGCTGAAAAAATCTGCCAAAGAACACCTGCCCGGTGTGAGTTTTGCGGTTTGAGGGCAGCAGGAAATGCGGTAAAATCCGGGTCAGCAGCCAGGGCTTGACAAATGTTAAATCCATGCTATAATATATTACAAAATTATTACGCGAAGCCGGGATTGTTACAGAAGCCTGTAACAAATTCCGGCGGCGCTCTGTCCGCCGTGCAGTGGAAGATATTTCTGAGAAACGGCAGAAGAGATCTGCCGGGGAGCCTCTGCGGGAGACGCAGGAAGAGATCACTGCAAAACAGGAAACGGGGGACAAAGCGAAAACGGAAACGGCATCCGCGCGGGATGCCTGCATGGAAGGAGAGCCTGCTATGAGAAAAAAGAAGCTTTGGGTGCTGCTGCTGACCTTGTGTCTGTCGGTCAGCCCGGACAATATATCCGCTGCTGCGGCGGAAAACGAAAGCGAAGCGGTGCAGGAGCGGGAGGACGGCGCCGGTGCGGGAACAGAGGAGAACACGGAGAATAAGGCTGCGGATCAGGTTTTTCAGGCAGCTGAGGAAACGGGAACGGAGACTGCTTCCGGAAAATCTGCGGGCGAAGACGACGCACAGAAGCCGGCGGAAGACGGCACGGCGGATAACGAACCGGGCGGAAGCGAGGAGCTGACCCCGGCGGACAAAACCGGTGCATCGGATAATAATATTGATGAAAGCAAAGACCCGGAACAGGGTTCTGACGCGGCGGACGGCCTGCAAGTAATACCGGAAAAGGAAGCTGCGGCAGAGGAGGATCTCCCGCTTTTAACTGAGGCGGCCAATATCAATAATGTTCTGTTTACCTCCATTGCCCGTTCGCTGAATGCGACAATCACAATGGAGCAGTCCAGGGAGCCGGAGTATACCGAGGAGGAGCTGATGTATCTTGCCTGCATTATTTACTGCGAGGCGGGCAATCAGAGCTTTACCGGGAAGGTTGCTGTCGCGAATGTAGTAATGAACCGTGCAGAAAGCGATGTATTTGATCATGTGACAACGATCCGCGAGGCCGTCTATGACTGCGACCGCTGGGGGCGTCAGTTCAGCCCGGTCTATGTGAAGCGGGACGGCAGGTGGACGACAAAGGGCAGCAGCTATGAAAAGGCTCTGACCATGTATAAAACAGGCGAATATGCGAAGGAGTGGCAGAAAACCCAGATGGACGGCTGCATTGAGGCCGCGGAGGCCGCACTGGAGGGCAAGTATGTGCTGGACGGAGATTATCTTTACTTCAATATGGGAATCAGCAGTACAAAGAGTAAATGTAAAAAGAACGGCAAGCCGTGGCAGGTAATCGGCTGTCATATCTTTTATTAAAAGAACGGCAGAGGAGCTCCGGAAACGGGCTGCTTAAGAAATATAACCAAAGCTTGCAGAGAGCGAGCAGACGGAAGGCGGTGCCGTCCCGAAGGGGACGGCACCGCCTTTTTCCAGGTGCCGGCTGGCCTATTTTGTCCCTTTACGAAAAGAAAATACTGTGCTATCATATAACCATATTTTGCAGGAGGAAGATGCGGATGGACGAGAAGCTGGAGGCATTGTCGGAAAATGTCGAAAACGCAGAAAAAGAAGCGGTTTCCAAAAATTTTATCGAACAGATCATAGACAGGGATATTGCGGAGGGACGCTGCCGGCAGGTCGTCACCAGATTCCCGCCGGAGCCGAACGGATATCTTCATATCGGACATGCCAAGTCCATACTTTTAAACTGCGGACTGGCTAAAAAATACGGCGGAAAATTTAATCTGCGGTTTGATGATACAAATCCGACAAAAGAAAAAACAGAGTTTGTAGAATCCATTATCGAGGACGTAAAATGGATCGGCGGAGATTTTGAGGATCGGCTGTTCTTTGCTTCAAACTATTTCGGGGAGATGTATGAGGGCGCGCTCCGGCTGATCCGGAAAGGGAAGGCCTATGTGTGCGATTTGAGCGCGGACGAGATCCGGGAATACCGCGGCACGCTTACCGAGCCGGGAAAAAACAGCCCGTACCGGGAGCGCAGCGTGGAGGAAAATCTTGATTTGTTTGAGCGCATGAAAAACGGGGAATTTCCGGACGGCTCCAAAGTGCTGCGCGCCAAGATCGACATGGCATCGCCGAACATCAACATGAGGGACCCGGTCATTTACCGCGTTGCCAGGCTGACTCATCACAATACGGGAGATCAGTGGTGCATCTATCCCATGTACGATTACGCGCACCCGATTGAGGATGCGATCGAGGGTGTGACGCATTCCATCTGCACGCTCGAATTTGAAGATCACAGACCGCTCTATGACTGGGTTGTCAGAGAGCTGGAATATGAGAACCCGCCGAAGCAGATTGAGTTTGCAAAACAGTATCTGACCAATGTTGTTACCGGAAAGCGTTACATTAAAAAGCTTGTCGAGCAGGGCGTTGTGGACGGCTGGGACGATCCGCGTCTGGTGACGATCAGCGCACTCCGCAGGAGAGGCTTTACGCCGGAATCCATCCGCATGTTCATGGAGCTCTGCGGCGTATCGAAGGCGAACAGCTCGGCGGATTATGCCATGCTGGAATACTGCATCCGTGAGGATCTGAAGCTGAAAAGGCCGCGGATCATGGCAGTGCTTGATCCGGTCAAACTTGTAATCACAAACTATCCGGAAGGGAAGGTAGAATATCTTACGGCACAGAACAATCCGGAGAATAAGGAGATGGGCACGCGGCTGATCCCGTTTTCCCGCGAGCTGTACATTGAGCGGGAGGATTTCATGATTGACCCGCCGAAGAAATATTTCCGCCTCTACCCGGGGAACGAGGTGCGCCTGATGAACGCTTACTTCGTAAAATGCACCGATTATGTGACGGACGAGCAGGGAAATGTAACGGAAATCCGCTGCACCTACGATCCGGAAACCAAAAGCGATTCGGGCTTTTCCGGGCGCAAGGTCAAGGGAACGATTCACTGGGTGTCCGCGCTGCATGCGGTTCAGGTGACTGCGCGGCTCTATGAGAATCTGATCGACGAGGAAAAGGGGGTTTATAATGAGGAGGACGGTTCGATGAATCTGAATCCGAATTCGGTTACCGTGTGCGACCGGTGCTGCGTCGAACCTGCCGTTCAGGGCGCCAAGCCTTACGCCAGCTTCCAGTTTCTGCGGAACGGCTTCTTCTGCGTCGATTATAAGGATACAACGGACGAACGGCTTGTATTTAATCGGATTGCATCGCTTAAGAGCAGCTATAAGCCGGAGGCGAAATAACGGGCGGAAAGCCGGAGGGAAGAAAAACAGGAAGGAAAATAACCAAAGGGCATAAAATATAGGAGGGCGGGCCGGGGCCGGAAGGCCGGCCGGATCGATCTCTCCGCGATTGAAAATGCCGCGGGTGCGGCGGAATGAGAGGAATTATGGGAAATCTTTTTTCGGGGCTGTCGGCCCTTGGGCTGGGAAAGCTCACCAGCATGGATGTATACGAGAACGAGGAGAAGAAGGACGAAAAAAACGACGGCGACAAGGGTGCCGTGCAGGAGGTATCCGAGGCGGATTTCTTGTTTGAGAAAGCGTATAACTGTCCGGTCTGCGACAAGGAGTTTAAGGCGAAGACGATCAAGACGGGAAAAATCAAACTGATTGCAGCGGATTCGGATCTGCGCCCGAAGTATCAGTCTGTCGATTCGCTTAAGTATGATGTAATTGCTTGTCCTCATTGCGGCTACGCGGCGCTGAACCGGTATTTCAATTATATGACCTCGGCGCAGGCGAAACTTATCAGACAGAATATTTCCGCGAATTTTAAGGGGATTGAGCAGGGCGGGGATGTCGTCAGCTATGACGAGGCCATTGTAAAGCACCGGCTGGCGCTCGCTAATACTGTGGTAAAGCGTGCGAAATCGAGCGAAAAGGCATACACCTGCCTGAAGACTGCATGGCTTCTGCGCGGAAAGGCTGAACATCTGCCGGAAGATACAGCGGATTATAACAAGGTGCGCGCGGAACTGGCAGCGGAGGAGAGGGAATTCCTGGAAAATGCTTACAACGGATTTCTGGAAGCGTTCCCGAAGGAAATGTTCCCGATGTGCGGTATGGACGAAAATACGGTGTCCTACCTGGTGGCTGATCTCGCCAGACGCATCGGCAAATACGAGGATGCCAGCCGCTGGGTTGCGAGGGTGCTCGCGTCCCGCAACGCAAATGACCGCATCAAGGAGAAGTCGAGGGAGCTGAAGGATCTTATTACAGAGGAAATGAAGGCGGAAGTTTGAAAGAAAAGTGCTTTCAGACTTTTAATAGATGCGGTATCGCAGGCAGCTCTGCGGTACCATGCGAGGTATGGGAATGAAGGAACAGCTCTACACCATTCCGGTGAATGATGAATTTGATAAGGACTGCGAATGCCCGGTCTGTGGAATGTACCGTTCTCTGCAGGAGGCTGCGGTTGATTTTACCATGGGACCGAGTTACATGGAGGATGATATCCGCATGGAAACAAACCGAACCGGCTTCTGCGACCGTCATATCCGGCTGCTCTATCAGAATCAGAACCGTCTTGGACTGGCCCTGATTCTGCTGACTCATACGGAGCAGGTGATTAAGCATGCGGAAAAGCTGGCCAGGGGCGGAAAGCCGGCAGGCGGACTTTTCCGCAAAAAGGAGAGCTCCGGGGTAAAGGCGTACATGGACGGTCTGGACGCTTCCTGCTATATCTGCAGCCGCATGGCGGGGATGTTCGAGCGTTATCTTGTGACTGTCTTTTATCTGTATGAGCACGACGAGGAATTCCGCAGAAAATTTTCGGCCTGCAAGGGATTCTGCAACCGGCACTATGCCCTTCTGTATGAGATGGCACCGTCCCAGCTGTCCGGCAAAAGCTGCGAAGAGTTCCTGTCGGAGCTAAGCCGCGTGTACCTGGAGAATCTGAAGCGCGTGCGCGATGATCTGGAGTGGTTTACGGATAAATTTGATTACCGCTATGTCAATGAGCCGTGGAAAAATTCGAAGGATGCGCTGCAGCGTACGATCCAGAAGCTGAATTCCATCCCGGCGGACGAGGTGGACGGAACGAAGAAATAAGATAAGAAAAACTATGCGGCCGACAGAAAGTACGCTTTGCCGTACATACCGCAGTTCAGGAAGTACAATAGATAGAGCAATGCCGTCTGTGCAGCCGCCGAGGGCGGGGAGGTTTTATACCTCCCCGCCCTCGGTGCGGATCGTGTCGCAGAGATTCATTGTATCAAGATATTCGCGGTAGGAGGAAAGAACCTCGGACATGGCCTGAAGTCCCGGCGCACCGATGGTGTTCCTCTTTTCCACGCAGTTTTTCATGCGGATGGCATCATAGATATCCGCTTCAAACGCCGGGGAGGCTGCACGGTATACCTCGAGCGGAAGTTCGTCGAGAGAACAGTTCAGGTCGATGCAGGAGAGCACAAGCTGACCGATGATTCCGTGCGCATCGCGGAACGGCACCCCGTGATTTACAAGATAGTCCGCTGCATCCGTGGCATTCGTAAAACCGTTTCTGGCACTGGCCTCCATAACGCTGCGATTGAATTTCGTGGTGGAAAGCATTCCGGTAAACAGGGAAATGCAGCCCTTGACCGTATCCAGCGCGTCGAAGGTCAGCTCTTTGTCCTCCTGCATATCCTTGTTGTAAGCCAGAGGAAGCCCCTTCATTGTCGTCAGAATCGAGACGAGAGCACCGTAAACGCGGCCCGTTTTGCCCCGGATCAGCTCAGCGATGTCCGGATTTTTTTTCTGCGGCATAATACTGCTTCCCGTAGAATACGCGTCGTCGAGCTCCACAAAGCGGTACTCGTCGGTATTCCATACAATAATTTCCTCGCAGAAGCGGCTCAGGTGCATCATAATGGTGGAAAGCGCCGACAGCAGCTCGATTATGTAGTCCCGGTCAGACACGGAATCCATGCTGTTTCTTGTCGGACCGTCAAAATCGAGCAGGGTGGCAGTATAATCGCGGTCAAGCGGATAAGTGGTGCCGGCGAGCGCGCCCGCGCCGAGCGGACAGTAGTTCATGCGCTGATAAATATCACAGAGGCGGCTGCGGTCACGGACAAACATTTCGAAATATGCGCTCAGGTGATGCGCGAGCGTCACCGGCTGTGCTTTCTGCAGATGCGTAAAGCCCGGCATAAAGGTTTCCTTATGCAGCTCGGCGAGGCGAAGAAGCTCTGTGAGCAGCGTTTTCAGCAGGCAGTTGATCACCACAATCTCGTCGCGTGTGTAGAGTTTCATATCCAGTGCGACCTGGTCATTGCGGCTGCGGCCCGTGTGCAGCTTTTTGCCGGTCTCGCCGATACGCTTGATCAGATTGGCCTCGACAAAGCTGTGAATGTCCTCCTGTGTGCCGTCGATCGTGAGCGAGCCGTTTTCGATATCCCGGAGAATGCTATCCAGGCCTTCCAAAAGCTTTTCTCGTTCGGCGCGGGTAAGAATCTCCTGTTTTTCAAGCATAAATACATGGGCAATGCTGCCCTTGATATCCTGACGGTAAAATTTCTGGTCGAAGGAAATCGACGCATTGAAATTGTGTACAAGCTGATCGGTCTCTTTCGTAAAACGGCCTCCCCATAGCTTCATTTCAGTTTCCCTCTTTTCTATAAAAATATGACAGCAGCCGGCTTTCCCGTGAAAATCTTTCCGGCAGGGCCGAGAGCGGGATTGCAGAGAACTGCTTTATACATAGTAGCCTGTTTTCCGGGATTATGCAAGTTCAACTTGCAATTTCTATGGAAAATAATTATAATCTTATTACCAAATTACAGGAGGAAGATATGTTTAAGGAATTTAAGAAATTTGCCCTTCGCGGCAATATGATGGATCTTGCAGTCGGCGTTATCATCGGCGGAGCGTTTAATTCCCTTGTAAACTCGCTTGTGAACGATATAATAATGCCGTTCCTCAGCCTTTTCACCGGAAAGCTTGATTTTTCCAACTGGTTTGTGGCGCTGGACGGGAAGAAGTACGAGACGATTGCGCTGGCGCAGGAGGCCGGGGTGGCCACGATCAATTTCGGTACATTCCTCTCGGGACTGCTGAATTTCGTGATTATGGCGTTTGTCGTTTTCATGATCGTCAGGGGGATGAACAAGCTGAGAAAGGCAGAGACACCGGCACCGGCGGCGCCGACCACAAAAAAGTGCCCGCACTGTCTGTCGGAAATCAATATCAAGGCGACGCGCTGCCCGCACTGCACCTCCGAGATTCCGGAGTAATTGTCGGGGGCTTCATGATTATAACCGCTGATAAAGCCATGGTTCCGCAGCTGAAGGAACTGTGGCTTTGCTGTTTTCAGGATGCCGCGGAGGATGTGGATTATTTCTTTGACCGCCGCTTTGAGAGTGCGGAAGGCCTGGCAGATATGCAGGACGGCGCGCCGGCAGGGATGCTGTTTTTGCTGCGTGCCGGCACGGCGCAATATGTATATGCCCTGGCGGTTCACCCTGCCTTCCGCGGAGGCGGGATCGCCGGCGGACTTCTGGCCGAGGCGCAGCGGCGCGGCCGTCAAAGCGGACTTTCAACCTTTCTTGTTCCGGCCGAGGAGGGGCTGTTCCGGTTTTATAAGAATAAGGGTTTTTATACAAGGTATTATGCCTGGAAAAGCCAGGGGCAGCTCTGCCGCACCGAGGTGCCCGAAAGGAACCACCGGGAGGAGGGAAGAATAAAAAAGGAAACCGGGGAACGCAGCAGGGAAGAGAAGACCGGGGAAGCGTGTGCAGCAAAAGCCGCGGAAATCAGGAGTGGCTGTACAGAATTTCAGCTGAAGGATTGCGGGCCGCAGGAGTATTATCGTATGCGCGCATGCTGGCCCGGATGCGGGGATATTGCATGGGATGAAGCCGCGGTGTGCTATGCAGTGGAAGAGAATGCTCACGCAGGGGGCGGCTGCCGAAAAATTCTGCTGCCCGGCGGTCAGCAGGGCGCCGTGCTGTACCGATGTGTGGGGCGTTGCCTTTTGATGCGGGAGCTGCTGCTTCCGGCCCGCTGCGGGGAGCTGCTTCCCGCGCTGGCTGAGGAACTTGCCGGGGAAGCGGCGGCTGGCGTTAAGCTCCCGGAGCAGGCGGCCGGAAAGCCGTCCTCCCAAGCCGTCGTCAGCCCCGTTTTATGGAGAGCATTTTCCCCGGTTTCGTACAGCGGCTCCGAATTGGTAAAGATAGGGATGTCTGATCAGCCAGGCCAGCCGGGATATCTCAATCTTGTGCTTGATTAGCCGCGGTGCCGGTTATTGCCGGGAAAGATACAACCCGGTATATTTCTGAGTCAGATAGTCAATATAGTAGTCTGCATTGAGCTGCTCGCCGGTCATTTCGGTAAGCAGCTCGTTCATGTTTTTCGTGCAGCCGTGCCGGTGAATGTGTTTGCGCAGGTATTCGCGGATCGGTGCGAGATCGCTCTTTTCCAGGCATTCGGCCACCGGAATTTCCCTGTGCATAAAGGCGTAGATCTGAGCGGCAACGGCATTTCCGATGGCATAGGACGGAAAATATCCGAAGGAGCCCGTCGACCAGTGAACATCCTGCAGTACGCCCTCCTTATCGTTTTCCGGGGTGATCCCGAGATATTCGCGGTATTTTTCATTCCAGATTTCCGGGAGGTCATCCACCTCGATTTCACCGGAAATCAGCTGCTTTTCGATCTCATAGCGGATCATAATATGCAGCGGGTAGGTCAGTTCGTCGGCTTCGGTGCGGATCGATCCCGGCTCCGCCTTATTGATTCCGAGAATAAAATCAGAAAGCTCGATATCGGCGAGCTGATCCGGCCAGGTTTCTTTCAGTTTCGCAAACAGCGGTTTCCAGAACGCCTCGCTCCGCCCGAGAACATTTTCATAAAACCGGGACTGCGACTCATGTACACCCATCGACGTGCCGCCGCCCACCGGGGTCAGCGTTAGCTCGTCGTCCACGCCGAATTCATACAGAGCATGCCCTCCCTCATGGATTACCGAGAATATGGCGCTTTCCAGGTTGTTTTCGTAAAAATGGTTGGTAATGCGGACATCGGCATTGTGGAGATTGGTAGTAAACGGGTGGGCGCTTTCCGCAACAATGCCCCGCTCAAAATCGAAGCCGATGTATTCCGCCAAGAAACGGCAGAATTCCCGCTGCTTTTCCACAGGATAGCTGCGGCTGTTGTAGCTTTTGTCGATGCGGCTGTTCTGAGCCGTTACTTTTTTTAACAAAGGGACGACGGCGCTCCGCAGTTTGCCGAAAAATTCGTCGAGCTGTGCGGTGAGGATTCCCTCCTCGTGCTGATCCAGCATAACATCGTAAAGGCTCATTCCCGGCTTTTTCGTGTACTCGGCAAAGCGTTTCTGCCAGGAAACAATTTTTTTCAGCGTCGGCGCAAAGGCGGCAAAATCGTTGTTTTCCTTTGCCTCCGCCCAGATCTGACCGGAGAGTGACAGAAGCTCCTGATAGGCCTGATATTCTTCGGGAGGGATTTTTTCAAGCTCCTCATACTGTCTGAGCAGCTTTTTCACAATGGCACGCTGAAGAGCGGTGAGCTTTTCCTGCTCCTTTGGGGCGGAGAGCTCTCCGAGCAGGCTGCGCACTTCGTCATTGATAACGGCGCGGTAATATTCTGCGGAAAGCGCGCCGATCAGCTTCGAGGTCTTTTCGAACGCACCGCGGGGAGCAAGCGTTTCCCCGTCCCAGTTGAACAGGGTCAGCGCGCAGCCGAGCGCTACGCTGCGGTCGAGATAGGGCTGAAGTTTTTCAAATTTTTCGTTCATATTTTCGTTCATAGCTTTCTCCATAATTAAAGTTTTCGGTACCTCCATAAGTATTATTTTTCTGTTCGCTGATAAACATGCCTATAGTATAGCATAATTCAAAGGAAAAATGCAAAAAATAAGACAGGTTACGTATCGTATCAGTCTATTTGCGGTCAGACGCGGAATTGGAGGAAATATGAGTCAGCAGGAGCTTTGGATTGAAAAAATAAAAGCGCGGGAAATATTGGATTCCCGGGGAAACCCGACGGTGGAGGCCGATGTCTCCTTAAATGATCAGACGCTGGGAAGGGCGGCAGTGCCGTCCGGTGCTTCAACAGGAGAGCATGAAGCGCTTGAGCTGCGGGACGGGGAGGAGTTCCGCTATCAGGGAAAAGGTGTGACGCAGGCGGTCGGGCATGTCAGGGAGATTGAGGAGCTGCTTGCAGGAATGTCGCCGCTCAAGCAGGCGGCCGTGGACAATAAAATGAAGGAAGCGGATGGGACGGAGAACAAATCCCGCTTCGGCGCAAATGCAATGCTGGCGGTTTCGCTGGCGACGGCAGCCGCGGCAGCAAATTCGCTTGGTCTGCCGCTTTACCGCTATCTTGGCGGCGATACGGCGAGGCGCATGCCGGTGCCGATGATGAATATTGTCAACGGCGGGGTTCATGCGAAGAACGATCTGGATTTTCAGGAGTTTATGATAATGCCGGCCGGCGCATGCTGCTTCAAGGAAGGGCTGCGTATGGGAACTGAGGTGTATCATCAGCTGAAAAAGCTGCTTGAAAAGGCCGGGCATGTGACTGCGGTCGGGGATGAGGGCGGCTTTGCCCCGGATTTGAAGGATGCAGCGGAGGTTTTCGATTATCTGATGGAAGCGGTCCGCTCGGCGGGCTATGAGCCGGGAAAGGATATAGTATTTGCGATGGACGCCGCAGCGAGCGAGCTGCACAATGCGGATGCGGGCATGTACTATTTTCCGGGGGAGAGCAGACGCAGGGAGCTGGCCAACGGCGGGCTCTGCGGAACTCCGGATACGCAGAAAATCGAGGTTATGAGAAATACGCAGGAAATGATTGATTACTACGATATGCTCTGCAGTAAATATCCCATTGTTTCGATCGAGGATGCGCTCGACGAAAATGACTGGGAGGGCTGGGAGCAGCTGACTGCAAGACTCGGCGCCCGCGTGCAGCTGGTCGGGGACGATCTGTTTGTGACAAACGCGAAACGGCTGGAGGAGGGAATCCGGCGGAAGGCAGGAAACGCCGTGCTGATAAAGGTGAATCAGATCGGTACGCTGACGGAGACGATGGAGACAATCCGCATGGCGAAGGATGCCGGCTACCGCGTTGTAATCTCTCACCGCTCAGGGGAGACGGAGGATACCTTTATCGCTGATCTCGCCGTGGCATGCGAGGCAGGCCAGATAAAAACCGGAGCACCTTGCCGCAGTGACCGTGTGGCGAAATACAACCGCCTGCTGCGCATCGAGGAGGAGCTTGACGGGACGGCCGTCTATCAACTTAAGGAACTGATGCAGCAGTAAAAAATATCCGCAGGACACCGGAAAACCGCATGGATGCAGCGGTGTCCGTGCCCTGCGGACATTGTTTTATCATTGCATTTCCGCAGAACCGGCATGGTCTCCAGCGCCGTCCGTGATATCCTCCTCCGAGGTGATTTCCACGTCGATCGCGTCGCCGCCGATTTTCTTCGGCTTGAGTGTATTGCATTCATAAAAATGGATAACATTGCCGCGGTTAAGCATGACTTCATTGTTGTCGAACAAAGTGAGATCCCGGATGTAGGTGGGACGTTCATACATGGAAAAATCCTCATGCAGCATCGGGTCGTAATGGGGAAGCGGCTTGTACGATTTCTTTTCATTTTCATCGGGCGCGGAGGCCTGCTCTGTCATGTCCATAGAATTCATCCTTTCCATTTTTGATAGCTTTTCAAAATAATTTGTCCCGGGTTGGGAAGTTTTGAGATTTCTTTCTTTGAGATTTCTTTCCGGCTCAGTGCAGCGAGAAAATTTCCAGCTCGCCTGTGGCGTCGGTTTTCCGGTAAATGGATGAGCCGTCCGCCGTAATATAGAACAGGGCTTCAAAAAACAACCGGCCGTCCAGTGCCGTATAGGCGAGAATAGTATAGCATTCCGTATCCATAACGCGGTTCAGTTCCTCGTTGATATAAAACAGATAGCCGTCCGCGGTGCCGGATAGGCCGGTCTGTTCCGACGTCAGTTCACGGAAAATACGGAGCGCTTCCTCCGGTGTAATCCATTTGGAAACAATTTCCCCATCCGGATTTTGCGGTGCGGATGTCGGCGACGGCGACGGCGGTTCCGGGGTTGGTGCAGCAGGAAGGCGGTACAGCGGATGTAGAGTAAAATCGCGGACGATACCGCGCTCGGAGATGCATCTGAGCTCGCCGGAGCTCTGGCCGACAAGAACGAGCGGCTCCATCGTTGTGCCGTTTTTCGTGATAACAAAAGTATAGCAAAGCTCCCCATTGTACTCAAAAGTGTCGGAGAGCAGGGAGATGTCGTAATGTCCCGGCATAATCTCATCGCGGATAAGCTGTTCGGCCTCCTCCGCGCTGCAGCCCTGGGAAGGCGACGGCGTGGGAGACGGCAGGGGAACCTGCGCCGGACCCGACGGAAGCGGGGAGACGGAGGCATCTTCGCTCGGCGCGCCGGACGGGGAAAGAGACACCGTCGGGGTATCAGGCCGGTAATCTGCAGGAGCCGCGCCGCATCCGGCAAGCATCACGTAAAAGCAGATCAATATGGAAAAACGCGGAAAAAAAGAATATGTATTTAAATTTCGACCGTGAAATTTCCTTGACGACATATTGACACCCCATTGAGATTTTATCGTTTATGTTTAGATGAACTTCCTATATTAAATATACATCAGGACAGGGGGAAAACGCAAGCATTTTCCTTGCTATTTTTTCAGTCTTTCCATATAATAAAACGGATGAATGCATGGCAGAGGAGAAGCCGGAAACCGTGCTGCCAAAGACAGGAAAACGGACGGGCCCTGGAACGGAAAAAACAGCGCGCAGCCCGGAAGCTTCCGTAAGACGGAAGCCGGAAACATAAAACCGGAAATGTATGGGACGCAGGACGGTTTTCCGGCGGCCTGCGGAAGCATATTTCCGGCAGCCTGCGATATACGGGGATATAGGTAAATTCCGGTGCTGCGGATAATGCCGTCTGTACAGCAGCCTGCGATACGGGGGATAATATATGGAAGAGGAAAAAACAAGGGAGCTTGCGGGGCAGATGGTGGAGCCGCTGCTGGACTGGTTCGCGGAGAATGCGCGAAAGCTGCCGTGGCGGGATGATCCGAAGCCGTACTATGTGTGGATATCGGAAATCATGCTCCAGCAGACAAGGGTGGAGGCGGTAAGAGGATATTTCCGGCGGTTTATTGCAGAGCTGCCGGATATCAAGGCGCTGGCGGAGGCGGATGACGAAAGACTGCTGAAGCTTTGGGAGGGGCTGGGCTATTACAGCCGGGTAAAAAATCTGAAAAAGGCTGCCGCTGCCGTGATGGAAAAATACGACGGACAGCTTCCATCCGCTCCGGAAGAGTTGCGGAAGCTGCCTGGAATCGGCAGCTATACGGCCGGCGCCGTTGCTTCCATCGCATTCGGTAAAAAAGCGGCTGCCGTAGACGGCAATGTGCTGCGCGTAATGATGCGGCTGTGGGGAAGCCGCAGCGATATCTCGAAGGATGCCGTGAAAAAGCAGGTGGGCTCGTGCCTTGAGAGTGTTATGCCCAAGCAGTATGCGGGGGCGTTCAATCAGGCGCTTATGGAGCTTGGGGCGATTGTGTGCCTTCCGAACGGCAGGCCGCTGTGCGGGGAGTGCCCGGTTCGGGAGATCTGTTCGGCGAATCGGGAAGGGCTGCAGGAGGAACTGCCGGTGAAGCCTGCGAAAAAGCCTAGAAAAATTGAGGAAAAGACAATTCTTGTGCTGGAAACGGATGAGGGGATTCTAGTGCGGAAAAGGGCAGAAAAGGGGCTTCTTGCCGGACTGTGGGAGTACCCGCATTTCGAGGGAAAGCAGTCGGAGGAGTATGTGAGGAGCCGGCTCGGGGCAGCAGGGCTTACTGCCGCCTGTATCCGGGCACTCGGTGAGGCAAAGCATATTTTTTCGCATATCGAATGGCGAATGACCGGATATTACATCCGCCTTGCGCACCGTGCCGGATTATCCGAAGCGGCAGGAAAAGCAGCGGAGGAGGAAGCGCAGTACGCAGAGACGGCAGATGCCGGTCGGGGCAGCACCGGGAGGGCGGAAACATTGGGACAGAGCGGCAGCACTGACGGAGAAACGCAGGCCGCCGGGCGGAGCGGCGGCACCGGGAGGGCGGAAATTTTCGGACAGTGTGAAGCAGCTCTGAAAGGATGCATCCCCGTGCATCCGAGAAAGCTGCGCGAGGAGTATTCCATGCCGGCGGCGTTCGACGCCTACCAGATACTTCTGCGCCACAAAAATCAGCCGGACGAAGAGGTATGAAGTTGGCCGGCCGCTGCTTTGAACCGCGTGGAGGTTCCGGAAGCCTTTATCGCAATGCAGCCCGTACGAAGGTACGGAAGGGCTGAACCGGAAAACAGCCGGCGCGGTATTTGTGAAAGAAGGTATCGGACAGCGGCCCGCGCGGAAAGGCCTGCAGAACAAATCAGGAATATTCTGCGATGCGGCTGATTGCAACGTAAATCTGCGAAATTTTGTACCAGGTTCGAAAATCGACCACACCGGTCTGCGGCAGGTCAAACTGCTTCTGAAAGGCAAGTACCGCTTCCCTTGTCCGCTGACCGAAAATGCCGTCGGCGGCAATATTTGGGATCGGATAATAGACATTTGCAATGGCGTCAAGCTGTTCCTGCATCTGCCGGACCTTGCTGCCGGTGGAACCGACGGTCAGAGGTTCGCCCGGATACGAGGACGGGATGCCGGAGATAACATCTGTGGTGTTGATGTAAATGGAATCCCCGTAAAAATACCGGAGAATCTGTATTGCGGTGTAGCCGGAATCCGCCAGTGATTTGGAACCCCACTGCGACATGAGATTCGGGCAGGTGACGCGCTTGCCGTCGCAGTACTGCGTCAGGATCGGCTGCCGGATGCCGGGGCGGGACAGATAATTGTTGAAAATGTCATCCACTGCCTGACTGATGGTATCATAGATATTTCTTTCGTTGATCCATTTGTGATCGAACGCGGTTGAGGAAGTGATGGTAAAGTCGTAGCCCTTATTGCGGTAGAATTCCGTGTACACGCGGTTCAGAGTAAAGGACTGTATCGCCAGTATGTTGGCATAAATTGCCGCGCTCGGCCAGGTTGCATAGATTTCGCTCGATGCCACATTCTTAATATAATCCCGGTATGGGACATAGTAGTTCGGGGCTGAGGAATCGGTCGGAGGGCCGTCGTGAACGACGACATATTCCGGTATGACGACGCGGCTCAGGACGATCTCACCCGTTTCTGCGACCGGCTGGATCTCCGGTTCTATAATCTTCGGCGGATATTCACCGTACAGGGTGTGAGGGCCGATAACAAAGGCTTCCGCAGTTCCCTGTCCGGCGGAAGGAAGCGGATCCAGCACGACATTTTGAAGCGCGGTTACCGTCGGAAGAATCTCGGCACCGCTGATCACGACCGGTTCATAGCCTTCCTTGCTGATCCGGAAGGTGTATTCCGAATACGGCTGCTGGGAAAAAGGCTCCAGGCTGAAGGCGAGCGGAGGGGCCGGAAGCTCGATTACCGGAGTCAGCCCGGTGGAGTCCGTTGTCAGTGTCTGCAGAATTGTCTGCGGCTCGCCGGTGTAGGATATTTCAATCATAACATTTTCCAGAGGACGGTTTCCGGCTGCTCCGATCACGGAAAACCGCAGACTGCCGGTGTAGGGGCCGGTCATGGTTTCCTCCGGAATAATATTATCCGGGCCGGGGTCATTGGGATTGCCGTTATTCTGGTTTGGGATATTCGGATTGCCGCCGTTGCCCTGGTTTGGGATATTCGGATTGCTGCCGTTTGTCTGGTTCGGAATGCTGGAATTGCCGCCGTTGTTCTGGTTTGGGATATTCGGATTGCCGCCGGTCATCTGGTTCGAAATATTCGGGTTGCTGCTGTTCTGATTCGGAACAGTCTGGGCCGGGTAGTTCGAACCCGGGTCAGCCGGATCAAAGGCGGTTCCCGTTTCGGAGGAAACAGCCTGTGCGGCTGCCGGTATGTTTCTTTGTCGTCGGGGAGTCAAGAGAAAAGGAGTACGCTTCATTCTGAATTCCTGAGATTTTTTGTTGTATTCTATGCCGGAACAGCAGGATTCATGACTTTTACGGGAAAGCTTCCGCTGCGCGCGGAGGCAGAAGGACGGATGGCAGCGGAAGGAGCCGCGCAAGAGGGAACCGGAAGGCTCCCCCTTGCGGGGAAAGATTACGGAACTTCTGTCCGGCAGAACAGTCCGATTTCCATGCTCTGAAAAGGTCAGGAGTACATGCTGTTGGTGCTCATGTAATCGTAGATCATTTTGCCGTGTTCCTGCTCTTCTTTCTGGATATGGTTCAGCACATTTCTTGCATTTTCGTCCTTGAATTCAAAAATGCAGGTGTCATACAGATGGGAGGCATGCTTTTCTGTGGAAAGCACATCGTTGCAGAGATAGCGATCGCTTTTTTTGTCCTCCGAATCTGCAGTACGGTAGGTTGGGGAGAAGGTTGGCTGGGAGGAGGAGCTGCCGGAACTCATTTTCGGCACCTCGCCCTGCTGCATTTTCACAATGGTATCAAGGTGATGCTGTTCATTTTCTGCGATCTGGCGGAACAGCGACTGCAGCTGCGTATCCTTCGCGCAGGAGGCATGTCTGCTGTATTTGTCGACACAAAGCGTTTCTTCCTCCTTCAGATCCTTTAACAATTCGGTTTCTTTTTGGGTAAGCTGCATAATAACTCCATTCTCGCACGCATGTATTATGAGCGGATCTCCGCGCGCGAAAAGATCCGCGCCGTTTTTTCGGTATACCGTTTCCGGCTGTTACCAGTATTTCCATAACCGGCCGGATTATACGGAAGGGCAGAAGGCGGGATTTTACGGATTGTCTGCGGACACAGCAGGACATGCGGGAGCTTTGCCCGGCCAAGAACGTTTAGAGAGGCATCCGGCAAGGCGCTGAGAAGGAACTGCGGTGTATGGATGGTATAAAAAAAGAAAAGAAGAGGATAATTACAATAAGGATGCAACACTTTGTATAAAGTGTTGCATCCTTGTTCTTGTTTTATATATCGGATAACAATCAAAAAACTTTATAGCCGTTTTAAAATAAATTTTATTTTTTCTGCCATGCAAGCCGGTCTTTTGTAAATTTCATATTTTCTGATTATTGCCGGCTGCGATATTACAAATTCAAATTTAAAAAGATATTGTCCTTGTCCTCCTGTTCAATTCCAAGGTAACGCTTTGTAACTGAGAAGGAGGAGTGATTGTAGATCACCATCAGGACGGTTGGATTGGCGCCGGCGGCCCAGGCGTGATAGCCGAAAGTTTTTCGAAGCGAATGGCAGCTGATATGTTCCGGCAGCGCCAGCCGGCTGCAGGCGCGTTTAATAATACGAAAGGCCTGGGAGCGGGAAAGCGGCACATCCGGAGTTTCCGGGTATGTTTTGTGAAAGATATAATCCTCCGGGCAGGGGGCCGGGAGAGTATTTAGATATAAGGAAAGAGCCTGGCTTAAGCTGCGGTTGATCGCTATGCAGGCAGTTTTCTTTGTTTTCCGCTCTATGATGCTGATATGACGGCGGAAGCTTCGGAAGGGCAGATCGCACACGTCGCGCCACCGAAGGGAAAGAATGTCGCTGATGCGCAGTGCGGTGTTGATGCCGGTGCTGATCAGGGCGTAATTCCGCGGATTCGGACAGACGTCCCGGTAATAACCTTTCAGAAGCTCCAGATCGTTCCGATCCTTGATTGGCTGTGTTGTACTCATAAAATCCTCCGTTCTGTACTGGTTTTATCTGCATGGCCGGTGCGAAAGCTGTCCTGCCGCACACGGTCCGGGGGATGCAACACTTTATACAAAGTGTTGCATGTTCAGAAAAATTATAACATGGAGGTTGAAATATGCTGCATTTTACGATCAGGGCCGGCGA
>CAJUMC010000029.1 GCA_910587085.1 uncultured Lachnospiraceae bacterium | reverse complement strand
GAAAATCAATGGCTGTAGGCATTTTTCTTGATAGTCAACTGTCAAACTCCCGGGTCAATCCGGTCGATTTCCTCTCTGGAATCCTTTAAATCCACCATGGCCTTGCCTCTCCTCCTCTGTTCTTTCTTCCTGAAATATTATACCGGTTATCGGACGGTTTTGCAATGCAGCGCGGGAAATTTTGCAAGGTAGCACTGGAAAAAAGAAAGGTTCTGTGCTATACTTTTTTAAAAGACCGGCCGGGCTGTCTGCGGACTGTCCGGCTGCAACACAGCTGTACATCAGCGCTATGGAGGATTTGCATGATAAAGAAAATTATTACCGGAATAATACTGATTGCTATTGTCACAGGAATTATCCTGTGGTCCCGTGCTTCCAGCAAAATACACTATAACGACGAGGGCACCGTCGGAAACTCTGCCGGAAATCTGTACAACGGCGGACTGTTCTGCGAAATTGACGGCATCATATATTTTTCCAATTACAAGGACGACGGCGCGCTCTACTCCATGAATTCCGACTGCACTGACGTTCAGCGGCTTTCCGGCGACAAGGCTGCCTCAATCAACGCGGACAGTCATTACATCTACTACTCCCGGAGAAATTACGACAAGGAAAATTCCTCGGTAAATGCCCTGGATTTTTACAATTCCGGCCTCTACCGCATGTCCCGGGCCGACGGCACTCTGGCCATGCTTACGGAAAGCGTCAACTGCGTCTCCCTGCTCTACGGGAATACGCTCTACTATCAGCATTACGACAACGAAAACGGCATTCAGCTCCATCGGGTGGATATTGACCAAAAAAACGCGGGCCGAATGAGCCAGGACTCCCTGATCCCGGCTTCCGTCCGCGACGGCGTGCTCTACTATTCCGGGGTTGTTTTTGATCACGCGCTGCATGCAATGAGCCTTCCTGCCGGCATTGACAACGTGATATCCGAGGATTACTGCTATCTTCCGATCGCCATGCCGGATTACCTCTACTACATAGCACCGCATGACGGGTACTCGCTGTGCCGCAGGGACTATGAGGGAGGCGCGCCGGAAACGCTGGTTGCGGATTTCTGCTTCACCTACAATATTACGCCGGATGAGCGCTATCTCTTCTATCAGATTGACGGCGGCAAGGACAACCGCATTGTTCAGCTCGATCTGACGACCGGGATCTCCACCACGCTCATTGACGGGAATTTCAAGCAGATCCACATCACAAGCAAATTTGCATTTTTCTATGATTTTATTGAATCAAGCGTATATGCCTACGACATCGAAAGCAAAGTGCTGAGCCTGTTCAAGCCGCCGGTTCTGGAAAAATAAAAGGTGCGCGGCCTGCTCTTTGCGCACCTTGAAAAACAGACAGCATTTCCTTCTGCCATGCCGCCGGGAAGCTACCGCTCCGCACAAACCTGAAAAATAAAGAATTTCAGATAATACGACTCATCCGCCGCCCACAGGATTGGGTGATCCGGCGCCTGGGTGCGGTATTCTACCTGCCGCAGCCGGCGGTGTACGCTCCGGGCCGCCTGCCCGACTGTCTCCGCAAACAGCTCCGGCGTCATAAAGTGGGAGCAGGAACAGGTGGCCAGATAGCCGCCGTCGCGCAGCAGCTTCATGCCGCGCATATTGATTTCCCGGTAGCCCTTTACGGCATTTTTTACGGAATTCCGCGATTTCGTAAAGGCAGGCGGGTCCAGGATCACAAGGTCAAAGACTTCCCCGCGGGCCTCGAGCTCCGGAAGCAGCTCAAATACATCCGCACAGATAAACTCCGTTCTTTCCTCCGCGCCGTTCAGCCGCGCGTTGATTCTCGCCTGTTCAATTCCCTGTTCCGACGCATCCACGCCGAGCACCGATGCCGCGCCGCCCCTTGCGGCGTTCAGGGCAAAGGAGCCGGTATGCGTAAAGCAGTCCAGCACCCTCATGCCGCGGCTGAGCTTCTGCACAGCTGCGCGGTTGTATTTCTGATCGAGGAAAAAGCCCGTCTTCTGTCCGTCCTCCACATCGACCTGATATTTCACGCCGTTTTCGACAATCTCGACTCTGGTATTGAACGGCTCGGACAGAAAGCCCTTCGCGCGTTCCATTCCCTCCAGCAGCCGGACCTTCGCGTCGCTCCTCTCGTAGCATCCCCGGATCGCAATTCCGTCCGCGGCCAGCAGCCGCGTCAGAATATCCACAATTTTCATTTTTATGCGCTCTGCTCCGAGCGCCAGTGACTGAACCACGAGTACGTCCGAATATTTGTCTATAACCAGCCCCGGCAGAAAATCCGCCTCGGCGAATATTACCCGGCAGCTGTCCGTGTCGACGGTGCGCTTGCGGTACTCCCATGCGGCTCTTACGCGCTCCTCGAGAAATCCGTCGCTGATTTCCTGATCCTTTTTCCGGCTCATCAGGCGCACGGTAATTTTTGACCGGGTATTGACAAAGCCTCTCCCGAGAAAATAACCGTCGAAATCCAGCACATCCGCCACATCTCCGTTTTCACAGCTGCCTCTTATCTCCGCAATCTCATTGTCGTACACCCAGAGGCCGCCTGCCTTGAGTCTGCGTCCCTCCCCCTTTTTCAATACCACCTCAGCCATATTATCCGTCTCCTCCCGTTCTGCCGGAGCCTTCTCCTTGTTTTCCGCCTTCCTACCGCAGCCTGTCCGCAGCCGCTTTCTTTGTCTTCCCGGCCTCCTGCCTCCCGTGCCTTATTCCTCCGGCAGATTCTTTGATTCCGGCTTTTTCAGAAACACAAAAAGCTTGCTGAACACATAATTCAGTATAATCACAATCACTGCAAGCGCCGCCTTGACAATCAGCCCGTTAAAATGCAGCTTCTTTACGAAGAGAAGAATTCCCCCCTCCTCCACAAGAAAGGTCAGAAAGCGAGCTGCGTAAAACCGGAAAATTTTTCCGCTTTCTGCATTCCAGCCTGTAAATTTGCTTCGGAACACCCACAGGGCGTTGATAACATAAGCGAAAGCGACCGTCAATATCCAGTCGACCGCATTTCCGCTCAGTTCCTCCATGCCGAACCACTCGACAATCAGCCAGTACAGCACCCAGTTGACAAGTGTTGTGAGCACCCCGGAAATCAAATAGGTGATCATCTCACGGGTTGTAAAAATATCCCAGAGCCTAAAGTACATCTTAACCAGAGGATTCCCGCTTTCCCGGAATTTCGACGGCTTTTTTCTTCCTGTCCCGGCCGGTTCCCGGCCCTGATTTTTTTCCGGGCCTCGTTCTGTTCCTAATTTCTGATTTTTATTCGGACCCTGCCCTGCTTCCGGATTTTTATTGTTCACCGCTTCCGTTTCCCTTTCTGTCTCTCCTGTCAAAAAACTTCGCTCCCTTCTGTTTTTTTTGATCACTGCGCCGACTGCCTTTTCCGTTTCCTTCTCTCCTTCTGCACGTCTTTTCCGCGCTGGTGCCGGCCCCTCCTTCTGCCTTCCGCCGCTCTGCCTCAGCGCTCTCCTTCCGCACCGCCTTCGCCCGCTTCTGCATTTTCGCGGTTCCTGCGGCTGACCTCCTGCATTTTTTCCTTATCCAGCTCATAATTGCGCATGACGCACAGCGAGAAAATCCAGCCGAGCATCGGCACAATGCAGTACATGAAAATCGTCGCTGCCTTCAGCTGCGGCGTCAGCGCATCCTCCACCTGCGGGAGCACCGAAGTAAAACCGATCAGTGCTACAACACCCCCGACGAAAATTGTCGCCAGGGATGAAATCACCTGATCGACCAGTGCAAACAGCGCCCCCATAAAGCCCGGAATATACAGCCCGCTCCGATACACCTCGTAATCCGAACAGTCCGCAATCATCGGCACAACAATGCTGTTGCTGACTGATTTGGAACCGTTCAGAAAAATATAGATCACAAGAAAAGCAAACGTCGTCCCGGTCAGGTTGGAAAAGGCAATCCCCTCCACCCGGGCAAATATAAGAAACAGGGTCATAATCAGCTGAAACAGGATGGCAAGCCTCATGAACAGCGCAAAGGTATGCTTCTGCCCGATGCGCTGCGCGAGCGAAACGCCGAGCGTCACAATCACAAGATTCGGCAGAATCGTCACCAGCCCGACCTGCCCTGCCATTGCGTAATTCCTCATCATAATGCCGAAGAGCATAACACAGACCGTTACATTATTATATACTGTAGAAGTAAATTTATTGACGGATGCCGACACCACCAGCTGCCGGATCGGCCGATTGTGCCTGAGCACATCCCAGTAATCCCGAATCCGGATCTTCTGCATGCCCCCGACCTGGTAATACTCAGGCCTGTCCTTATTCCAGATCCCGACCAGCCCGAGAACGGTGCAGAGCACCGATATCCCGGCAACCGCAAACGTAAACTCCCGGAACAGCGCCGGATTTTTGTAGCTCCCGTATTTTGGGATCAGATACGCCGCGGTGTACAGCTGGATTCCGCCGTAGCAGGAGGTCACGAACAGCGAATCGAAATAGCTCACCAGCGGGCGCATTTTCGGATTGTCCGTAAGCACGGTCTGTCCCGATTTGGCAACAATCATCTGGAAGGTATAGCCGAACACATAGATGACATATACCAGAACGAAATACGGCAGGCGCAGCGCGCCTGGAATCCGGTGCGTCGTGTTGAACATCAGCAGCACGCTGACAAGCATCAGAAGATTTCCCAGCACCATAAACGGGCGGAACTTTCCGAAGCGCCCTTCAAAACGATCCACCATAAAACCGATCAGCGGATCGATCAGGCCGTCAAATACCCGCAGCGCCGTCAGCAGCGCGGAAGCAAATATAACCGTGAAGCCGACGATGCCGTTCACATAGTAGGAGACATATTCCATCAGCACCAAATATAGCGTTGTCGCCGCCGAATTCAGCGAAAACAACGCTATTTGGAACGCACTTGCATTATTATATCCCGTCTCCAGGTTTTTTGTAGAAAATATCATACGTTTTTTTCCGGTATCCCGGACTCCTTACCCTATTTTCTGCCGTTTCGGCCTTATCCGCCGGACTCAGCAGCTCAGAACCTATTTTACTGAGCTTCTTCCGTTTTGTCAACTTAAGCTTTTCTGAAAATTCTTTTTCTGCACAGGCGCTTCTGCAGCTCGCAGGCAAAAATCGGGATGATCGAGAGCCCCAGCACAATCAGCCAGTCAAACAGCTTCAGCGGCGTTACCTGGAACACGGCGGAAAACGGCGCAGCGGTCAGGACGATGGCCTGCAGGAACCCGCAGACAAGGAAGGCCACGGTCATCTTGCAGTTGCTGAAAAAGCCGACTTCAAACAGCGACCGCTCGCTTCTCATGTTCCAGGCGTGGAACAGCTGGGAAAAGGACAGCACGGCAAAGCAGTAGGAGCTTCCTCCGAGCAGATAAGCGGCCACGGCAAGCAGCCCGATCATACAGCCTTCTAAAACGATCCGCCCGGTCAGCCCGCCGGAGAACAGCCCTTTTTCCGGGGGAACCGGCCTGCGCTTCATAATCCCCGGCTCCGGAGGCTCCACGCCCAGCGCAATGGCCGGCAGGGAATCCGTCACAAGATTTACCCACAGCAGCTGAACCGCCGCCAGGGGTGAAGGAAGGCGGCAGAGAATGGCCGTAAAAATCGTGATAATCTCTCCGATGTTGCTGGATAACAGAAAATGAATCGATTTGCGGATGTTGTCGTAGATTCCTCTGCCCTCCCGCACGGCCTCTACGATCGTAGCAAAATTGTCGTCCATCAGCACCATATCGGCCGCATTCTTCGCGACATCCGTTCCGTTTTTTCCCATTGCGCAGCCGATATCCGCCGCTTTCAGCGCCGGCGCGTCGTTGACCCCGTCTCCGGTCATCGCGACGATTTCCCCCGACCTCTGCAGCGCACGGACGATCCTCACCTTGTGCTCCGGCGAGACGCGGGCAAATACACGGTAGCTGCGTATATTCCGATCCAGCTCCTCCTGCGTCATCCGATCCAGCTCCGCCCCGGTCACAGCCTCTTTCCTGTCCTCCAGTATGCCGATTTCCGCCGCGATTGCACAGGCGGTAGCAACATGGTCGCCGGTAATCATGACCGGCGTGATTCCTGCCTCGCGGCAGGTGCGCACGCACGCCGCAGCCTCCTTGCGCGGCGGATCGATCATGCCGATCAGACCGAGGAATACAAGCCCCTCCTCCGGCCTGCCGCTTAAGTCCGGCTGGTAGGAAACCGCCAGCACCCGGAGCGCCCGATCCGTCATCTGCCGGTTCTTCCGCCGAATTCCCTCTCTGACCTCGTCGGTCATCGGATATATCCTGCCGTCCCGGTCATAGTGCGTGCAGCGGGTAATCAGAATATCCGGAGCTCCCTTTGTGATGCGGAAGCTCTCCTGTCCTCGCATACATACCGTTGTCATCCGTTTTCTCTCTGAATCGAACGGGATCTCGCCGGTGCGCTCTGCGGCGCTCCACAGCTTCTCCGCGGAACCGCCCGCGCTCTGCAGGGCCCTCACCAGAGCCAGCTCGGTCGCCTCCCCGCTCCATTCGCCGCCCTGCTCCCCTGTTTCCGCCTTCGGTCGGAGCAGGGTTTTCGCACGGCTTCGGTCTCTCCACGGCATGCCGTTTCCCGCCGGCGCCTGCGTCCCGGGATCACCGCTCTGACGTGCGCTTCCTGCTGCCATGCCGGTTCCTCCCGGCGCGGCACCCGTCCGGAATATGCCTGCCTTTTTCCGCGCGCCGCCTCCCTTCTGTCCGTCGTTTTTCACACGTTGCACATTGCAGCAGAGCACGGAGGCCTGAAGAATCCGCATCGCCCCCGGCTCCCGCGGCTCCAGCAGCCGGGAGGCGTCGGACAGCTGAACAACCGTCATGGAATTTTCCGTCAGCGTGCCGGTTTTATCCGAACAGATCCATGTGGCGCTGCCGAGCGTCTCAACCGCCGGAAGCTTTTTTACCACTGCTCTTTTCCCGGCCATCCGCTGCACGCCCAGGGAAAGCATAATGGTAACCATGCCCGGAAGCGCCTCCGGGATGGCCGCCACCGCCAGGCTCACGCTTGTCATAAACATGTCGAACAGTCCGCGCCCCTGCAGCGTTCCCATCACAAAAATAACAACGCAGATTCCAAGCGCCGCGATGCCGAGCCATTTCCCGATAACCGCCAGCCTCCGCTGCAGCGGGGTATCCGGCGCGCTGTCGTTCAGGATCATATCCGCAATCCGCCCGACCTCTGTCTGCATTCCCGTGGCCGTGACGATTGCCCTTCCGTGCCCGGACGTGACAATCGTTGTCGAATACAGCATGTTGTTCCGGTCAGCGGGCAGCGTCCCCTCCGCACAGACCGCTTCTGCATCCTTTTTTACCGGCATGGACTCGCCGGTCAGCGACGATTCATCCGTCTTCATCGAAACCGCGGTCAGCAGGCGGGCGTCGGCCGGGACATACTGTCCGGCCTCAAGCTCGATCACGTCCCCCGGCACAAGCCTTGCCGCGGCGATTTCTTCCCTAACGCCGCCGCGCAGCACCGTGGCTGCCGGGGCGGAAATCCGCTTCAGCGCTTCCAGCGACTTTTCCGCCTTCTCCTCCTGCACCACACCGAGCACCGCATTCAGCACGACGATCGCAAGGATAATGACAGGGTCGGTAAAATCCGCGTCCCCGTTCATTGCAGAAACAAAAAAGGAAACGACCGCCGCGGCAATCAGCACAAGGATCATGAAATCCTGGAACTGTTCAAAAAAGCGGATCAGAAAGCCCTTTTTCTTTTTCTCCGTAAATTCGTTTTTTCCGTATTGCCTCAGCCTCGCAGCTGCTTCCTTCTCGCTCAGGCCCTGATCGGAATGGCTGCCTAGCTTTTTTACTACTTCCGCCCTGCTTAAGGTATGCACAATATTCCTCCGCCATTGATTTCGTTATGAGAAAATAGTATGAGCTCCGGCTTGTCCCTATGAATAGCCTTTACATTTGAACCGCTTTGCTATAAAATATTCCATATTGCACCGCGGCCAAAGACAAAAATTTACAGATCCTGGTGTTGCGTGCATTTATAAATTTGAAATGTGCAAAAATGCGCAGAAATGAGGGAAAATGAAATATCAAATGCTTGTACTGGATATCGACGGAACGCTGACCAATTCCGAGAAAAAAGTTACGCCGAATACAAGAAAAGCCCTGATCGGGCTGCAGGAGCGCGGCGTGCGCGTTGTGATCGCGTCCGGCAGGCCGACGCCGGGAACCCGCCGGGTGGCAGAGGAGCTGGAGCTGGCTCGCTTCAGCAATTTTATTCTCTCTTTTAACGGGGCAAGGATCATCAACTGCGGCACCGGGGAGACCATATACCAGAAAACCGTTCCCGCCTCGCTGATCCCGGAAATTTACCGGGCCGCTCTGGAGCATAACGTCGGTATTATTTCTTATGAGGGGGACGGGGTAATCGCCGGCACGCCGATTGATAAATATATGGAGCTGGAGGCGCGCATCAACCAGATCCCGATCCGGGAAATCGAAAATTTCCCGGAGTACATCACCTTTCCGGTAAACAAATGCCTGATGACAGGGGAGCCGGAGCATCTGGCACAGGTAGAAAAAGCACTCCGCGGGCAATTCCACGGAGTGCTGAATATCTATCGTTCCGAACCGTATTTTCTTGAGCTGATGCCGCAGAATGTGGATAAAGCCACCTCCATCGACCGTCTGGCCGGAAGCATCGGCCTCACCAGCGAGCAGATCGTATGCTGCGGGGACGGCTTCAACGACATTTCGATGATCGAGCATGCCGGGCTCGGCGTTGCCATGAGAAACGCTCAGGAAGCGGTGCTGGAGAAGGCAGACTATGTAACCGCATCCAACGACGAGGAAGGCATTGTCCAGGTAATCGAACGCTTTTTTATCTGAGATACCCTTCCTGCTTGCGGTGTTCCTCCTTCTGCTCATACATGCTTGCGTCAGCCATCCGAACCAGCTCGCCCGGCGGCAGCTGCTCCGAGGCCTGCGCATAGACCATGCCAAGGCTGAAGCCAATCCGGTAATTTTTTCCGCTGCGTGCATTCTGCTTGTCATAAAGCGCCTGGAGCCTCTCCTGAAAGCATTCCGCGGTCTCCTGCGATGTATTTCCGGCCACCATGAATTCGTCGCCTCCGATGCGCGCGCAGAACATTCCGCTCCCGCAAACCGCCGCAAGCGCGTTCGCGGTAAATATTATCGCCTCATCCCCCTCGCTGTGGCCCCAGGTATCGTTGATATGCTTCAGACCGTCCATATCGACGGAGAGAACTGCTATCGCCTCACCTCTCCTCACACTTTCGGCATACAGCCGGTTCAGCTGCTGGAAGAAACCGCGCCGGTTCAGAATCCCCGTGAGCGGATCATGCGTGGTCTGCATCTCCAGCTTTTCAATCAGCAGCCGGTGCTCCGTTTTCGACTTCAGCGAGGCGAGGGTGTTGCTCAGCGAATTGCCGAAGCTCTGCAGACGATGGAACTCGTTCTGGCCGGGCAGATAGGTAAATGCAAAATAGCCGATCGTTTTGTCCATCACATGAAGGGGCGCCACAACGATTTTGCAGGTCTGCAGCAGATGAAATTCCAGATCCGGCAGAATCTCGCTCCGAAGGAAGCAGATATCGCTTTGGCACTCTACCCCCTCCCGGTATACAATGCAGTTCATGCGTTCGGTATAGCGCCGGCCTGCCGTCTCTCCCTCCATCAGAATATCCTGAAGCAGCTCCGCCTCCTCCACATAATGATCCACAATGCAGATCCAGCATTTCCATACGGAGAGCATTTTCAGATGAGGCTTGAGCCGATCCGCCGCCTCGCTCAGCGAGGCGCACTCCGACAGATCCGTCGTCATGCTCATGACCTGATTGACAAAATAATGATCCGCATGCAGATGGGTGAACATCGTCTGAACAAAGCTGTTCTGGTTCTCCGGACTCCGCTTGTCAAGACATCCGCAGCTCTCCCCGCAGATAACCCGGTAGCCCATCAGAATTTCCTGCGGAACACTCCCGCCGTCAAACAGCGTCTTAAGTGCGTCAAACGCCGTCCGGACCGTCCCGATCGTATCCAGGCAGGCCGTCGTCAGACTCGGGATATGGTTCATCGCCTCCCGTATCCCGTCGAATCCGGAGACGGCAACATCCTCCGGCACACGGAATCCCGCCGCCTGAAGCCTGCGGCAGGCGGTAAGCGCCATGGCATCGTTTGCGCAGATCAGAGCATCCGGCATGTCTTCCCGGCGGCGCGCACAGATTTTATCCATCACCGGCTCAGTTCCCCCCGGCCAGAAGTAGCCGTAGTGGATTTGCTCCGGAAGAACCCTTCTGCCGTTCTGCTCCATTACGCTGCGAAATACCTTGAGCCGCTCCTCCGACGGCGGGTTATCCGGGATTCCGCCGATAAATTCAATCTTCTTGAAGTTGTGCTCCTCCACCATATGACGCACAAGCTTTTCCATAGCGCCGCGGTAATCAAACACGATATTATAGCAGCCGTCAATCGGGTGATCGACCGTTACAACCGGAACTCCCGCCTCCGCGGCCGCGCCGGCGATCGACGCGAGCACTTCCGTGTCCTTGATCGTCTCTGCCAGCAGGACAATCCCGTCCAGCAGCTCGTAATTGATCAGAGAATAGACCGCCATCTCTCCCTCCGAATATTTTCCGCCCATACAGATACCGGAAAAGGAGGTAAAGAAAAGAAGTCTGAAATTATACTGATCGGCGAGACTGCACATCGCGTCGATATAGGTCGTCTGCGCGTACTCGTCAATTCCCGCCACACAGACGGCAATCAGTTTATCCTGTCTGCCCTGAAACATGCTGCCCATACCCGTTGTCTCCTTTATGATCCGCGTGCCCGCCCGAGCCTGTTCCGAACCTTCCGAACCTTCCGACCCTCCGAACCCTCCGAACCTTCCGAACCTTCCGAACCTTCCGAACCTTCCGAACCTTCCGAACCTTCCGACCCTCCGAACCGGGCTCTTTTAAAACGATACATTATCCGGATTCATTTTCACGCTTTCTCTTTAAATATATCTCTATTATATACCACAATGCCGGCTTTTTCAATGTTTAATTAAAAAATGTTTTTAAAGGAAAAAGGAAAAGCATTCCTTTCTTTTGCTTTCGGCGGAAGAATATGCTATAATTTCCCTGAATCAGAAAATCCTGTCCGGGAGGTATCCGTTATGCTTTATATTGCTGCCGCTCTTTATGACGAGGCAATCCCGTTTCTTGACCGCCTGTCGATGAAAAAGAATACTTCCTTTTCCCATTTCGATCTTTTCTCCGGTAAAGATGCCCTGCTGCTTCTGACAAAGACCGGTGCGATACGGGCCGCTGCTGCGGTGGCAAGCCTGCTCACTGCCTTTCCTCCGCAGAAAACCGATCTTTTTCTCTCCGTCGGGACGGCCGCCTGCCCGGATTCGGAAACTCCGGCCGGCACGCCGTTCCTCCTGCAGCAGATCACCGATGCCGCCTCGGGCCGAACCTTTTTTCCCGAGCTGATCTTCCGCGCCCCCTTCGCCCGGGCCGCATTGACTACGGTTCCCCGCATTCTTACCCCGGAAGCGCTGAACTGCCTTCCCGCGAGGGCCGCAGAGGCAAAATCCGTACAATGCGGCAGTCTGTGGGAAGCTCCTGCCGCACCGATGCTCTACGATATGGAGACAAGCGGCGTATGTGAGGCAGCTCTCCCTTTTTTCTCTTGCGAGCAGCTCTTTTTCTGCCGGGCGGTCTCCGATCACGGAGTTGACGCGCATTCCCATTCTCCGAACGATCTGCGCGCTCTTGTCACCGAATGCATGAGCCGCTGCGCAAAGGAGCTTCTTCCGTGGCTGACCCGGCTTCACATGCTGCGCAAAGCCCCGCCCGGTCTTTCGCAGGAAGAGGAGGACTTCTGCACGGCAGCAATCCGTGCGCTTCGTCTCACCGTTTCCGGCGCGGAACAGCTCCGCCGCCTTCTGCTGTATCTGCATCTGAGCGGCTCTGCTGATCTGGAAAAAATGTACGCTTTGCTCGAAAAACCGCTGCGCATGCCGTGCCGCGCCAAAAAGGAGGGACTGTCTTACCTTGAACTGCTCAGAGAAGAATTTTTATAATCCGCCGTTTTCCCGCATCTATATCGAAGAGGAGGCGCTCGCCTGCCCCAAAACCGCAGATCTGCTGAGCGCAGCCGCAAAATATTCGGACGGACAGGCTCCGATCATAATCCGCCGCTATATGGATATGTTCGGCCGACCGCACCAGAGCTTTTCGGCACAGAAAAATTCCCCCGCGCTGATCCTCGCCGTAAAGCACGGAAGCCTGCTGTATCCGGGTGCCAACGTGTGCCAGAGCTTCGGGAATTCGCATTTTTACTATACTTCCTTTGTACTTAATTGCCCGTTCTGGTGCGAATACTGTTATCTTCAGGGGATGTACTCCTCCGCCAATCTTGTACTGTTCGTCAACTTAGATGATTATTTCAAGGAAATTAGCATTCTTCTTTCTAAACATCCGGTCTATTTATGCATTTCTTACGATACTGATCTGCTTGCTTTGGAACAGATAACAGGTTTCGTGCGGCGCTATCTGGAATTTGCCGCCGGCAGAGAGAGCCTTGTGACCGAACTGCGCACCAAGAGTGCGTTCCCTGCAGCACAGCTGACTGCTCCGGCAGGAACTGCGGCTGCCGTTTCCCGAACCGTGCTGGCCTACACGCTGTCGCCGGAGAGCATAATCTCCCGTTTCGAGCATTCAACCGCTCCTCTTGCGTCAAGACTTTCCGCCCTCAAAGCGGCATCGCAGGCCGGCTTTCCTGTTCGTCTCTGCTTCGATCCGCTGCTGCGCGTACCGGATTTCGAACAGGTGTACGGCAATTTTATAGATGAGGTGCGCGCGGCGCTGGACGGCGTTCCGATCCTGGATGCGGGCGTCGGAGCGTTCCGCATTTCGGACAGCTATTTAAAACAGATGCGCCGAAGCTTCCCCGGCTCCGCTCTGCTCCAGTATCCGTTTGAAAATACGGATCATGTGTGTCATTACGGCACGCGCGGCAGGAAAATGATCGAATTCGTAAAGCAGAGGCTGAACGGATGGATTCCCGAAGAAAAAATATATACCGCAGATTTTTGATTCAGCTATTGATAAGGATATAAAAAAGAGATTTAAACAGAGAACGGAGGTTTATACAAATTGAAACGGGCAATATTGACCGGAGCGTCGAGCGGAATCGGCGCCGCGGTAGCAAAAGAGCTTCTGGCGCTCGGCTACGAGGTTTATGGTATCGGGCGCAGCTTCTCTGCACTCCCGGACAGTCCGCAGGGCTGTTTCCACGCCGTGCAGCTTGATCTGACAAAAACCGGTGCGCTCGCCGGACAGGTGCAGGAAATCCGCCGGGAGGGCAGAATCTCCCTGCTGGTAAACAATGCCGGCGTGGGCTATTTCGGACTTCACGAGGAACTGTCTCCAGCCATGCTGCACGAAATGGTAACAGTTAATCTTGAGGTACCGATGCTTCTGTGCCGTCTGCTGCTCCGGGATCTGAAAGAGACGGGCGGGCACATTATCGAGCTCTCTTCCGTCACCGCAAAAAAGAGCAGCCCGCACGGCTGCGCCTACGGTGCCACCAAGGCTGCTTTGACTGCCTTTTCGGGCAGTCTGTTCGACGAAGTGCGAAAATATGGGGTCCGCGTCACCTGCATCCATCCCGATATGACAAAAAGCAATTTTTACCGCAGCGCGGATTTCGGCCCGGAGGAAGCAGAGGACTGCAGCCTCTCCCCGGAGGATGTTGCCGGCGCGGTACGGCAGGCACTTACCGCCCGGGATGGTCTTGTCATCTCCGATATAACACTTCTTCCGCAAAAGCACCGTATTTTAAGAAAAAATGCTGCAGAACACACAAAAAAGTAACCGGTTAGACAGCGAAAAAAGTCCGGCTCAACACGGCGGCCCGGAGGCCGCCGCGCAATACAACATGCCGGCGCGGAATTCAAAGTGAGCCCCGCTGCCGTGACTTACAGCTTGAACTGCTTCATATTGTGCTCCAGCTCGCCCGCGATCTCCTTGAGGAACGATGCATTGTTTGCAATATCCTCGATAATGGAGGCAATCTCCGTCACGGAAGCGGAAGTTTCCTCCGTACTTGCCGCATTTTCCTGCGCAATAGCGGTCAGATCCTGAACGATATCCACCACGCTGCTTCTGGCTGACTGCAGGTTCTGCGCCTCATGAGCAATGTTTCCGATGCTCTGAACGGAAGCATCCACCTCATGCTTTACCTTCCGGAAAGCGTCGCTCGCTCCGATCATTTTTTCATTCTGCTTTCCCATTATCTCCTGCATTTCATTCATGGTGTGAACCGCGTTTGTGGTATCGCTCAGCAGAGCCTCAATAATATGCTCGATCTGGCTCGCCGACTGGTTGGACTGCTCCGCAAGCTTCTGGATCTGTGCAGCCACCACGGCGAAGCCACGGCCCTGATCGCCCGCCCTCGCCGCCTCGATGGACGCGTTCAGCGAAAGAAGATTGGTTTCCTCGGCAATCGATGAAATCAGCGTCGTAGCCTCGCGGATCTTCTGTGCGGATTCGTTCGTTGCGGAGGCCTGCCCGCTGATCATCCCTACCGCCTGAACCGCTTTGCGGTTAATCTCCCCGAGCTCGCCGAGAATCACTGCCGCGTCCTCACTGGAGGCTACAATTTGCTTTGATTTTCCGTTCAGCTCCTCCACCTCATTCGAAGTCTTATTGATCATCTCGCCCATGGCGACCACATTCTCCGTTGCCGTCTGCGTCTCGTTGGCCTGCGAGGTTGCTCCCGTGGCAATATCGCCGACCGCCTGTTCAACCTGCCCGACGGTGCGTATGGTTTCACCTGCATTTCTGTCGAGCGCCTCCGCCGCCGCCATAAGCGAAATGCTCTGCTGCTGCAGATTTCCTGTTACCTCCGCAAGTCTTTCGGTCAGCTTTGTAACCGCGCGGCTCATGGCTCCGGTTTCATCTCTGCGCCGGTTCAGCTTTTCCTGTTCTTCGTCCACGGTAAAGTCCAGATGCTCCAGCCTTGCAATCACGCTGCCGATCGCCGCGAGCGGCCGGACCGTCCAGAGCGCTCCGGCAAGCCCGATGCCCGCACAGATTACCAGCGCAATACCCGCACTCATAATACACCGCCGCGTCATTGCGTACATCGGCTCCAGAATCTCCGACTCATCCGCCGTGATAATCAGAATAAAGCGCAAATCCTGGCTCACATAATAGCCCGCAAACTTTGTTACTCCCCTGAAATCATAAGAAACAACAGCATCGTCCGGGTGACGCCCGGATTTGATTTCCGAAATCAATCCGGTAACCACCTCATTTTCAACCGGCTTTCCGATTTTGTCCGGCGTCGGATGGTACTGCATCATACCGGTATTATCCACAAGGTAGGCGTAGCTTGATGTCACGTCCTCAACCCCCGCATTGCTGAGCAGATTCGGCAGTACTCCCATCTCATACATGGAGTCCCCGGCGTTCTCATAAACAAGCTCCAGCATCTGCCCATATGATTTTGTCATATCCAGAATATAATTCCGGTTTGTGGTAAGCATGCTGTCCTTCAGCATCGGAACCAGCGTCCATACACTCAGCACTGTAGAAAACAGCACTGACAGTACGACAATACCCAGAATCCTCATTTTAATGGAATAGATCCCATAGCTTCTCTTCTTTTCTTTCATAAATCTCCCCCGTTTTCTTTTGCATCGTCCGCACTGCAGGCATTCATCATGGTAAAACGCTGCCGCACAGGAACGACAAAGCCCCGCTTCCTTCGGTCAGATATTCCTGCAAAAATGCATGAGCTATTTCTCACTGCGAAGCGGCGCAGTGAGAGACTCGCATCCCCCCTCTGACATTTATCATTTTAACACTTCCCCGGAAGAATTACAAGAATACCGTTCCCGGCGCCTGAATCCTCCGGGTAAACGGCTTGGATTTCGACGAGCTTCCGAATACGGCTTTCCGCTATATTTATCATGCCGGAAGTTATTCCTATCCCACCAGATTGTATACCATTCTGCCGTTTCTGCTGAAACCCTCCGTCAACAGGATCGAGACGTCTGCAGCGGAAAGATACGGTGCTGGAGGAAGCCGACCGCCGCCTGCCTCCCGTTCCGCACAACGGGCGTGCGGATCACTTCCTGGTTTTCCAGAATTTTTTCCAGCCTGTCCTCCGGCGAAAGATGACGGAGCAGCGCCAGCAGCCCCTGATCCCGGCAGTCCGGATCAATCATGGCATCCATACCGCCGACGCTCTGACAGACTGTGACAAATTCACCTCTGCTCATCCCTTTTTCTTTCATATCAATAAACTGATATTTGATCCCTCTCTCCTTAAAGAATCTCTCCGCCTTTTTTGTATCAAAATCCTTTCTTGTACCGAAAATCTGGATGTTCACAGAACTCCTCCTTTTTTATCTGCCGCCCTTTGATACAGTCAAAAAATCCTCACTTCGTTTTCGCTCGCTCTTTTCAACGCCTGGCAGGCGATATCTTAAAATACAAAAAGCATTTAATCAAAGAAATGATAAAAAAAGAACTGTACCGCACAAAACCTCCGTGCAGCACAGTCCTTATGTTGCTTTTCCGCTGCGTTCTCCGCGGTGCTTTCAAAGCATCCGCGCAATACCAGCAGTCTTATTATGTCTTATGGATATCCTTATTCCCGCGCCGGACGCTAAAATTCTTCACCCGCATCGGAGCATTCGGATCAGCCTGCCGCCTTCGCTGCCTTCAGCTGCTCGGTCAGAACCGGCAGAATCTTATTCAGATCGCCGACAAGGCCGTAATCCGCAACAGAGAAAATCGGAGCGGTTTCATCCTTGTTGATGGCAACAATGATATCGGCCTCCTCCATACCGGCAATGTGCTGGATGGCTCCGGAAATGCCGACCGCGAAATACACATGCGGACGAACCGTTTTTCCGGTCTGACCCACCTGGAGCTCCTTGGATTTCCAGCCCGCGTCAACCACTGCGCGCGAGCAGCTGACCGTGCCGCCGAGCACCTCTGCAAGCTCCTCCAGAAGCTTGAAATTCTCGGCGCTGCCAACACCGCGGCCGCCGGAAACGAGAATTTTCGCATCCATGATATCCACCGTATCGGTAACTGCCTTAACAATCTCAAGGATCTCAACATACTTGCTGTCCGGGGTGAAGCCAGGATTGAATTTCTCTACATTTGCCTTTACGCCGGCCTTCTTCTCCCTCTTCTGCATTACGCCCGGACGCACCGTCGCCATCTGCGGACGGAAATCCGGACATGCAATCGTTGCGATGGTGTTGCCGCCGAACGCCGGACGGGTCATAAGCAGCTGATTGTGCTTCTGTTCCTTGCCCGGAAGCGGATTGATCGGGAAATCGCCGATCTCAAGCTGCGTACAGTCCGCAGTCAGGCCGGTATGCACTCTTGCAGACACTCTCGGGCCGAGATCGCGGCCGATCGCCGTAGCGCCGACAAGCAGGATCTCCGGCTTATACTGATTTACCACGGAAGCAAGCGCATGCGCGTAAGGCTCCGTCCGATACTCCTTCAGCTCCGGATCGTCCACCACAATGACCCGGTCCGCGCCGTACTCGGCAAGCTCGTCTGCCAGGCTCTCCACGTTGCTTCCGACGAGCACCGCCGTCACCTCTGTGCCGAGTGCCTCCGCCAGATCCTTTCCTTTGCCGATCAGCTCAAAGGCAATGCTGTTGATTACGTTGTCCACCTGCTGAGCGAAGACATATACGCCCTTATATTCATCCAAGTTCATTGTCATACCTCCAATTATTTAGATAACATGCTTCTCTTTTAACTTGCCGACAATGTAATCGGCAGCCTCTGCAGGATCGAGCGTTACAACCTCGCCGCTTCCCTTTCTCACCTTGTCGGAAGCCTTTGCGATCTGCGTCGGGGAGCCCTTCAATCCGAGATTGGAATCTTCCACATCCTTCAGATCCGTTCTTCCCCAGACAGTGATCTCTGCCCGGTAAGCGTCAAAAATGCCGCCCGGCGTCATATATCTCGGCTCGTTCAGCTCGGAGAGCGCCGTTACAAGACAAGGCATTTTTGCTTTCAAAACATGATATCTGTCATCGAACTGACGCTCAACAACTACGCTGTCGCCCTCAATCCTGAGATTCTGAGCATAGGAAATAACCGGAATATTCAAATGCTCGGAAATCTGCGGGCCGACCTGTGCGGTATCGCCGTCGATTGCCTGGCGTCCCGTAATAATCAGGTCATACTCAATATTGCGCAGTGCGCCGGCAAGCGTCTGGGAGGTCGCCCAGGTATCCGCGCCGCCGAGTACGCGATCCGTTACAAGAATGCCCTTGTCCGCACCCATGGCAATCGCCTCGCGCAGAACCTCCTCCGCCTTCGGAAGGCCCATGGTCAGCGCCGTCACCGTTGCTCCGTACTGATCCTTCAGTCTGAGCGCAGCCTCAAGCCCCGCCTTGTCGTCCGGGTTCATGATGGTCATCATGGAGGCTCTGTCCAGCGTGCCGTCCGGATTAAACTTTACACCGCCCTTTGTATCAGGAACCTGCTTAATACAAACAACAATATTCATTGTATTTTCCACTCCTTATATTTTTATACCCTTGCATAACGCAGGGCTGCCTGTGATACTGCATCCATAAGAAATTTGAAACGCCGTTTCAAATCTTCCGCCTGTTCAAGCCGCATGCGGCATACCGCAGCCTTCCGGCCCCCGGTTTCTTCCCGCTGCATTGCTGACTGCCAGGCAAAATACTGCGCAGGGAAACAGGCTTATTTCAGCAGCGCCCCGCTGATAACCATGCGCTGCACTTCGCTCGTGCCCTCATAGATTTCGGTGATCTTCGCATCACGCATCATGCGCTCCACCTCGTACTCACGCGTGTAACCGTAGCCGCCGTGCAGCTGAACTGCCTTCGTGGTAACATCCATCGCCATCTCCGCCGCGTAAAGCTTCGCCTGTGCTGCCTCGATGCTGTAGGAGGTCTTGTGATCCTGCGCGTACTGATCCTTTGTGCGGGCAGCTTTATAAACGAGAAGCTGAGCAGCCTGCGCCTGTGTCGCCATATTTGCAAGCTGGAACTGGGTGTTCTGGAATGCGCCGATGGCACGTCCGAACTGCTTTCTTTCTTTTACATAAGCAACGGTGCGGTCAAGCGCTCCCTCTCCGATGCCAAGCGCCTGCGCCGCAACGCCGATCCGCCCGCCGTCGAGCGTGTGCATCGCGATACCGAAGCCCTTGCCCTGCTGTCCCAGAATATTCTCCTTCGGGATTCGGCAGTCAGTAAAAATCAGCTCGTAGGTGGAAGAGCCGCGGATACCCATCTTCTTCTCCTTCGTGCCGAAAGAGAAGCCCGGCGTTCCCTTCTCCACGATAAATGCCGAAATTTCCTTTGTCTTTCTGCCCTTTTTCTCAACAATGCCGGTCACGGCAAAAATAATGTACACATCGGCCTGCTTGCCGTTGGTGATGAAGATCTTGGAGCCGTTCAGAACCCACTCGTCTCCCTCGAGCACCGCCTTGGTCTGCTGGCCCTGTGCATCCGTGCCCGCACCCGGCTCAGTCAGACCGAAAGCGCCGAGTTTTCTTCCGCTCGCAAGATCCGGAAGATACTTCTGCTTCTGCTCCTCGGTGCCGTAGGTGAGAATCGGATCGCAGCAAAGGGAAGTGTGTGCGGACACAATGATCGCCGTCGTACCGCAGACCTTCGCCAGCTCCTCCACGCACATTGCATAGGTGAGCACGTCGCAGCCCTGCCCGCCGTATTCCTTCGGAACCGGGATGCCGAGAAAGCCTGCCTTCGCCATCTTCTCCACCGTGGCCTTCGGGAATTCCTCCGTCTCATCAACCTCTATCGCAAGAGGCTTAACCTCCTTCTCAGCGAACTCTCTGAAAAGAGTTCTCGCCATTTCATGCTCTTTACTTAAGGTAAAATCCATGATCTGCATTCCTCCATATCATTTATGTGGGGCAACCGCCTCCATAACTCAAGGGCAGCAGCCCCCGCGGGGGAAGCCCCCGCAGAGCCTGCCTGCCGCTGCCGTTCCGTAATGAAATTACTTGCTGTAATCGTAGAAGCCTCTGCCGGTCTTCTTTCCGAGCTTGCCTGCACGGACCATCTTGCGAAGCAGCGGATGCGGACGGTACTTCGGGTCGCCCGTCTCGTTCTGAAGAACCTCCATAATGGCAAGCACGATGTCCAGTCCGACCAGATCGCCGAGCGCGAGCGGTCCCATCGGATGAGAAGCGCCGAGTTTCATTGCTTCGTCGATATCGGAAACGCTTGCGATGCCGTCGGCATAGATGCCGATTGCCTCGTTGATCATCGGGATAAGGATACGGTTTACAACAAAGCCCGGTGCTTCCTTCACTTCTACCGGCGTCTTGCCGATCTCGGAAGCGATGGATTTAATTTTGTCCACAAGCTCCGCCGGGGTGTTCTCTCCTGCAATCACCTCCACAAGCTTCATCCGGTCTGCCGGATTGAAGAAGTGCATACCGATCATCGGTCTGTCCAGACCTGCTCCGATCTCGGTGATGGAGAGGGAGGAGGTGTTCGTAGCAAAGATGCAGTCCTTCTTTACAATGGACTGAAGCTCCTGGAAGGTTGTCTTCTTGATCTGCATATTTTCCGGAGCAACCTCGATTACAAGATCACAGTCCGTGCAGATATCCTTCAGACCGGTCACGATTTTGGCTGCAATCGCGTCCGCCTTCTCCTGGGTAATCTTTTCCTTGTTTACCAGGAAATTGAGGTTCTTTAAAATTCTTCCCTTGCCGCCGTCTGCAAACTCCTGCTTGATATCGCAGAGGCATACCTCGTAGCCGTCCGTCATGGCAAATGCCTGTGCAATGCCTGCGCCCATGGTACCAGCGCCGATAATACCAACTTTCATGATTGGTTCCTCCTGTTTTGAGTTCCGCAGCTCCCCTCCGCAGCCCTTTTCCCAGGAAGGGTTTTCATCCGCTCTGCTTCTGAAATCCCTTCCGTGCTGCTTAAGGGGAACTGCTGTTTTTTTGAGTTCCGCATGCGCCTTCTTGGTTTTATCCCTGGGAAATCGGTTTCGGAGCGCTCCTGCTCCCTTAAAACGGATTTCCGCGCCGGATTTTCTTTTGCTCCGCTTTCGAAATTCCGCCGGATACCGCCCGGACACATAGGGGTTTTAAAACTCCGCATGCACCCTTCCCGCACTGCTCCTCATACCGGATGCTCCGTCCGCTCCGCTTCCGGAGAATCCGCCGAACGCCGTCCGGGCACATGCTTTTTATAAATTCCGCAGCTCCCTTGCCGCGCCTTTCCCCGAGAAGGGTTTCCTCCGCTCCGCTTCCGAATATCCCTTCCGGCGCTGTTTCAGGGTTCTGCCGTTTATCGTTTTCAGCAGTTCTTAAACGGAACCACCTTTAATTTCTTTTCCTTATCCTTCTCAAGGAAATTGCCCATTCCGGCCTTCTGATCCTCCGTCTCGAAGCAATCGCCGAACAGCTTCTCCTCAATGACAATCGCCTGATCCATGTCAACCTGCAGACCGTCATTGATCGCCTTCTTGCAGTTTCTCACTGCGATCGGCGCGTTGGCCGCAATTATGGAGGCAAGCTTCTTCGCCGCCGGAAGAAGCTCTTCAAGCGGATAGACATTATTTACAAGACCAATGCGGTAAGCCTCGTCCGCCTTAATGTTGCGTGCGCCGTAGATCATCTCCTTCGCCTTGCCGACACCGACGATCCGGGCAAGTCTCTGCGTGCCGCCGAAGCCCGGCGTAATGCCGAGTCCCACCTCCGGCTGTCCGAATACGGCATTCTCCGAGCAGATTCGGATGTCACAGCTCATGGAAATCTCGCAGCCGCCGCCGAGCGCAAAGCCGTTGATCGCCGCGATTACCGGGATCGGGAAGGTCTCCAGCCTGCGGAACACATCGTTGCCCTTTTTGCCGAAGGCCTCGCCCTCCGCCTTTGTGAGCGTGCTCATCTCGGCGATGTCCGCGCCTGCCACAAACGATTTCTCGCCCGCGCCGGTCAGGATCAGTGCGCGCACCTGCGACAGATCAACCGCATCCAGTGTACCGTTCAGCTCGTCGAGTACCTGGCTGTTCAGCGCATTCAGCGCCTTCTGACGGTCGATCGTGATGATGCCGACCGCACCCTCCACCTCATACTTAATAAATTCCATCTCAAACCTCTTTCTGCGCCCGCCCAAAAAACCAGGCAGCCGCATATTTTTTCGGATTCTATCCCTGCCCGCAGGAAGTTCCCGGACGCCGGAAAACGTCCCGGAATATTCTGCTTTTTTCATCTGCGCATACTGCCGGTGCTGAAGCCCCCGGCTTTATGCTCCCGCAGCCCTGCGCACAGTTTTAAACGCCTTACGCTTCCTCGATCTTTACGATCGTGGAGCAGCCCATGCCGCCGCCGATGCACAGCGTTGCAAGACCTGTCTTCGCGCCCTTGGCCTGCATCTCATGAAGCAGAGTCACAAGGATGCGGCAGCCGGATGCGCCGACCGGATGTCCGAGTGCAATCGCGCCGCCGTTCGGGTTCAGCTGTCTGTCCACATCGATGCCGAGATCCTTCCCTACCGCTACGGACTGCGCCGCAAATGCCTCGTTTGCCTCGATAATGTCGAAATCCTCGATCTTCATGCCGGTCTTCTCCATAACCTTCCTCGTGGAAGCAACCGGGCCGATTCCCATAACCTCCGGGCGGACGCCTGCCAGCGCACCGGCAACAAACGTAGCCATCGGCTTAACGCCGAGTTCCTTTGCCTTCTCCTCGCTCATCACAACAATGGCAGCCGCGCCGTCATTGATGCCCGACGCATTGCCCGCGGTGACAAAGCCGTTCGGATTGATCGAGCGAAGTTTTGCCAGACCCTCGATGGTGGAGCCATGTCTCGGTCCCTCATCGGTATCAAAAATTACGGTTTCCTTCTTTTTCTTAATCTCTACCGGAACGATCTCTGCCTTGAATGCACCCGCCTTCTGCGCCGCCTCTGCCTTCTGCTGGCTCTTCAGAGCAAACGCATCAAGCTCCTCGCGGGTCAGGCCCCACTCCTCGCAGATATTGTCGGCCGTCTTAATCATATGATAATCATTGAAAGCATCCCACAGAGCGTCCTTGATCATCGTGTCAACCAGGGTGCCGTTGTTCATGCGGTAGCCGTAGCGCGCCTGCGGAATCGCGTAAGGAGCCATGGACATATTCTCCATACCGCCCGCCACAACGATATCGGCATCACCCGCCATAATGGCCTGCGCCGCCTGGTTTACGCAGTTCAGACCGGAGCCGCACACTACGTTCATCGTCACAGCCGGAACTTCAATCGGAAGCCCTGCCTTGATGGAAGACTGACGCGCAACATTCTGTCCCTGGCCTGCCTGGATAACGCAGCCCATATAGACCTGATCGACCTGCTCCGGCGCAACGCCCGCTCTCTTCAGCGCCTCTCTGATCACGATCGCGCCCAGCTCCGCTGCCGGTGTCGTAGAAAGAGAGCCACCCATCGTACCGATCGCAGTGCGGCATGCACCTGCTAAAACTACTTTCTTTGACATAAATTTGTCCTCCTTAAAGTATTATGCGGAATCCGCATAGATCAGTTAAGAACCATGATCCTATCATATCATCTTTTTACCTGTTTGTCAAATTTTTATCAATCTTTTTTTATGTTTTTCAGACGGTAATTTCCACCTTTCTTCAGGCTCCTTCGTCCCCTGCCAGCCTTGCTTCAAACTCGTCCACCGGCATCGGCCTTCCGTAATAGTAACCCTGGATCATATCGCAGCCGATCTCGCACAGAAAACGATCCTGCTCGGCGTTTTCCACGCCCTCGCACAGCACGCGGATATGCAGCTTCTTCGCCATTTCCACGACGCAGGTGAGCACCGCCTTATCCCCTTCCTCCAGCGCCCCGTTTTTCATAAAAACCTTGTCCAGCTTAAGCACGTCGATGGGCAGGTTGTTCAGCACATTCAGCGAGGAAAAGCCCGAGCCGAAATCGTCCATCGACACCTTCGCGCCCATCCGGCGCAGCTCAAGCGCCATCGGGACGACATTATCCATGTTTTCCATATAGAGATTTTCCGTCAGTTCAAATTCCAGCAGCTTCGCCGGAATCCGGTACTCCTCAAAGAGCCCCCTGAGATATTCCAGCACCGCTCTGTCTCTCAGATGAAAGCGGGAAACATTCACCGATACCGGCACGACCGGCTCCCCTGCATCCAGCCTTGAGCGAAGCCACGCAAATACCTCGCGGTACACATAATAGTCGAGCTCCACAATGCTGCCGTTCCGCTCGAATACGGGAATGAAAGCATCCGGACACAGAAAGCTTCCATCCGGCTTTTTCCAGCGCACAAGTGCCTCGGCGCCGATGATTTTTCCGGATCTGCACTCCACCTTCGGCTGAAAAAATACCCGGAGCTCCCTGTTTTTCATTGCGTCCGGCAGCTCGTCGGTCAGCTGTACCTGCCGCCGGATCTCATCCATCATGCTCTCCTCGAACATTACGGTCATGCCCGCGTTCCCTGGCTCCTTCGCGTGCTTCCGGGCCATATTTGCATTGGATACCGCCCGCTCCGCGCTGTCGCCCTCACGAACCAGATAATAGCCCGAATTGACGTTCAGCCTGCCGTTAAAAAACTTCCTGCGCACCGCCTCGGAAAACTCGTCGTTGAAATGCTTGACAATGCCGCAGATCCGCCTCTCATCAAAACCGTTCGGCATACGCACTGCTGCCACCAGATTATCCGAAAAAACCCGGCAGGCAAACAGCAGATTGCTCCCGTTCTCCACCAGTGCCTCCGCGAAGGAGCGGAGCAGGCGGTCGCCCACGCTGACGCCGTAATGCTCGTTGATATACCGGAAATGGCGGATATCCGAGGAGACAAGGCAGATCTGATAGTCCCGGGGCATAAGAAGAACCTTCTGAAGCTTTTCGAGAAAAACATCGTACCGGTACAGCCCGGTCAAGCCGTCCCGCTCCTTCAGCTGCTCCATTTTTACGGCGGTATCCTCGAAATCCCGCATATTCAGCAGAAAATCCGTAACGATCCGCCCGAAGGTTTTCAGCGTCCGGATCTCCCTTTCGCTCCACTCCCTGTCCAGGTACGCATCGCAGAAGTCGATGCAGCCGACAAACTGCTTCTTCCGGTACATCGGGATCTCCAGCATCGCCTGCACCGGAACCGAACCAAGGCGCCGCATCGGCGTGTCCCCGCCGGCGCTTCCCTTCCGGTAAAAATAGTAGCCGTCCCGGCAGGCGTTCCGGAAATAATTCCATTCGTCTTCCCCGGAGAGCTGAAACTGTCCCAGGGTGCTCTGAAAGTTCTCATAATCCCGGCGCAGATATTCGTAAGTAACCTGCATCTCGAACGGCCTCTCCGACTTCTCGCGGATGCAGATTGCGGAGAGATCGTAATAATCGGCAACTTTGCGGAGCAGAAGGTTGACGGCGCTTTCGATATCCGCGTGCTCCTCGATCAGCCGGAAGGCCAGCTCCATCAGATCATAGCCGAATTCATCGTAATTCTCTTTCCTGGACTCATCAAATTTATCATAGCCGCGCGGTTTTGCAGATGCGCCGTCCGGCGTGCAGCACCCGCTTTCCATGCTTTTATCCCAGAAAACCGCTTTTCCCCTGCCGTTCTCTTTGCACCAGGTTGCGGCGCAGCGGGCACGCTCGAACAGCTGTGTGAATTCCGTCCCGTCGTCCGGGCAGAGCACACAGCCAATGCTCGAGGAAAGCGGCCGGTTTTCCCTTTTCTGCTTCTCGCCCGCGTAGATGGACGCGACTGCATTCTGTATTTCCTCCGCGCGCTGTTCTGCTTCCCTGCGGCTTTCGATGCCGCGGATACAGATCAGATAGGAATCGCCGCCCACTCTGCCGACAATATCGTTCTCCGCAACGGACTTTTTTATGGTATTGGCGATGCTGATCCGTACCTCGTCGCCGAACAGATGCCCCATCTCGCTGTTGAACTGATCAAAATCATCAAGATCAAGCAGGATAAGGACAGAGCCCTCCTCCGGCCTTCCGCGGTAATATGCCTCCAGAATCTGCCCGCAGCTCTCCCGGTTCAGAAGCCGGGTCAGATAATCCCTTTTTTCGAGATTGTGCCGGCGGTCGTCCTCCGTCTCGTCCTGCTGTTCCATCTCCTTGATCCGACCGACCATCCGGAACGGCTTGCCGTCCTCCGAATACTGCATTCTTCCCTCAAATACGGTCCAGCAGTAATCCCCGGAGGGCTGCTTCATCCGGAGCTCCACATAGACCCGGTCGGCCCCGCTCTCCAGCTCCTCCATAAAATGCTCATACAGTGGCAGATCGCTGGGGTGTATATGCGGCCGAGTGCTCTCCCTTGGATTATCCAGCCACACATTTTCCCCGAATTCACCGTCCCGGCAGACGCGGTTCAGCATTTTTCCAGAGGCATAATCATACTCAAACAGGACATCCGTCACCAGCCCTGCTATCACGCGGTAGCGCTCCCTTTCCCCTGCATCACTCCCCGGCAAAGCCTTCATCATGCACCTCCGTATATGTACACCGAAAGCAGTTCTCAGCTGCCTGCTTAATAAGCATATTATCAGAAAATAAAATCGTTTTCAATAGTAAGTTTGCCCTTTGTTATTCCCGGCCTTCCGTGCCCGCAGCCGCATTTTCCGGAAGCGGAGAGCTGGTTCTTCTCAGATGATTACCTCATGAACCCGGCAGTCGATCTCTCCGTCCTTCAGCACCCTGAGCATCACATAAGTCGGCGTGCGTCCCTGCTGCCGCGGCTGACTGATGCTGCCGGGGTTGACGACCATAATATTATCCCTGATGTCGATCAGAGGACAGTGCGTATGGCCGAACATCGCTGTGTCCGCCCCCAGCTCCCTGGCGCGCCGCACGAGACGCTCCGTACCGCTGCTCACGGAGTAGCCGTGCCCGTGCGTCAGAAAGATGACATGCCTCCCCTCGCGGATTGTAAATTCGCTCGGAAGATCCGTAAAAAGATCATTGTTTCCCGCAACCATATCAACCGGGCAGCCGAACAGCGCGGAAATATAATCCTGATCCCGCGCAACGTCCCCGAGGTGTATAATGTAATCAGGACGGGAAATGGTTTCCTTCAACCGGTTCAGGTACAGAAACTGCCGGTGCGTATCGCTGATTACAAGAATGTGTTTTACAGCCTGCAAAGTACCTCCTCCTTCATCCGGTTCAGCGCCTTCGCCCGATGACTGATTTTGTTTTTCTGCTCCATCGACAGCTCCGCCGTAGTGCAGCCGTATTCCGGCACATAAAAAATCGGATCGTAGCCGAAGCCGTTCTCGCCGGCCGGCTCCCGCGCGATCCTGCCCTCGATCACAGCCTCCCGCGTCTCCTCCCGTCCGTCCGGGAACACCGCGGCAATCACACAGACAAACCGCGCTCCGCGCTCCTCTTCCTGCGCCTGTGCAAGCTTGTCCAGAATATAGCGGTTTTTGACGCCGTAGGAGGTGTCCTCCCCGAGAAAGCGGGCCGAATAGACGCCCGGTGCCCCGCCCATATAATCGACCTCCAGCCCGGAATCGTCTGCCAGCGCGATCCCGCCCGAGGCCGCACAGACCGCCCGCGCCTTAATCAGCGCGTTCTCCGCAAAAGTGGCGCCGTCCTCCTCGATGTCAAGCGCAAGTCCCGCCTCCTTCATGGACAGCACCTCAAAGCCCGTATCCTTCATAATTTCCCGAATCTCCTTCAGCTTTCCGGCATTTCCGGTAGCAAAAATAATCTGTTTCATTTTCAGCCTTTCCTCCCCTTCTGCCGCACCGGCAGCTGTTTTTGCGCGAATCTGCACGCTTTCCTCATGCCTGACCATGGCGCCCGTACTTTCTTATTTTATCTCTCCCTGCTCTTCTGCCTCTTCTTCCTCGAGCACCTCATACGCTTTTAAAACCGCCGAAAAAAGAGCTTCCGCGATCCTTCGCTGCGTCTGCTCCTGCGCGAGCAGCTCCATATCGGATACGTTTGACATAAACGCCGTTTCTACAAGAGCGACCGGCACTCTCGAATCCCGGATAATCGTGACATTGTGATCGCGCGCGACGATGCCCCGGTCAAACAGACCCACCTTCTCGTTCATCTCCGCCAGGCACATCAGCGCAAACTGCCTGGAATTCATGCCCGTCCAGCCGTTCTGCAGGGAACTGTAAAGCACCTCCGTCCCGTGCAGACTTTTTGATACATTGGCGTTGCAGTGAACGCTCAGGAAAAAATCGGCCTCCAGGTCATTCGCCAGGGCTACCCTCTGCTTGAGCGACGGTTTTGTATCGTCCAGCCGCGTATAGTAAACTCTGATGTCCGGCCGGCCGTCAAACAGTTCCTTCAGATACCGGACAATATTCAGATTTATTGTTTTTTCCATATAAGCCCGCCCGGCCGAGCCCGTCCCCTCGTCATTTCCTCCGTGTCCCGCATCTACGACAATAATTCTGGAATAAACATCCTTTGGTCTTTCGAGCGAGATATAATAGTTCCATTCGTCCTCGTATACACGGCAGACATACGTCCGATCCAGCGTCAGTAGCAGCGTCTGCGTCAGAGTGCCGTCGTCCAGCCGCTCCTCCTCCGAGGAAATCGCCCGCACAAGGTCGTTCTGCCAGGCCAGATAGGGGTCATCCGGGGACAGCGTAGGCGTCGGGGTAGGCTGCATTCCGGGCTTCAGTCCGGATGCCCCGGCCTTTGTGGGAACGGGCGTCGCCGTAGGCGTCGGAGAAGGCGGGGTACCGCCGTAGCAGGTATCCTGAACGATCCTCCTGATATCCTCGTCCCGGATCGGATCGCCCTTTACCCCGGTAAGCGATATGCGCAGCTGACGGTACACCGGTAATTCCTCCAGCGTCAGAACCGCATTTTCATAACCGCTGCGCTTTTCGAGTACGATCGTTTTGTCCGTCAGATAGTCGAATACCGCCGTTGTCGAAGCGCCGCGGATGCCGCTCCACGCCTCAGAAAGCTTGCGCTCCGGCTGCCCGGTCGGCGGCTGCGGCTCAAACGGCGTCGCCGGCCCGGTCATCTCCGGAAACCAGTCGATCATCTCCGTGACAGAAGGATCTGTCTCGGCACTCTCCGTTCCCTGTGCCGTACCGGTCTGTCCGTCCGGCGGCTGTACATTCCCCTCCGGGAGACGTTTCTTCCATAAATTAGAAAACAGCATTAAAAGACAGAGCAGAAAAATACCGCCTGCCATGATCAGTTTTATCAGTCGATCTTCTTTCAAAACAATTCCTCCCACCGGATCAGGTACAGTATAAGCCGTTTCCCGTATGAATTCAATGACATTTTGTAGTAATTGCATTTTTCTGCGAAAAATGTTATACTCATCCCATTAGACGGTTCTGTGCATTCGTCACAGCATCAGAAAAATCCCGCGGCAGGTTCGCCGCAAAGCAGAATGGAGCTGAAACCAAATGAAAGCAGAAGATCTTATTTTAATACATGAGGACGGCTGTGAAACGACCGTATATCCTTTTCTCGCCGACGGCGGGACGGTTCACGGAACGGTCGTCATTCTTCACGGTCTCGCGGAGCATCACAATCGCTACCGCGAGTTTACATTGTTTTTAAACAGCTGCGGCTACGATGTCTACCTCTACGATCACCGGGGCCACGGCACGGACAAAAAGCTGGAGGAGCTGGGCTATATCGCAGATTCGCGCGGCTGGGAAAAGCTGATTCTCGACGCCGTTGACGTCCTGAGCTATGCCTCGGAAAAAAACCGCGGCGGAAAGCTTATCCTGTTCGGTCACAGCATGGGCTCGCTGATCGCCCGCGGCGCCACTCAGTACAGCCAGCTTGCGGATGCCGCGGTTTTCTGCGGCACGACAGCGCCGTCGGCCGCCCAGTCTTTCTCGGGTCTGGCCGTGACTTCGCTTGTGCGTCTGTTCCGCGGAAAACGCCATATCTCGCCTTTTCTGAACCGTGCCCTGTTCGAGCGCAGGCAGTACCGGGCTCTGTCCGAGCGTACCTCCTGCGACTGGCTCACAAGGAGCAATGCAGCTGTCGGCCTGTACATGAATGATCCATACTGCGGCTTTATCTGCACCGCAGGACTGTACCATGATCTGGTCAAGCTGGCCTCCGTCGTGACCAAACCGGCAAATATCAAAAAGACGCCGAGAAATCTGCCGATCATTTTTCTGAGCGGCGATTCCGATCCGGTGGGCGGATGCGGCGACGAGGTTATCCGCCTGTTTGAGACCTACAAAAAGCTCGGCTTTGCCGATGTGGACTGCATTTTGTACGAAAACTGCAGGCATGAGCTGCTCAACGAGCTTAACCGCCACGAGATCATGAATGATATTCTGCGCTATCTAAACCGCGTGACCGGAGCGGACAGCCCGTCCGGCCAGAGAACAAGGTAGTGCTTCCTGCCAAAAGGCGCTGCGCCGGCAGCCGGATTTCCCCCTATCCGGTTTTTCCTGCCGGTACGGCCCGGAACCGACGGACTTTCCCGCCCGCCGGAACTCCCCGGCCATGTCTTTTTTTACGGAAATCTCAGTTTGCGTCCTGTCCCCTCTCCTCCCCGTTTTTCCGCGGCGGCTTCGGCCCGGAAAACTGGTAAAAATACGTTTTCAGCATGCCGTTGTAGATCTTTCTGTTTTTGTCCGCCGTTTTTCCGATATATTTCTGTGCATCCTCATAACCCGAAATCATATAGCAGGACCAGGTCGGCAACCCGGCCATCGCGGCACCGATCTCCCGGTAAAGCCCCGGCAGAGCCTGTCTGTCTTCCAGGCGCTCACCATAAGGCGGATTTGTAATGATGAATCCGTATTTTTTTGTGCTGGATAGCTCTGAAACCGGGCGGGCCTGAAAATGTATCTGACCGTCCACCCCCGCAAGCCGGGCATTTTGTCTGGCGGCATCCACCATCTCTCGGTCGATATCATAGCCCTGGACGGTCAGCTCGATCCCGCGCAGCACGCCGTCATCCGCCTCGCTCCGCGCCAATTCAAAAGCCCGCGGCTCCACAAGGTTGTCCCAGCTTTCCGCGAGAAAGCTCCGGTTCCTTCCCGGGGCCATATTCAGCCCGAGCATGGCGGCCTCGATCGGAATCGTGCCGCTGCCGCAGAACGGATCGACAAGAAGCCTGTCCTTTTTCCATGGAGTCAGAAGGATCAGCGCCGCCGCAAGCGTTTCGGTAAGCGGTGCCCTGCTCGTCAGCCTGCGGTAGCCCCGCTTGTGCAGCGACTCCCCCGAGGTGTCTATGCCGGCCGTCACCTCGTCCTTCATGATCGTCACGCGGATCGGGTAGCTCGCTCCGTCCTCGGCAAACCAGTCCTGATGGTATTTCTGCCGGAGCCGTTCCACAATTGCCTTTTTCATAATGGACTGGATATCCGATGGGCTGAACAGCCTGCTTTTGACAGAAGTTGCCTTGGCGATCCAGAATTTTCCGTTTCTTGGAATGTATTCCTCCCACGGAACCGCCTTGGTGCGCTCAAAGAGCTCGTCAAAGGTTTCCGCGTGAAACTGCGCCGCTTTGAGAAGCACCCGCTCCGTGGTTCGCAGAAAGGTGTTCGCACGGGCAATTTCACCGCTCCCGCCGCGGTAGGTCACTCGCCCGTCCTCCACCTGGACGATCTCCATGCCGAGTCCGGCAAGCTCCCGCTTCAGCACGGCTTCTAGCCCAAAATGGCAGGGCGAGATATATTCATAAACTGCCACGATTCCTCCGTTCTGCGGGAGGCGCCGCTGCACCGCCCGCATTTTTTCTATATCCTCTATCTTAATTCTTTTCCCATACACAGTCAATGAATTTTTTATCCCTGGCTTCCAGCTCCTTTTCAAAGTTGTGAAAGCCCCCCCAAAGATTAACTACCGGATAGCCTTCCCGAATAAGCTCCCGGCTGGCAAGCAGGCTTGCGTTTCCTCTGTCACAGTAAACGTAAATCCTTCTCCAGCCGGACAGCAGCGGCTTTTTCTCCTGCAGCGAATCATAAGGGATATTGACGGCTCCTCTCAGGTGTCCCTGCGCATACTCCTCCTGCGTCCGCAAATCCACGAACAGGAAGTCCCTGCGCCCGAGCATTCCGAGCACGTCGACGATCCTCGCAGCATCCTGTTCCATATTGATCCCCCGTACAAAGGCTGCCGAAAAACACAGGGTTCGTGCAGTAACAGCTGCGGCCGCCTTAATGCACCGCGCCATATACCACACGAACCGGCTGCCCTGCAGCACCCCTCCGCTTTTTTTCTTCCGCTCACTCCATTATATGTAACGCCGCGGCGGAGCGTTCCTGCAGTGCAGGAAATGTCCGCCGCGCAGCCGTGCGATTACTCGTTGCAATCGTTCTGGCTGCTGTTCGAGGTCTTGTTGGAAGTGCGGTTGGACGTCTTGTTGTTCTCCGCATTTCTGGTGGAATTGTTGGAGCTGGAAACACCGTTCCGGGAGCTGTTCTTCGAGCTGTTCTGGGAACTGTTCTGGGAGCTGTTCTGGGAGCTGTTTCTCGTGCTGTTGTCTGTAGCCATGGTAATTCCTCCATTCCTGCGCCATGAGGCGCACACCTGATATTTTTCATGATACGCGGCGGAACGGCCTCGCAAAATCCGGCTGCCGTCGCGTTACGGGATTATTATTTCATGGCTGCGGCAAATTATACGCGAAATTTTATTGTATTTTTCCGGAACATCACCTATAATGTTTATTTGATTGTATTTATCAGGAAAAGGAGGCATTTGCTGCCATGAGTATACTGAATGTTGAACACCTGAGCCACGGCTTCGGCGACCGCGCCATTTTCCGCGACGTTTCCTTCCGGCTGCTCAAGGGCGAGCATATCGGCCTGGTAGGCGCAAACGGTGAAGGGAAATCCACTTTCATGAGCATCGTCACCGGAAAACTTGCCCCGGACGAAGGGGTGGTCGAATGGGCTAAAAACGTGCGCGTGGGCTATCTCGACCAGCATTCCGCCCTGGAAAAGGGAATGACGGTCCGCGATGTGCTGGCCTCCGCCTTTGACCGTCTGTTTGCCGCAGAGGAGCGCATGAACAGCCTATGCGCGCAGATGGGTGAGGCGGACGACGAAACCCTCGCGTCCATGATGGAGGAATTCGGACAGCTCCAGGAACTTCTGGATACATACAACTTCTACAATATCGACAGCAAAATCGACGAGGTTGCCCGCGCGCTGGGTCTCGCGGAAATCGGCACGGATCGCGATGTCTCCGGGCTTTCCGGCGGTCAGCGCACAAAGGTGCTGCTCGGAAAGCTGCTGCTGGAAAAGCCGGATATCCTTCTGCTGGACGAGCCAACCAATTATCTCGATGCCGAACATATCGAATGGCTCAAGCGCTATCTTCAGGAATACGAAAACGCGTTTATCGTAATATCCCACGATATCCCGTTCCTGAACAGCGTCGTCAATCTGATCTATCACACGGAGAACGGGGAGCTGACCCGCTACGTCGGCAATTACGACAAATTTCAGGAGGTATATGCAGCGCGCAAAAGCCAGCGGGAAGCCGCCTATAAGCGTCAGCAGCAGGAAATCAGCGAGCTGCAGGATTTTGTCGCGCGCAACAAGGCCCGTGTGTCAACGCGCAACATGGCCATGTCCCGCCAGAAAAAGCTGGATAAAATGGAAATGATCGAGCTGATAAAGGAACGCCCGAAGCCGGAATTTCATTTTAGGGAGGCCCGCGCGTCCAGCCGCTTTGTATTTACCTGCGAACATCTGGTCATCGGATACGATGAGCCGCTGACCACTCCGATCACCTTTTCCATGGAGCGCGGCGAAAAGCTTGTACTCCGGGGCGCAAACGGAATCGGCAAAACAACGCTGCTCAAAAGCATCCTTGGCATCCTCCCGCCGCTGGAGGGCCGCGTGGTTTCCGGCGACTACCTTTTCCGCGGGTATTTCGAGCAGGAAATGACCGGTGCGAAAAACAATACCTGCATTGAAGAGCTCTGGTGCGATTATCCCTCCTGGTCGCAGTATGAGGTGCGTTCCGCTCTCGCAAAATGCGGCCTTACCACAAAGCATATCGAAAGCCAGGTGCGCGTGCTTTCCGGCGGCGAACAGGCGAAGGTTCGTCTCTGCAAGCTGATGAACAGAGAAACCAATTTCCTCCTGCTGGACGAGCCGACCAACCATCTGGATACCGACGCGAAGGACGAGCTGAAGCGCGCGCTGAAGGAATATGGGGGCAGCATTCTTCTGATCTGCCACGAACCGGATTTCTACGCGGATTTTGCCACAAAAGTATTCGATGCGGGGCGCTGGTCGCTCCGGGCATAGGCGGAAAACAGAAAATGCACCCGAAGCTGATATTAATATGCCCGGGTGCATTGTATTAAATTGCGGCAGATTTTAAAAAAGACCAGTCTTCCGACTGGTCTTTCAGCGTGTGCTAGAAGATTCGAACTCCCGACCTTCTGATCCGTAGTCAGACGCTCTATCCAGCTGAGCTAAGCACACATGCTGTCCGGCTCTCATTATTTCTGTACCGAACGCTGTTAATTATACTATGCTCCGTTGGAAATGTCAACCGTTTTTTTCAGTTTCTCTGCTTTTTTCTTTCGCGCATCCGGACGCAAAACTGCAAACTTTGTAAATTATTAAAACAACTTAATGTTTATCCTGAAAATTTCAGTATAAATAAGTATTTGTTTCATGATTTTCTTGAAACTTCTGCCTTATTATGCTATTATGATATTATTAAAGTTCCCGACCGGAAGCCGTCGCTGATATTTACCGCACACGGAACCCGGAGAAGCTGTCCGCTCATTTTCCGGGGCAGTTTTACGCACGGCCTCCGCGAAACACAGGATCTTCATGCCGCATGCGTGGCGGAAACAGGAGGGTGAATGAAAATACGGACGATCGGCTTCAAGATCAATCTCATGGTGAATATTCTCGCAGTTATCACCATTCTTGCCATCTTTGCAAATTATGCCTCAATCGGTAAAATCCAGGAGATCAACAGTACAATATCCGATGTATGCATGAAACTGGAACAATCGCAGGGAAACCTCCGCGAGGATTTTCAGATCGTACGGCTTTATGCCAACTTCTGCTATTATAAAATGGATATGCCGGCCGGCCATTACAGCACGATAACCAACAGCCTTGAGGAAGGGATTAACGCCATGGAAACCGAGGCTTCCCTGCTGGAAGAACTCTGCCGGAATTCGGGCGACGACGCCCTGCTGACCGCTTCCGAGGCTCTGTCCGGAGCCATGCTCCCGTTTGAAAATTACCTCAGGGGCATCCTCTCCGATGCCAGAGCGGAAAATTTCGATAAGCTGCCCAATCTGATCGACGGGCTGTATCCGTATACCATGCAGCTGGAATCTATTCTCAATGACCTCCGGAGCGCGATCAGTGCTCTGACCGACGACACGCTTCTGCACAGCAGCCGCTGCGTCAGCGGGACTCACAGCCTTGATCTCTTTGTTGTCTTTATCTGTATCGCAGCATGGGTTATCCTCATGATCGTTGTGCACCGGACAATCAGCAGACCGGCAAAGCTCTCCGGCGCGCAGCTCCGGACAATCGTTTCCGGCATTGAGAGCGGAAACGGCGATCTTACGGCAAGAATCTGTGTCAGATCGCAGGATGAAATCGGCCAGCTCGGTAAGGGCATCAACCGTTTTATGGATCAGCTCCAGGGCATTATGAAAAAAATGAAGCATCAGGCTGATACGCTTATGGACTCCGTCCGCGAGGTCGGCCTGCAGGTCGCCGATTCCACGGAAAATGCCAGCAGTGTTTCCGCCGTTATGCAGGAGCTTTCCGCCAGCATGGAGGAAATTTCCGCGACGCTCGGCCAGATTTCCGCCGGCAGCAGCCGCGTGATGAACGAGGTCGGCAGCATGGACAGACGCGTACAGGACGGCGTTTCACTGGTTTCCAAGTTTAAAACGCATGCGGGCAATATGTATCGCAGCACCATCAGCAGCAAGGACAGCACCGGCCGGATGATCGAAAATATCCGCGCAGCGCTGAGCGCCGCACTGGAAGAAAGCCGCTCCGTGGAAAAAATCAATGATCTCACCCAGGAGATTCTCAATATCTCGGGCCAGACCAACCTGCTCTCGCTCAATGCCTCCATTGAAGCGGCCAGGGCCGGCGACGCGGGACGCGGCTTTGCCGTGGTGGCCGGCGAAATCCGTACTCTCGCCGACGACAGCGCCAGAACCGCCGGAAATATCCAGAATATCAGCAAGCTGGTGACGGGCGCCGTGAACCAGCTCGCGAAAAATGCGGAGGATATACTTCGTTTTATCGACGAGACTGTTTTAAAGGACTACGATCATTTTGTCGGCATCGCGCAGCAGTACGAACACGATACCGACGATGTAAACGGGCTTCTCCTCGAGTTTGCGGCCAATACGGGGGAAATTAACGCAACCATTCAGGCGATCAATCAGGGCATCAGCAATATCTCCATCGCGGCGGACGAAAGCGCCCGCGGGGTAACAACCGCAGCAGAAAACGTCGTAAGCCTTGTAACTTCCATGTCGCAGATTCAGGCAGAAACAAACAACAATAAGAAAATCGCCGAGGATCTTGAATATGAAGTCAACCGCTTTCAGAATCTGTAATACCTGTCTGTAACCCGAAAACAAAGAGTCCTGCTTTAGTCCTCAGCAGACTGCTCAGGTACGCCATGAACTTTTGGCGGCCTTCATAATGCAGAATACTGCCCCAGGGCCTTTTCATGAATATTGCAGACTTACATAAGGGAGATATAAAATGGAAAAAATGGCAGAATCACTGACTATCGTTTCTCTTCTAACTTTAATTATATCTTTTTTAAATTATGTAAACGCAAGAAATAACATAATTTCAGACGTGGTAGCTCAGGATAGAATTAAATGGATTTCGGATGTCAGAAATCTGATGTTCCAATTTTTGGAAAATTACCTTCTTGGAAAAACCCGGATGAACTCAGGAAAATTAAATCAAAAATTGATTTATATATTATCTATGATAAAGATGGATACATAAATTTTGAAAGAAAATTAAATTATTGCATATCAAATCCCTTTACCGAAAAGGATTACCGGGAACTGGTAACCGAAACCCAGCTTCTGCTCAACCATGTATGGGTAAGAGTAAAATGTGAAGCAGGAATAACACAAAGAGACGAAAAAAAGATAAAAAAAATATTGAATAAGAAACCAAAATGTACCGATTAGTGTCCTGAAATTGACATTTTTTCTGCAGTATTTCAGAGTAAAAGCGGAAGCTTCCGGCCTCGTGCAAACCGGAAACAGCATGCTGTGAGGGAAGTCATGTAATAAAAAGGACTCTTTCACACTGTAACGGACAAAGCTTTCTAATCATGCTTTATTAAGTCCTCGTTTCGTTGCATATTGGCATCAGACATGGTTCCATACCTCCTTTCGCAGGTTTTGTTGCGGTGATTTATTCTAACAAACGGTGATAAACCATGTCTATTTTAATGAAATCAAATTTCCGGAATTAATTATACATTATCCGTAAAACAGCATTATAATACAACCAAGGGCAGAACCTAAAAAATCCGGTTCTGCCCATAGTTACTAATGACATATCTTATATCCGTTTTTTAGTTTACACAAAAGCTGAAACGGTCTAGAAAAATTTACAGCCTCTCAATTTGTTTTAGGAGTAAACCAAGTTTTGAAGCACTTATATGGAGTAAAATATATTTTCTGTCTACTACCACTTCCAGATACGCCTCTGTGCACTCCTAAGAAGTTATAATTATTCCCGTCAGTACCTCCTGTATAATATGGACCACCACTATCCCCTGCTAACGAACTTCCAGAATCAAGAGAAGCTCTCGTTATTCCCTTAATCGTTATTCCTCCTGCACCAACAGAATTAATATCATTTTCTTCTACAGTTCCTGTACAGTACCCGCCATTGTACCCATATTTCATGAAGGACATTCCTTCTGCAAGTTCATCTATTGTACCAGTAATATTCCGGGTATAGGCTGATGTCGAGCCGTTAATCATATTCGTTTGTGTGAAATTGTCAGATGTCTTTCTTACTGCCGCCCAATCACCATAGCAATTATCATAATACATTGTGTAAAATGTACTTCCATAAATTGAATCACCAAGATATATTGTTGCATTTGTTCCTGATACAGTCATTCCTCCATGACCACATGTAATAAAACCTTCATAGTGAATATTATTATCGTGTATAGTACCACAAACACCAATTGAACCGGAAGAACCACTTGCAGAACCCATGCTAAATTTATCTCCACCATAAATATTTGTCTGTTCAATTATTTTATCGCCCTCGATGACTTTAAACAAACTTTCATCAAGTTTTGTGGCAACATTTGCATTTTTATATAGTTTCGCTATGGAAGAACTCATAATATCATAAAATTTTTCACCTGCTTTCTTATGAGATTCGGATGTTTCATATATTATTTTGTTCTCGGTAACATCAATATAAAAGCAACTGATACCAATATCATTTTTTACCAATTCGTACATTTCATCTCGAATCTTACCAAGTTCGTTCAGTGATAGATTCCTTATCACATAACTAATACAATCAAATTCAGATAATTTATCTTTATATTTTTGTATTTGATCAAAAGATGTAAGTGCAATAAAAAGTGTTCCATCTTTATACCATGCACCGGCATAATCAGATGGATAAATATCTTCTCCCTGAGCAGAAATATCAAACATTGATCTTAATACTGAATAGGCCTCTTGCGCAGCTGCCTGTTCTTCTATTTTTTTCTCATATATTTTTATCGCTTCCTCTAGATCGTTCTGATCTGTCATAGCACTGTCAACAGTTTTGAGATCTTCGCTTAAACCTGATGAATTTGCCGCTTCTACTGTGTTTGGTGTAAATGCAGCTGTTAATAAAGCAAAGATTAAAAGAAACGGTAAATACTTTTTCATTTTCATAAGTCATACCTCCGTTATGAAGTGACTTTTGTCAAGAGGTAATTTTTGAAAATTATAAAC
>CAJUMC010000028.1 GCA_910587085.1 uncultured Lachnospiraceae bacterium | reverse complement strand
AAAAGAAGAAAAATTTGTTTATAGATTATTTATAAAGCATGCGTTTACCGTGAAACTGCTGTCTTCCGCTATTGACAGGTTATTGCTTTATGCTCTATAATAATATAATCTACCTGATTTTTTCTATGTTCCCGTTTAACAGATCTCAGGAAAACGAATTCTGCGGACAAGAAGCATCCCGCCCTTCCGGCGGCTTATCCGTCCGATAAATTCAGACTTTAATTTCCACCAAAGGAGGTAATTATATGGTTGAAAACATTATCTTTGAAATTACGCCGCAGATCAGCAAGCTGTCCGGAATCTGCATGGAGCGCGACAAAATCGACCCGGAGCTCTACCGAAGCTACGACGTCAAGCGCGGTCTGCGCGACCTGAACGGCAAGGGCGTGCTGGCGGGCCTGACCAATATCTCTGAGGTGTATGCAAAACGTCTGGAAAACGGAGAAGAGATCCCGTGTGCCGGCGAGCTATACTACCGCGGCTACAATGTCCGGGATCTGACGGGCGGCTTTTTAAGGGAAGATCGCTTCGGCTTTGAGGAGGTCGCCTATCTGCTTCTCTTCGGGGAGCTTCCTTCCGCACACGACCTCGAGGAGTTCACTATGGAGCTGGGCGAGCGCAGGCAGCTGCCGCAGAACTTTTTCCGCGATGTTATTATGAAGGCGCCGGCGGACAACCTGATGATTTCTCTCTCCCGCAGCATTCTGACACTCTATTCATACGACGATGCGGCCGAGGACACTTCTTTCGCAAATGTTATGCGCCAGTGCCTGAACCTGATCAGCGAATTCCCGATGCTGGCGGTTTACAGCTACAATGCTTACAGCCACAGCAAGGGCAATTCCCTGTTTATCCATGCGCCGAAGCCGGAGCTTTCCACGGCGGAAAATATTCTGATGATGCTGCGGCCGGATCAGAAATACAGCAAAATGGAGGCAAAGGTGCTTGATCTGGCACTGATCCTTCACATGGAGCACGGCGGCGGCAATAATTCGTCCTTCACGACCCGCGTAGTCACCTCCTCCGGTACGGACACCTATTCCGTTATGGCGGCGGCTCTCGGCTCGCTCAAGGGCCCGCGGCACGGCGGCGCAAACATCAAGGTTATGCAGATGTTCGAGGATCTCAAGCGTGAGGTCCGCGACTGGAAGGACGAGGAGATGGTTGCCGACTATCTCAACGGCGTTCTGAACAAAGAAAAATTCGACTGCTCCGGCCTGATTTACGGCATCGGCCACGCAATCTACTCCGTATCCGATCCGCGCGCGGAAATTTTTAAAAAATTTGTCGGCGAACTGGCGCACGACAAGGGACAGGATGAAGAATTCGCGCTCTATCAGCTTGTGGAGCGTCTTGCACCCGAGCTGATCTCAAGACAGCGCAAAATGTACAAGGGCGTCAATACCAACGTCGATTTTTACAGCGGCTTTGTATATCACATGCTCGGTCTTCCGGTGGAACTCTACACCCCGATGTTCGCCATCGCGCGCATTGTCGGCTGGAGTGCGCACCGTCTGGAGGAGATCGTTTCCGGCGAAAAGATTATCCGTCCGGCCTACATCAATGTCCTTGACCGCAGATCCTACATACCGATGAACGCAAGAAAGGAGCTGTAGGACATAAAAACAATTACTGCCCGATCCGGAAAACGGGCCGGGCAGAGTCCTTTCTGATGATCAGAACGGCAATTTGCCGGTGTCAATAAGAATGCAATTCATAAGGCTGCGCCCGGCGGGTATTTTCGTCCCGGCGCAGCCATCTCTTTTCTGTTCCCCCTTTTTCATGCCTAAGCTACAATATTTCTCACCCAGGCCCTCCGCTTTAAAAGAATCAGCCCGATCGCACATTTTATCAGATCAATCAGGATGCAGCACAGATACATCGGCACAATATTCATCGAAGTAAAATGTGCAAGAAAATACGCTAACGGAATATTTACCACCCATACATAAACACTGTCAAACAGAAAAGTTATAAATGTTTTCCCTCCGGAGCGCATGGTAAAATAGGAAGCGTGATTGAATGCGTGGATCGGCATGCAGCAGGCGACAATGAAAATCAGTCTGGCTGCGATGCGGCGCACCTGCGGTTCCGTATTGTATATCATCGGGATCACACCGGAGAGACCTGCGAGCACCCCGCCGATCAGCAGGCAGCTCGCCACGGAAAACACAATCATTTTCCGGTCGGTATCCACGGCCTTTTCCGTCTCCCCCGCTCCCAGCTGCTGTCCCACAATTATCGCTATGGAGCTGCCGAGCGACATAAACACAACATTAAACAGGTTGGACACCGTACTGCAGATATTCACCGCTGCCACCACGTCCAGCCCCCGCACCGAATAGCACTGGTTCATCACAGCCATTCCCATCGACCAGAGCGCTTCATTGAGCAGAAGGGGAGTCCCCGTAACCGCGATTTTTTTCACAAGCACTGCGGGAATTCGAAAATTCCGCCAGGATCCCTCCACAACATCCGTGATCCTCCTTCTTCCGTGTACCGCAGCCAGAATAATCCCCAGTTCCACAAAGCGCGAAACAACCGTGGCAATGGCCGCTCCGACTGCTCCGAGCTTCGGCGCGCCGAATTTACCGAAAATAAGAAGGTAATTCAGGCAGAGATTGACGAGAACCGCCGCGATCCCCGCGCGCATCGGAAGCTTTGTCTCCCCTGTGTCGCGCAGCGTGCTGGCATAGCTCTGCGCCGCCGCGTAGGGCAGAAGCCCGATCAGCATGACATTCAGATAGCCGCGCCCGTAGCGCAGCGTATCCCCGACGGCTCTCCCGCCCTCCTCCTCGCTGAGATAGAAGGTGATCAGTCCCTCCCCCGCAAACCGGAAAAGCAGCACGGCAATCACGGTCAGCAGGCCGCTCACAACCAGCTTGAAACGGAACGTGTTGCGCACGCCTTCCCGGTCGCCGAGGCCGAAGTACTGCGCCCCGAAAATGGAGGCGCCGGAAACCGCGCCGAAAATAGTAATATTAAACACGAGCAGCAGCTGATTGGCAATCGCCACGCCGGACATCTGCTCCGTTCCCACCCTGCCGACCATAATATTGTCCAGAAGACTTACAAAATTTGTAAATCCATTCTGTATCATAATCGGCAGCGCAATCCCCATAACCATACGGTAAAACGCCCTGTCTCCGATATATTTTTTCATAATTATCCCCTCTGCATACCGTATATACGGCAGCAATACCTTTCCTGAACTGCCGGAGCATTCCGCCCCGCAAAGAATTTACCGAGGGCTCTTCGAAATACCCGCCCATAGAAAAAGCAGCGTTTCCGCCGCTTAATACACATGCATTCTCAGGGAAATCCTTTTTGCCTTGCAGGCCGTTTTTCTCCTGCATTTCGGGCAGTAAAGCCGGCGGCAGTCCCCTCCCGCCGGCAGCGCAAACAGCGCGTCCTTTACGCCGACATCGATCCGCAGATAACAATCCGGACATATATAGGTGTAAGCTCTGGAAATCCAGCTTCCGAGCAGAAGCAGTCCGACCGCAAGCGCGGACACTCCAAGCCAGAACAGATAATCTGCCCCGAGAACTCCGGCAGCCGCCAGCAGCACTCCGAGGAGCAGCAGTAAAATCGATCCGCAAAACATGATATGATACTTGTTCATTCTTCCTCACATTCCGCCGGCAAGCGGCATCAAACGCCTGTTTTACACGCATGCCGCCCGTGTTCGGCCGGCATCGACAGGAATTTTCAAATTCATTGTACAAAAACCGGCGAAGAATGTCAAGTATTTTCTGAATTTCCAATTTTTAGTAACTTATTACTGCAATTTCTATCCCTTTGCTACAGTTCCATCACCTGCCGGGGCGCCGATCCCTGCGCCGCTGCGCCGGCGTCCGCCGCCTTTTCGCTCCCGGTTCTGAACGGCGCCATCGGCAGCCCGTTTTTCCCGAAATAATTAACCGGACCATAATTGGTCCAGCAATATCTGACGCAGCGGGGCTTAGGTACCTCTCCGGCAGCAACCAGCAGGTTTCCGTTTTCTGCAATACGAACCGCGGCAGGATAAAAGATCCCGTCCTCCCCGGCCACCTCGAATCCGCTGCCGCCGCCCCGGATTTCAACCCCTCCGGCCGCATGGTCAAAATGCAGTTCCACAGAATCTCCGCGCGGTACCGCCGACCGGAAAACCGGTCCGAACACTTCCGACTCGCTCCTCGTGCGGTACACAAGCCACATCGCCTGCAGCGCAAGCCGCTCACCGACCGGCAGCTTATCCTTCGGATGCTCGTTAAATTCCCCGCAGTCCAGAATCACGGCAAGCCCCGTATTTTTAACCGTCTGAAATACCTTCATCTGCGCCTCGCGGATCAGGCACCAGTGCCTGAAATCCGGGTCGGCCTCGTAGCGATGCATCGGCAGCTGCACCATAAGAAACGGCAGCGAATAGTCCTCCCAGTCTCTGCGCCATTTCATAATCAGTTCGGAAAGCAGCCGGTCATACAGAAGCGGTTTGTGATCGTCGCTTTCTCCCTGGTAATAGAGAAAACCGCGCAGCGTATACGGCATCACGCGCTTCAGCATGCACTCATACAGTCCCGCCGGGCGGAACGGATTGATGCAGCCCATCGGCCCGGGCCAGCGGTTTGCGCCGCAGCGGGACTGTACCTCCTCCCACGATATGGAAGGATTTTCGGCATAGCAGACCGCCGCGCGCCGGTTCCACTCTGCGTCGTACTCCTCATATTCCCGGTATTCCCGGATCTGCTCCTCCTCCGTTTTTCCTGCAGTCGCCGCCTCATAATCTTCCACATAGCTGCGAAGCTCCCTGTCGCGGCACAGCGTTTCCCGATCCACCCAGGCGCTCGCTGAGGTTCCGCCCCAGTTGCAGCCGATAATCCCTACCGTAACCCCCAGCTCCGCCGCAATCCGCCGCGCAAAAAAATAACCGACGGCCGACCAGCATTTCGCGCTTTCGGAGTTAAATTCGCTCCAGCCGGAGCGGCGCTCCGCCTCATAAAAATGTTCATCCATATAAGCATTCTTCTGCGTGTAATAGAAGCGGACACCCGGATTTTTATCCCCCGCAAGAGCCTCCTTCCCGCCGGTGCAGTTCTGAAGCTCAAATTCCATGTTTGACTGTCCCCCGGCCAGCCATACCTCACCGACCGCGACATTGGAGAAGACGATCTCCCGCTCTTTGCAGGAAACCGTCATAACATCCCCGCCGCCCGCTCTCATCGGCGCAAGCACAGCACACCAGCGCCCATCCTGCACGCGGGCCTCCGCCTGCTGATCGCGGAAAGAAACCCGGACAAACTGTCCGTCCGCACCCTCCCCGAAAATCTTAACATTCTTTTCCCGCTGCAGCACCATATTGCTGGAAAACACCGCAGCCACACGAAATTCCGCCATAAATTCTCCTCCTTTAAGTTTCCTGCTCCGCCGCAGACTCGTTTGTTCTCCCGCTTCCGGACTCCTTCTTTTTTTCGCGGCTTCGGCAGCGGTGTAGCCTGCTCCAGAACCTCAGCCGCCTTTCCCGCAAGCTCCTTATCCTCGATATCCAGAATATAATGCTCCTTGGAACCCGCATAAGGTACGCCGCACGGTGCGCCTTCCATCAGCTTTGCAAGCTCCGGCAGCTTTTTCACATACACGGTGCTGTTGCAGACCAGAAGTACCGGCTTATCGTTGATATATACCATATATTCTCCGAACATCTTTTTATAGCGGACTGCGCCGGCTCCTCTGACCTGATCGCACACAAATTCCATATACTCTGCCGATGTTGCCATTTCTCATCCTCCCCCTGTCTTCCCGCGCCGCACGAAATCAACCCATGCGATACACGCGCACTCCGTAACCCTCAAGCCTCTGTACACCATTAATAAACTGTCCGGAAAATAAATCCTGCATTTGAACTTTTACTTCTATATCCGTCTCATCCGCAAGGTAATTTAAAATAAAAAAGTATTTTCTCTCGCCTTTTTCCCGCACAGCCAGCTCACAGCCCTCCGGCACGGAAACAGCATCCTGCCACGGTTCGGCCGCGCCAAGCTTCTGAAGAAATATCCTTGCGGTATCCGTGCCAAACGCGCCGCCGAAATAATAGACTTCTCCTCTGCCGCGCCAGCTTCGGACAAGTGCCGGCGTCCCTGCATAGTAGCTTGATCGATATGTTGCGAGAACCTCCGCGCGCTCCCCTGCCGCTGCCAGAAGATCATTGAACACCGGCGCGGTCAGCCGCGCGCCGTCCCACTCCGCATAAATCGTGCCGTCATCCGGCGCAACAAGCGAATATTCCAGTACATCCGTCCCGGTCAGCTCCGACGCCAGACCCGGCAGGCAGTCCGTCACACAGATTCCGTGAATGTCCTTCTGCCCTGTCCGGCAGCCGAAAACAAGCTTTCCGCCCGCTTCGACATAACTCTCCAGCAGATTCATCTGCCTCTTTGTCAGGATTACCGGATGAGGATAGAACAGAACCCCATAGTGTGCCATCTGTTCCAGCCATTCACTATCCGTTTTTTCGTGCCGCTCCGCGCCCGCAGTCCGTTCCGGCGGCAATCCGTTTCTTCCTGCCGCCGGGCCTTCCGCTTCCTCCCCCGTCGGCAGATACAGATAGTCAAACGGCACATGCAGCTGCTGCATCGCGGTAAACAGCGAATCCTGGCTGAGGCGGTCAATCCTGCCATGCCAGTGATCAAGCTCCGCATCCCAGATATTATCGTAATCCCGCAAAATTGCCACGCGGGCGCAGTAAACCGAGCCCGCAAGCTCCTGCAGCTTTTCAAGTTTTTTATGTATTTCACGAACCTCTCGCAGCCGTCGGTTTTCCCTTCCGGAATAATCCAGAATGCCGTGCCAGTACATCTCCGTACCGAACGGACAGGTACGCCAGCGGAAATAGCTGATAAAGTCCGCTCCGTGCGCAATGCTCTGCATTGTCCATAGCGTCATCTGCCCCGGGCGCGGCGTCGGCGCCTCCATGGAAACATTCCAGCCGTTCGCGCCGGTCTGCTGTTCCATAATGCCGAAGCGCGGCGAGACGGAACGCACCTCCGCGAGACTTCGGCTCGACCAGCGATCCTTCATCGGCTCCTCCGGCCGGAAGCCGTCCACACAGTAGGCAAAATTCGGATAGGAATCGTAAGTATAAAAATCCAGACTTTCCCTTGTCAGCGCATGATTGTCAATATGCCCGAACATCCCGTTCGTTGTGACAAAATCACCCGGCTTTATGTATCTGCGCACAATATCTGCCTGCATCCCCGCAAAGCTGCGCACGCTGTGCGAAATAAACCTTGCGTAATCCAGCGCCAGATGCGGGTTGACCGCCCCTGTGTTCGTGCGCCGGGGGAGATGCACCTCGCTCCACGCCGTGTAGGTCTGGGTTCCAGAATACTGTGCCCCACGCCCGGTTCAGCCGTTCCACCGTCCCGTACTTGTCCTTCAGAAACCCGCGGAACGCAACCGTATCGCTTTCGGAATAGAAAACGTAATTCTCACAGTTAAACTCATTGTCGATCTGCCAGCCGATAACCGCAGGATGTTTGCCGTAGCAGGACGCGGATTTCTCCACGATCCGCCGCACATATTTCCGGTAAATCTCCGAATTGTAATTATAATGCCTGCGCGAACCGTGACGGATCAGCGCCCCGTCAATCGTCGCATTCAGAACCTCCGGATACTGCTCCGTCAGCCAGGCCGGCGGCGTCGCCGTCGGCGTCGAAAAGATAACGCGGATTCCCATTCTCTGCGCCAGGTCCAGAAAACGGTCAAAAAAGCCGAATTCAAATTCCCCCTCCCGCGGCTCGATTTTACTCCACGCAAATTCCGCCACGCGCACAACTTCAATCCCGCTCCGCTTCATTTCCGCGAGATCGCCCTCCCACATCGCCTCGTCCCAATGCTCCGGGTAATAGCAGGTTCCGAGCGTCAGATTTGTTCCGTCCAGTAAGCTCCCCATAAAATCCTCCTTGCCATCCTTCTTTCTGCCGGTAAAAGCCGGACTGCAATTCCCGCCGTTTTCCTGTCTTCCATAATACCTTGGAAAACCGGAAAATGCAACAGAAATCACACCGGCAAAACTTCCGGCTATCAGGAATTCGGTTCCGGCAATCCGGCCGATCTTCAGCGGTTGAGAACTATTATCGGGAAACGTTTTTTGCTGTGCCGTACATTGCGGCGAGGAATACTATAATATAGTTATATGTGATGCCTGGGTAGACAAAGCTCCGGGAAATTGAAAATTCTCCGGGAAGCACCGCCCGACCCAAGACCGCCGGTGCTTCCCGGAGAACCTCACTGCCCTCCGGCTTTCCCGCTTCAAATCGGGAAAACATAATTGTTTATCCGGATTCTACTAATACCCAAGCCGCTCCAGCATCTCTTTCGCTTTCGCATGCCCCTGCGCCGCGGCAGCCTGCAGATACGGAATCGCTTTCGCCACATCCTGCTTTACGCCGCGCCCCATGGCATAAAAGCCGCCCACATTGTACTGTGCCGGCTCGTATCCCTGATCCGCCGCCTTCTTAAACCAGGAAAACGCTTTCTTATAATCCTGCTCCACGACGCCAAACGAGTTGGTATAAAAAACGCCGAGCTTATTCTGAGCGGCGGCAAGCCCTCCTTCTGCCGCCATCTTGTACCAGCGGAAGGCTTCTTCATGATCCTGCTCCACACCGATGCTGTTCTGATAGCACTCGCCGAGGGCAAACTGCGCGTCCCGGTTCCCCTGCTCCGCCGCCTTTTCGTACCATGCGGCTGCCTCTTCCTCATCCTGCTCGAGGTTGTTGCCATACCGGCAGCAATTGCCCATGTAATACTGCGCGGCGGCATATCCCCCCTCGGCTGATTTCAGACACCATTCCATTGCCTTCTCTACATCCTGCTCCACGCCCATGCCGTTCTCATAGCAGTAAGCAAGGTAATATTGTGCATCGTTCTCTCCCTGGTCGGCGGCCTTCTGATACCAGTATGCCGCTTTTTCGGCATCCTTCTCCACACCGACTCCTTCCCAGTAGCTGTTGCCAACGGCACCCTGCGCATAGGCATGTCCCTGCTCTGCCGCCTTTTGATACCATACAAAGGCAGTCTCCCGGTTCTTTTCCACACCGTCCCCGCAGGCATAGCAGTTCCCAAGGGCATACTGCGCATGCGCATTTCCCTGATCCGCCGCTTTCTTATACCATGCGGCTGCCTGCTTCAGATCCTCCTTTACACCGTATGCATCTCTGTAGCAGTTTCCGAGAAAATACTGCGCTTCGTCATATCCCTGATCCGCCGCTTCACGGTACAGGGAAACTGCTTTACCGCAATCCTCCTCCACTCCCTCCGCTTTCTCATAGCACAGTCCGAGCCCGCACTGCGCCTGCGCATATCCCTGTTCTGCCGCTTTCCCATACCAGTAGACCGTCTTTTCGAAATCCACCTCAACCATGTTTCCGGCATGATAATTGTAACCTGCGGAATACTGCGCCTGCGCAGAGCCTCCCTCCGCGGACATTAAGCACAGTTCCATCGCCTTTTTCTCGTCAAGCTCCACGCCCTTTCCGTATTCATAAAAGTCGGAAAGCAGATACTGCGCATCAATCTCCCCCTGTGCGGCAGCTTTTTCAAGCCAATAAGCCGCCTGCGCGTAATCCTGCGGGACACCCTCCCCGGATTCATAACAGCAGGCAAGATTATACTGCGCAGTCGCCGAGCCCTGCTCGGCAGCTTTGCGGTAAAAGAAAGCTGCCATGTCACGATCCTGCTCCACACCCTCCCCCAGCGCATACATCGCCCCAAGATTTGTGGTGGCATCCGCATTGCCGTTATCCGCCGCTTTTTTGTACCAGTACACCGCCTCCTGGTTGCTCTGCTCCGTGCCGATGCCCTTTCGGTAGCACTGTCCCAGATTATACTGCGCGCCGCTTTCTCCTTCCTGGGCAGCCTGCTCATACCAGTAAAATGCCTTTCTCTCACTCTTCTTGACACCAAGCCCAAGCTCATAGCAGACACCAAGATTGTTCTGCGCGCCGATATGTCCCTGCTCTGCGGCCTTTGTATACCAGTAAACCGCTTTCTCGTAATCGGTTTCCGCAACACCCTTCTTGAACCGGTAACAGTTCGCGATATTCTGCTGCGCGTCGGCATCGCCCCCTTTTGCTCCCTCCTCATACCAGTACAGTGCCTTCTTCCAGTTCTGCGGCACTCCCTCGCCGTTTTCATAGCAGTAGCCAAGGCTTCGCTGCGCCGCCGCATTGCCCTGTTCCGCCGCCTTGACAAACCATTCCACGGCGGCGGCAAAGTCTTGTTTCACCTTCACTCCCCGCTTGCAGCACTGACCGAGCTCGTACTGCGCGGGCGCATAGCCGGATTCGGCGGAAGCGCGGCATTTTTCGATATCGAAAGCCGGTATCCAGTATTCGGTGTCGTAAGTTATGAGATTTGTTTCGTTTTCCATTGTTTTTTCGCTCCTTTCAGCAAATAAATTATTTATCTGATTTATTTGAATCTGTTTTTTGCTTTGTTTCTGCGCTGCCGGTACATCAGAATTCCAGAAGCTCCGGAAATATCACAACTGCTGCCATCCGCAACGCCGGTATGTATTTTATCCGGATATTTCCACAAAGCACAATAATGCTTCATAACATATTGGACAGTAAACGGCATCTCTCCCCTCATCCTAAACTAAGTTATCATCCATACGCTCCATTAATTCCACAAAGAAATAATAGTTCTGCTACAGCTCTCCCCCGGTTCTCCTCAATAATATAGCGAAGTACACAATTTTAAATATCACCCACCTCAACTGCAGTTCCTTATATGGTTCTCGCAGCACGCAAGCTTTGCCTCATTTTATTCAAAGGTTTAAGAATGACCGCTGTCCGAACCTATTCGGACATAGTTTACAACCCTGCCGCCCTGCCGATAGAGAAAAAGCATCCTCTCCCTGAAACAGGTTTATGTAAGTCGTATTTCTCAATTTTTTGTCCATGTTGCCTTCCTGTGAGGTACAGTTTCGTTGCCTTTTTCGCATGATCCATCTTTAAAAATCTTTAAACAACTTCTCACCTTTCATCTTCTTCAAAACAATATCGTTTTTGAATCCCGGCGGAGTCACCTTAAATCTCCCTTTTTTCTGTAATGCGTATTCTTTCAGCTGAAATTCCCGGAGTTCAGCAATGTCAATCTCACCTACAAGGATTGTGCTGTTGACTCCTCCTTTAGTTCTTATAATATCCTTTTCTTCTGTCTTTGAAGGGCGTGTAATCCTGCTGTCCCCGTAGTCCGAAGTATTTACTTGTATACAATAACAGTGCATATCCCGGCTTAATGATTCAAGAATATTACTATAATAATTAATATCTTTATTCCATTCAACCGCAATCATCATATCAGCATATACCTGGAACAAACTTCGATCTACAATGGATGTCAGTTCATAACAGCAATAGACAGAAAAATAAATATTATTCCATTTGTATAATTCATAATTTTTTCCTTCCATCTCCGTTAGTCTGTAACCATTGATTTCCTCCTTCTCGCCCGGTGCATAATGCGTTTTCAAATGAAAAGAAATATATGCACATCTATGTTCTTCTTCCAAATATGGCAAAATAACTGCTGTCAAATTAAAAATCTTATTTTTTGCCTTAATATGTTCAACCCCTGTTATTACCGCCATATTATTTCTTGCACAAGTCCGTGCCAATATAGATAACCATTCATAAGGAACGAATGCTTCCGGCATAATCAGCATGTCTGCCTTCTGGTCAATCGCCTGATTTACAAGCGCAGACATGTCCCTGTAACGTTGATATGAACGGTTTGGCGTATCCTTTACAATACTTTGGAAATTTCTATGATCCAGCTTCACATTTGCAATTGCCATTTTCAACTTTCTTTTATTTCCATCGCCAACAGATATAAAACAGGCATTTTTTATTAAATTACCCAATTTCTTGACATCTACTAAAGATTTAATATTTTGTACCCGCTCACGTTTGTCATCAAAATCTAATCTATAATTACTACGCAAGTAATACGAACTTTGCCTCTTATGTATTTCCTCGGTTTCCTCAAATGGCATATCCTTTTTGATTTCCTCAATACATGTTATCATACTAAAATCATACATATTCATCATGTACGGATAATACTTATAATTACCCTTCCAAGTTTCCTTTGTGGCCCAAAAAACATCATTGAAATTTGTAAAATTTCCATTCATTTTCCCTGAAAAATATTTTTTCAACGGCAGCATTAGAACATTAATTGGCATTACAGACTTATCAACCATACATGTTTTACAATATGCAAGATGCAAATCCTCAATATCTTCTAAAAAATCTGATATGATATTCTTTTCCATAAAACCACTAAGACAATTAAAGATTCTTCTTTCAGACTCTCTGCGTTCCTTATTCCATACCAGTGCAAAAGATCGAGATAATACAGAATGAAGATATCGATATAATGTTTCTTTCACTGCACTTTCATGCGTGAAAGCCGCATCAGAAATACATTTAATTGATTCTATTGCCGCAGTTATTTGTTCAATAAAATGTTCTGCCGTTGGAAACCTTTCATTAATTACAAAAATTTCGATAACCTTTTCCCATGCAGTATAATTTTCTAATATTACTTTAAAGTTAAATATTTTCAAAATATCTTTTTCAAACTTAGATTCAAGTTTTCCCTTTATCATTCCTCCAATTCTTAAATATTTTCCAAGAAATTTTGATAATTCAAACCGATCAAGTTCAATACTATCCACACCTCGCAACTTATTTAATGTATCGCTACTCTTTAACGAATATATCTCACTGTAATCATCCCTTTGAAATATCGACTCATCTTCAGGAAGGTGACGAAATTCACTCTTATTCTTTGCAATATTCTTTTGAAAGCATGTCAAAAGGGCATCCGACTCACCACTTTTAAAATAAAAAATCTTAACTTTTTTATTGTGCACCACAATATGCGACTTATTATTTTCAATAACATTATATCTCGGATTTACATAATATGATATTGAATTGTCCTCTTTCTTTTCTTTATCTCTTTTCTTATTTTCTTTTTGCCTCTTTTTCTCTTCTTCTGCACACAGCAGTGCAAATTCCTTTTCTCTTTTACAGCCGAATGAAGAACCCCCGTTCCATTTAGAACATCTCTCCAAAAAAAACTCTATAATATCATTTCTCTTTAATTCATCTCTTTTCATCTTCTGATATATGCTGCTGTTATGCTCTACTTTATCAACTATCAAAACATCATCCACATATCTGCCATAATAAACCGGGTTCCAACCATCTGCAATTGCTCTGTCAAAATTTCTCAAGCACCAATTAGCAATTATATTTGACGGTAAAAAGCCTATGGGTAATATACATCTTTTTTCAAACTTATCAACAAAAAGTGATGCATACTTATGCACTACATTGTAAATAAACATATTTAAACGTTTTAAAATCTCTTCCTGTTTATTGTCAATTTCATCCCCTGAATCTTTGAACGCTTCGTCATATAAGGCATTAAAAACCTTTTTATCCGCATCAATCGAGTAATAGTATCTGCGAAAATCCATTGTTATGATTATCACATCCTGCTCCAATGCCATATGCTTCTTAGCTTCAGACATTGCTGTATTTCTCCAACTTTCATATTGCTCAAAATACGGCTCAAACAAATATGGTGAATAAGTCGGATCATTGCTAAGATCATTAATAAGATTTTTTCTTATGCGATTTCCATAGGAATGCTCATATATTTTTTCATCAATCCTATGCCCCAGTAACATTATCCAAAGCACACCTAATATATGTCCTTCGACTTTCATGTCAATAAAATATTGTAATTCTTCAACTCGATTTTCCTTTGGCGTCGAGTTCATTATAACATCATCATTACTATCATCCAATTTTTTAGGAAATGATAATATCGAAATTGAATCTAATATCTCTTTTTCAAGTTTTATAAAATCTTTATCCTCTTTCAATTTTGTATAAATTGATTTTAAATAACTTTTCACATTCTTATGCTGTGTTTCAAACTTTACCACCTCGTTCCTCAGAATAACTTGTGTCTTATCATAATATACACTTGATTTTAACTTTTTGAACGCTTTCTCTACAGTCCTCCCGTTTATCTTCACGCTAACCTCTTCCTATCTCCTTTTATTGAACCATTCTAATAATCTATATACGTATTTTATATTAATATTTTTTAACACAAATTATTTTGTGCTATCATTTTCCATATTGATATCGATATTATACCACACTCCCCCATTGCACACAACAGCACATTCCTATAAAATATGGACATTCCCTCTTGACTTTGACACGGTGTCATACTTTATCATAAACACAGAAAGGAGCCGAAGCCATGGAAAATCTCACAATCAGCCAGGTTTCAAAAATGTACGGCGTCACGCCGCGGATGCTGAGACATTACGAAAAACTGGGGCTTATCCGGACGTCGCACCGGGAGGATTACGCCTATCGAACCTACGACGAGGAGGCACTGCGGGCATTGCAGCAGATCATTATTCTGAGGAAGCTGCGCATCCCCTTAAAACAGATCGCTGTTATTCTGCAGGATCAGGTTCAGAGCGAATTCCTGCGTCTTCTACAGGAAAATCTCAGTCAGCTGGACGAAGAAATCGCTTCCCTCGATCTGATCCGCAGTATCCTGAGGCAGTTTATCGATCATCTGGACAAAAGTCTGAGGATAAAAGCCCGCTTTAACCTGCTGGAGGATTCCGCGCTTACACAGATGGCTGCCGCGCTTGCCTTTCCGAAAACAATCATAAAGGAGAATACAAGTATGAATGATCTGAACAAGGCAGAGGAAGTGCTGAACAAATCTTTGAACGTAAGAATTCTGCTGCTGCCGCCCTGCACTGTGGCTTCCTATCAGTACATCGGAGAAAGACCCGAGGAAAAAGTCGGCGATGTTGTAAGCAAGTTCGTACAGGACAGCCGGTTGTATGAAATAAAACCGGATGCCAGACTGTTCGGCTTTAACCATCCGAACCCGGACATCCTGGAGGGCGGCATTTACGGCTATGAGGACTGGGTCACGATCCCGGACGATATGGAACTTCCTGCACCGATGGTGAAAAAGCATTTCGAGGGCGGTCTGTATGCGGTGCTGACCATACAGTTCCCGGAATTTCAGTTCTGGGAAAGCCTTACGCGGTGGGTGGACGAAAATCCCGACTATGAAGCAAATTACAGCGAGCTCGGCCTGGAAATTATGGGCGGATGTCTCGAGGAGCATCTGAACTGGGTTCATTCCGCTCATATGGGCTGGCCGGAGGATTCCTTTTCCGGGCAGATTGATCTGATGCTGCCGATCCGGCGCAGGTCGAAATAACGCCCCCTCCTGCCATCCCGGCAGAACATGCTGCAGCAGAAAAAGGAGCAGGCAATGAAATGAGGAAAAATATACTTTCACAGGCAGATACATCAAAGGAGGATACCATGCCGCAAATCAAAAACGCAATCCGTCTCACGCAGGTAAGCGAAAATAACCTGAAAAATATTGATGTGGAAATCCCGTATCAGAGGCATACGGTGATCGCCGGCGTCAGCGGCTCGGGAAAATCCACTCTGGCTTACGACGTTATTTACGCAACCGCCCAGCGGAAACTGCTGGATTGCATGTCGGACGGCGAAAAGATCTTCAGCACGAAAATGAAAAAGCCGAAGGTCGGAGGTATTGAAGGGCTGTCCCCGGTAATCAGCCTGAAGCAGATAAAGCCGAACCATAATCCCCGCTCCACAATCGGCACATTTACCAGCATCGGATCCTGCATCCGGAATCTTATGGTTATTCACGGACAGTGCGTGTGCCCCTGCTGCAGCAGGATGTTCCCGCAGTGCAGCCTGTTCTCCCTGGTCAGGGATATCGAAGCACTCGGGCCGGGCACGGTCGTCGAAACAGGCTTTCCCTATTTCTTCACAGGCCGGAGCAGCCGGGAGCAGCAGCTTGACACCCTGCGGAAAAGAGGCTTCCGGGCCGTCTATTCCGGAGGGCGCCGGCTCTCCCTCCGGGATGTTATCCGCACAGAGGAAGATGACGAATATATTCTTGTTGCGGAAAGCAGGTTTCAGGCCGGCGCCCCGCTTGCCAAAAGCGATGTGAATTGTCTGAAAAACGCCGCCGCTCACGGGGATCGTTTCTTCTATATCAATTTCGAAGGAGCAGATCCCCCCGGAGCGCGGGCATTTTACGAGAAGTACGGCTGCGCGGAGCACCATTTTCTTGCCGCCGGCTTTGAGGCATCCGATTTTTCCTACAATCATATCTCCTGCGCCTGCACGGAGTGTCTGGGCAGCGGTGTTCAGAAAATCGTGCACCCTTCCAAGGTTATAAAAAATGCAAAAAAGACCCTGCGGCAGGGACCGTTTTTCCCGGATATTTTTTCCATGAATTATCCGTATTCGTATATGAGTCTGTACAGCCTGGCCCGGCATTACGATTTTCCGTTCGATGTCCCTTACGAACAGCTATCCGAAAAAGCAAAGGCCCTGATCTTGTACGGCACCGGGGAGGAAACCTTTCTGCTGCAGCGGCCGGATGGATACGACAAGCCCCTGCCGAACTATCTGGCAAGGGAGGGGAAGCCGATCCGTTTTCAGGGGATTCTGACGCGCCTGGAAGAGCTGTACCGGCAAATGCTGAGCGATCCTGCAGAACCGACGCCCGCACAGGAACAATTCTTCAAAACCTACATGCACGAAATCCCCTGTCCGGCCTGCGGCGGCACGCGCCTGAAAAAAATCAGAGACTATACCCTGCTCGCCGGAAAAACCTTCGCACAGCTTGGGAAAATGGAGTTTTCGGAGCTTCTCTTCTTTTTGGAGCAGCTGCCGGAAAATGAAGCATCCGTGGAAATTGCCGCCGCGCTAAAAGAGCGCCTTGCTCTGCTGGAAGAAATCGGCCTGGGCTATCTGTCCTTTGACCGGCGCATCGACTCCCTCTCCGGCGGCGAATACCAGAGGCTGCGGCTTGCAAATCAGGTCGGCTCCGGCCTGGTCGGGCTTACCTATATCATCGACGAGCCGACAGACGGCCTGCACGGCTCGGACAGCCGGAAAATCCTGCGCATCATAGACCGTCTTCTGCAGAAGGGCAGCACGGTGATTACCATCGAACATAACCTTGATATTATCCGTGCAGCGGACTATATTATTGAGCTCGGGCCGGGCGCCGGGGCGGACGGCGGAAAGGTTGTCGCTGCAGGAACGCCCGGGGCACTGAAGAAAAATCCGGATTCGCTGATCGGGAAATATCTTTCCGCAGAAAGAAACGGTCTCCCGGCAGCAGATGCCTTTTTGCCCGATATCGTTTCGGATGCTCCCTTTCTGAAAATTCTCGGAATGGAGGCAAACAACCTGAAAAATATTGACGTGGAAATACCGCTCGGAAAAATCACCTGCCTGACGGGCGTATCCGGCTCCGGCAAAAGCTCCGTTCTGTACGAGGTGCTGTACAAAGCCTTCTGCGCCGCTCAGGAGAACACCCGCGTCGTTCCGGGAAGATACCGGGAAATACAGGGGATGGAGCAGATCCGGGGTGTGGTCTGCGTTGACCAGACGCCGCCGGCCGGAAAAAACACCTCGGTTCCGGCAACCTATCTTGATCTGTTCGACACCATCCGCGCGCTCTTTTCCGAATGTGCGGGAGATATCGGCGGCGGGGCAGACAGCAAATCATATTTTTCTTTCCGTTCCAGGGGGGCCTGCCCCGCGTGCAGGGGAAAGGGATATATCGAAAAATACATTCAGTATTTTGGAGAAACGCGGACAATCTGCACCGAATGCCGCGGACAACAGTATATTGAAGAGGTTCTGTCCATAAAATATCATAGTAAAAATATCAAACAGGTACTGGATATGATATTTGAGTATGCATTTTACTTCTTCCAGGATACCGGAAGGCTTTCCGATAAAATCGAGCTAATCTTAAGTCTCGGGCTGGGCTACGTACAGCTCGGGCAGCCTCTGAACACGCTTTCCGGCGGGGAGGTGCAGCGGATGAAGCTGGCCCGGGAGATGAGCCGCTGCCGCAGTAAAAAAATCTGATCTATCTTTTTGACGAACCGACGGTCGGCCTGCATAAATCGGATACCAGCAGGATTCTTGCGGTGATGCGGCGCATTACAGAGGCCGGAAACACCGTGGTATTATCGGAGCATAACCCGGAAATAATCCTGAATTCCAACCGCATTATTGATCTGGGACCGGGGGCCGGCAGGCACGGCGGTGAAGTGGTGTTTGCGGGTACGCCGGCACGGATGCTTGCCGAGGCTGACACAAAGACCGCCGATTATTTAAGAGCCTGTCTGGGGGCGGGAAAATAAAACGGAACCACGAAAGGAATAGCTTTATGGAAACCGCATTCAAAGAATTTATCGGGGCATTCCGCGCGGATGATTTTATGTGGAAGGCGTTTCACAAAAGCACAAAGCTTTTTTCCACGGATTTCATGCTTGACGAGCTGATGCAGGAAGCGTTTTATGTCGGCGCGGCTGACCGCCTGCAGGAAATGCTGCTTGGGTTTTCCGGAGCCGTCTACTATCTCAATAAGGCGGAGAAAAATTTTTACAGAAAAGGAAACCGGGAGAATGCCGTTTATTTCATCCCTCAGATTGCGGAGAACATCGCCTGGATGGAGATATTCCGGCACGGGGAGATCCCGGAACGGGAACTGATCCCGCAGGGCAGAAGGCTCAGCCCTGCGGTTTTTGAAAAAATATACGATCCTCTGTTTTTGGAAACGGCAGAAACCGATCCGGCCTCTCCGGAGGAAAAAAACAATTCGCTGGATATCCGTATTAAATACATTCTGGAACACTGCGTATCTTATCTGGAGGAAAATACGGAGCAGGTGTATCAGCCTGTGCTCACATACCTGAAGGAACACGGAAACCTGGAAGGATTCCGCCTCGAAACCCGTCCGCACGGATTCGGCATCAATTACGAATGGCTCGTCCGCTGCGGCATTGCTGAACGTTACGGTATCCCGGAGAAAATCCCGTTTTTCCGGCAGGCCGAGCGGCTTGGCTACCGTCTGCGGGAGGCGCCGTAAAACAGGCGGCGGTGCCGGTTTGACCGGCGCCTGAGCTGCCGGCCGCAAGAAAACTGCCGGAACGGGCCGCAAAGCCGGTTCCGGCAGTGCCGTTATGGGCTGCAAGCCGCGGGAATTATCCCTGCCGGTTCTCCAGAATCCGGTCGATCAGCCCGTATTCCAGCGCCTCCTGCGCCGTCATATAGCGATCGCGCTCCGTGTCCGCCGCAATCTGTTCCTCGCTTTTTCCGGTATTCTTTGCAAGTATCCTGTTTAAGCGCAGCCTGCTTTTCTGGATCTGATCGGAAACAATTTTAATCTCCGTTGCCTGTCCATGCACGCCGCTTCCGGTTATGGCCGGCTGGTGGATCAGAATCTGCGCGTTCGGCAGAGCGATGCGTTTTCCCTTTGCCCCTCCCGCCAGCAGAAACGCTCCGAAGCTCGCCGCCAGCCCGATGCAGATGGTGGATACGTCGCATTTTACAAACTGCATGGTGTCGTAGATGGCCAGACCCGCCGTAATCGAACCGCCGGGGCTGTTGATATAGAGCTGGATATCCTTCTCCGGGTTCTCTGCCTCCAGAAAAAGCAGCTGCGCGGCGACAAGCTGCGCCGAAACGTCGCTTACCTCCTCCCCCAGAAAAATAATGCGTCCGGCCAGCAGCCTTGAAAAAATATCGCAGCTCCTCTCGCCGCGGCCTGTCTGTTCGATCACATAAGGAATGGTACTCATGCCGCCAGCCTGCCTCCCATCATTTCCGACTTTCCGGGAACAGATATCCTGTTTTTGCGGTAAGCACGCGGGGAACACCGGTAAAACCGGCGGAAAGCCAGTGTAAAAGCCTGCGGAGAACCGTACCCCGCCTCCAGGGCAATGTCGATCACCGGGCGGTTTGTTATAACTAACTGCTCTGCTGCCGCATCCAGCCTGCGCCCCTGAATATATTTGCAGATTGTCGTTCCGGTTGCTTCTGCAAATACTCTGCCCATATAAAATTTGGAGTAATTCAGCGCTGCCGCAATTTTGTCCAGTGACAGCTCATCCTTTTGGTGCGACTCAATATATTCCTTGATTTTCCTGACAACCGTTTCCCCGGCCGCATTTTTCTCCTCCATCTTGAAGCCTCCTGATCCTGAATTTCGCAGATTCCCATCCGGCGCCGGAAAACGTCAGAAGCATGGCTGTCCGATATGCTTTGATATTCTGCCGGGCACCATGCAGGGAATATGCGGTTTTTTCTGAAGTATAACAGGATCGGAAGAAAAATTCTTCATAATAATTGCTCTTTATGGAGAAATCGGCGGGTACTTTGGAATGCTTCTCTGCCGGTTCAGACCATATCCGCCTTCCGCGTACGGTTTACAGGCTCGAATTATGAGCCGCGGTTCCCGCTCCGCCGATAAAATCCGCATCCTTCGAAAGCCTCGCAAGCTCCGCAATTTCATCTTCTGATAACCTGGTAAACTCTGCCAGTTCGCGCACCGACGGCAGCGTTCCGTTTTCCCCTGCAAGATATTCCGCCGCCTCATGCAGCAGACCGAGCTTTGCTGCAATCTGTTCCTCTGCCTCCGCCCCTGTGAGCTGCTCTTCCAGATACTGCTCCACCGCATACTGCACATATTCATGAATCCAGCGCAGCGGGTCATTCTGCTGTTTTCTCCCCGTCAGCTCCTTCAGCGCCTGCAGCAGACCAATGTTTCCCTCCTGAATCAGATCCTCCAGCAGCGCGCCTCTTCCCTGACAGGTTCGGGCGATCTCTACGACCTCACACAGCGTCGCGTTCAGCAGGGGCTCCAGCGCGGCCTCCTCCCCTTCCAGCAGGCGCATCGCCAGGGCAAGCCGCTCCTCTTCGGTCACGGCAGGCAGATTTTCCAGCTCCTCCAGATACAGCCGCAGATATCTCGCATCCTCACGCTCCTCCGCCGCGGAACCCGCTTTGCTTTTGTATTCCGCAGCTCCCGTTTCTTCCGTCCCGAACGGCCAGGCAGCGTCGGCGCTTTCTCCGGCTTCGCCGTATTCTGCACTTTCCCCGGGCTGTTCCTCCCATGCTGCTTCTCCGCTTTCCTCCCCGAAAACAGCTCCATCCGACATCCAGTGCGGCTCAAAATCAGGCTCCTCCTGTACTGCCGCATTCTGCGCAGGTACCTCCTGTGCCGGAAGCTCCAGTCGAATCCCCTGTATCGTTATTTTTTTCTCAAACAGATAACGGTAGATCAAGTCAAATTGCTGTTCGGAAAGCGACATGTCCCGAAAGCTCTCCTCCACCTCCGTTTTTGTCAGCACATTTCCGGTTTCCTGTGCATAAACCGCAAGCTGTGTAAGCGCTTCCATAAATTTCTGCTGTTCCGACAATGTTTGCTCCTTTCCGGCATTTCTGCCCTTTTCTCAGGCCGGCTCTGCCTCCGGTTTCCCGGGGCTGTGCTGCCCTTGCTCCTCCGGTTTGTGCCATCTGCGGTTTTCCGGTGATTTCCGCCGGTCTCTCTGACTTCACTATGTCCGGGTTTCCCGCGATTTGTCTGTCCTGCCCACTCAGACATCTGCCATTTCAAGTTCCGGTCCCGGTTCTAAGCCTGTCCTTCCGGCTTCTCGGTGTCCGGTTCAACTGCAGTTCTACACCTGTCCCTCCGATTCCGCCGTCGCAGGTTTCCCGGCGCCGTCTTCCGGCTCTCCTTTCCTCTCCTGAATCAGCCGGAAAATATTCAGAAACACCTCAAATCCCCTCTCAAATTCTTCCTGCGCAAATACGCCGCGCTTGCCGGCATACTCAAACAGATAGCTTGCAAACGCGACAAAATTCAGATGCGAAAGCAGCATTTCATATTTTCCCTGCTCATAATATTTCGCAACCACCGCCTGTTCATTCTCCGCCAGCAGAACAATTTCCTCGTCCGGGCACTTCGACAGCATTTTTTCCAGCTCCGGAAAATTCTGCTGCATAAACAGTTCCTTCAGATCCGTGCAGAAATTGTTTAATTCCTCCGTCATAGTCTTTTCAATCCTTTCTTTCAATTTTTTAACAAATATTTTTTATGATGATGACTCACATGCTCAATTTAAATATATCTTTATGTACAACAACCTACTGTGTGCAAAGCTGATACCGCTGTATTACAATTTCCAGCGTCCTTCTGCCCCCGAACTCATTTACGGTCGGATAGTAAATTACGGACATGCGCGCACTGCTGCCCCCGCCCTGATACATTTTACGGATTTCCTCCTCTCCGAAGGACGCAAGAAGCTCCTGCTCCATCTCCTCCGCATCGCCAAAATAAACCGCATCCAGCTGCCTGCCGTAAGCATCCTCCACCAGAAAACGGAACATTCTGCGCTGCTTTCCGATCGGCGTCATACGGCGCACCAGAAGACCGCGCTCCGCAAACACCGGCTTTTCGTTTGCCCTGCCGAACGGCTCTAAAAGCTTCAGTTCGTTCACAAGTTCCTCCGACAGCCCGGAGAGGGCAAGCACAGCGTCTATGGATATTTTAAGCGTCAGATCCTCCTCTGTCAATCCGCAGCGCTCGTTCAACTGTCTGCGAAGAACGGGAAGGTTTTCCTCCGGCAGGGAAAAGCCCGCCGCCATCGGATGTCCGCCGTAGCGGGACAGCAGATCTTTGCATTCCGTCAGTTTCTCAAACATCGAATAGCCCTCGACGGATCGGCCGGAACCCTTCAATCCGTCCTCGGAGCGCGTAATCACAAGCGTGGGCCGGTTGTAGCGCTCGCGCAGTCTCCCCGCCACAATGCCGGCCAGGCTCTCATGGCATTCCGGAAGGAATACGACAAGAACCATATCCTCCAGCATGCCCTCCTCCACCTGCCGGATGGATTCCTCCACGCCCTGCACGGTCATCTGCTTGCGCAGATCATTCAGACTTTTCAGCTCCTGCGCAAGCCGTTCCGCTTCCTCCTCATCGTCTGCCTGCAGCAGCTGTACGCCCCGCACAGCCTCGGAAAGCCGTCCGGTTGCGTTCAGACACGGCCCGAGCACAAAACCGAGATGATAAGCGCTCAGCTGCTCTGGCGAGATTCCGTTCACCTTCATCAGCGCCCGTATTCCGGGATTTTCGGCGCTTCGCAGCATCGCCAGACCGAGACTGACGATCGCTCGGTTTTCCCCCGTCAGCTCCATCACGTCACACACCGTGGCAACCGCCGCAAACGGCAGCAGTTTCTCCGCCCTCCGCTCGTCCCCGAATCTTCTCTGATACAAAAGTCCTGCCAGCTTGAATGCAATCGCCGCCCCGCACAGCCCCTTATACGGATAAGTGCAGTCCGGCTGCTTCGGATTCACAATGGCATCCGCATCCGGCAGAATCTCCTGAAGCTCATGATGATCCGTAATCAGCACGGTCAGCCCATGTGCTTTTGCCGCCGCCGTCTGCTCCGGCGCGGCGATCCCGTTATCGCAGGTCAAAATCGTATCAACCCCGTCCGCAATCGCTTCCTCTACAAGCCGATCGTTGATCCCGTACCCGTCCCGCACCCGGTCGGGAATCGCGTAACTTACCAGCTCATCCGCCCCCTCCCGGCTGCATTCTCTCAGTGCAGTCAGCAAAATATAGACGGCTGTAACTCCGTCCACATCGTAATCCCCGATAATGCGGATTTTTTTTCTCTCCGCGAGCCTGGCTGCGAGAATATCGGCCGCTTTCTCCGCATCCTTCAGCAGCGCCGCCGGGTGTAGCGAAGACAGCGACGGATGCAGATACGCCTCAATCTCGCCCTCTTCTGTCAGCCCCCGGTTCACCATCAGTCGCGCCGCCACCCCGCTCACTCCGAACTTTGTGCAGATCGACGCAAAATCCGCCGACCTGTTTTTTACCATCCACCGCTCCTTTACCAGCCGCTCCTTCATCGCTCGTCCCGCCTTTCTTTTTCGCGCTTTCTGTGTTGTCAGATTTCTGTAATTTATTCGCCACCATGCACAAAAAAGCCAGGCTTGTCTAATCAAACCCGGCTTTTTTGAAAAACTGTTGTACCCGCATCCGCCGGCCCTCCACCGGATGCGTAAGGCTGCCAAAAAAGCTTATGCCTCCTGCTTTTTCTTCTTATTAATCAAATACCATACCGTACCCGCAAGGCAGACGGAGGAATAGGTTCCCGAGATAATTCCCGCCATCAGCGGTATCGAGAATTCGCGGATGGAAGAAACGCCGAAAATCGAAAGCACCAGCACCATGACAAAGGTCGTAAGGGAGGTATTAATGCTTCTGGAAACCGTCTGGCTGATGCTCGCGTTCACCACATCCTCAACCGTTTCCTTTTTCAGTTTATCCTTCATATTCTCGCGGATTCGGTCAAATACAACAATGGTCGCATTGATCGAATAGCCGACCAGAGTCAGCATGCACGCAATAAAGGCATTGCCGACCGATATCCGCGCAACCGCGTAAATCATCAGAGTAAAAACAACATCGTGCAGAAGCGCGACCACAGAGCTGGCCGCAAAGCCGAGATTTTTAAATCTCACCCAGATATAGACCATCATGCAGAGGGTCGCCACAACCACTGCAACCACCGCGTCGGATTTCATCTCGCCGCTGACCGTACCGCTGATGCTGGTCGAGGTGATATCCTGCGAGGTAACCCCGTATTTTTCCGAAAGCGCAGTCTCCAGTTTCATCTTGGCATCTGTTGCCAGCACTTCTGTCTTGATGATCACCGCTTCCTCTCCCTGGATCTGAACCACCTCGCCCTGCACGCCGAGTGTCTCGCTCACCAGCTGCTCAAGCTCCTTATTGGACGGCGCGGTTCCCTCAAACGCGATTTCCGTCGAGGTGCCGCCCATAAAATCCAGACCGTAGTTGAGGATATTTCCAGAGGAGGCTCTGCCTGCAATCATTGCCGCAATGCAGACCACCGCGATCACTCCGAATAAAATCCCGTATTTCAGCCCGTGCTTTGTAAAATTAACGGACTTCGTCTCCTTCTTGACGCCGTAAAATTTCTCGCTGTCAAAACCCGCATGATAGAATGCACGGAGAATAAATTTTGTCACAAACAGCGCCGTACCCATGGAAAGAATAATACCGATGGCAAGCGTCTGCGCAAAGCCCTTGATCGTGCCGGAGCCGAGGAAATACAGCACCGCAGCCGCAATCAGCGTCGTCACATTACCGTCAATAATGGCGGACAGCGCCTTCTCGAAACCAAGCTTGACGCTGGAGCGCACGGTCTTGCCGGTTCCGATTTCCTCGCGGATACGCGTAAAAATAACGACGTTCGCATCAACTGCCATTCCGATGGAAAGAATTATGCCGGCAATGCCGTACAGCGTCAGCGTCACGTTAAACAGATTCAGGCAGATAATCATAACTGTTACATACAGACAGAGCGCGAGGCTTGCAGCCACACCCGGAATGCGGTAAACGATCGCCATAAAAAGGATAATCAGGATAAAACCGATCACGCCGGCAAGAAGTGATGTATTGATCGCCTCCGTACCGAGTTTCGCTCCCACTACGGTGGAGCGGATCTCCTTCAGCTCCAGCGGCAGCGCGCCGATGCGGATAATGCTGGCAAGCTGCTTGGATTCGTTATAATCCGTCTGCCCGTTGATAACCGCATTGCCGTCCGGTATGTGTGCGGATACACGCGGCGCACTGTAGACTCTGCCGTCGTACACGATCGCGATAATATTCCGGATGCTTACCGTAGAAGTATTATAATAGCTGTAGGCGTAGGCGGTTGCGTCGGCAAACTTCGTCTTTCCCGCCTCGTTGAGCGTAAGGATGACTTCGTAGGAATTCGCCCCGAGGCCGTTCTGGCCGATGTACGGTTCTGCCCCAAGAATGCAGGAGCCGTCGATCACCACGTCGCCGTCTGCAATAATCTCCTCAAGCGGGCGCGCCAGCTTATAGCCCCCTTCCTCTGAATTGTACTCAATATTGGCTTTTCCCTCCGCGGACTGACCGTATATAAAATAGATCATACCCGCGTCGCCGAGCGTTTCCAGCACCTGGTTCGCGTCGGTGACATCCGGGATATCAACATTGATCCTCGTATCGCCCTCCCGGTAGACAGCCGCTTCGCTGTTAAAATCATGCGCGCGGAGCTGCATCTTGTAAAATGTGTCCTCCATCTCCTGGGCGGTCGGATTCTCCTTTACCGCTTCGTAGGTGATGGAAACACCCCCGGCCAGATCAAGACCAAGCTTGACGTCGGCCATACTTCCGAGCTTGTCCGAACCAATGCCGAAGAATGCGACAAAGCCCGTTACCGCGATTATAACAGCGGCAAGAACAATGGAAAGTATTCCCTTCTGCTTTTCTTTCATTGTACTACACTCCTTGCTTTTCCTGCACTTTTATTGCTACGCCCGCCGCAGATCTGCTTCTTCTGCTCTGCTTCAGCTTTAAAGCGCCGCGCGGGCCGTAACTTTCTTTCTCATTCTTTCTTTCTCATCCGCCTCACAGCAGACTTATTTATTATAGCATCCTGTTCCTGCTTTGGCAAGGAAAAATGAAAATCCCGGACAGGACAGAACCGCCCCGCTCCTCCGCTTATTGCGAAGAAGACCAGGGCGGTCCTTTCTCATGCTTTCAGAAGTATTTTTTGTTCCCCCAGAGATTGCTTTTTTTCAGATCCTGGTACTCGTTGAACGCCCGCTCCAAGATCTGCTTCTCATTTGCAAACTTTAACAGATGGTATGCTTCATGGAACTTGTAATAACCGGAATCCATAAAAAATTCTTCCCTTTGCGGCTTGCTGTAATAACTATCAGACATCATCAGATACCAGTGCACATCCTTCTGCACGATATTCTGCGGAGTATTAAAGGTGTACTGGCTCATACCGACATACTTGATAATAACGGCGTCCGTCCCTGTCTCCTCCCGAACCTCTCTGACCGCCGTCTCCTTGTATTCCTCGCCTTCTTCCACAGTACCCTTCGGCAAGACCCAGCCCTCATACTTGTTCTTATAATTTTTGTAGAGCAGCAGGATTTTCCCTCTGAATATAACAACACCGCCACAGCTCGTTGCCTCGATCATCGCAATGCCTCCTGTTTTTGGTGTTCCGAAAACTAACCTTTAGTATACACCATTTTTCAAATCATTTCAACTTAAAAACAGAAAAAGTTTTTATGAGCCGAAAGATGTCGGAAAGCACTGCAAAGCAACGCTATTTCTCTAATAATTTCATTGCGCGATCCCTGACTTCACGGTCAAAGAAGCCCATGGCCTCGTCCGGCAGTTCCTCCTCGGAAAGTCCCCTCTGTTCTCTGTCCTTCCGGTAAAATCCGATGGTGTAAAGAGTGAACTGATAGGTGGTTGATATATTTCCGCTCCGCGTTACTGCGGATTTACTCTCCTGCGAACAGCTGATCCGCCCGATCTCAGCCAGCCGGACAAGGATCGCATAGGGGTATCCGCCCTCCAGCATGGCATAATGCTCTGACTTCACAAAACGCGCCGGCGTATTTTTTGATTTCGGCCCCGACATCTGAAACACAATTGTTCCTTCGGCATCCGCCTCCGCCTCCAAAAACTCCCTGCCCAGCTGTTCCTTTTCCGCATCGCTCAAACCAAGCTTGTTCACGGTTCTGGAAATTTTTTTCACAAAACGCCCTGGAGACAGTCCAGGCAGAAGAAAAATCAGGTATACAGCACAGACCACGGCACCCAGAAGCATGCCGCCCACTGCCTGTTCTGCGATATTCTCCCCCGATACGGCGGCCAGAATACCGAGCAGCAGGCCTGAGATTATCAAGACCGCAGGAACCACTCTCATGATTGACCGTTTTTTCACTCTGCTGCAGTACTCCCCGATCCACCTTTTTTCAGCCTCCAGCCATTTCTCATACATTTTTGACTTCCTTTCCTCCGGCATGCGAAAGCACTTCATTTTATAAATTCTCCGTTCAGTACAGCCTGCGCTTCGGCCTGTTCGGCTAACCCGCTCATTTCCTTGTGCTCCGATATCTTCTTTCACTCCGGAGGTTTTCATTAGCTTCGTATTTACCGGATCGCTGTTTTTAAAAATATTATAAATCTGTGACCTTATAATTTCAAGCAGTTGGAAGTAATTTCAAGTGATTTTAAGTATCTTCATGTGAATTAAGTATCTTCAAGTGATTGTAAGTATTTTCAAGTTCTTCAAATAATTTTGAGTTTTTAGACAATCTGTTTTTTCAGGCAACCGTTCCCCGGCCGTATTTTTCTCCTCCACTTTTTTAAAGAGAGAGGACACAGGGAAATCGCGTCGGCGTCCCTCCTTCCGGAAAACGACCCGACGGTACTGTTCACCATCGCCGGCATGCATCCGCTTGTACCATATCTCCTGGGCGAAAAGCATCCGGGCGGAAAACGCCTTACCAATGTTCAGAAATGCATCCGGACCTGCGACATCGACGAAGTCGGCGACGATACTCACCTGATCTTCTTCGAAATGCTCGGCAACTGGTCGCTTGGAGACTATTTCAAACAGGAATCCGTGCCAATGAGCTTTGATTTTCTGACAAAATATCTTAAAATACCGGTAACCCGGCTTGCTGTAACGGTATTCGGCGGGGACGGCACCCTCCCGGCAGATACGCAGACCGGCCGGCTCTGGCACAGCCTTGGTCTTGCACACGAACAGATCTTTTACTGCGGAAGGGAGGATAACTGGTGGGGGCCTGCCGGCCAGACCGGTCCCTGCGGGCCGGATACGGAAATCTTCTATGACACGGGAAGCCCGAAATGCGGGCCGGATTGCGGGCCGGCATGCGGATGCGGCAAATACGTTGAAATCTGGAACAATGTTTTCCTGGAGTATAATCAGGAAGCGGACGGCAGTCTGTCCGATCTGAAGCAGAAGAATATAGATACCGGAATGGGACTGGAGCGCGTACTGACCATTATAAACGGCAAAACAAATGTATACGAAACGGAGCTTTTTTTCCCGGTTATGAAAAAGCTTGACGAAATTTCCGGAGAGCTCGGAAAAACAATTCCCGAAAAAGACCGCCGCATCCTGTGCGAACACACGAGAGCTGTCACTTTTATCCTCGGAGACCCGAAGAAAATCAGTCCTTCCAATACGGAGCAGGGCTACATTCTCCGCAGGCTTATCCGCAGAATGATCCGTCTGCTCAAAAAGTCCGGCCTTGATGCAAATTATCTTACCGAACTGTCCGAGATCATTATCAATCAATACCAGAATGTTTATCCCGAGCTCGGCGAAAACCGCAGCTTTATTCTGGAGCAGCTGCAGAAGGAATACGTTCTGTTTTCCAAAACCCTGGACAGCGGCCTGAAAAAGGCAGTAAAATATCTCAGCGCTGCCGGAAACGGCGGAGTTCTCAGCGGCGAGCTCGCATTTAAACTGTACGACACCTACGGATTTCCCATTGAATTTACCTCGGAACTCGCGGCAGAATACGGCTGTTCGGTGGATCTGGACGATTTCCGGCAGAAATTTGAAGAACATCAGAACCGCTCCCGCCAGGGAGCTGCCGGCAAATTCGCAGGCGGTCTGGCCGACCACAGTGAGCAGACTGCAAGGCTGCACACGGCGACGCACCTTCTCAACGGCGCCCTTCGCAGAGTTCTCGGAAGCGGTGTTTCCCAGCGCGGAAGCAATATAACCTCCGAACGCCTTCGCTTCGATTTCTCGTTTGACCGAAAACTGACCGCCGAAGAACTGGAGCAGGTCTGCGCAATCGTAAATGAAGCAACCGCCGCAAAACTCAATGTAATCTGCGAAGAAATGACGCCGGAAGAAGCTTATCGTTCCGGAGCCGTCGGCGTCTTCTCCGAAAAATATGACAACATGGTTAAGGTTTATACCATTCCCGGTTATTCCAGAGAAATCTGCGGCGGCCCCCATGCAAAAAACACAGGTGAGCTCGGCTCGTTCCGGATTCTGAAGGAGGAGGCTTCCTCAGCGGGCGTCCGAAGAATCCGGGCGGTGATCAAAGAATAGACTTTAGACTTTCGTATTCTGCGGCAATGCTGCAGGAAATTTAAGAGATTTCAGGCAGCTCCAGCATAGCCCGTACAATTTTTTCGAGATCGTCAGAATGGTAGGCGCAGTCCGAGAGCACTTCCTCCTGCGGAACCTGTGTCAGATTGATTTCCCGGATCATATCATTCAGCTCCTCCCGCTCAACCGGCTTCTTCGCCGGAAGTAAAAGCACCTCATGGATGCTGGACGGAAGAATATAAAATGCGGTTCGGAAATATTCCCGGAGCTCCTTTAAAAGCCCGGGATACAGCAGACAGCCTGCTCCGTTGATCCCCTCTGAATTGGTCAGAACATACAGGCTGCTCTGCTCCTCTTTGGCCCGTCCGCTCCGGTACGCGAGCCCGGGAACCTTCTCCCCTTTTGCCAGGCTCTGCAGCATCGACTCCATAGAACTGAGTTTTGCAGGAAACTGCTGTTCCGTGTTGTAAAGCGCCAGCCGGAAAAGCTCCTTCGGCGTCATTAGCTCCCTGCCCTCGTGCCGCAGACAGGTTTCATAATGCTCCCGCGTAAACCGGATCGTTCCCATCCCTTCCGTGGTTCGGTATACCACAATCTGAAATACGGCGGCAAGATTCAGAAAGCGGATATGGGGCAGTTCCTGCAGGAGATCCGCATTCCTGTCATAACTGATAATCCGGACGGTCAGACCGGCAAGTATGGACTCCCGCGAAAGATTCAGCTCCCTCAGCTCCGGCTTCGCTTCCTTCCCCGCACTTCCGCGGTAAATATACAGCACATCCCTGACAATATCACTCAGCTGTGTGCCTCCGCAGAAATCCTCATAATAACTGTCCAGATAGATGGCCGGAGCAACTCTGTCTTCAATGCGGCGGATCAGAATTCCTCTCCTCGTAATTCCGTTGTTTCTTGTATTTGTGATCGAGCGGGCCTCATAGCCTCCGCCCAGCTCCCGCAGCACCCCCTGTGAAAGCCTGTCCAGAAATACTTCGTATTCAGGGACTTCTTCGGTTGATGTGGAATTTTTCGGATTTTTATTTGTGCAGCTCATGTTTATGTTTCCTCCATTCTTATGGTGTTTTTTTTGTTCTTATACGCGATTTTAAGCGGCTTCAGACCCGCCGGACAGATCAAGCAGAAATAATCAGAACAGCCGGCGATTATCCGTATAATATTGCATTCATCCTTTGAAATTCGGAAATAATTCTAAAATAACAGTCTGGAAATTAAGTATATTTTTGAAATTGGAAGATAATTTGGGGATTGAGACAGGTACGGAAGAACAACGAGATAGCGATAAACTGCCGCGGAATAACAGTAATTGCAAAAACAGTAAAATAGTAAAATAACCATATTTGACAAACGACAATTTTCACAATATCACAAAAATTGAAAAATGACAAAATTGTATAATAATTGTGAATACCAGCGATTACAGAACAATAACTCAGTCAGAAAAAATCATTTCAGAACAATTTCAGAACAACAACCTCTTCAAAAAATAACAGCGGAAGGAAACCTGCCCCGGTGAATGTCTTCCACTGCATTATACCACGCCGGGTTCCCAAAATTCAAGTGCTTCCGCACCATCGCTGCGTAGAAAAAAAGAAGGCTGCTTTGGGGGTTTTTCACAAAATCCTCATCAGCAGCCGACTTTCTTTATTGTATTATTTTTCACTTTTCCGTTATATTTATTACAATTACTGCACCACTTGAAATGTGTATCCAAACAGCACAGTTTCTTTTTCAAAACATCTTTCTCACGAATAAAATTTCTGTTTCCGAATTCCGCTCAGGCATATACAAACCATCCCGGCCAGATACAGCGGCCAGATTACAAGCATCGCATAGGAAACAAACCTGCTCAGCTGCGGCAGTACGGGAAGGAATTCCGGCATCCGGAAAAGGCCCAGCAGCACATCACACATAAAATAGAGCAGCATACCCGCGAAATACGCCTTGAGCGGACGCATATCATCCAGCAGACGGACATCCCGGCTGAGGGAAGCGAGAGGAATCAGGTTGCCGATAAAGCCGACCAGATAAAACACGCAGACACTGATCAGTCTGACATGCGGCACCTCCACAAAAAAGGAAACCGCAACCGGAACCGCAGCAAAAAGCAGCTGGATCAGATTGAGGAAAAGCACCTTGTTTCGTACTTTATAACTCCGGTAGGAGGAAAAAATTCTTCCGTCCATCCGGACCACCGAGCGCCTCACAGAAAAAATCCTTATGCTTTGGAATTCCTGAACAACGCAGAAGGCAAGCACGCCGAAAAAGAACTGATCCGTAAACAGCAGCAGCGTATCCGCGACCACTGCGAAAAAAAAGGAAAGCATCAGAGCAAGACGGTCAAGATCGGCCTCCATGGAAAAAATCAATGTAATCGAAAACAAAAAACAAAGAACAATGCAGGCTAATTTCAATCCGTCTGCCGCCAGTGAAAAAATATTCAGCAGGTCAAATGCTGTAAACACAACCAGCAGCAAAGCTTCCAGCATCACAAACCATTTTGCCAGGCTTCTCTTCTCCTCGTCATAGTTCATTTTTGAACTTCCTCTCTATTGATTTATACCGCACAAAAGCGGAATTTTTCTTCCGGTCTTTCTGCACTGCTGCATATTTCCAGACAGCGTCCCATCCTTCCGTTTTACAGCCCGCACTGCCCGGCAGGATCACAACGGCCGAAGCGCCGGGAACAAAGCGTTTGTCCCCGCACTTCAGCCGTCCGACATCGTCTGCCCTCACGGATATTATGCCATACTGCGGCCGCAATCATTCGTCTTCAGCATACCACAATAATGCAGAAGCTTCAAGAGGGTTGTGCGATTTTTATTCTTTTATCTGTTTTTTTGAAAGAATTATGACGCAGTTTTACGGCGTCCGCCCTGCTCTTTACGCCTGGTTCGACAGAAATCCGTCAATCCCGCGCGCCGCAGCCTTGCCGGCTCCCATCGCAAGAATAACCGTCGCCGCTCCTGTCACGGCATCGCCTCCGGCGTAAACCGCCTCCTTGGAAGTCTTTCCGGTCTCTTCCTCCGCGACTATGCACTTATGGCCGTTGATCTCCAGTCCCTTCGTGGTGGAGGAAATCAGAGGATTCGGGCTTGTTCCGAGCGACATGATCACGGTGTCGAGCTCGAGTTCAAACTCCGAGTCCGCCTTCTCCACCGGCTTTCTTCTGCCGGAGGCATCCGGTTCCCCAAGCGTCATCTCCACGCATTTCATGCCGCGCACCCAGCCGTTTTCATCCACCAGAATTTCCTTCGGGTTCGTGAGCAGGTTAAAGATGATGCCCTCCTCCTTTGCGTGATGAACCTCCTCCACACGGGCCGGAAGCTCGGATTCGCCGCGGCGGTACACAATATGTACCTCCGCCCCGAGCCGGAGCGCCGTTCTGGCAGCATCCATCGCCACATTTCCACCCCCGACCACGGCAACCTTCTTTCCGCGGAAAATCGGAGTGTCATACTCCTCCTTAAACGCCTTCATCAGATTGTTTCTCGTCAGAAACTCATTCGCGGAAAATACGCCGTTCGCGTTCTCGCCCGGAATCCCCATGAATTTGGGCAGACCGGCTCCGGAGCCGACAAATACGGCGTCAAAGCCCTCCTCGGCAAGCAGCTCTTCGATCGTCGTGGACTTGCCGATCACGACATTCGTCTCAATCTTTACACCGAGCGCTTTCACATTCTCGATCTCCGCCGCCACGACGGTCTGCTTCGGAAGACGGAATTCCGGAATACCGTATACAAGCACACCGCCCGCTTCGTGCAGCGCCTCAAAAATCGTGACATCATAGCCTGCCTTGGCAAGATCGCCCGCGCAGGTCAGCCCCGCAGGACCGGAACCGATCACGGCAACTTTTTTGCCCTTTCTCTCCTGCGGAGGCTCCGGACGGATACCGTTTTCCCGGGCCCAGTCGGCGGCAAAGCGCTCCAGCTTTCCGATGGAAACCGGCTCTCCCTTTATGCCGCGGATGCATTTCGCCTCGCACTGGCTCTCCTGCGGGCAGACCCGCCCGCAGATCGCCGGGAGCGCCGAATACATGCTGATCACGCGGTATGCGTCCTCCATCTTTCCCTCCTCGATCTCGCGGATAAAGGACGGAATGTCGATATTGACCGGGCAGCCGGTCTGGCACTGCGGCTTTTTGCACTTCAGACAGCGGGTTGCCTCCGCCATCGCTTCTTCTTTATTGTAACCGAGACATACCTCTTCAAAATTTTTCGCACGGACCGACGGCTCCTGCTCTCTGACCGGAACCCTCTTTAATACATCAACCTCCATGAAAATACCCCTTTCCTGTAATCCTCATCAATCTCCGCACTGACCGCAGCCGCCGTGATGCGTCGCGCCCTCCTTCGCGCGCAGCTGAGCGCGTCCCTCCTCGGTGCGGTACATCTGCTGACGCTTCAGCGCCTCGTCAAAGTTGACGAGATGCCCGTCAAATTCCGGACCGTCCACGCAGGCGAATTTCACCTCACCCCCGACCGTCAGACGGCAGGCGCCGCACATTCCCGTGCCGTCCACCATAATCGGATTCATGCTGACAATCGTCGGGATGCCGAGCTCCTTTGTGAGCAGACAGACAAATTTCATCATGATCAGCGGGCCGATGGCAATGACCAGATCATAGTTCTTGCCCTCCTCGTTCACCAGCGCCTTGATCCGGTCGTTGACATTTCCCTTAAAGCCGTAGGAGCCGTCGTCCGTCGCCACATACACATTTTCCGCAACTTTCTTCATCTCTTCCTCGAGGATAATCAGGCTTTTATTTCTCGCGCCGATAATGCAGTCCGCATTGACGCCCTTCTCGTGCAGCCATTTTACCTGCGGATAGACCGGAGCCGTCCCGAGTCCGCCCGCCACGAACAGGATTTTCTTTTTCTTCAGCTCCTCCGCCGGCTCGTCGATCAGCTCCGATTTGCAGCCGAGCGGGCCCGTAAAATCGCGGAGATACTCGCCTTCCTCATACTCCGCCATCATCTTTGTGGATGCGCCGATCGTCTGCACGACGATTGTCACCGTGCCCGCCTCCCTGTCGTAATCGCATACGGTGAGCGGGATGCGCTCCCCCTTTTCGTCGAGCTTCACAATGACGAACTGGCCCGGATAGCAGCTCTTGGCCACACGCGGCGCTTCAATATCCATCAGGAAGATATTGTCCGCCAGAAATCTTTTCTTTGTAATCTTGTACATACCAGCCTCTCCTATTCCATGTTCGATGTGGCTGCCGTTCAGCCCCGCTTCCCCGCAGCTTGATATGGCAATACACCATTTGTTCTATTATACAACAGGGCAGGAGAAAAAGCCAGCTTTTTCTTCTGTCCTGTACATAATCAGTCAGCTGCCGCTTTAAAGCGACAGCCTGTTGCAGACTTCTTAAGATCACGGCTGGCTCCGCTCCCTTTGCGGGCATCAAAGCCGCCTGTAATCCTCTGACAGCCCCTGAGCTTCTCCCCGTACTTCCCGCAGTCCATATACCAGTGCAGGGCATCCGTGATATCTCTGTACATTGCCTCGGGATCTTCCGCCTGCTGCCATATCTTCCATACAAGCCTCTTTCCGCTCTGCATCCGGCCGGCACTGTCCGTATTTTCCGCCCCGGCACCGCTGTCTTTGCAAGAACACAGTTCCTGTTTCTGACCGAGGGCATTCTGCAGGAAGATCCGCATGGCATACGCTCCCTCCCCCGCATTCCGAAATTCAAAATGCAGGTTTGTCAGCTCCCCGTCCAATTCTCCGAGCAGCCCGTCCATAAACGCGGCAAATTCCCCCATCAGTTCAGCTTTGGTAAAAAATGTAAATAAATCTGCCGTCGTTTTTCCCGGGGTGTAGGTGGACTGCAGAAATGCCTCCCTGCTGTAGCAGTACTCCAGCTCGCCGCTGAGGCGTGAAATACTCAGTTCCCCCTCATAACACTCCACCGCAGCAACCTTTGAAAAATCAAACATCCGGGCAAGCAGCGCCGCCAGATTGTCCCCGCGCAGCATTCGAATGATGTCATAATAATAATATGTACCACTCTCGCCAACCGCAACAATCTTCGGAACCGATTCTCCATCTGGTCCGCTCAGATCTCCCCAGCCGAAATGTCCGACCGCCCAGTGCTTTTCCTTCACCTTCCGGTGCAGTTCCTCCATGCGGTATTTATAGCTTGACGGCCAGTCCGGTGCGCGGAGCCCCAGCGCAAAACCGAACGGCTCCATGGAAGCATAAAACACATGATCCTTCTTAACCTGCGTATCCTCTTCTCCGAAGCGCAGCACACAGTAGCACTCGGGAAGATATCCCCCGTACTGGCGGTAAAAATGCTGAAGCGCGTTTTCTGCCGGCGCTTCGTCTGTGTCCTTTTTCGCCTCCTTTGCGGTTTCCTGCCCCCTTCCGGTATCCCTTTCTTCCCATGGGTAACCCGGCCTGTGCGGCAGCAGGCCGTGCCTCAGCCCGCGGTACAGCGCATCCTGTTTCATCGCTTCCAGAATCTGCTCCGCCTTTTCCACCTCCGTCATCCCCTCGAGGGAAAGGGATGTCCGCAAAACAGGCGCAGGACGCTTCATGCCCCGCAAAAACTTCCGCGCAATGCGGCACTTCGCCTCCGGTGAAAGCATTCGCTCCCCGTCTGCCGGGTAAAATGCGGCTGTATAAAACGGCTCCCAGCCGAAATCATTCTGGATAAATATGGAAAATCCATTTTCTCTGACCACTGCCCGGAAGCACAATTCCTCATCCTCCGCATAATATACGCCGCAGAGCCGGTTGCCTTCCTCCTCATTTCCGAGCCTGTTTACCGTTTTTTCCTCCCGGTCATTTTCCAGATACTCTGACGACTCCGCCGCCTTTTTCAGACTGATATGACCGGAATAGAAGCCGGCCGGCGCCTTCCCTCCGGCGGCCTCATCCTCCGTCCCTTCAGCCAGCAGTCTTGCGATTACCGGGATGCTGACCGGGGCAAGCGGAAGTGCCACAAGCATACATTCCATCAGCTCCTGTGCCGCAGCACAGTCCTCCCTGGAAATTTCTGTAACCGCCAGCAGAACGAGCCGCTGTTCCATATACGGAAGCCCCTTTGCAAGCTCCGCATATTCCGGAAAGCTGTATAACGGCCGGAATACCTCCTCTCCTTCCAGAAAACAGCGGACATAATGGAGATGGAATTCCATCCGGAAATCCTTCCCGTCCGGCAGTGCAAATTCCATTCCCGGCACGGTCTTCCCGTCCTCATCCGTAAAAAAACGGCAGAATTGCGGCATCGGGATTTTTTCCTTATCCCGATGGGAACGCTTTTCCGCCTCTTCCCCGCCAACCCCGGTAAAAAGCCGCTGCCAGCGCTCGGACGGCTGATACAGATAATCTATATACGAGGGCAGGGAAGCGTTCATTCCGACCATATATTTCCGGCGGTATTTCCCACGCCCGTCGATCCGCGCGCTCCGGCAGCCGAAGCCCCGCATCAGAAAATAATGCCAGAAATCCTGAACCCGGAGCACCTCCGGATAGCCTTCCAAAAAGTCCGTGCAGAAAATTGCATCTTTTGACGCGCAGTACTCCTCCTTTCCGTCAGCGCGGAATTCCTCCGGAGCGTCTCCGGTTTTCGAAGCGGCCTCCGGACCGTTCCCCGCTCCCCTCTTATATACCTCCCGCAATTTCCCGCCGCAGAAAACCGGCGTCACCTCCGGCACAATCCCGTGCATATCCCGGATTTTGCGGCTGTAATACAGAGAATGAATCATTTCCTCCGTCATGACTACGCCCTGTTCCTTGTCCCACGCCTGCTCCTGCAATCCCTTTTCCTCCCCGAAAAACTCCATCAGGCGTTTGGCAAGTGAGGCAGGCAATACGGAGCGGCCAAGCAGCTGAAGCTCCATTTTTCCAAATAATTCCGGCATATAGCGAATCTTCTGCCATTCTTCTTTCGCAAACAGTTCACGCACGCGCACTCGGATTTCCTGCGTTTCCTCACAGAAGCGTTCATTGTCCGAGATAATTCCCATCAGCTCCCGGTACCAGCTGCTGATCTGTTTCGCCCTGCCCTCCTCTCCGAAAAGAGCCTCCTCAATATTCGGATACCGCAAAAATATCGCCTGCTTCAACGGCTCATAAAGCTTTCTCGTACTCGTATGTTCCGCGCCGCGCAAATCATATTTCCTGTAAATATATTCCAGAATACACTCCGGAACATCCTCCTCCCTTATCCAGAAGGCATACAGATCCAGCAGGCATACACTCCTGCTCGTCGCATAGATTTCATGCCTGCCTTTGCCCTTTAATTCATACAGATGATTTGCCGCTCCGCCGCGCAGCAGCTCCTCCCAGTCCTCCTGGTTTTTCCGGGTCAGAAGTCCCCGGCGGTGATAATCCCGCAGGCGGATATAATCGTCAAAGGAGCGCAGGCGCACCTGATTTTCCGGCCTGCCAAGCAACCCGAACGGCAGGCTGTATTCCGCCGTCTGCATGTTCCAGATGGAGGCCGCCGCCTCGCGGGCATAAAAACTGTCCGTCCTTCTTTCGGATTGACCGGAATTCAGAACCAGCGCATAGGCAATGGCGAGTTCTGTTAAAAAGCTTCCCGGCATGTGAACCATGTCGTAATTATCCTCTGTATGGAAGTCCTCCAGTATCCGAAGCATTCCGTCGGCAAAGCTCTCCTGATACTGTTCCTTAAGAAAATCCTCCGACAGGAAAAACGCCTTCCAGGCATCCGCTCTGCGGAATCTTTTCGGATCGTTTAAAACAGCAGAAAACTGCTTGAGTGCGCCGGAGCACAAACTATGCGAAAGCTCTTCTTCCTTTGCCCGGTCAAGGCGGTCAAGAAGGGAGGGCGCATGTTCTGCGGTTTCTTCTCCTTTTGTATCCTCATCGATCGCCTGTGATTCTGGGGTATTTTTTTCTGCGGACGCTGTTCCCCCGTTCTGCGCGTTCTCCGGTTTATCCGCCCGCTCTTCCTTCCCTGGTCCTTCCGGCATTTCCTCCCTGCGTTCCGCCCGTCCCGCACTCGATAACGCATACGCCATGGCAGCCTGATATGCCTCGTGAAGCAGCTTGAATCCCTCCGGATCTTCCTCCGGATGGCACTGCCTTGTCATCGCAGAATATGCAGCGCGGATTGCCTTTTTATCGCCCGTCGGCGCTATGCCAAGCACTTTCCAGTACCCGTTCATCGCTCTTCCTCCCTTCTCCCAAAGGATATCACTCCTCCCAATCCTCTTTCAACTCGTCATTCCACTCCAAAAGCTGCCGCTTCAGCTCCCCGTCAAAAAGCTCCTCCTCCGCGTGTTCTTCCCGTTCCTTCCATGCAGCGAGCTGGTTCTTCGCCGTTTCCACAGTCCGCGTCACAGCATGCAGCCTCCTGCTCTGCAGCCCTTCCACAAACCAGTTGATAAACCAACCGATCTCCTCCCGCCGCACTCCGACACTGTTTTCGTAATACTCCGAAAGCTCTGCAAGAATCTCCTGATTCTCCCTGCGCATAATCGGCGGAATCATCAGCTGCTGCATCTCCTGCTGATACCGATCAAGCTCCTCCCTGCTCAGCTCCTGCCCGCAGAGCAGAATATGTTCACGTACATTCTGGGAATTTACTACTTCTACATATAAAATTCCATTGATATCATAGGTGAAATATACATCTACTCCCTCCTGCCTGGCCGGTTTCGGACAGACCGGAATTATAAGCTCCCCGAGAAACAGGTTGTCCTTCGCATAATATTCCTCGCCCTGATAAATCCCGATCCGGATCGCACTCTGGTAATCGCTGAACGTCACCAGGCGTTCATGCTTGGACATGGGCAGGGTGGAATTGCGCTCGATCATCGGAAGAAGCACACTCTGCATATCGCCCCTGCCGCGCCAGACTTCCACCCCGAGGGTGAACGGGCAGACATCCGTCAGTAGCATATCGCGGATGTCCTCTCTGCGCGCGGATACCTGCGTACACGCCCGCACCCATCGCCACTACCTTGTCCGTCTCACCGAGCACGACAGGCTCCTTGCCAAGCAGTTCCGTAATAGGCGTTTGCGAAACGCCAGAACCCGCATAAATACGGGATTCTTTTTGTCA
>CAJUMC010000027.1 GCA_910587085.1 uncultured Lachnospiraceae bacterium | reverse complement strand
ATGTTACGCCACAGAAAAAACATCTGCTTCCGACGAAACACAAATACAAAAAGTCAGAGACTTCAATGAAGTTGCTGAAGCAAAAATAGAATCTTTGCTTCAGCAACGTAGAGAATTAAAATACTGTTTATCTTATAGTAATGAACTATCAGAAAAGATGAAATATCAAATAGCACTCAACAATATAGAAGAAGAACTACTTTTGTTGGGTGTAACAATAAATAGTAAATCTTCTGAAAATTCACTATTGAGAGCAACGGTTAATGACTTTCCAAGTTTTTCTATGTTTGAAAAAGCTTATGATATCACGCAATATAATACGACTCGTACTGTAAATGGAACACAATACACTGTTCATATTGTTGATGTCAGTGATAACGGAAGCGGTAACGGGTTAATTCGGGTAACCTATGAAAATGATTATATTGTTAAAGGAAAGATTACCAACTTATCCGATAGTGAAAAACTTTTCCAGTCATTAATATCTTTTGGCATTGATATGGCAGTTAGTTCTTTGGAAGTGCCAGAACCGGCATCCTACGCGATATCCAAAATACTTGGAAATCTGGTTCCGCAGAGTGAACCTTATCGCTTACTAACAGGAACAAACGTTTGTGTTTTGGAACAAACTATTGTAGATGAGTTTGCCAGATTTATCTATGTTTATGATACAGCAAAACAGGAATGGGCATATGTTGCTTGCAGCAACTATGTAATTCAATATGCTAATTTTTTGTATACTTACTTAGGAGGCAAAGAAGTCAAGTCATATCTCTGGGAATCAAAAACCTATTTAAGTCATTCACAAGACGGAACCTACATATCCGCTGTTACACAGGCAGTTAATTGGTATATTATAGAAAAAGGACTTGGTGTTGCTCGAATCACTCCTTTGGATCTGAGAATGGCACGTTCTATTGTTATGTTCAATGAAGGAACAACCAACAAACATATTGCAGACTTTCCAACAGTCACTCCTCTTGAACCCGGAATGCTTCCAATCAGATATTGATATTGAAGGAGAAAAAATCTATGAAACGCAATATCATCCGAATTCTGGCCGGCATGCTTCTTCTGTCCGCCATCCTTTGTCTAATCTACACAAGGAAACGGGATTGTTCCGAAGTAATTCCCGTTATCCTGTATTCGGAAAGCGCTCAGAACTATGCCCTCAACGGCACGCAAAACAGGCTGCATATCGAAGGCACCGTACAGAAACGGCTTTTCCGCCCGGCAATCTTTTCCGGAGTAATATGGCTGGACGGCATGGAGGAAATGAAAAACAGCTTTCTGGATAAAATGTCCGTCCGCGGCGGACAGCTGAGCTATCTCTTTCTCAAGGGCGAAGCGGATGTCGAAGAGCTCGCCAACCTGTATACGGCAAAGCTGCTGTGGGGCGAAAACAGGGAGCAGGTTCTCCTGCGGATTTATGACAACAGCAGGCCGAATTTCACGGCGGACGGATTTGCTGCTGCCGGTCCTTACGATGCATCTAAAGGAACGGCGGAACTCTGGACAGAGGGCGGCCTTCTTTCTTCCGCGCTGCCCGGCGGCGAACCGGTTTACAGGGAATACGATCTGCCTGACGCCCTTTATGATGCACAGAAAAATGAATTTGTTTTCCTTGGACAGCGTCCGGAGGAATTCTGCTCCGCCGTTTTTACGGAAGATATTTCCGAAACTGCAGGACGGATAACCTGTCCTTGTTACGTCCATTTTGCCGGCACGGTTCTCGCCTTTGACCAGGTATCCGTACCGGCCGCCGATACGGAACACTGGGTTGAAGTCAACTTCCGCTTTTCGGATCTGGACGCATACCGCGCCGGAATTGCCGAGCTGAAAACCGCGCTGAGCCGCCTGCCGGAAGAAACCGGGGAAACGGAGCGCTTTGACGGAAGCGTCTCCTACCGGATTGCAGGGGAGCGGACGGAAAGCTTCCTGGAAATTATCCCGTATCAGACGCAGTACCGGTTTGTTTTAAGGATTGGACACAGTCATCCATCTGGGAGGATTCACAAATGACCCACTGTATATACGAATTCTGGTTTTATATCCGAAAAAAGCCCGGCATTGTCCTGTTCACCATTCTTGCCGGCGCCATCAGCATAGCACTTATCTTGTGTACGGAAAGGCTGGCAGGCAGAATGCAGGACAGAAACCAGGAATACGACCGCATATTTGAGGATGGGGAATACAGCATCCTGGCCGACCGCTTCTTTGAGGACGTGGAAAAGGAACTGAAGGCCAAACCGCAGTACTGGGATATTCTGCGGGAGTTTAATGAATGGCTGCATGAGTCGGAGGAATTCGAATATCTCGAGATCAGGGAACAGCACAGCGTAGTTGTGGACTATCACGGCCGCGAGGAAAATCATTATATGTATGAGGCCGGCGACGAACCCCGGGTGGAACACTGGGGCGATATCAATTTCTGCAACATCAAGGCAATCTGGCTCGGAGAGGAAGTCTTCCCGCATTTTAATCTAAAAGTCTCGGAAGGCCGTCTGTTTGAGACCGGCGAATTTGATTATTATTTTGACCGGGCTTCGGACGAACCGTTGCCGGTGCTGATGGGCGCTAATTTCCGCGGGGACTATCAGGTCGGGGATATTATTCAGGTCAGTAATTTCACCATGCAGGGCAAGGCCCGGGTGATCGGCTTTCTCGAAGAGGGCAGCATTGTAATGAAGATGGCCTCCGTTCAGTGCATCGACCGCTATCTCGTCTTCCCGATGATACATGTTTTCGGCCAGCCGGAACTGCCGGAGGACAGAGGCTTTTTCCGCAGTCTTTACTATGAAAAAAACAATGGAATCCTGTATTCGGGTATCTCCCTGGAGGATTTGCAGGAAATGATCCTGGAAAAATGCGAACGGCTCGGCATTGCTGGCGGCTACATTGTCTGCGGCGCCGACAATCAGCCCGCCGCAGACCTAGGGATGGGCTTCGACGACGCGGTAAAAATCATCCGGCATTTTGCCGCAGGGATCAGCGTATTCTCCATAGCAGCCCTGCTGATCTATCTGATGGTTAAAATCAAAAAGAGCGGACGATATTACGCCATTTTGCTGATCAACGGTTTTTCCCAGCGGGATATCGCGGCGATGGCGGCGGGCGAGGCTGTTGTGATCCTGGGGCTGTCCGGCCTGCTGGGAACTCTGTCCGGAACGCTGATCAGCAGAATATTATTTCCGCGCTACCGCGGGGAGACCGGCAGCATTCTTTTTATGCTGGCCGCAAGCGGAATCGTCGCCGTGGCTGTATCGCTGTGGAGCTACTGGAGGGTTGATCTCAGCGCACATTTAAAGGGCAGCGGAGCAGAACACGGATAAGCGCAGGGTCAAAGCCTGATTTTGTTTTTCCGGATAAACTATATGGCAACACCGTACGGAGGAAGCGTATCAAATGCTATTGGAATTAGATAATATTGTAAAATCTTTCGGCAAATCCGGGGAAAAACCGGTTTTAAGGGGTCTTGACCTGCATGTTGAACAGGGGGAGCTGCTCGCTGTTATGGGAAAAAGCGGCTGCGGCAAGTCCACCCTGCTCAGCATCCTGGGCGGGCTGACCCGACCGGATTCCGGAGAATACCGCTACCGCGGAGAGGTTCTTCCCACGCAGGATACCAGGGTGATGAACCGGTTCCGGAAGGAAAATATCGGCTTTATCCTGCAAGATTTCGCACTGCTGCCGGAAAAAACGGCACTGCAGAACGTAGAGCTGCCGCTGCGCGTCCGCGGCATGGCTGGCCGGGAGCGCAGGAAAGCCGCGGAAGAATATCTGGCCTCCATGGGAATGGAAGCGCTTGCGGACAGCTACCCGAAAACCATGTCCGGAGGTGAACAGCAGCGAGTTGCCATCGCGCGTGCACTGGCCTGCAGGCCCGCGGTTCTTCTGGCGGATGAACCGACCGGCTCGCTGGATGCAGAAAATGCGGACGGGATTTTAACGCTGCTTCAGCGGATTTCCGCGGAGGGAACAACGGTTATTCTTGTAACGCACGACAGCTCGGTTGCGGCGCGCTGCAGCCGAACGATCCGCATAGCAGACGGGAGGCTGACGGAAGATGAAAGCGCTTTTTCACTCTCTCAGGCATAACTGGATACTCGCTGCCGTTTTTGTGCCCGGGATGCTTGGCATGTATTTTGCGCTGTGTTTTACCGGATATCTGCACCGGCTGTACCGGATGAATTCCTACGGGGTCGAGGCCGTGGATCAGAATACGGTATATTTTACCGTGAAGGGGGCCGAAATCCTGGATCTGAGCGCACTGCAGGAGAACAACCTTGTGCGCGATGCCTCCCTGCTGCTGCATTCGCCGGCAAGCGGCCAGGAATACCGGCTGCTCTACACGCAGGGAAAACGGGATATTTTTGAAGGCAGGTATTTTTCACGCTGGGATTTCAACGGCGGAAATCCTGCCTGTGTTCTCGGCCATACCATGGCAAAACGCCAGGGAAATGAGCTTGCCGTTCTGACCGCCGGCAATTACCCGGTGCGGGCGGTAATGCCGGAAACACCGTTTATCGGAGTGAACAGCGCCGCCTTCTTTACGGACAGCATTCTGTCGGATATTCCTGCGGAAGGCAGCATTTTTGCACTGGCCTCTTCGGCGGCTTCTGCACCGCGCGCCTGCTTTGAACGGCTGTCGGCATATTTTTCCGGGCAGGGACTTGCCGCAAATGAAATCACCTTCAGCCGGGCAACGCTTCAGAGCTTTCTCGGGTACAATGACGGTCTGCTGCTGGCAATGGGCGGCTATTTTCTGCTGCTTTTCGTAAGCTGCCTTTTGCTGCTGCTCTACTGGTTCCGCTGCAGGGCTGCCTGGCGTCGGGTGATGCGCCTGCTCGGCGAAGAGAGGCTTCTGCTGCGGACCCTTCTGCACTTTAGCGGCGTTCTGTCGGCGTCAGCCCTGACAGGCGGACTTCTGTACCGCGCTGCAGCGGGAAGTATGTATTTTTCCAGCTCCGCCTTTGCGGCAGGTTTCGGCCTGACTGCGCTGATCGAGCTGACGGCGGTGCTGGCGTACGGACTGGCAGTCAAACTGTCCGGACGGACTTCAGACAAAGGCTTCGGTACCTGAGTACTGCCTCAAAAACAATATGCTGTTTAAACTTGTTTGCCGGCAATTTTTTTATCTCCCTTCTTAATATAAAATACCAGCCCAACAATGCCTGTAAAGGAAGATAATACTATAATTACCGCTAATCTGACAGGAATAATAGGTTGCTGCCGGAAGGGCGCCCCGCCATAGCCCGGCGAATCAATCATCTGCTGTTCATCAAAATATTTATCAAATATTTTGATGATCTCAGACAGCGTATATACCTTTCCATTTTCGATATTTATACAATCCGCAAAATAGCTGAACGGGATCAAATATTCCCTGTCCTCCGCTGTCAGCCAGACAAAGGTAGTCCGGTAAAGGTATGAACTGGCGATTTTCATGGAATCCACCGCATCCGAAAGCCCGTCCACCTCCATTACCGCGTTCCGTATGTCTTCATCGGTAAATTTCCATATCGCTGTGCTCTCTCCCACGCTGGTTCCCGAAAACCTTAAATTACCGTCCTCCTCCGTCATTATGGCCAGCCCGGACTCATTCTGCAATGTTCTAATCGGAATTCTCCACTGGACTTTGTCGGTTATTGCATCCGCAAACGAACCGGTTTCCTTTAAGTTTGTTACCAGAAGCGTTTTTAATGCATAAACCTGATATGCCCCTGAAAGATCATATACAGAAGAAACGATCGGCAGCTCATTATCCACCTGCAATTGTACGCCTTCCCTGTTCTGGCTGGTCTGTCCGCTTTGGCTGTAGCCGGCCTTTTTTGACCGGAGCCCGGACAGGATGCTTTGAATCTGCGGCAGGTATCTGGTATTCTTTTCTTTATTTTTATTTTCTATCAGCTGGTCAATTCCGGATTCATAATCTGCTGCCGCCGCATTTACAGCAGGTTTTGCTTCATAAGTTGCGAAAAAGCAAATAATACACAGGGTAAAAAGAGTTTTTTTCATTTATAGCCTCCCATCATAATTTTTAGTCTTTATTTCCTCATATATGAGCGAATCAATATCCTATTCTATAGCACGTTTCTTCGTAAGAACTGCATGGCCTCCTATCCATTCACCGGAAGAATCATACATTCTAATGCCAGCAATTACAGGGTGTGACTCATAAATCTGTTCACGTAAAATTAATATGTCTTCTTCCCCGATGTAGTATACTCTAATGTATCCATACTGATATATTCTGCTGCCTCTTTAATATCATTAAAGTTACCTGATACATTAGGATAAGAATTAAATAATGTCCCTTTCAAATATCTTACGGCATCCCGCTGCGTCCGTTCAGGTAAATTTTCCCAGAGCTCGCATCGGACTTAAATTATCTCCCTTTTCGGGAAAGTGTTCCCGATGCATAAGTCTCGAAATATAGAGTATATTTCTACACAGACCACATAATTATCAACAATCTAACAGTTCTATAACCTGAAAATTGATTATATGGTTAATTCGCATTTATATCGGATAACAGTTTCATCGTCATAGGTTTTGGGGAACTCTGTAATGCTAAAACCGTTTTTCCGATAAAAACCAACGGCATCATTATCTGTTTCTGCAGATACATAAAGCAAACCGTAATCCTTTATCACCTGATTTATCATATAGGAACCGATGCCCTTGTCACGAGCAGACAAATCAACCGCAATGCCTACGACTTCCATTTTATGTTGTTCAGCAAAGAAAACAACGATAACACCCTCTATCATGTCTTGATTGCAACAAGCAAAGATTTTTACAGCGTTATCGTCAAGAAGTTGATCTGCTTTTATGCTGAATTTTTCTTCAGTAGGCATAAACATACAGTGCTTGTAAATCTCGTATGTCTGGCAAACCTCGTTCTTATGGGTTAATTCTATTAGTTTAAGTTCCATTGCACATACCTTCAAATCCCAATTTATATATTTATTATAAAATCTTTATTTGCCATTTACAATGTATATTTATAAGTTATTTCTCACTGGGTACACAATTCCGAAAAGGAAGTAAATTATTAGCCATTATATCCTTCTTTCACTGTACTTTATTATTTTAACAAAAATAAATTACTTGATTTAATTATAACTTTTTCTTTTGATAATATCAAAAACATTTAAATATTTATAATAATTTATTTTAAACTGCATCTATACCCTCTGAACAAAATAATTCCGCAGTGAAAATTTCCGTTTCCACTATCTGCGGTTTTCCGGACCGTAACGGCTGGCCACGGTTTCCGGCACAGCTTCCATCGTCTTCAGAGCAATTTCTTCCTCCAGCCGATAGTAATACTCTCCCAGTTTTATCCTTGTAAACGCCGACGTTCCCTCCTGCTGCGGTTCCAGCCTTATAACCGTGCCGTCCTTCATAAAAAATTCAACGCGCCAGGCCGGGCTTCGGAGCATGTTCCTCCCGCTTCTTATTTTTTCCTGAAAGCTGACGCTGCGGTTAAGCGCTGTCAGAAGCGCCTGCACTTCCTCTTCTGAAACCGCCTCACGGAGTTTATCATAATTTACGACTCCGACGCTCTCCACCGAGGCGGCATCTATCCCGCACACCTCAAGCAGCAGCCCGTGTTCCGGGTATGGGTTGTAAAAGCAGCGGTAATAAACGATCCCTGCAAGTAAAAATACAACAAGCAGTAAGATGGGTAGGACAATATATATTTTGTTTTTTGCTTTCATAATTTTCCCTTCTCAAAATGCCAACTCATAATATCCAAACATATAAAATTCATCAAACGAAACATAAACCGGTGTTCGCTGATAACCATTTATAATGTTTGCTCCCGTGTGGAAGAAGCCCTGATCGAGATGTATCTGGCGGGTGATTCCGCCCGCCGGGCATGGGTGGCCGGGTACCAGAAGATCACCCATGCCGCACATCACATAGCAGGCAACCCCACCGGCATAAGCCGATGGATTAAAAGTTTGCCACTATATACTGTCCATAATAATGAACAGAAGTTTTTCAGTTAGTCAGATACGCTTTGAGAAATCTCAGACATCAATTCATTACTTACATTATACACACTCGTATCCGTTGATTGTGTATATATTAGTGATCCTTCATCTACAGGAGAAAACCCAATAATATAATTATTGTCAATTTCAACTGTGTTTTTAAGAATTACAATTAAAATTGTACCATCATCATTTGTGTTGAGATTACTGCCTTTGGATAAAGAGTCAACCGTACATCTATAAACGTTTCCGTTATGAACCTTACCCTCATTAACCAGTTCCAGGATTCTTACTGTGCCAACATACTCCGATTCTCCCACCATTTCCTGAATTTCATTTTCGTAAGAAACAGGGACATCAACAGCATCCGGATGGGGAACCGAATTATAAATAGAACAAATATAATCTTTTACTGCTGTTTCGGTAGGAATATCTATTGACTGAGAATACAGACTATATTCATTATTGTTCTCACTCAAGAACACATCGGCAGCTAACAAATATCTATCATGGTCATACATAACAGACTGATTTCTTTCCATGATTAAAATATAGTCCATGCCAACTTCATATATATCAGCACCATATTTATATGTATAGTCAATTTCTGTTATATGTCCTGTGCCAATATTGGAATATAAGTAAATTTCGCTGTCGGTTACATCACCGTAAAGGCATTCTTTAACCTTAAACTTCTTTTCCATGTAACTTTCATGTTCAATCTTTTCAATGTATTCGCCAACAATAGCAACATCGCTTCTTAAAATAAGTTCTTCAAAAGTAAGCAGTTCTTCTTCAAATTCTGCTCCTTCGACGTTTGATCCTTCGCCTTGGGAATGATTTGGCGCAGAAGAACAAGCAGCAAGTACAAGAGATAAAGATATTGAAAGGACTATGAATGATAACAGATGCACTTTTTTCATTTTATTACCTCCTATTTGTAAACCTGTGACAAATGTTCTGAATCACGAGTTGTCAAAGAAGTCACACTTGAACCAGACGAATACATTATGTCAGAAGAATTGCTGGAATGTCCTGCCCATCCTAAAGCATGACCGAGTTCATGTGCACAAGTTTTTTCGTATTCGTCGGTTGTATGGTTTTTGTCGATAATATAACCTACGGCACTTGATATGAGCATCCCCGTTTTTGAAGTGTTACCGTATTTCCAAGTTCCTTCTACAGATTGAATTCGCTGCGTTACCCCATTGGTTGATGAACTGATTGTGAAATCAGCATAAGCACTAACTTCATCCCTTGTACCTCCGTAGAATATTATTGGAGCAGAAGTATCATATGAGCTAGAACTTATTGTTATTCCCAGCGCATCCTCCCATTTACCGCATCCCAGAAACATTCCCATTGAGAAATAAAAAGATCCATTTGAGTTAAGTTTATTTGTATAAACAGTAATACTGCTCTTGTCCCATCTAGCGATAGAATCAGAATCCGAATACCAACAAGACAGCGTACCCAAGTTAGTTGCTGCCAAAGCAGTGTCAGACAGGGTAGTTACCAGCATAAAACATAGTATAATTGAAATTATAGCTTTTTTCACATTGCACCTCCTGAACATATCGTTTCATAGGACAAAGCAAATTTTATATATTTTGCTTTGCATAATATCAAGAAAGGGTTTGTATTTGTATATCTCCTTAGTTATTCAATATGAATTATATAAAAAAATCAAGATACTTTGCAGAAAATGGATTATTAACGGCAGAATATGGCACATAATAAACGATGAGCAATCATTTAACATTGCATTCCTGCAGGAATAATAATAGAAAAGAAAAATTCTTTATTCTCATTCTCAATAACATATGAGCCGCCATATTTCTCAATGATTTTTAACACATTCCTAATTCCTATGCCATGTTCATCTAGACTTGATGTTTTTGTAGATTTTATCTCCCCATTTTCAAATATAACCTCATAATTAAATGTGTTTTTTACAGCAATGATTATTTTATTGCCTTCCTTAACGAACTTGAACTTTATTATCTTTTTATCCTCACATGTCTCACACGCTTCAATGGCATTGTTGAGAAGGTTGGCAAGGATTGTGACCACATCCTCATCTTTTACATTCAACCCTGAAAGATCATTTACCCTAAATACAAAAACGATTCCTTTTGAGTTTGCCTCCTGATACTTTGTGTTAAGTATGGCATTTACTATTACATTATTTGTGTTAATGACATCCAAATCATGATTCAAAGAACCATAAATCGTTTTTGTATATTCTTCTAATTTCGAATATTGCTTTTTGTCCAGTAAGGATTCTATACATGAAATCTGATTTTTAAATTCGTGTGTCTTTCTTTTTAAGTTATCATAGTTTTCAGAGATAGACTTATACATTTCCAACTTATTTTTTCCCTGAATTTGTAAAAGCTTGGTTTCCTGTATCTGCACTTCTTTTTTCGCAACATCGTTAATCAGATAAAACACTACCATATTCATTCCGATCATCCCGAATGCAATAATAAACAATAAATTCGCCTGTTCTATTGTCTGTATGTATTTAAAAGCAGACATCATTGCGGAAATCGTTGCTATGGTAAATATAGGAAAGAACAAAAACCTTAACCATTCTTTGTCCGACATCATTTCCATTGTTTTTTTCCCAAACCATTTTCTTATGATGAGAATAAGAAAAAATAATATGATTTTTGCCAATAGATATGTCCAAATATATCCAACTTCATGCTGCCGTCCAAACAACTTACTACCCAAATAAATCAGATAATCCACGGCCAACAGCAATGCATCAAAGAGTATCGCCAATACAAGTGATTTCTTAAAGCTGATTTGAACATGCCAAAGCATAAATACGGAAAACAGAAAAATGCCAAAAAATTGTCTCATTAAAAAATATTCGAAAAAGCTACATGAAAGAAATAATATACTTCCAAGTAAAAGGGTAAGCTGTACTATATTAATCCAGCCTTTATACCGTACTTTCCCAAAGTTTTCATAAAAAAATTTACAGCAGATTATTTCAAATAATACCAATAATACACTCTGTATTAACTTAAGCATCTATACTTCTCCCTGACACGCTATAAACTTTTTCTTGACTTCTTTATACCTTGCTTTCGGGATGGATAACTCAACTCCATTTGTCAGTATCACTTTACAACGGACAACATCTTTGATATGTTTTGCATTTACAAGATAGCTCTGATGTATCCTTATAAAATTATTTTCTGCCAGCCTAGTTTCAAATACATTTAAGGTTTCATACATGGTATAGACTTTCATGTCATCCTCCATAACATGAAACTCAAGTATATGCAGATTGCTCTCAATATACAATAATCTTTCCAGTGATATTTCTTTTCTGCCTTCCTTAAAAACAAATATTCTTTTTGTCACAGAATAATTCATTTTATCAATAATGGCATCCATACATTCATTAACTTTACTCTGAAAGTTAACATCCCCCTTCAGCAAGTACCTTACAACATCTAATCGGTATCCTTCCAGTGAGTAATCCACATATGCGGTCACAAACACAATAAACAGTTCCCTGCTTACTTTTCTAATCTGCTCAGCCGCCATGATGCCATCAACTTGATCCATATAGATATCCAAAAACACAACTGTATATCGTACTACCTCAATCCCTAATTCTACCAACGCTTGCCCGGAACTGTATGTATCTATTTCATAAACAAGACCTTTATTTATCATATAGCAGGAAATCAGTTCTTTTAATTCTTCTGTAAAAAGATTTTCATCATCACATATTGCAATCCTGAACATCTGTTTTGTCTCTACCTTTACTGCTAAATGATAGCAGTCTTTCATTGATATTTTATACTCCACTATGTTGTATTTCGACATGTCTTACTAAATCTCTTACCCTTTCTCTACATTTATGGTAAGGAAAGGCGCATACAAAAATCTATATCCCCCTACTATTTTATTTTTCTTTAGCACATAAGTCAACCAAATTGCAGAAATTGATCATTTCAGGCATATTTTGACTCTTGCATAAATGCAGAAATTAAAATTTCAGAATCAGAACCCGTTTTAGTTCGTTTATATTTTGTTATATATGTTATGCTTTGTTTGTTTATTTCGATTTCTAAGAATAAAAGAGTAATGATATAGATAAAAAATCCAAGACTTGAATATTTCTGAAAACTCTGCAACTGCCTGCTGCAGGCGATGTTGTTCCTTGATCTTTGCCGGGGTGACGATATGAGCTGCTACTGCAAAGCTCCGATAAAATCAGACAAATGTATACTGTCCAACCGCGGTCATTCCGCCGCTCTGCGCCCTCAAGCACAATCTCCTTCTCGATAAACGCATAGAGCATAGTGTTGCCAGCCTGGAGAAATCCGTATAGCATTTCACAAGCCGGGTAAACGGGTCTGTTTTCAGAATGTCAGCATTCCAGCTCTCTATCTTCCTTTGCCTTTTGGCTATGGATGCTTCCAGTCCGGTTCGTTCATCGTCATATTCGGCAAGAAGCCGGGCAAAATGCTTGTCAAGCATCTTACCCGCAGCGTTGCCTTCCTAATATTGGGACGTGCTCTGCAAACTCTTTTCGTTGTTCCGCACATACCGGTTCACCCGGACAGAAATCAAACGAAAACAGCTTACGCATAATATTGCGCCTGCGCGTTCCACAGCTCATAATATTTTCCGCCTATCTCCGCAAGCAGCTCCTCGTGTGTCCCGACCTGCACAATCCTTCCGCAGTCAAATACGGCTATTTTATCGCAGAAGCGGCAGGAAGAAAGCCGATGGCTGATATAGATGGCAGTCTTATCCCCGACAATTTCATCAAATCTCGAATAGATTTCCGCCTCTGCAATCGGGTCAAGCGCCGCGGTCGGCTCGTCAAGAATAATGAACGGCGCATCCCTGTAAAGCGCCCGCGCTAACGCAATTTTCTGCGCCTCACCGCCGGAGACATTTACTCCGTCCTCGTCGAAATTTTTATAGAGCGGCGTGTTGAGCCCGCGTTCCATTTTCCGGTATCGTTCCCCGAAGCCTACCTCTTCCAGCAGCTGCTCCGCTTTTCCGGTATCCCAGGAGGCGTCTGAGGAAATATTGTTTCCGAGCGGCACAGCCAGCAGATTGTAGTCCTGAAATACAACAGAAAACAGATCGAGGTATTGACGGTAATCATATTTCCGGATGTTAAAATCGTTCATCAGAATTTCACCCTCCGTCGGATCATACAAACGGCACAGAAGTTTGATAAAGGTAGTTTTCCCGCTGCCGTTCATTCCGACCACCGCCAGACGCTCGCCGGCCTTCAGCTGGATGCTGATGTTCCGAAGCGCCCATTGTCCCCTGTCCTGCGCCGTATGTGCCTCCGCACTTCCTGCGGCGCTACTGCCCGCATCCTCCGCGGCATATACCTCCGCACCTCCTGCAATGCCGCTGCCCGCATCCTCCGCTGCATATACCTCCGCACTTCCTGCGATGCCGCTGCCCGCATCCTCCGCGGCATATACCTCCGCACTTCCTGCGGCGCCGCTGCCTGCATCCTCCGCGGCCTCCTCTTGCACATTTCCCGCATCGTTGTTCGTCACACTTTCCGGATACCGGAAACTGACATCCCGGAACTCAATCTCAAACTCTTTGTCGCTGCGCTTTTCTACCGCCAGACTGCCCTGGTACATATCGTTTGCTATATCAAAATACTCCAGATAAGGTTTCAGATAGTGCTCGTTCGTCTTCAGGCTGTTCAGCGCATAAAAAATATTGCCGATGCTGCCTGTAAGCCTTCCCAGATAACCTACATATTTTATAATGCTGCCGGCCGGGAATGCCCCAAGGATGCAGTAAAAACATACTGCAAGGTAGGAACACAGCTTGGACAGCACGATCAGCCCATTCACCGGCAACATCAGAACAAATATTTTCGCGTATGCCCGGGAAAACGCATCCCGGTGAGCCCGATTGCTTTTCTCATAAACTCTGTCAATAATGGTCTGCTGACGGTAAATCCGGTTGTCTGTTCCCGCAACGCTGTAGCCCGGCGAAATGCGGTTTTCTTCCAACAGCACCTCTGTAACTCCGTCCCAGTATGTGGAAACTTTTTTCATGTTCCTGCCCCGCAGCACAATGTCTGCCGCGGTCAGCCCTGCCATGGCAAGCAGCAGCAGAACGCCCAGCCAACGGAACGGAACCCTGGTCAGAAACAATATCATTTCCGCAAACAGCGCTGCAGAAAATACGAGATCCACAAGATTAGTAAAAAGTGACTCCAGCATATCACCCATTAAATTTACGCCATAGCTGTTGATCCAGGAGTTTTCTATGATTTTCCGCCGAAGCTTGCGCACTTCCGGATTTTCTATTTTCTCGTAGTCGAGCGACAATGTTTTTTGGTAAAACGCCGCGGCTTCATTGTTTTTGAGACTCTCGGAGGCAGTGCGCGCCGCCCGCCCCAGCAGCGCCCCGGCAATCTGCACGACAGCGTTGCCTGCAAGCGTAACCGCCACAAGCTGATATAAATCCGCCCTTTCTCTCCCCTCATACAATGCCGTCACAATTTCTGCGGACATCCAGAGATTAAAATACGGGGAAATCTGCTGAAAAATAATTTTCAGAAACGACAGCGGAAAATAAACGGGGTTGTAGGAATGAACCCGCCGAAAAGCCCTTCCTGTAACTGCAAATCGCTTCATAAGTTTCCTCCCTTCTCCACAGCTTCGTTCCTGTAGTACTTGCTCTGCACTTCAAACATCTGCGCGTACCGGCCGCCTTGCCGCATCAGCTCGTCATGACTTCCGCTCTCCCGGATCACACCGTCCTCCAGCAGCACGATGCGGTCACAGAAGCGCGTCGAGGCAAACCGGTGAGAAATGTAAACAGAAGTCTTTCCTTCGGTCAGCTCCTGATATTTCATATAGAGATTGTTTTCTGCAATCGGATCAAGTGCCGCGGTCGGTTCATCGAGGATAAGCAGACTGCCGTCCTTGTAGATGGCCCGCGCCAGGACAAGCTTCTGCAGCTCTCCGCCGGAAAAATCCACGCCGTCATCATAGATCCCCTTCATCAGATGCGTATCCATGCCATTGGGAAGACTCATCACCTTCTCGTAGATGTCCGCCTTCCTCATGGCCAGCACAGCATCTTCTCTTGCTGCCGGCCGGGAAAGATCAGCGCTGGCCACAAATTCAAACACGGTGAAGGCAAGCGTCCGTATCTCCTGGAAAACCACGGAAAGCAGAGAATAATACTCCTCGATATTATATTCCTCAAGCCGTCTGCCGCCGACGAGGATCTCGCCCCGCTGCGGCGCATACAATCCGCACAGAAGCTTGACCAGCGTCGTCTTTCCTGCTCCGTTCATGCCGACCAGGGCCAGCTTCTCCCCTTCCCGGATCGTCAGGCTGAGTCCCTTGAGCGTATCCTCCTTTGCGCCGTCATAGCGGTACCATACATCCCGGAATTCGACTGCAACAGGAGCTGCAGGAAGCGCACAGCCCGGACCATGGTTGAACCGATTGGGATAATCGAAAAACACACGATAATAAGCGATCTTGTCGGCGCGCGTATTCAGCCCTGCGATATCTCCGATGATGCCCTGCAGAAATCTGGCAATCTCTCCGACCAGACTGAAATAGAACACAAATTCCCCGACCGTAAGCCCGCCCTCGAGCAGCGCAGCGATCAGCACCAGATGCGCCGTGCCGTTCTGCAGAACAGCCAGCAGCGCAGCGATCACAGAGGCCAGTACCCCGCGCAGGCTGCAGCGCTTATTCCACCGCAGAATATAGTTCTGATAGTCCCGCATCATCTTCTCCAGCCAGTCCGACAGCCCGTAGAGCTTGATGTCCTTCGCCCTCGGAAAATCATCGGAAAGTCCCTGCAGATAATCTCTTTTCCGAATCTCCTTTTCCCAGTTCGACTTATGTTTGTCATAATACTTTGGCTGCCAGCGCGTCAGAAAATAAGATGCCGCTGATACAGCTGTTACAACAGCAAAGATAACCGGGTTCAGCGTGAGAAGCAGAGAGGCATAAGTCACAATCCCGAACAGATGGATCAGCATCTGCGACAGATCCCCCCAGACAAATTCCATGGCACAGTTTCCTGTGCAGGCATCCTGCTGGGCATAGCCGCTGGACTTTCTGAATTCCTGTTTCTCCGTATTTTCAAAATCCGTCCGGTAATTTTCAAATGCATCCATTTCTGACTGATAGACTGCGGTCGGATAATAGCGCCGCGCCTGACAGCGGCTTTCGATAAAATCTTTTAAGAGGGAAAGAAGCCCGATCGCAGACAGAAAGCCCACGGAAATAATTGCAAGCTCTGAAAATGTCTTCCCTGCGCCAAGGTGATCCAGCAGAACCCTGGGAAAATACGCCGTCACCAGCGGCAGAACAACCGCTGTGGGGACTGATGCAAAAATGAAAAATACAAAGCTCCGGTCCAGCTTCCAGAGTCTTTTCATGGCCCAGATAATACTGCTGATTCTGGAATATCTGCGCTTTGTTCCGCTTTTTTCTGATTCCTTTTCCAAACGAACGCCTCCTTCGATTTTGATTTATCACAGTCTAACACATCCGGATGAAAAAAAGTGCAGGCTGATACCAAATGTCAAAAATTTGATGTCAGCTGCACTTTTCAGGCAGAAAACCGGTCAAAGCAGAATTACAGCAGAAACGCAGAACAAGTCTCTGTTCTTACTGCGGAAGAAGAATTTCCGTGGAAAATGCCCCGTCCTCCGATGCTCTTGTCACATAGCCGCCGTATTTTTTCACAATTGCGTCGATGCGCGCAAGACCAAGACCGTGCCCCTCGCCTTTGCGCGTCTCGAAATTCTTTTTTTTCACTCCGGCTGCCGTGTTCGTCATGACAATATAAAGGTACCTGCCCTTCATTTCAATGTAGATCCGGATCAGACGCTCTCCGGCAGGCAGCTCCATGCAGGCTTCGATCGCATTATCCAGCAGGTTTCCGATCACTATGCACAGATCAACCGCCGGAACATTGAGCGATACGGGAATCCTGGCCTCCGCCTTTACCAGAATCTGTTTCTGCGCCGCTATCGAGAGCTTGCTGTTTAATATTGCGTCCGCCATATGGTTCCCGGTCCGGAGCACAGTCTCCACATTCGTCAGATCATCATCGAGCATATCAAGATATTTTTCGATCTCTTCCAGCTCGCCATGCGCCGCATGCACCTTCATCGTCTGGATATGATGCCGGTAATCGTGCCGCCAGCCGCGCATCTTCGCATACATGCTTTCCACCTCGGCGTAGTATTTTTTCATAATCTCGTTTTCAAAGGCGGCAACCCGCTTTTCCACCCATCGGTTGAACACTGAATTTCCCCCCGTTGCTCAAAGACGGCCTTTTGGCTTTCCTGCTTGCAGAAATCTGTAGCTCGCAGACCGCTGCTTTCTTCGTATCAAACACCTGAAGTACTCAGGCTGCTCTCCTTTTTTCCGTAATCTGCAGCTCCCGCACCTCTGCTTCCTGCGCTTAAAATTCTTCGGCTCCTTACCTACAGATACCGGATCAGCGCGGCATGCACTGCATCGTACATACCGCGGCTCAGCGGAACCACGCCGCCGCCCTCCATTACGGCATCCTTCCGCGTTATCATCTTCACATACCGGAGATTGACCAGATACGAACGATGTACCTTGAAAAAAGTCTCGTCCAGCTGCTCTTCAAACTTCCGGAGCGCCATGCGCATGCGATAATCCCCATGCACTGTATGAACGACAATGTAAACATTTTCCGATTCGACATACCGAATATCCGCCAGCGGCACTTTAACACTGCCGTCAGCCGCAGAAATCAGCACAGAGCGCTCCCGGTACGCCAGATTGTCGGCCGCCCGGTCAAGCACCGGGCACAGCCGGCCCGCATCCACCGGCTTAATCAGATAATGGAGCGCCGACACATCAAAACCGTCCCCAAAATATTCGTAATATCCGGTGATAAAAATTATCTGCACTGCCGAATTGTCACGCCGCACCTCCCTGGCAAGCTCAACGCCGCTCATCCCCGGCATTTCAACATCGAGCAGCAGAATGTCAAAGTCCTTTTCCTCCCCGTAGTCAAAGAAAAATGCCTTTGCATCGGCGTACTCCCGCAGCTCGACCGGATGGCTGTTCTTTTTTGCCCAGCCAGAAACCGTCTCCAGAAGATAGCTTCTCTGAGCAGAATCGTCGTCACAGACTGCAATTTTCAGCTTCATGGCCCCCGTTTTCCTCCCCATATTTTACTTCTGCACAGTCCGCTCGTATTTTGTTCTTCCGCAATCTGCCTCTACAGCGCTATTCCGCCTTCTCCCACTCGCTCTCCTTAAAGCCGACACACACGGTCCGTTCCCCGACCAGCAGCGGCCGCTTTACCAGCATACCATCCGAAGCCAGAAGCCCGATCATTTCTTCCTCCGTCATGGCATCCAGCCTGTCCTTCAGGTTCATCTCCCGGTACCGCTGTCCGCTTGTATTAAAAAATTTCCGCACCGGAAAACCGCTTTTTGCAATCCATGCCTTCAGCTCCTCCGCTGTCGGATTGTCTAACTTAATATCTCTGCTCTCGCAGGCAATCCCCTTTTCCTTCAGCCATGTGCCTGCTTTCTTACAGGTGGTGCACTTTGGGTATTGAATAAACAGCATACTTTTTTCCCTCAATTCTTTTTTATCTGCGGTCAGTTCCCGCCGCTCTTTCTGGTTATTATAACCCGAAAATATCTCTTTCACAATACATAAAATACGGCAGTCCCCGAATACGGGGACTGCCGTATTTTATTTATCAACCTGTACCAAGAAGGAAATTACTCGATGATTCTTGCTACCTTGCCGGAACCTACAGTTCTGCCGCCCTCACGGATAGCGAAGCCAAGACCCTGCTCCATAGCGATCGGGTGGATGAGCTCAATCGTCATCTCGATGTTGTCGCCAGGCATGCACATCTCGGTGCCCTCCGGAAGATTGCAGACGCCGGTAACATCCGTGGTACGGAAGTAGAACTGCGGTCTGTAGTTGTTGAAGAACGGCGTATGACGGCCGCCCTCGTCCTTCGTCAGAACGTATACCTGAGCAGCAAACTTCTTGTGGCAGGTGATGGAACCCGGCTTGCAGACAACCTGTCCGCGCTCGATATCGGTTCTCTGAACACCGCGGAGAAGCGCGCCGATATTGTCGCCGGCCTGAGCCTCGTCAAGAAGCTTGCGGAACATCTCGATACCGGTAACAACGGTCTTGCGGGTATCCTCCTTAACGCCGACGATCTCAACCTCATCGTTGAGGTGAAGCGCACCGCGCTCTACACGGCCGGTAGCAACCGTACCGCGTCCGGTGATGGTGAATACGTCCTCGACCGGCATAAGGAACGGCTTGTCGGTATCGCGCTGCGGATCCGGGATATACTCGTCAACCTTGCTCATGAGCTCAAGGATCTTATCGCCCCACTCGCTGCTCGGATCCTCAAGTGCCTTCAGAGCGGAACCCTTGATGATCGGGCAATCCGTGAAGCCGTACTCCTCAAGCTGCTCGGTAACTTCCATCTCGGTAAGCTCGATCAGCTCTTCGTCGTCAACCATATCGCACTTGTTCAGGAATACAACGATATACGGAACGCCTACCTGGCGGGACAGAAGGATGTGCTCCTTCGTCTGAGCCATAACGCCGTCCGTTGCCGCTACAACAAGGATTGCACCGTCCATCTGAGCTGCACCGGTGATCATGTTCTTTACATAGTCGGCATGGCCAGGGCAGTCAACGTGTGCGTAGTGTCTCTTTTCGGTCTCATACTCAACGTGAGCGGTGGAGATGGTGATACCTCTCTCTCTTTCCTCCGGAGCCTTGTCGATCTGATCGAAAGCTACGGCCTCACCGGTACCGAGTCTTGCGTTAAGCGTCTTAGTGATAGCTGCAGTTAAGGTCGTCTTGCCATGGTCTACGTGACCGATCGTACCGATGTTGCAATGCGGCTTGGATCTCTCAAATTTAGCTTTAGCCATTGTAATGTCCTCCTTTTTATTTGCGCCTTATGCGCGACATTCTGTTTTTGACCCCTCCGGGGATAAACATACTCTTTGTGCGGCTCTCCGCCCGGAGCGGCTGCCCAAAGCGGAAAAGCCTACTATGCTCCCATTATATTTCAAATAAGAAATATTTTCAAGCAAAATTTTCTTTTATTGCTGACATCCATGCCGCTCCTGGCGGCACAAACCATGAATGCAGAAATTACTTGTGCTTTCCGCATTCCTCCGCGCGAGATTTCGAGTTTCTTCGCGAAATCCCCTCCGGCATAGACGAAAATCACCCGAGGCGATCCGAAGTTCTTCTCACGCTATTTTCCCTTGCTCGAAAGCACCTTGTCCTGTACGCTCTTCGGAACCTGCTCGTAGTTGGAGAAGAACATCGAGTAAGCACCGCGTCCCTGCGTCTTGGAGCGCAGCGTCGTGGAATAGCCGAACATCTCGGCAAGCGGCACGAATCCGCGGATCAACTTGCTTCCGTTGATATCCTCCGTACCCTCGATGCGGCCGCGGCGGGAGCTGATATCACCGATGACATCGCCCATATAATCCTCCGGAACCGTAACCTCGACTCTCATAATCGGCTCGAGAAGTACCGGAGCCGCCTTCTGCATCGCCTCCTTGAGCGCCATGGAGCCCGCAATCTTGAACGCCATTTCGTTCGAGTCGACCTCATGGTAGGAGCCGTCATAGCAGTTCGCATGAACGCCGAGCACCGGATAGCCGCCGAGCACACCGCACTTCATGGCATCCTCAATACCCGCCTGAACTGCCGGGATATATTCCTTCGGAATGGAACCGCCCACAACGGTGCTCTCAAATTCGAAGGTCTTCTCCCCGTTGACGTCCATCGGCGAGAAAATAACTTTGCAGTGGCCGTACTGACCGCGTCCGCCGGACTGCTTTGCATACTTGGAATCAATGTTGACTTCCTTCGTGATGCCCTCCTTGTAGGCAACCTGCGGCGCACCGACATTCGCCTCCACCTTGAACTCTCTCAGAAGACGATCCACGATAATCTCCAGATGAAGCTCGCCCATACCTGCGATAATGGTCTGTCCGGTTTCCTCGTTTGTCGAAACGCGGAACGTCGGATCCTCCTCCGCAAGCTTTGCAAGAGCCTCGCCCATCTTGTCCTGGCCTGCCTTCGTCTTCGGCTCGATCGCAACGTCGATAACCGGCTCCGGGAACTCCATGGACTCCAGGATAACCGGATGCTTTTCGTCGCAGATGGTATCGCCGGTCGTCGTAAACTTGAAGCCTACCGCCGCAGCGATATCGCCGGAATAAACCTTCTCGAGATCCTCTCTCTTGTTGGCGTGCATCTGCAGGATGCGGCCGACGCGCTCCTTCTTGCCCTTCGTGGCATTCAGCACATAGGAGCCGGCATTCATCGTACCGGAATATACGCGGAAGAATGCGAGCTTGCCGACAAACGGATCCGCCATAATCTTGAATGCAAGCGCGGAAAACGGCTCGTCATCCGCAGACCTTCTGTGAACCTCATTGCCGTCATCATCAACACCCTTGATATCCGGGATATCGGTCGGGGCCGGCATATAGTCGATCACGGCATCCAGCAGCTTCTGAACGCCCTTGTTCTTATATGCGGAGCCGCAGCATACCGGGATAATCTCGCCGCTGATCGTCGCAGCGCGGAGCGCCTTCTTAAGCTGCTCCACCGAAGGAACCTCGTCCTCGAGGAAGAGCATCATCAGTTCCTCGTCCGTCTCGCAGATCTTCTCCACAAGGCTGGCGCGGTAGGTCTCCGCGTCCTCCTTCATATCATCCGGAATGTCCTTGATCTCGATCTGATCGCCCTTATCGTCAAGATAATAATATGCCTTCATCTCAAACAGGTCGATAAGCCCCTTAAAAGTATCCTCCTTGCCGATCGGCAGCTGCAGCGCTACCGGATTCTTGCCGAGGCGGGTTTTAATCATGTCGATTACATTGTAAAAATTCGCACCGGAAATGTCCATCTTGTTGACGAACGCCATACGCGGTACATTGTATTTGTCAGCCTGACGCCACACCGTCTCGGACTGCGGCTCAACGCCGCCCTTTGCACAGAATACGCCGACCGCTCCGTCGAGCACGCGGAGCGAACGCTCAACCTCTACGGTGAAATCCACATGCCCCGGAGTGTCAATAATATTGATTCGATGCTCCAGCGCACCCTCGATCTTCTTGTGCATGTATTCCTGCGTCCAGTGACAGGTGGTTGCGGCTGAAGTGATCGTGATTCCTCTCTCCTGCTCCTGCTCCATCCAGTCCATCGTCGCAGTGCCCTCGTGAGTATCGCCGATCTTGTGGTTAACACCGGTATAATATAAGATACGCTCGGTCAGAGTGGTCTTCCCGGCATCGATATGAGCCATAATACCGATATTTCTTGTTCTCTCTAATGGATATTCTCTTTCAGCCAAGGATTTTTCCTCCTATCAAATGTTAAGAAAAGACCTATTACCAGCGGTAATGAGCAAATGCCTTGTTTGCATCTGCCATCTTGTGCATATCTTCTTTTCTCTTTACAGCATTACCGGTGTTGGCAGCGGCGTCGATGATCTCGCCTGCAAGTCTGTCCACCATGGTCTTCTCGCCTCTCTTGCGGGCGAACATCGTCATCCAGCGAAGCGCAAGAGCCTGCCTTCTGTCCGGTCTTACCTCGATCGGAACCTGGTAGGTAGCGCCGCCGATACGGCGTGCCTTTACCTCGAGCACCGGCATAATATTGTTCAGTGCCTCCTCGAATACCTCCATCGGCTCCTTGCCGGTCTTCTCGGCAACCTGGCTGAATGCGCCGTATACGATTTTCTGCGCGATCCCCTTCTTGCCGTCCAGCATGATATTGTTTACCAGTCTGGTTACGATCTTGCTGTTGTAGATCGGATCGGCCAATACATCTCTTTTCTGAATATGTCCTTTACGTGGCACGTTGCTTCCCTCCTTAATATCGGCCCGCGGTCACGGACCATTAATTCTACGGTACTCACATTACTGTGTTCATGCTTAGTCACTTCACTTCTATTCTCAAACCGCACTCGCAGCCATCGGGAAACGTGTTTGTCTCGGAAATGAAAAATCAACCCGGCATTTATGCAGTAAACTGTAATACAGCAGCTGCAGATTTAGTAATGGATTATTATTTTGCGTCCTTCGGTCTCTTTGCTCCGTACTTGGAACGGGCCTGTCTTCTCTTCGCGACACCCGCGGTATCGAGCGTACCTCTGACGATATGATATCTTGTACCCGGAAGGTCCTTAACACGGCCGCCGCGGATAAGAACAACGCTGTGCTCCTGAAGGTTATGTCCCTCGCCCGGGATATAACTTGTCACTTCAATTCCATTGGAGAGACGTACTCTGGCGATCTTTCTGAGCGCCGAGTTCGGCTTCTTCGGGCTGGCGGTTCTCACTGCGGTGCAGACGCCCCTCTTCTGCGGGGAGCTCGTGTTGATCGCTCTCTTGTTCAGGGAGTTAAAGCCCTTCAAAAGTGCAGGAGCCGTAGCCTTCTTCTCGATCGTCTCTCTTCCCTTTCTTACCAACTGGTTAAATGTAGGCATGAATTTTTCACCTCCTGATTTATTTATCCGCACGGGCGCAATTTGCGCAGGCGCGGAGCTGTCCGTTCCGCAGACCGCCGCTTTTCCGGCGTCCGGCCGCGGAGCTTTCACGGACCGTGGCTGCTCATGCAGACTATGTCTGCTCCCGCCGTGCCTTTTCGGCACGGGAAAAACGCACATTTTATGCGCGCAGACTTGATTATACTTACGTTCTCCGGCATTGTCAAGGGCTTTTTGCACATTTCGGCGGCTTTTTGCCTGAAATAAAACGCAGATGGAAATGATGTGCAGAAACGGCGGCCGGTTGCTGCGGCCTGGGGGCTTCATGAAAAAAGATATTTTATCTAAAGGAAGCATTTTGCAGATCCGGTAAAAGAATCACCTGCTGCGGCCTTTGGGAAGGCATTATCTATAGAAAATGCAGGCACAGGCTGGACCACGCCGCAAAAACTTCCTCCGCGGAGGCATCGAAAGAAATTTGAAAGCTTGAGTTCTTTCTGTCTGTGCGCTATACTAAAATAATAACAGTGCCGCAGACCGGTCTGCGGCAGGTACGGAGGTCCATTATGAACACAGAATCTTCTGCGAAAAAGAAATCAAAGTACATTGTTCTTGCTGCAGCCGCCTGCCTTCTCTTTTTTATCGGGGGGCTGCTGGCAGGGCGCGCCCTGTCGGGAAAAGCGCCGGATAACCGGCCGGCAGGGGGCGTTGCGGATATTTCAGAAACTCCCCGGCTCTCCGGTGCTCCCGAGCCTTCCGCGCCGGGCAGCTCAGGAGAAGGGGCAGAACCGCAGGCCACCCCGCCCCTGATGTCAAATTCGTCCGAAGGGGCTTCCGGCAGCCCGTCCCCAACTGGAATTTTAAGCCCGGAGCCGACCGGCGAGGCGGTTCCTTCCTCCGATCCGGCAGCGGCCGGCATTCCGGCCGGCGGAAACGATACACCGGCCCCGTCTGAACCTGCTCAGAACGACAGCGGAAACGACGCAGAGAACCCTTCCGAGCCTGCCGGCAGTGGAAGCAACACACCAACCCCTTCCGAGCCGGCTCAATCCGGCAGTGGAAACAATGCGCAGAACCCTTCCGATTCCGCTCAGAACAGCAGCGGAAACGGTGCGCAGAACCCTTCCGGTCTGACGCCTTCGGCAGGCGGGAATAAACAGGAGAATTCTTCCAGCAGTTCTTCCCTGTCGGGACAGCCGACAGAAATTCCAAAGCCGACCGCTGCCTCTGAACCGTCCCCGGCACCGAAGCCGACCGCCGTTCCGAAATCCACTCCGGCGCCGACACCGGCTCCCGAAGACGGCACTTATACCGGTGCTGCTACCGTATCTGCAAACGGGCAGCTTCAGGTGATCGGCACGCAGCTCTGCAGCGCCTCCGGCGAGCCGATTGTCCTGCGCGGCATCAGCACCGCCGGGATCGCCTGGTTCCCGGAGCTGGCCACCCCGGAATCCATGCAGACGCTCCGAAACGAATGGAAGACCAGCGTTTTCCGGATTGCAATGTATTCCTTCGAGGGCGACCGCAGCTACATCCGGAATCCGGAGTGGAACAAAACAAAGGTCTGCAGCCTGATCGACGCCGCAATCGAGCTTGATCAGTATGTAATCGTCGACTGGCATATCCTTGCGGACGGCAATCCGCAGACCTATCAGAAGCAGGCCGCAGAATTCTTCACCTATATCGCTTCGAAATACGCAGGGGTTCCGAACCTTCTGTATGAAATCTGCAACGAGCCGAAGGGCGGAGTGAGCTGGAGCGGCAATATCAAGCCTTATGCCGAGGCGATCATTCCCGTTATCCGGGAGTATTCTCCGGAGGCGGTAGTCCTTGTCGGCACCCCGACCTGGAGTCAGGACGTCGACGCAGCCGCAGCCGACCCGCTGGACTTTGACAATGTTATGTACTCCCTGCATTTCTATGCAGGCACGCATAAGGAATGGCTGCGCGGCAAGGCGGATACCGCACTCGGCAAAGGACTTCCGCTCTTTGTTACCGAGTGGGGCACAACGGACGCCTCCGGCAACGGCGCGGTGGATACCGCTTCGACACTGGAATGGCTCTCCTATCTCGATCAAAATCAGATCAGCTGGTGCAACTGGTCGCTCTGCAATAAGGCAGAGTCCTCGGCTCTCCTGAAGACGTCCGCCCCGACCGACGGCACAATGCCGGACTCCGCGCTGACGGAATCCGGAAAGCTTGTCAAAAAACAGCTGCTGGAGCGCGCCGGCTCGGAAACTGCAGGCGGTGATCCGGATCCTGCCGTTCCGACCAAAGCCCCGGGAACTTCCGGCGGCAGTTCGGATCCTGCCGTTCCGACCAAGGCTCCGGGAACTTCCGGCGGCAGTTCGGATCCTGCCGTTCCAACCAAAGCTCCTGGAACTTCCGGCGGCGGTTCGGATCCTGCCGTTCCGACCAAGGCTCCGGGAACTTCCGGCGGCGGTTCAGGACAGGACGCCGCAGGCGGGCTTGTTCTGGAATACTATAACGAGAACCGCGAACCTTCCGCCAACACCATTTCACCGCGCTTCCGGCTGAAAAATACGGGCTCCGCAGCCGTCAGTCTCAGCATGGTCACGCTTCGATATTACTACACGCCGGAATCGAACGTGGAACAGAAACTCTGGTGTGATTACGCCGAGGTCAACGGAAGCTCCTACCGCGCCATTACGGACACTGTCTCCGGCTCCTATCTGGCCGGTGAGGGATGTATGGAAATCCGGTTTTCTGCGAGCGCCGGAACACTTGAGGCGGGCGATACGGCTGCATTGCAGCTGCGCATCACCAATGCGGACTGGAGCAATTACGATCAGTCGAACGACGATTCCTTCCGCCCGGATGCCTCTACCTGGCAGCCTGCCGGCGAGCTTCTGACCGCGCCGTAAAATTCCCCCGGCAGCGGTATGCTCCAGATAATTCCCTTAAAAATTTTGTTCCTTTCTAGGACGGGGTGTGATATAATGTTGTTTAGTGTCTTTTTTACCAGGGAGGCTGACAATGGAAGAACAAAATACTGTTTTTGAAACACGCCTGAAGGAGCTTGCCGCGTCCGCTGCAGAGAACAAGGGAGTTATCGACAGCAGCCGGATCAATGACTTTTTTAAGGAAATGAATCTGAATGTTTCGCAGATTGATCAGATATATGAATATCTTGAAGCAAACAATATCGCCGTATTGAATCTGTCGGAGGAGGAGCCGGACGACGACGCCCTGCTGGAGCTTGAGGATGACGACGATCTCATTATGGAGGAGGAAGACCTCTCCGCCATTGCAAACGCCATGGCGGACGATCCGGTGAGACAGTATCTCAAGGAAATCGGCGGCTTTTCCCTGCTTTCGCTGGAGGAAGAAATCGAACTCGCCCGGCGGATCGAGCAGGGCGACGAAAACGCAAAGCGGATTCTTGCCGAATCCAATCTGCGCCTTGTCGTCAGCATCGCGAAGCGCTACGCCGGCCGCGGGCTGTCCTTCCTCGATCTGATTCAGGAGGGCAACCTTGGGCTGATCAAGGCCGTAGATAAATTTGATTACAACAAGGGCTACAAATTCAGCACCTACGCAACCTGGTGGATTCGGCAGGCAATCACACGTTCTATTGCAGATCAGTCACGTACAATCCGAATCCCCGTTCACATGTCGGAGGTGATCAACAAAACCTACCGGATCTCCCGCACGCTTCTTCAGGAGTACGGCAGGGAACCGACCGAGAAAGAGCTGGCGGACGCCATGAATCTGCCCGTCGACAAGATCCGCGAAATCCTCAAGGTTTCTGCAGACCCGATCTCCCTCGACACGACCATCGGCGAGGAGGACGACAGTCATCTCGGTGATTTTATCCGCGACGAAACCGTTGTCGGACCGGAGGAGGCAGCGTCATACGCCATGCTCCAGGATCAGATTGCCAGGCTGCTGGAAACGCTAACGGATCGCGAGCAGCGCGTTCTGATTCTCCGGTTCGGCCTGAAGGACGGCAGAAGCCGGACGCTCGAGGAGGTCGGCAGAGAATTCAACGTGACACGGGAACGCATCCGCCAGATCGAAGCCAAGGCGCTGCGCAAGCTCCGTCATCCAAGCCGCGCAAGAATGCTCAAGGGGTATGACGCAAATTGATGGAGGACATTTATGAAACGTATTGCACTGATGTTTCTTCGCAGCTTTTTTGTACTGCCATATTACCTGTTCCGGCTTTTTCAGCTGTGCAATATTGAGAAATATGACAATTTTACCAGATACGGTTTTCTCCGGGGAATCGCACCCAAGGTAAACCGCCGCGGGCGCATCCGGGTAGAATGCCACGGTCTTGAAAATATTCCGGCGGAAACCGGATATATTATATTTCCAAATCATCAGGGTCTGTTTGACGCACTGGCATTTCTTGAAACACACGAGCGTCCGTTCGTCACCGTAATGAAAAAGGAGGTAAAGGACATCTTCCTTCTCCGCAATGTCATCACGCTGCTCCAGGCGGAAATTATCGACCGCGAGGACATCCGTCAGTCCATGACTGTAATTAAAAACATGACGAACCGCGTAAAAAACGGCGAAAATTTTATAATTTTTGCCGAGGGTACGAGAAGCAGGGACGGCAACCATGTCGGAGAATTTAAGGGGGGCAGCTTTAAGAGCGCGATGAACGCACGCTGTCCGATTGTGCCGGCAGCACTCGTCGATTCCTACAAGGCGTTCGACACAAATTCCATCAAAAAGCTGACCGTACAACTCTTCTATCTCAAGCCCCTGTATTACGAGGAGTACAAGGGAATGAAATCCACAGAGATCGCGGAGCTTGTGCAGCATCGCGTGCAGGCGGCCATTGACGAATATGAAAACAGAGAAGCCGGGGCTGAGCAATAACCCCGGCTTCTCTGCTTCTCTGCCGCTTTATTTTTCCGTTTTTTACTTTTCCTGTATTTTTCTTTTATTTTGCCGCTTTTTTCTGTTTTACCGCTTTCTGCTTTTTCACTTTTTCATCCGGGCGCTTTTTCCGCTGCTTTTCGCTTCCTTCGAAGGTTCTGCATGCACTTTGAATGCCCGATGCTGTTTTTCACAGGGCCGTCCGGCGGATGCCGATGCCGCTGTGCCTAAGGCTGCCGCAGCAGCCCTTCCTTTTCTGCTACCGCTCCAGCTGATACAGATTATCGTCCTGCACAAAATTCGTCGCGTTATACAGAAGAAGAATATCCGTAATATTATAACTCTCTACAAGCTGCGAAACCGGCATCTTGCTGTAACGGAAATCAATCATAATCACTTCGTCATAATCCTGAGCAAGAAACGGCACAAAGGTATGCGCGTAGGAATCCTTGATAACAAGCAGCTTCTTTCCGTTCCGCTCGCTGCCCTGCTGACGGATATGCGCCATGGCATGGTTTCCGTCCAGATAAACCATATATTTATCCTTTTCCTTCAGCCGGCCCATGGAAAAAAGCGAATTCCGCGGCTTCCCGTCCATATCATACTCCACGCGGTAAGCCTTCTGATCATCGTAGAGCGTTACGGTATCCGCCCGCATCGGCAGATTCACCTTGGAATACAGCGTCCCGTAAAATCCGTCGCTGCCTGTGCTGACGGAATAATCCTCCTGTCCGCGCGGGCTCATGCCCAGAGCCTGAGCCCAGGCGCGGTACGCATAGTAAGCCCCCAGCGCAGTCCAGTGATGATCCGTACGGTAAAATAAATATTCGTCTCCGTGCTCAAGCAAAATATCCCTCACCGGAATAAAGCTGTCCCCGAGCAGCCCGGACACGCGGTCAAGCAGCGCCGCCTGGTCGTATTCCGAGGTATATGCGGGCAGCTTATCCTTCAGAATATCCGCCGCCGTCGGCACGAGCATTGCATGAACGCGCCTCTCCCCCAGCTGCTCCGTATATTTCTGCACAAAAGCCGCCAGACGGCCGATATTTTTTTCCGCGTGCTCTCCGTCCACGGTATCCGCATCCGTCCGCGTAATCAGGTAACCGTCGTCGGCAAAATAGACGCCGTTGATATCCTTTTTTCCGATCAGACGCTCCGTCCTCGTCTTCAGGCCAATCCAGGAATCCCGCCCGATAAACTGATCGGTCAGATAGTCCTCATACTTTCTGGTAAATTTTTCCTTTTCATTTTTCGCAAACAGACTTGCCAGCGTAAACTTCGGCTTCTGCGCAAGCGCACGGTTTTCGCTTTCTGAGTGTTCTCTTACCGGACTGAAAAAGCCGGCGATGGTAATGCCAAAGATCAGCGCCAGAAATACTCCGGTTAAAATACGGCTGTTCCAGACGCCTCCGCCCGGCCGTTTTGGCGATGCGCCTGTCTCCCTCTCTGTCAATTTTGTTCTCAATTCTGTTCCCTCCTGCCCATACCCGGCGCCGGGATAATTTCATCCCCGTCCTAAAACCGGAAATACAAAAACGGATTGTAGGTTGCGTCCACAAGATACGCCACCGAGAGCAGGAATACCCCTGCCAGGAACAGCATCTGTGCGGCCAGTGCAAATGCCCCCGTGCTCCGGGCCGTACCCGCTGCGGCAGCCATCCCGGATTCTTCCGCGCTGACGGCGCCCGGCCCTGGCAGCACAAAAGAGCCGCGCCGCGCCGCAAAAATACGTTCCGCCAGCCGCTTCGGCACACTGGTTGCCGCAAAAATCAGAATGACAAGCATCACCCCGTAATTGCTCAGAAGATACAGTGCCCGCGAATCCACGAAGCCCGCTTCTCCCGGCACAAACATGGATTTAAGGTACGTGCCCACCCTGCCCAGATCTTCAAAACTGAACAGCACGAAGCTGACCGAGACAATCAGCAGCGTATAAATGTGAGTAACAGCGGGCGGAAGCTTTTTCAGCAGCCCGCCGAGGAAAAATTTCTCGATCATCAGAAATATGCCGAAGTAAACGCCCCACAGTACGAAATTCCAGCTCGCGCCGTGCCAGAAGCCGGTCAGCAGCCAGACCACCGCAATGTTTCTGGCCTGTTTTGCAAGTCCTGCGCGGTTGCCTCCCAGCGGGATATAAACGTACTCCCGGAACCAGCTGCCAAGCGAAATATGCCATCTTCTCCAGAATTCCGTAATACTTTTCGATGTAAACGGATAATTGAAATTCTCCAGAAAGTGAAAGCCGAACATTCGCCCGAGACCGATAGCCATATCCGAATACCCGGAAAAATCGAAATAAATCTGAAGACAGCAGGCAGTAATGCCGAGCCATGCCGCCAGCACCGACGTCTGCGCCGGAGCCGTCTGGCTGACCGTATCCCAAAGCAGGCCGATATTGTTTGCCAGCAGCACCTTTTTCCCCAGTCCGCACATAAACTTCAGAGCGCCTGCCGCAAATTCGTCGCTGCTCTCCGTCCGGTGATTCAGTTCCTCCGCCACGGTTTTGTATTGTACAATCGGTCCGGCGATCAGCTGCGGGAAAAGCGCCACATAAGCGCCGAAAGAAATAATGTTCTTCTGCAGCTTCGCCTGCCCGCGGTAGATATCCACTGTGTAGGACATTGTCTGGAATGTGTAAAAGGAAATGCCGATTGGCAGAGCCAGCTTCAGAAGCGGGATCTCTGCGCCGAACAGCGCGTTGATATTTCCGATCAGAAAATCCGAATATTTAAAAAAACCGAGCAGGGCGAGATTGATCACCATGGACTCGATAACAAAGTACCTCGCCCTGGCCCGGTTTCCCTTCTTAAGATTGGAGTCCACCAGCCAGCCGTGCGTGAAATCCACTGCCGTGGAAAACAGCATCAGTACGACATAGACCGGCTCGCCCCAGGCATAAAATACAAGACTGGCCAGAAAGAGTATCGCATTTCTTGCTCTTTTTGGAGCAGCAAAATATAAAAGCAGCACAATTGGCAAGAATCGAAATAAAAACATCAGGCTGCTGAAAACCATACTCTATTCTCCTCCTGTATTTTCCGAAAATATGCCTCCCTGAGCATTGTAATACAGACCGTCGCTTTCCTTCCGGTAATATCTGGAAGCGTCTGTCAGGTAATATCCGTCCGGTTCCTCATTCAAAATCAAAATAATCTCGTCACCCGCCTCCGGCTTCACTCCGCACTGAAGAACGGCTGAAAACTCCCGCCCCGTCTCCTCATTGGTCATCTGTAGAACAGCGGCAGGCTCCTCCGTCCCGCAGGCCTTAACGGTCCCTCGAACGGTTGTGAGCTTCTCCGTACTGCGCACTCTCGGATTGTCCTCAGCCGCCAGGCTTGCCGGAAGCAGCGCGAGCTCTGCCTGCGGCGCCGGCTGATGCTCCGTTCTGCTTTTGCCTGCAGCCGCACCCGCCAGCACCGCGCCGCCGAGAATACACAGGCAGGCGGCAGCCGTCAGCCAGCGCCAGGTGCGCGGCCGGAACCGAAGCAGCTGCTTCCGCTCCCCGGTATCCGTTTCGGGCTTTTCGTTTTCTCTGCGCCTTTCCTCCGCCTTTTCATAAATGCCGGCAATAAATTCATCATCGCTCTTCATACTTCATCCCTCCGTGCGCCATGCGCCCGATCCCAAAAGCCTCCTCCTACGGCTTTCCTCCACCGTTTCCGGTGTATGTTCCCTTCTTCTCTTCCATTTTCTGCTTCAGCCTTTTTCTGGCCCGATGTATCAGTACCTTAATCTGACTGTCTGATTTCCCCAGCATCTGCGCGGCATCCGCGTAGGAAACCCCTTCCAGATCAACCAGATATAAAACACGCTCATAATCCGGCTTGAGCTGCTTCATGACAGCATACAGCTCCCGCTTTTCTTCTTCCCGAATCACTTTTTCTTCCAGCAGCAGGGCATCTGCACGCATTGCGTCAGACTCCTCCCATTCCCCAATCAGAGTAAGCCTGTCGTTTCTGCGAATATAATCCACTGCCTTATTATGTCCGATTGTATATATATATGTTTTAAACGAAGTTTCCTTCCGATAGCGTTCCGGATGGAGCAGAACCTCAACAAAGGTGTCCTGCGCCAGATCCTCCGCCTGATACAAATCCCTGACAAACCTCGCGATAAACTGAATCAATCCATCCTTATAGCGCAGGACAAGGCGCTCAAAGCCCGCCTTGTCCCCGCTTAAAAACTGTTCGTAGTCCAGCCTGTCCTGCTCCATACGGAACTCCATCCTCTCTGCCGACTTATATTACTTTCAAATCGTTATCCACTATCATAGCACAGAAAGGAAAGCATTTCCAGACAAAATTTCCGTGTGTGTTTCATTTCGTTCGGCACCCGCCATGACAGCCGCTCTGCCGCCCGCTCCCTGCCGTGCGGCTTACTGTGCTGCCGTTGCGGCAAGATAACCTGCAACGCCCTTCATCGGGTTCTCGGCTTCCTTCACCGGCTCCTCAAAGGTGATCTCAACCGTATCTCCTACGGCAAAACTCTCCATACCGCCCTCCGCGTAGAAATACTCGCCGAACGTGCACTCGAAGGTATAGGTCTTATCGTCCTCCTTATAATCTACGGTGACGCCCTCCTCCGAAAGCGCGGTAATCACTGCTCCGGTCACATTGTGGAATTTCCGCACAATCGCCATCTCCTCGATGGTCGGATCAAACTTGCGCAGAAATACATTCTCAGCATAGGCGGAAACCTCTTCGTTTCCGATTATAAGGAATACATATCTTCCCTGAGTCAGCACCTTGTTGTTCTGCACATACTTATGCTGCTCCGGCAGATAGGTGCTCCACTGCTCATCCAGCGCTGCCACTCTCTGATTGATGCCCTCGACCACCGCCGCAACATCATCCTCGGAAGCAGCCTTGAATACCGCCAGCTCCGTTGCCTGCACATTCATCATCGGAATACGGATATCGAATTCCTCAACTTTGGAGGCGTCGATCTTGTAAACCTCGGTCAGCTCCGTCTCCGAGCCCTCCGCCATAGCCGGCATCTCCGCACCGAGCTTTTCAAAGATCCCGTTCATCATTTCCTTGACGCTGAAATCTTCAAACGCTGCCGGAGCCTGCGTCGGCTCATCCGGTTCTTCCGGCGTACCCGAAGGCTGCGCTTCGGTCGAAGGGGTCGGGGTCGGATTCTTATCGTCTTCCTTCTTGTTGCCGCATGCAGTAATGGAAAGCGCCATTGCGCCCGCAAGCATCATACATAAAAATTTCTTTCTCATAATATACTCTCCTTTTTTTTCTGAGGCAGTCCGGCTCCTTTTTCTCCTCTTGTTTTTTCCGGCGCTGCCGTCCCGTTTTGTTTTTACACCTATTATTCGCAGCAAGACCGGAAAAGTTACACACGATTTAAAAATTTTTTTGAAATTTTTTTCAAGAACAGAAAAAGCGCCTGATCTATGCAGCTGCCGGCCGCTTCGATCAGGCGCCTGTCAGGCGATTTATTATGGAAACAAAATTTCAGCGGGACGTCTCTTCCCGGAATCTCTCTTTTATATAGGCGGTCAGGAATGCGAGCGCCAGCCCCTGGCCCCAGCCCTGACTCCAGCCCCGCGGCACCTTTTTATAGCCGTCCGCGTCCCTCATAACTGCAGTGCCGCCGGATACGCCCAGCACCCTTCCGTCCAGCGCAATATTTTCCAGCACACCGGCCAGCGCCCGGTCAACATATTCCCGGTGCAGCGGATTTCCGTTGTCGATCATGGCGGCCGCGATCCCGCAGGTGGCAGAGATCTCCTCATATGAGGTTTCATCATTCAGGATTGTTCTCCACAGGCCCTTTTCCGACTGCAGAAATTTCAGCGCAGCAAGCTGGTCGCGCAGCGAGCATTCTACTTCCATGCACTGAGGATAGAGATACCATTCCGAAAGCTGCTTTTTCACCTGAGCCATTGTGTAAGCCGCCCATGCGTTCGCCCTTCCCCAGTAAATGCCGGACAAATGGCTGTCTGCCTTATGACTGTAGCCGTGGTACCAGAGCCCGCTTTCCCGGTTCTGCAGATATTGAATATGCCAGTAATACTGATTCAGCGCATCCTGGATCAGCGCCTCGTCCTTTTCCAGCACACCGGCGCGCAGCAGAAAAAACGCCGCCATAAACAGCGTGTCCGCCCAGCACTGCTCCGGAAAATCATCGGCGGAGGAAACGGTGTGCTGCAGCACCCTCTCCCCGAACCGCAGCGCACGCTTCTCCAGATATTCCGCCTTGCTCCGGACAATCTCCATATACTGCTCGTCGCCGGTGGCCTCGTACAGCGAAAGCATGGCATGCCCCATCGCGCAGGTATTCACGTTCCATTCCGGCAGCCCGAGCTGCTTATACTTTTCGGTCCAGCGCACCAGAAAATCAAGATACTCCCCGTTTCCCGTAAGACCGTATACGCAGCAGAGTCCATAATAAGCCACGCCGCAGGGCCACTCCCAGGTGAGATCCATTGTCATCGTCTTTTTCGCCACTGCTTCCGTCACGGAAAGCAGCTGCTCCCTTGAAGCCTCCATGGGCAATTTCCTTTCTGAAATATAATGATAGCCTGAGGATGCAAAGGCGCTTTGCGCTGCTGCATGCGGCAGTGAAAAGCCCCCTGACTGCCGGCCTTTTCAGTCCTCCGGCCGCGCCTCAAATTCCTTTTCATGCTTCTTGAAAAAATCATAGTACGCACGCACGTTCGCAAGCTCGCTCCAGCGTTTTATACTGACTCTTTCTTCATCCATATCGTAAATTTTCGCGCCCCAGAGAGAGAGCAGGAACGGCGAATGGGTCGCGATAACAAACTGGCAGTGATAAAACCGTGCGGAATCCTCCAGAAACTGTGCCAGCTCCTGCTGCCGTTCCGGGGAAAGGCTGTTCTCCGGCTCGTCAAGCAGATACAGGCTGTTTTCTGTAATTTTTTCCGTAAAATACCGGAATGCGCTCTCCCCGTTGGAATGCTCCCGCACATTATCCATCAGATTTTTCCGCACATACTTTGACTGTGTATTGCTGCGCGCCATATTCACCTTCTTCAGCTGGTCGTAATCCTCCAGGGAACGCATCTGAAAATGGGCGTACTTTGAATCCAGATAATCCTCGAACAGTTCGTCGCGCTTCCGGTCAATGCCGTTGTTGAGACTCCTCAAGTTCAGCATAAAGTCAAAGACGTCGTCGCTCGTGATGATCCGGCTGCCGGACGGCATGTTCAAAGTCTTCGTGCCCTGCGCCCGGGAGACAGCTTTTCTGCCCGTCTTTCCCCCGAAGGTTCCTGCTGCATGCGGGCTGTTTTCCCCGTCCCGAGCATCCTCTTCGCATATCCCTGCGGATGCACCTCCTGCACCGAAGCTGCACCGTTCCGTGTAATCCTCAAAGAAACCGGAGCGGTTGTACAGGGTATCGCGCTCCAGATTAAGCTTCTCCGCCATCACGTTCAGCGCGGTCGATTTGCCGGAGCCGTTGCCCCCGTAAAGTATGGTGATCGTACCGAAATCGAGCCTTGTCAGACTGTGCTTCGACAGCACCAGAAACGGATAGTACGAATCGTAGCAGTTCCGCTTCTGCGCCATCATAAAATCATATTCCTCCTCGATGTCCGGAAACTGAAACCAGGAAAGATACATTCAGTCTTCTCCTCCGTCCGTCCCGCAGAACGAAAATTCAAAATGCATATCTTCGTTTTTAATGCGGTATTCCTCGTGCGGCCACGCGCCCCAGGTATCGTCCCCGCCTACGCCCGTCTGACGCCCCATCGCCCGGATCACCGTGTGGTGTACCTGCGGAAGCTCGTAAATATGCTCGGCATTTTCCAGCTCGGCCGGCGTGTACGGCAGCGCGGAAAATTCCATCGGCTCCGGCGCCGCAAACCTCAGCCCGATCCCGTTGGTATCCGTTACGGCGGCCCAGCGCACGCCCGTGTGATTGCCGCACTCCTGCGGTTTCACATAGCCGGCCATATTGTCGGAAACCCGGTTGGTATAGATTCCCAGCTTTGCTCCCTTAGTGCGGTCCGCATAAGTTTCCGCCGGACCGAAACCGTACCAGGTCAGGCGGTCGTAATCCGCCGGAATCTTCATCAGCATGCCGAATTCCGGAAGCTCCGGAAGCCCCTTTGCATGCCGGTAGTCAAGCGCTGTGTGCACTGTGCCGTCCGGCGTCACCGTATAGGTTACCGTCGCCTCCGAGGCCGGACTGGTCAGAAGCTCGTAAACGTAGATCAGCTTTGCCTCCTTCCTGGTGCAGCTGTACTCGAAATGCTTCACCCGGGAATATTCGCTCGCAAGCTTCCACTGCGCTGAGCGGGCCGGCATCCCGTTTCCGCGGTCGTTGTCCACCGGGGCCCGCCAGAAATTCGGCCGCACCTGACTGTCGATAAATTCCCTTCCGAGATAACGGTAGGAAACAAGGCCGCGCCCGCCGCGCGAAAACAGCGCCTCAAAATACGTTCCCCTCACGCCGATGTTCATGCCCTCCGTAATCATCAGGACGCCGGCTGCCGGTCTGCGCTTTTCCTCCACCTTGTACACATATTCGCCGAACGCAACCTCGTGTCCCTTTGCCGCCCAGAGCGTATCCTCCCTGAGCCGGAACGAAACAACAACAGCATACTCGCCCGGCTCCCTGCGCCGCCGGACCGGAAGCGGCACAACCGCAGAGGAAAGCGGCGCAACGGAAGCGTCAAACGGCTGTTCCTCTACGATTCTTCCGTTTTTCTTTACAATCACGCGCCCCTCAAACTCCGATACATCCGTGAAAAGCGCCTTGTTCCGTATTTCCGCCTCTCCGTCCCGCACCGCGACGACAATGCTCTGATAATTGTATTTTACCGTCTGCATTTTCGGTGAATTCGTGCGGTCGCAGTAAACGATACCGTCCGTGCAGAAATTATAATCGCATGGGCGGTCGCCGAAATCGCCGCCGTAGGCATAATATTCCTTTCCGTAGCGGTCCTTCGCCAGCAGCGCCTGGTCGATATAGTCCCAGATAAACGCACCCTGGAACCTCGGCTGCCGCTCCGTCAGCGCAATGTATTTGTCCATCGCGCCGCTCGAATTGCCCATGGCATGCGAATACTCGCAGCAGATTACCGGCTTGTCCGGATGCTCCGGCAGAATATGCTCCTCAATGTACCGGGCGGACGGGTACATCCAGCTTTCTATATCGCTCGTTCCTTCATAGCGCCGGTCATGAACAATACCCTCGTAATGCACGAGCCGATCCGGATCCGCCCCCCGGAAGTACTCGGCCATCTCAAAAATATCCTTTCCGCCGAACGATTCATTCCCGCAGGACCAGATCAGCACGCTCGCATGGTTGCGGTCGCGCATCAGCATGGACTTCGCGCGGTCGAGCACGGCGGCAAGCCACTCCCTGCGGTCGCCAGGCAGACAATCCCGGACCGCTGTTTTCGGATTGGTCCAGGTGCCGTGCGTCTCGAGGTTGGCCTCGTCGATCAGGTAGAGGCCGTACTCGTCGCACAGACGGTAGAATTCGCTCTGATTCGGATAATGCGAGGTGCGCACTGCATTGATATTGTTCCTCTTCATATTAATGATGTCGGTCAGCATTTCTTCCCTGGTAACGGCACGCCCGTTAACATGGCTGAACTCATGGCGGTCGGTTCCATAAAACACAATGCGCTTCCCGTTGAGCTGCATCAGTCCGTCCTTCAGCTCAAACCGGCGGAAGCCGACCTTCTCGGAGATCACCTCGCACACTCTGCCGCCGACGGACAGCCGCAGCTCAAGACGGTACAGATACGGCTTTTCCGCACTCCAGAGCTGCAGTGCCTTCCCCGCCAGCTTTGCCGAAAGGCTTATCTCTGCGACAGGCTCGCCGTCCTCCCGCTTTTCCTTTTTGGCTTTCCGCCCGGCCGTATCCAGTGCAAGCACCTGCTTCCCGCCGGCATCATACAGCGCGCCGGTCAGCTCAAAATCCGGCAGCGTCCGCTTTCCGCCCGCCGCATCTTTTCCGTCTTCCACCGTCTTTTTCCCGGATTTTCCCCCGGCCTGCATTGCGGATTTTCCGCCGGCTTCCACCTGCCCGCTGTCCGCTGCTGTCCTCTCTTTTTCATTCTCCGTCTCTGTGCTGCCGCTCATCACCTCGAGCGCAAGCTCCAGTGTTCCCTCCGCAAAATCGTCCGAGAGCAGCGTGCGTACGCTCATATCCGCCAGATGCGCCTCCGGGCAGGCATGGACAAATACTTCCCGGAAAATTCCGGACAGCCGCCAGTAATCCTGATCCTCCAGCCAGGCTGCCGAAGAATATTTGTAGACCAGCACCGCCAGCTTGTTCTCTCCGGCCTTCAGCGCGCCGGTCAGCTCAAATTCCGACGGGGTGAAGGAATCCTCCCCGTAGCCGATAAAAACGCCGTTCAGCCATACGGCGAACGAAGTCTGCACGCCCTGGAACGATATCATAACACGCCTGCCGGCAAAAGCCTTCGGCAATGTAAAATAACGGACATAGCTGCCGATCGGATTGTCGAACTTCGGCGCGCTGCCGTAGGCCACATTTTCATGTCCGTCCCACGGATACTGCACATTGGCATACTGCGGCACCCCGTAGCCGGCAAGCTCCGGATGTCCCGGCACGGAGATATCCGCCCAGCCGGTACAGTCAAAGTCCGCAGCTTCAAAGCCCGCGATCCGATCCTGTTCCCTCCGCGCAAAAGCAAACTTCCAGAGCCCGTTCAGCGACATTACAAGGGTAGATTCCCCCCGCTCCGCCTCCTGCGCGCTCGCGTAAAAACGGTGATCCGAATGCGCTGCCCTGCGGTTCACTGCAAAAATCTCCGGATTCTCCAGCCATCCGCTGTCAAATTTATTGTATCCGATATATTTACTGTTCTTCATAATTTCCGTAGACCTCCATACATATATTATGTATCCCTCTCCGTAAAACGGGATGCAGGTATGCCTCCTCCGCAGAGACATGGCTGCGCCGGCGTCCCGCACTTCGCGGGATGCTGTCGTCTGTTTCGTCTGGCAGGATTGTCTCCCGCTCCGCGGATATCTGCTGCTCGGCATTCTCGCGGGAGGACTGATTGTCTGGCAAGACTTCCCCTGCTCCGCAGGTATCTGCTGCTCGGCATTTTCACAGGAGGACTGATTGTCTGGCAAGACTTCCCCTGCTCCGCGGATATCTGCTGCTCGGCGTTTTCGCGGGAGGACTGATTGTCTGGTAGGATTGCCCCCGCTCCGCAGGTATCTGCTGCTAAGTGCTTTCGCAGGCTTCTGCCAGCCGGAGATTTTACCTGCTTTTCCGTCCGCGGACCTGCGCTTTCCACGAAATGCCGCACCTAGCGGAGTGCCGCAACTACCTCGATCTCAAACAGCCCGCCCTTCGGCAGCGCTGCCGCCTGAACGCAGGAGCGCGCCGGCGCGCCGTCCGCAAAATACCTTGCATAAACCTCGTTGATCACTGCAAAATCCTTCATATCCGCAAGAAATACGGTTGTCTTGACAACATCCGACAGGGCGAGTCCCGCCGCCGCAAGCACCGTCTCTATATTCCGGATTGCCTGCTCTGCCTGTGCGGCAACACCCTCCGGCAGCGTTCCCGTCTCCGGATCCAGCCCGAGCTGTCCCGAGGTAAATACAAAGCCTCCTGCCTTTACGGCATGTACATAAGGTCCCACCGCTGCCGGCGCCTTCTCTGCTGTGATTGTCTCTTTTGCCATATCAGAATACCTCCCTGTAAATTAGTTGCGCGGCCTGCAGCACCCGCCTGCCAGGCCGCATTCATCGGGCTTCGCCTTCTCCGCCTGCAACAAAGTATAGCATAGAAGCCCTGATAAAAACAGACTGTTTTTTCTGCTTCGTTTGTCATATATTATTATAATTGTAAACCAATTTTAAATTATGGTTGACAATTTGGTTTTTTCTGCTATACTCGTTAATATAAATTGCAAAACCGTAAAATTTCAAAACCACGGAGGACAATTATGAAAACAAACATTCCGAAAATCACCTTTACGGCCCTGATGGCAGCTCTGCTCTGCATCCTTGCGCCGATCTCCATCCCGCTGCCGGAGCCGATGCCGGCCATCACGCTGGCAACCTTTGCGGTGTATATCAGCGCCTGCATTATCGGGCCATGGTATTCCTGCGCCGCGATTCTGATCTACATGCTTCTGGGCATTGTCGGACTGCCGGTCTTCTCAAAGGCACAATCCGGCCTGCAGGTTGTCGTTGGCCCGACGGGCGGCTATATGCTCGGCTATTTTCTGATTGCCGTCGCGACCGGTCTGCTGGTAAGGCGTTTTGAAAAGAACATCTATATGCATGTGATCGGAATGGTTTCCGGCACACTTCTGTGTTATACTGTCGGGACAATCTGGCTGGGCGTTTCAATGCATCTGTCCGCCGGTGCCGCTCTTGCTGCCGGCGTCACCCCGTTTCTCATCGGCGACGCAATCAAAATAGCAGCTGCCGCCGCAATCTGCTATCCGGTGCGCCGCCAGCTGATCCGTCTTCTTCCGGCCGCCGCATCCGCCGGGGAAAGATAAGAGGCGGATACATAAAATGGTTTTCATATACATCCCGGCAGGCATTCTGACGCCGGAAGCACAGAACACGACCGGGTGTACATTAAAAGTGTTCCGACCGGTTCCGCGGCGGAAATACAACGGACATCTCCTGCAAATCTAACAAAATTTCCGCCGTACCGGATAACGGCAGAGACAAAAATAAGGCTGCCGCACTTAAGGACAGCGATACGGATATGGTAGCTCCAGGCTCTGGCATATACCATATCCGCCGCATACTTTATTCTGTGCGACAGCCTTATTTTTTCGCATTACCACGATGTCTTTTTCGTATCCCGCGCTTTTCTCGGATCTCCGTCATAATTTCTGAGCGACTGTGCAAAATGTTCCGAAGCCTCCTCCAGTGCTTTTGCCTTATGCCCGTGTGAATGTTCCAGCTCGGCTTTCCCGAGCATAAGCGCTCCTCTGATTCCTGCGTCATCGCCAAGTGCCGGCGGCACAATGTATTCGTCCATATTTTTGTCTACGGCACTGCAGCTCAGATAACCGTTCAGCAGCCCTGCAGTTTTCTTCCGCACGAGAGGGAACAGCTGCTTCTGATGCATGACGCCGCCGCCCAGAATCACCTTCTGCGGCGAAAGCGTCAGAATCAGGTTGGCAACCGCCTGCGCAATATAGCCGCTCTCCAGCTCCCACACCTCGTTCCGGCCCGCCAGCTCGGCTGCCGGTCTGCCGAAGCGCTCCGTAATGGCCGGCCCAGAAGCAAGCCCTTCCAGGCAGCTTTTGTGATACGGGCATCTGCCGGGATATCGATCCTCCGGCAGCCTGGCCACAAACATATGTCCTGCCTCCGGATGCATCAGTCCGTGAAGCAGGCCGCCGTTCACATAGATGCCCACGCCGATTCCCGTACCAACGGTTATGTAAACCGCCGACTCGCAGCCGCGCGCCGCACCAAAGCACACCTCCCCAAGCACTGCACCGTTGACATCCGTATCAAAGCCGACCGGAACACCCAGCGCATTGCGCAGGCTTCCGGCAAAGTCACAGTTCACCCAGGCAGGCTTCGGCGTATTTGTAATATATCCGTAGGTCTGGGAGTTTCGGTTCAAATCGACGGGTCCGAAGCATCCGACACCAAGCGCATCCAGTCCCTCGTACCGGAAAAAGTCAATAAGCCGCGGCAGCGTACGCTCCGGCGTCTCCGTCGGGAATTCCGCCCGCTTTTCCAGCTCTCCATTCTCATTTCCTACCGCACATACCATTTTGGTTCCGCCTGCCTCCAGGGCTCCGATTCTCAGGAGTCCCGGCGTACCTTTTCCTGCATTCCGCATTCCGTCATTCATCATATTTATGCCCTCTCTTATATATGCTGTTTCCGGGTTTCCGGGTTTTCCGGCTTGTGATTCCGCAGACTCCTATTATGCTCCCCTGTACTTGAGATACCGGTTTCTAGTCATACCGCGAATCAGCGCCGGCATAATGCTTGTTGATAATTATTATAACATATTATCTTCGCTCTGTCCTAGTGAAATTTTCGGTGTTATATCCCGAGTTTGACACTTGTGAAAGTAAAAAGCGGCTACAGATCCAGTAATTATG
>CAJUMC010000026.1 GCA_910587085.1 uncultured Lachnospiraceae bacterium | reverse complement strand
AAAAAGAAGAAAAATTTGTTTATAGATTATTTATAAAGCATGCGTTTACCGTGCCTGCAAGGAGAGGGACTCCTTTACAATCTTCCGCATTTCTGCTTCGATTGTTTTTAAATGCTCTTCTGAAAATGAAAATTCAAACTGAAAATCATAATAAAATCCATTTTCGATTGCCGGACCAATGGCACACTTTGTTTCCGGATATAAACGTTTTACAGCCTGTGCAAGCACATGTGCACTCGTATGCCAAAATGCCTTTTTGCCCTCCTGTTCTTCAAAGTTTACTTCTACAATTTCTCCATTTTTTCGTAGAACCTTCATAATTTGTTGCTCCTTTCTCTTTTCAGCTTTAACTATTTGGCAACAACATAAGAAAAGCACCCATAAGACCATAATCATATAGTCTTAAGGGTGCACTTAGCACGGTTCCACCTTAACTTTTCACTTCAGATTCTATCAAATCCTATCCTTTAACGCAGGCGTACGGCAACACTTACTCATTTCAGCATTACAGCTCCGGAATGGTTTTCGTCTAATGTCCACATAAACAGCTTCCACCAAGTGCTGTTCTCTCTGGATGTTTTCAGCTAAACTACTTTTTTCCGTCATCGCTTTTCTTATGTTTGTTTGGTACTTTATCACAATCTCTTTATTTTGTCAATGCTCATCACAATGTTTTATTTCGTAATGACTGCAGCTGCTGTCATAGAATGGCCGGTGCTGCACATCCTGCATTCCTGCATATACCAGCGCCGGTTCCGTGCTGCCGCACTGCCCGCCGTCCTGCCCGGTCACTTGACAAAATATCCCGCATCCTCTACAATCATCCTGTTTCGGACGAGCATATCAATTTAGCAGAAAGCACAGCCGAAGAACCGGCAGCATAAGCAGATACATACAGAATCCAAAAGAAAGGCGGCAGACTGCCGCAGGTTTTTTCCTGTTCTGTGCTGCACGCGGTTCTCCGGCTGTAAGGGTATTATTTATGAGACAGAGAAAACCGGTCTTTTTTGCCGTACTTGCCGCAGCGCTCTATGCGGTAAACTCCCCTTTTTCCAAACTGCTGCTGGAAAATCTCTCTCCCACGATGCTTGCCGCCCTGCTCTACCTCGGCGCGGGCACAGGATTGTTTCTTATGGGAATTGTTCAGAAAAGGACGGGCGCCGCTCAGAAGGAAATGCCGCTGACCAGGAGAGAACTTCCCTGGACGATCGGTATGGTGGCGCTGGACATTGCGGCCCCGATTTCCCTGATGGCCGGACTGAAGCTGACCTCCGCGGCAAACGCCTCGCTGCTGAATAATTTCGAAATTGTAGCAACGAGCCTGATAGCATTTTCCGCTTTCAAGGAAAAAATCACAAAACGCCTCTTTATCGGCATTTTGCTGGTAACCGCCGCGAGCATCCTGCTCTCGGTGGAAGATATCCGCAGCCTGTCCTTCTCCGCAGGTTCGCTGTTGATCCTGCTCGCCTGCATTTTCTGGGGGCTTGAAAATAACTGCACAAAAAAGCTTTCCTCCAAAAATCCGCTTGAAATTGTTGTGATCAAGGGCTTTTGCTCCGGCGCCGGCTCCCTTGGAATCGCGCTGGCCGTGGGCGAATTCTCCTTCGCCCTGCCGCATGCGTTTTTGGCTTTGTTTCTCGGCTTTGTCGCCTACGGTCTGAGCATATATTTTTATATTTATGCGCAACGATACCTGGGAGCGGCAAAAACCAGCGCCTATTATGCCGTTTCTCCGTTTATCGGGACGGCGCTTTCGCTTGTGGTCTTCCGGGAAATCCCGTCCATATCATTTCTGACGGCGCTGGCCGTTATGATCGCCGGAACCTGCTTTGTTTCAAAAGCGGAGGGGTCGGGAACCTGACCGCTATCTCTCATTTCCGCGCGGTTTTCTGACATGGGCCAGCATCTCTTTTTCGCATGCCCCGAAGGAACGATAATTTTCCTGCGCCGCCCTCAGCGTCAGTCCGTGATTTGCTCCGGACGGTTTGTCCAGCAGTTCCTCCGCAGCTGGCTCCCGGTCAAAATACGCTCCGGTTACTGCCGTTTCCTCCCCGATGCGGGAAAAATCAAAATACGTATCGTCCTCCCAGTAGCAGACCGGGCATATATCAAATTCCCCTCTGGATTCCAGCGTCAGATATCCGCAGCATAAACACCGATATTTCCTCAATGCTATTCCCCCCGTCTTTTTGTTGGATAAAATAATTTTAACACGGACCGGGGCCGCTGTCCACAGCATCGTATGAAGAGAGACAAGGAATGCAGAAACCGCCCGCAGCTGCTGCCCGCGCATAAAAAACATCCGCCGGTTTCCCGGCGGACGTCCAAATTCAGCTGTTTTGAAACTTTATCTAAATTACTCTAAATTCTCCTAAAATTTTCTATATTTATCTTTGAGGAAACCGGAACAATCCGTCAAAAAAGTCGTCTCCGAAGTTCCATTCATCTTCTGGCTCCTGCTGTACTTCCTGCTGTGTCCCATCCTGCAGATCCTCCGGGCGCTCCCCGAGCGTCAGGCTGAGCTTCTTCTCCGTGTAGCTGCCGCTTTCCAGGCGCTTAACCGTGATCTCCACAGTCTCGCCGCTGCGGTAATACTGGAGATAGCCCTTCAGCTGCTGCATTCCGGAAACTGCCATCCCGTCAAAGCCGGTAATAATGTCTCCCGCCAGCAGCCCTGCCTTCTCCGCCGCCGAACCTTCGGTCACGCTTCTGACATGCGCGCCCACCGGCATATTGTAGGAACCTGCCACGGAGGAGGTTACATCGTTGCCCGTAATTCCGAGATAACCCTGCTCACTCTCCGCCACCAGTTCCCGCGGCTCGCGCTCCGCCAGCCGGTTGAGAATCGGCAGCGCCTTGCTGATCGGGATGGCAAAGCCCATTCCCTCCACCTTGCTCGACGCAAATTTAACGGAGTTGATCCCGATTACCTCGCCGTGCATGTTGAACAAAGCGCCGCCGCTGTTGCCCGGATTGATGGCGGCGTCAATCTGAATCAGCGTGTAGGTCACGTTATCCACCGTAACCACGCGGTCAAGCGCACTGATATAGCCCGAAGTCAGCGACTGCCCGTAGCCGAGCGCATTTCCGATTGCCACGACCTGCTCACCCATCACGCAGGCATTCGAGTCGCCGAGCACTGCCACCGTCAGCGTGTCAAGCACCTTCTCCGGGATATCGGAAAGCTTGATGCCGACAACGGCAAGATCGTTGGACGGATCCGTACCTTTGATATAAGCGGAATAAATCTGCTCCGCGCTGTCGTTAAAGCAGACCGTAAGCTCCTTCGCCCCCTCGACCACATGGTTGTTTGTAGCGATGATCAGCTCCTGATCCGTCTTGGCAACGATTATGCCGGAGCCCGCTCCCTCGCTCTCATATTCCTGCTTCCCGCCGAGAAAGTTGTAGACTTCGCTCGTCGATTTTGCCGTGATTGCGACAACGGAGGAGAGATATTTTTCCGCGATCTGCGCCGGGGTATATACCGGCTTTCCCTGTCCCGGGCCTGCGCTTACCAGCAGATTGTTTACCGACTGCGCACCCGCCTGGCCGCCTTGGGACGGATTTCCGGAAGAATCCGAGTCACCGTTTGCATCGTCCTCCGGCGAATTCCCGTTCTGTCCCGTCTCATAGGAGGACGGCTTTGCCGCAAGGCTGCCGACGGAAAAGCCTCCCCCGGCAATCAGCGCCGCGCACAGCAGGCCCGCTGCAAACTTCGCAAATTTCTTTTTTCTGCCGCTCTTCTTTTTGTGATCCTGCGGCTCAACAACTCTGCATTCTGTGTAAACTTCATTCGTGCTGCTGTTCTCTTTTTCAAAACCGTTCTCGTCGTACATATTGCTTCCTCCATTTCCTGCGGTGCAGCTGCGCCGTATCGGCCGGCAGCGGTATTCCTGCGGATGGCCCGCTCGAAACCCGGGGCTGTTTTTAAAGTTTCCGGATTTTTTCGCTGTATCTTTGACCCTTTTTGTTTCCCCTGCGGGCTGTTTTGCTTTTCTATGGCTTTATCTTAACCCGGAATTGTGAAGGATGCGTGATTGGATTTTGTTTTTTCTGTGAATTTGCGGTTCCGGCCGCCCCTGTTTTTTTATTCTGCAATCCCGTTCGCAATTCATACCAGGAAGTTTATCTGCTGTTGGAAACTTGTTCGTTATTTGGAAGCTTATCCGTTATTTAAAGCTTTTCTGCTATTTGAATCTTGACAAAAGGATTATCCTGTGATAGCATAACAGAAGTTGAAAAGGTCTTTTTCGGAGTCTTTTCAAAGCAATTACTCGGACCACTCCTTACGGGAGTCAAGGCCATACGGACAGCCGGGTCCACTGCCGATCGGCAGCCTTGCGTTGCCTTATTGATTGAGTTAAAAGCTCAAATTTTATAAGTTGGTTACTTCATAACCGAAATGTGCCTTGTGCGCAGACTTGTGAAACGGTCAATAAGAGTAGTAAAAGTAGTATTGCTATATAGACTCTGAGCCTCCGTATTATCAAAACAGCTTCCTGCATCTTGATTTTCTGCGCTGCTTTCCCGGCAGCGGACATAAATGCAGAAGATCCAAGTTATGAAGTTTTGATGACAACCGCAAGTTGTGCAGTCAGCACAGCTTGCGGTTTTTGTTTTTCCAACATGCAGAAAGAAGGCGCAATAAAGAAATTGAAAAATGTTCGAACCCACTCAAATCAAACAAATCAAAACCGAGCGCCCATTTATGAGGCACTGGAATCCTTCCGGCAAATGCGGGTCGTTCCCTTTGACGTGCCGGGCCACAAGCGGGGCCGGGGCAACCCGGAGCTGACCGCATTTCTGGGACAGCAGTGCATCGGCGTGGATGTAAACAGCATGAAGCCTCTCGACAATCTCTGCCATCCGGTATCGGTTATCCTGGAGGCGGAAAAGCTGGCGGCGGACGCTTTCGGCGCAGCTCATGCGTTTCTGATGGTCGGCGGCACCACAAGCTCTGTGCAGAGCATGATTCTGGCGGCCTGCAAACGGGGGGATGAAATCATCCTGCCCCGCAACGTCCATAAGAGCGTTATCAACGCCCTGGTTCTGTGCGGCGCGGTGCCGGTTTACGTCAATCCGGATGTGGACCAGCGTCTAGGCATTTCCCTGGGGATGCGCCGGGAACATGTGGCAAAAGCCATCGCCGAGCATCCCAACGCGGTAGCGGTGCTGGTAAACAACCCTACTTATTACGGCGTTTGCAGCGACCTGCGGGCCATTGTCGAAATGGCACATGCCGCCGGGATGAGATGCCTTGCAGATGAGGCCCACGGCACCCACTTCTATTTTGGCGGCGGCCTGCCCGTATCGGCGATGGTAGCAGGGGCTGACATGGCCTCCGTATCCATGCACAAGAGCGGCGGCAGCCTGACCCAGTCCAGCCTGCTGCTGGTAGGCCCCGATATCCACGCCGGGTATGTGCGGCAGATCATCAATCTGACCCAGACCACCTCCGGCAGTTATCTGCTGATGTCCAGCCTGGATATCAGCCGCCGGAACCTGGCTCTGCGGGGCCGGTCGGTATTTCATCAGGTGGCTGACATGGCGGAGTACGCCCGGCAGGAAATCAATGCCGTGGGCGGATACTATGCCTTTGGCCGGGAGCTGATGAACGGTGACTCGGTGTTTGACTTCGACACGACCAAACTCAGCATCCATACTCTGGACATCGGCCTGGCCGGTATTGAAGTGTATGACATCCTGCGGGACGAATACGATATCCAGATTGAGTTCGGCGACATCGGTAACATTCTGGCCTACCTCTCCATGGGGGACCGCCCTCAGGAGGTGGAGCGGCTGGTGAGCGCTCTGGCAGAGATCCGGCGGCGCTACCAGCGGGATCAGACGGGGCTTCTGAGCCAGGAATACGTGGAGCCGGAGGTAGTAGCCAGCCCCCAGGAGGCATTTTATGCGGAGAAGCTCAGTCTGCCCCTGGCAGAAACCCGGGGGAGGGTATGCAGCGAGTTTGTCATGTGCTATCCGCCCGGTATCCCCCTGCTGGCCCCGGGAGAGCGGGTCACGGCAGAGATTCTGGAGCACATCCGTTATGCCAAGGAAAAAGGCTGCAGCATGACCGGTCCGGAGGACCCGGATCTGGAGCGGCTGAACGTACTGGCGTGAAAGGAGATCAACAATGGAAATGTGGTTCAGTGAATTTCATACCCCGGACGTGAAGCACAGCATCCGGGTCAACCGGCATCTGTATTCCAAACAGAGCGACTACCAGCGCATCGACATCTTCGAGACGCCGGAATTCGGCCGGGTACTGACTCTGGACGGCAATGTGATGCTGACGGAGCGGGATGAATTTATTTACGATGAGATGATCACGCATGTGCCCATGGCGGTACATACCGGCATCCGGGATATTCTGGTTATCGGTGCAGGGGACGGCGGCGTGGTGCGGGAACTGACCCGGTATGACCGGGTGGAACACATTGATCTGGTGGAAATGGATCCTCTTGTGGTGGAGGCCTGCCGGACATATCTGCCCAGCAACGCCTGCCGGATGGACGACAGGCGGGTTCATATCCACTTTGAGAATGCGCTGAAGTTCATCCGCAGACAGGAAGCAGCCTACGACCTTATCATTGTGGACTCCACCGACCCCTTCGGACCATCGGAAGGGCTGTTTACCCGGGAGTTCTACGGCAGCTGCCACAACGCCCTGCGGGAGGACGGCATTATGGTCAACCAGCAGGGAAGCCCCTTCTACGCCGAGGATGCCGGCGCCATGCAGCGCAGCCATAAACGGATTGTCAGCACCTTCCCCATCAGCCGTGTCTACCAGGCCCATATTCCGACCTACGCGGCAGGATACTGGCTGTTCGGCTTCGCCAGCAAAAAATATCATCCTACGGACGATCTGGACACGGAAGCATGGCGGAAGCTCAACCTGTATACGCGCTACTACACTCCAAGACTCCATGTGGGCGCCTTCTGCCTGCCCGCGTTTCTGGAGGAGATGCTGCAGGAAGTGGAGGGATAAGCCGTGCTGAAACCGAATATTGAGAATTTTATCGGCTGTGACTGCAATTATGAATGCGCCCGTATCGTTCTGTACGGCGCGCCTTTCGACTCCACCACCAGCTTCCGGCCGGGAGCGCGGTTCGGCCCCTCCGCCATGCGCCATGAGAGTTTCGGACTGGAAACCTTCAGCCCCTATCAGGATGCGGACCTCACAGACTGCGCAGTATTTGACAGCGGCGACCTGGAACTTTGCTTCGGCAGCGCGCAGACAGCACTGGAGGACATCGAGGCCCGCGCTGCCGAAATCCTGAGAGACGGAAAGTTTCCCGTAATGCTGGGCGGCGAACATCTGGTAACGCTGGGTGCGGTGCGTGCCGCGGTGAAGCGGCATCCGGACCTTCACATAATTCACTTCGATGCCCATGCCGACCTGCGGGATGATTATCTGGGAGCCAGGCTCTCCCACGCCTGTATCCTGCGGCGATGCCATGAACTGGTAGGCGATGGGCGCATCCACCAGTTCTGCATCCGCAGCGGCGACCGCGAAGAGTTCCGGTTTGCCGATGAGCATACGGATATGCACCGCTTCCGGTTTGATGGTCTGGAGAAGACGGTTGCGGCCCTGCGGGAGCAGAATGTTCCCGTTTATTTCACCATTGATCTGGATTGCCTGGACCCCTCCGCATTTCCCGGGACGGGTACGCCGGAGGCGGGCGGCGTCAGCTTTCTTCATCTGCTGGATGCCATACGGACGGTCTGCGCCGCCCGTGTGGTGGGAGCCGACGTCAGCGAGCTGGCTCCCATGCTGGATGCCAGCGGCGTTTCCACCGCCACCGCCTGCAAGGTGCTGAGGGAATTGATGATAGCTCTGTGCAAAAATGGAATTTGATAGTATTATAAAAGGAGATCAACCACTATGAGTAAAGTTCTTGTTATCGGCTGCGGCGGTGTTGCGTCCGTTGCCATTCACAAATGCTGTCAGGTCAGCGAGGTGTTCACCGAACTGTGCATCGCAAGCCGGACTAAGTCCAAATGCGACAAGCTGGCAGCAGAGCTGGCTCCGAAAACGGCGACCAGAATCACTACCGCTCAGGTAGACGCGGACGATGTGCAGCAGGTCATCGACCTCATCCGCGCCTGCAAGCCGGATCTGGTGATGAATATCGCCCTCCCCTACCAGGATCTGACCATTATGGATGCCTGTCTGGCCTGCGGGGTGAATTATATGGATACTGCCAACTATGAGCCGGAGAACACCGATGATCCGGCGTGGCGGGCTGTCTACGAAAAGCGCTGCAGAGAAGCCGGGTTCTCCGCTTATTTTGACTACAGCTGGCAGTGGGCCTACCGCAAAAAGTTCGAGGCGGCAGGGCTTACCGCTCTGCTGGGCTGCGGTTTCGATCCGGGGGTAACCCAGGCGTACTGCGCCCACGCCAAAAAACATGAGTTTGATACCATTGACACCATTGACATTCTGGACTGCAACGGCGGCGACCACGGCTACGCTTTTGCCACCAACTTCAACCCGGAGGTCAATCTGCGCGAAGTTTCGGCTCCCGGCAGCTACTGGGAGAACGGGCACTGGGTCGAAATCCCCCCTATGAGCATCAAGCGGGAGTATAATTTTGATCAAGTGGGACACAAGGATATGTATCTGCTCCATCATGAGGAAATTGAGAGCCTGGCGCTGAATATCCCGGAGGCGCGGCGAATCCGTTTCTTTATGACCTTCGGGCAGAGCTATCTGGATCATATGCGCTGTCTGGAGAACGTGGGGATGCTGTCCACCAGTCCCGTGGACTTTGAAGGACAGCAGATTGTACCAATCAAGTTCCTGAAGGCCCTTCTTCCCGATCCGGCCAGTCTGGGTTCACGCACCAAGGGAAAGACGAATATCGGCTGTATCTTCACCGGAAAAAAATCGGGCCAGGACAAGACCTATTATATCTACAATGTCTGCGACCATCAGGAGTGCTACCGCGAGGTGGGCAGCCAGGCCATCAGCTACACCACCGGCGTGCCTGCCATGTGCGGCGCACTGATGCTGCTGACCGGCAAGTGGAACAAGCTCGGGGTCTGCACAGTGGAGGAGTTCGACCCGGATCCCTTCCTTGCGGCGCTGGATCAGTACGGACTGCCGAGGCGCGAAAGCCGGACGCCGGCGCTGGTGGACTGATGGACCGTTTGAATACAAAAGAAAACCGTCCGGCCTTTGAGGGGCTGGGCGGTTTGTCCCCGGATAAACTGTTCGGGGAACTGCCTACTCCATGCTATATCCTAGATGAGGCCATGCTGCGCCGGAACGGAGAGATTCTGGCAGGTGTGGCGAAGCGGACGGGCTGCCGGATTCTGCTGGCCCAGAAAGCGTTTTCCAGCTATGACCTCTACCCTGTCTTATCGCCGTATCTCGACGGAACAGAAGCCAGCGGGCTGTTTGAAGCCAGACTCGGCGCGGAGGAAATGCCGAAAAAAGAGGTTCACGTCTTCTGCGCCGCTTACCGGGAGGATGAGTTTGATGAGCTTCTGCGATACGCAGACCACATCGTTTTTAACTCTCCCCGCCAGCTGGAGCGGTTCGGTTTCCCGGCCAAAAGGGCCGGGAAGAGCATCGGGCTGCGCATCAATCCGGAATGCTCCACACAAAAGGGCCATGCGATCTATGATCCCTGCGCCCCCGGCAGCCGCCTGGGAACCACCCGCGCCCAGTGGGACAAAAAAATGACCCCGGAGCTGACCGGGCTGCTGGACGGACTTCATTTCCATACGCTGTGCGAGCAGGATTCGGACGCGCTGGAAATCACGCTGAATGCCGTGGAGAAGCACTTCGGCGATCTACTGCCCCGGATGAAATGGCTCAATTTCGGCGGCGGGCACCACATTACCAGACCCGGATACGATATCCGCCGGCTGGAGAAGTGCATCCGCTCGGCGCAGGAAAAATGGAACCTGCAGGTCTATCTGGAACCGGGGGAAGCCTGTGCGCTGAACGCGGGGTATCTGGCTGCCCGTGTTCTGGATGTACTGAAAAACGGCGATACACAGATCGCCGTTCTGGATGCCAGCGCTGCCTGCCATACGCCGGACGTACTGGAAATGCCCTACCGGCCGCCGCTGTACGGCGCAAAGGAACCGGGAGAACTGCCCTGCACCGTCCGCCTGGGCGGTCCCACCTGTCTGGCCGGGGATGTGATGGGGGATTACAGTTTTGCCGCGCCGCTGCGGGAGAGAGATCTGCTCCTGTTCGGCGACATGGCAATCTACACAATATGCAAGAACAACACCTTCAACGGGATGGCGCTTCCGGGCATCTTTGTTCTTTGTAGCGAAAAAAATTTGCATTGCCTGAAGAAGTTTGATTATACGGATTTCCGTCAGCGTCTTGGACGGTAATCCGGGTGACCGCAGGAAGATCTTCCGCACTCTTCATAGCTCTCCGCAAAAATCTCCCCCGCAATAATATACACATCATGCAGGTCGTCCGCGCGCACGGCAAGATAATCGCCCGGGCGGCCAAGCATGTAATTCTCCTCATCCCATGCGGTGAATACCTTGACTGTCCGTTCCAGGCATTCTGCATAAATTTCCGTACCGCCCGTCGCCATGCAGCACCGGGCAGACGGCATCAGAGGCATCAGCGCGCCGCTGCTTTTGCAAAAAACACTCGGCAGATATTCCGCGCGGACCTCCGGCCTGCCCTCACAGATCCGGTAGCTTTTTTCAAATTTACCTTTTCGGATCGGGTAGGCCTCACCCCGAATCCCGATCATTACATAAAGATCCGGCTCCACGGTCAGATCAAAATCCGCTTCCAGCGTCCGAATCCGAATTTCCTCTCCTGCAGGCAGCACATCGGCCAGCCGTACAAAGCCGAGTCGGAGCGGCTTTTTCCGGAAGCGCACCATTTTATCCGTTTCTGCTTTATAGTCCAAAGCGTGCAGTACCGAGAAACTGCCGCAGTATTCCTCCAGCCTGCGTTCCAGATAAGCTCCGATATCTCCTAATGTCTGCTCCTTCCCGGATTTCCGCCCCTCTTCAAACTTCCGTTCCGGAAAATCCCCTGCATCCCCGCCGGCCAGCTTCTCCTCCAGCCGGGCACGCGGAAGAAAACCGCCGGCCTTTCCAGCGTGTCCGCCGCCGTTTCCGATGCCCGCCGTCAAATATTCTGCCAGCTCGTTCGCACGGGTTTCCCTGACGCAGCTTCGCACGGAAAGCTTGACGCCGTAGGGCTGCTCGCAGAAAATCACGCACTGATTAACAATATCCACCTGAAGCATCAGATCTCCGATAAAGCCGAGAATATTCGGATCGCAGGGCTGCGTCCGGACAACCGCAAAACGGCAGGCTTCGTGGTAGCGGTAGGATTTCAGCGCCTCCGCCGCGATCTGCATTTCCACAAGGCTCAGGTTCGTGTTGCGCAGCTGCGTCAGAAGCCCCTCGTGAAATTTGACGCAGTCGCGCAAATCACGGTCGACCGGATGGCTGATTTCGGAGAGTGCGTTTGTATCCATATAAAGCCCGTAATACAGCGCTGTTGAAAGGTTCCTGTCTTCTCCAACCGGATAATCCTCCTCCCGCAGCAGCTGCCAGACAAGCGCCGCACAGCTTCCGTAGCTGCTCCGCACATCCTTGAAATCCGCCTCATGTCCCATGTCGATATGATGGTCGATCACGGCCGTGCGTTCTGCTTCAAAACGCTGCACATTCCCCTCGCCGTACTGACAGTCCACGGTCACAAGCAGCGGAACACCTGTGCATTCCGTACAGTATTCAATGGGGATTTCCAGCGCCTCCGTCATCAGCTTCAGATTCGCCTTTGTGATTTTCTGCCTTCCGCCGTAAATCAGCCGGACCTGCCTGCCCCGGCTCCTCAGATAGCAGTACACCCCGTAGCCGGAAGCAATCGCATCTGCATCCGGATTGTCGTGGCACTGTATTATGATATTGTCAAAATTTTCTAAATCTTTGAGCCGCATATTTCATTTATCCCCTCTTTTTGCACCGGTATGATTGACGCCGCCGATATCTGCTCCGCTGCCGATTTCTTTCAAGGCCGGTTTCGCTCTTTTCATCCTTCCTTCTCCTGAGGCCGGTTTCGTTCTCTAAAAAACGGCTCCCCGGAGCCGTTTTTCTCTCACACCGGATCTGCTGCCGTCTCACTCTATCCGGTAAGGATTCATTCTCGTCCCATCGCCGGCCAGCACGCAGTCTCCAAGCTCGATCACAACTGCCGGCCGCACGCCGCCACCGGCCGAGCAGACATAGCCCTCAAAGACATCAGCCTCATTTCCAAAGCCGGTGCCTGCCATAAAGATTCGTCCGGCGTGCTCCGCGGACGGCGTCCGCAGGTACCACGGAAGAGAACTCACACCGAACGACTGGTAGGTCGGATACAGCGTTGCATGGCTCGCCGCCGCCGCGAGTTCGGTAGGAGCGGCGTAGCGCGAAATATTCTGTCCCTCCAGATACTGTTTCGCCTCTTCCACCGAAAGAAGAAACACCCGGTCGCGTGTATGAATTTCTTCTTTGCTCAGAGGATTTCCCGGGGTCACAAGCTCCGTCTCTGCAAGCCTGTCTCGCTCCTGTTGAGTAAAATCATGAAGAAAACCGGGCTGCGTGTGATAACCGTTCACCCCATCGTCCGTGCCTGCCGAAACCGGCTCCTGTCCCTGATATGTTACCAGGCTGTCCGGGGAATTCAGCCAGCTGCGAAGATTGGAACTCTCCCAGTCGCTGTTTCCGTAAAATTCAATTCTCTCCTCCTGCGAGTATTCTTCGAGTTTCGTGCGGTCGCAGGTATTTCCTTCCCCGTCCTTATAATAGCGGCCGCTCTCCGCCGCATCGTAGGGTTTCATATCGAGAATCATCGCCGAAAGAAGCAGCGCACGCTTTTCTGTCTCATCCACCCGCAGGACAATCCATTCGATGCCCCCATCCCCGGCCTGCTCCTGCCCCTGCGGATAATAGCTCCCGAACCGGATATATTCGCCCGGCTTAAGCTGAGAAACGGCGGAATTGTCCTTGCGGCTGTTCCCTCTGATAAGAATGATGCACAGGAAGGTCACGGCAAACACAGCCAGCAGCGCAAGGAGCACCGCGGCAGCCGGGCGCTTTCTTCCGCCGTCCGCCGTCCTGCCGCTTCCGGCGTAAGCAGGTGCTTCTGTCCCGCATGTTTTCTCCTTCCCTTCCTCTCCGGCAGCTTCCTTTCCCCTGCGGGTCATCAGGGCACGGATGGCTCTGTACAGCTCGTCCTCATGCTTCCCCGGGGCGTCCGAAGCATCCAGCCATTGATTCGCCATCAGGAAATATTCCATGGTTTTCCCCGGCTCCGTGCGGTCGATCCGATACGAAATAACCGGAAGATGGCTGCTGACCGCACGTTCCACTTCCCGCCTTACATGCTGCGACTCGTTCGAATGCTCTGAAAACACAAGCAGAAATATTCCCGCATTCTCAATCCCGTCGATAATTGCCTCCCCGTACTCGGTTCCGGGCAGAATGCTCTCCGGAGCCATCCAGCAGGTCATTCCCTTTCCGGTAAGAAATTTGTACAGCTCCTTTGCTGTTTCCGCATCCCTGGTTGAGTAAGATAAAAATATATCATGTTTCAAATTTCTCCCCCTGTTTCCGCCGCATCCCCGGCTCTTTCTTTATTTCTGGAGCGCTGCTCGGCACGCTCCTGCCGGATGCTCTGGAAGCCTTCGGACAGCAGCTTCGCAGCAACGGACTGAAGCGCCCGTTTGGCCTCCTGATCCAGATTGTCATAGGTCTTTATCATGGCACGCACCGCGCGGAAGCCATCCGTGCGGATATCGGTCAGCGTGCGGTTCCGGTTCGCCTCGAGCACCTCAAACAGAGCTTCGGTAAATTGCCTGCGCTGCGCGTCGTCCAGCTCTCCCAGCACCTTGCGGATCGTCCGATCTGCGATCCGGCTCTTCCGGTTCACCTCTCCGAGATGTACAAACCGCGGACCGCATACCTCCCAGCTCAGCCCGTCGTGCTGCATTGCCCCCTTTTCGGAACTCCGCACAACCGTGTAGTTTTCCCCGTGCTCCAGCAGCATGCCGACAATGGAAGCCTGCGGCACCGTTGTGCAAATGCGCTCCTGCATCGCCTGCCAGGCAGCAGAGGCGAGTACCTGCTCCCGGAAGCCCGGCCCGTCATGATTAAACACGCGGAGCACCCTCCGCTGCGCCCTCTGCCCCGCGTTCACCGCCGCGTAGACCGCAAGATTGCCGCCCTTGGAGTGACCGCCCAGATACCATCGGCAGCCCGGGTTCTCCTCCAGCGCCCGTTTAAAATAGCGAAGAGCCTCCTCCTGCGACGGCACCGTATCCAGGGCGCTCATCAGAAAATCCTCCTTCCAGCCGAGCAGCGTATCGTCCGTCCCCCGGTACGCCGCATAGCACACGCCCGGCAGCAGTCTGCAGATGACGGCGGAAAACTGCAGATTCGCCTCCTCCTCCAGTCTCTGCACATAGCCGGAAAGTACGATATCCGAAAACCGACGGCTTTCCGCCAGCAGCGAAAGCATGGTAAAATACTCCGGTTTCTGCAGATCGCCGGTATTTATCTGTTTATCCCGCTCCTCCTCAAAATAGCGGGCCGCTGCCTCCTTCAGCGAAAGCCCCTCCGCCGTCTGTGCAATCCCCTGAAAATTCAGATAGGAAAGCTCCGACAAAATCAGGCTGTCCACTTCGTTCAGCTCATCCTGCGCGAAGGTCAGATCGCCCCGCCAGCGAATATAATCAAGTATATTTGCCACACAGCCTCCTTGATCGCCGGCACGGCAGCCCGCCGCCCGGCCGGTATATTATTACTTTATTGTATGCTATTACAAGGAAAAAATCAATGTCGAAAGGCTTGATTTTTTGCGGGAAAGCATTACAATAGTTATGCTGCAAATAACCCGGGCAGATTCACAGGCACCGTCTGGAACCGCACGGCAAAAATTGCTGCGGCAGTTTCAACGCGGCTGATGCAGTTTCAGACGCGCATAGGACGCGGAAAAGAGGTCTGACGTGAAAAAGAAAATGGATGAAAATAAGAAAATCGACACTGAGAAAACAGCAGGCGCCGCAGTAAAAACCGGAGCACAGCAAGACGATGCTCCCCGGAAGGAACCGCTCCGGGCTGTTTTTATGGATTATGCCATGATCACTCTGGCAGCTCTGATTCTTGACCTTGGAGTCTATTTGTTTAAATTTCCGAATAATTTTTCGTTTGGCGGCGTAACCGGTATTTCCGTTGTTCTCGCCTCCCGGCTGTCCCTCTCCGCAGGAACGCTGAATTTCATTATCAATATGCTGCTTCTTGTTCTTGGGCTGCTCTTTCTCGGCAAAAGCTTTGCCGCCCGGACCGTATACGCCAGCGTTATCATATCCGTTCTGCTCAGCGCTATTGAAAAGCTTTTTCCGATGTCCGGCCCTCTGACCGGCCAGCCGATGCTGGAGCTTATTTTTGCCATAATCCTTCCGGCGGCCAGCTCCGCAATCCTGTTCAATATCGGCTCCAGCGGAGGCGGGACGGATATCATCGCAATGATACTGAAAAAATATACCAGCATCCATATCGGCACGGCTCTGCTCTTTGTCGATCTGTTCATTGTCGCGGCGGCCTGCTTTACCTTCAGCATTGAAACCGGGCTTTTTTCGCTGTGCGGTCTGCTTGCAAAATCTCTTGTGATCGACAGCGTAATCGAGAACCTGAATCTGTGCAAATATTTTACTATTGTCTGCGACGACGCGGAGCCGATCTGCGATTTTATCCAGACCAGGCTGAAGCGAAGCGCCACAAAATTTGAGGGGGAAGGCGCGCACGAACATCATCACAAATACATAATCCTGACGGTTATGAAACGCAGCCAGGCAGTTCAGCTCAGAAATTATATCCGTGACAACCAGCCCGGTGCATTTATTATGATTACAAACAGCAGTGAGATTATCGGGAAGGGGTTCCGGGGGCTGAATTAACGAAAACCTGACGCTGAGGAGGGACTGATGTTTCCTCCTTTGTTTTCGCTTTTTCCCGCGTCCATAAGTGCTGTGCGGACCTTACCCGCTTCCGCTGCGGCAGGTTAAGAAAATCCGGTCACCGGGGACAATTCTTCCTTTGTTGCACCCTCTGTTTATTTATGCTATAATGTCGGCAGAACCTTATGCCTGCGCGGAAACGCATTTATGCGCATAATAATTTTCGGACAAAGCTGCGCGGGAGCGGCAGTTATTTCGGTAAAATAAGGAACACACCGGCCCTCTGGCCGCAGAAAACATAAAAAATTTGCGAATCATCATCGAAACGGTATTGCGGGCATGCCTGCGATACCGTGCGGGGTATCAATTATGAATACGAACGAATCCTCAGAAAACTATCTCGAAACCATCCTGATTCTGAGCCGCCGGCTTCCCGTCGTGCGCTCGGTGGATATCGCGAACGAGCTGGGCTTCAAAAAACCCAGCGTAAGCATCGCGATGAAAAATCTGCGCAGCAGGCAGCACATTACCGTTACCGACGCCGGCTTTATTTATCTGACCGAGAGCGGCCGGGCCATTGCCGAAATGATTTATGAGCGGCATGAGCTGCTTTCCGCATGGCTGGCAAAGCTCGGTGTTCCGCCCGACACGGCTGCGGAGGACGCCTGCCGCATCGAGCATGTTATCAGTCCGGAAAGCTTCGCGGCCATCAAGCGCCATGTCGAGGCCACGGGCGAAAACCGGTAAATGACCGGGCCGGCTGACCAGGACCGCTAGAATCTTACAGGCAGGAATCTGTAAACAGCCGGATTTGCATTCTTTATCGGACAGAAAGAAGCGGCGGAAGTCCGGCTGTTTTTCACCTGGACTTCCGCCATGTCTTCTTTGGAACAATCTGCTCCCGCCTCGCTTTTGTTCCCTGCATTTTCCGAACGCAAATTCAATTATTTTTTGTTATTTTTATAATTTTTCATCAGTTATAATATTTTTTAGTCTTTGTATACATTATAAAATAGAATTACCGCTGTCCTGTAAGCTTAATGTTTCGTTATTCAATATGTCTCAAGGCATCTAAAACAGCGGCCGGTTCTGCGGTTTCAGTAAATACTCCGATACAGCAATCTCCTGAGCGAATATACACAGCCCCCTTTTCCTCCAGAAGAGGCAGCGTCACTTCTTCCTGAGAGGAATAAATGTTTATGTCGGTTCCGGGTTCATAGTTCATAACGCAGACAATAAAGGATTCCCCTATCGTATCCGGGTCCGGGGCAACAGCCCCGCCGTCCTGCGTATACTGCTGTTCCGGAATTGTACCCAAGATATATTCAACCCGCAGCATGTTATACTGTGTTCCGTCTTTCATTACAGTATGATAAATGCTTCCGCGCCCATAATGAAAACCCTCCGGCAGCTGCCCGGGCAGATGTTCAGCCAGTGCATTGTTCCATACTTCGTTTTCCGAAAGGCTTGCAACATCTGCGGATGCCACGTTTTCTTCGTTTTCGTCTGCGGGATATACAGCAACGCTGTACATCATGCCTTCGCCGCTTCCTCCATCGACTCTGGTACCCGGGGGCAAATTGCCCTCGGGGGCTGCTGAAAAATTCTGCCGCAGAAGGACAGCAGCGCCCGCAACGACAAGGCACAGGCAGGCTGCTGCAGCTCCCCATTTAACCCGGACAGGCCTTTTGACCATATTTTCTTTCACCGTTATTTCAGCTCCTTTCACTATATTGTCATCAAGTTCACCGAGGACTTCAAAAAAATCTTCTTTTTTCATATCTCAAAGCCCCTTTCTGTCAAATATGTTTTCAGCTTTTTTCGTGTCCGCTCCAATGTCTTTGATACGGTTCCCTGCAGCATTCCACGGGCTTTTGCAATGTCCGAAATGGAATCGGCATACCAGTAGCGGCGAACAAATATATTCCGTTTGTCTGCCGGAAGGCTCCTCACAAAGGAATTGAGAGTTTTGATTAATTCCCGGCGGTCAATGATTTGCTCCACATCGTCATTGCCTGATATGCAGTCGGCCAGTTCGTCTAAAACAAGTGCTATTTCACCGCCGCCCCGTTTTTCGGCGCGATTGTGCTTATATTTGTTAAAAGACAGATTCCGTGTGATTTTGCCAAGGAATGTTGCTAACTGTTCTGGCCAATGCGCTGGCATGGCATTCCAGGCGTTCAGGTAGGTATCATTGACACATTCCTCGGCATCTTCGTCATTGTTCAGTATGTTTCTGGCTATACTCTTGCAGTAATGACCGTATTTGTCTGACGTTGCTCTAATGGCCTGGTCATCTCTATCCCAGTACATCTGGATTATGCCATGATCATCCATACGACTCCTCCTTTCACTGATATACACAACTTTTCGCCGAAATTCTGACACCTGATTTAAAAAAATCTTTTATTATCTTTCAGGTCTATATGACAACAGCATAAAATGGGCCGGAACAGTATCTGACCCATTCTAAAACATTATTCTAATACTGCATCAGGCCTTTCCGCTGCGCGGTCTGCAAACCTGCTTATTGCTGATATAAGTGAACATGAAAAGCATAAAAAGAGACTGCCAACCCACGGGAGCAGTCTCTTTTTGCAGCGATTGAATAATGGCCGCATCAATAAAAATGTCTATTCATAAGGTTATACGGGCAACATGGAATCGAACTGTGGCTTTCTGACAACCTCTTTCACCCTTCCGGTTCGCTTCCCTCTGTCTCTTTGCTTCTGCGATTTTTTCGGCTTCTTCGGCTTGTGCACACCCGATCCGGATGGTGCGCCACAAACCGGCCGCAGCCGCGGCGGCGGATGTTTCCGGCTTTTGCGCGCCTCCTTCAGACTTTAACCGCCATTTTTTCTATGAGCAGTTCTTCCACTTTCTCCCGCTCCATTCCGAGCGATACGGCGAGCTCCCCGCAGAGCTTTTCCTCGGCCAGCTTCAGACAGCGCTCCTGGATTACCGTCATCCTCTTGCCCGTGCTCAGCCGTTTATCCCGCTCCTGCCGAAGCGTCTTGATTGCCCGCGCCCATTCTGCGCTGTTTTCTGACTGAACGGCGGCCCTGCACCGCTCCTCCAGTTCCTTCGGATTCTGTGCCGTCAGCTGCTCGAGCCCTGAAATCTCGTCCAGCAGCGCCCCCGCCTGCTCCTTTGTCATAATCCGCCGGCATTTCAGCGCTTTTCCCGTTTCCACGGGACAGTAAACGGTCGCGCTCCTGTCATATACCGGTTTCAGAATATAGTATTCCTTTTTCCTGTCCGCACCGGGTACCTCCATCAGCGTAATGCCGGCAACCCTGCACACTCCGCTTGCGCTGTGCGAAATATAGTCTCCTTCTGCAAACATTATGCCAACTCCTTCACTGCTGCCCGACGGCCGCTCGGTAAAATTTCGACGCAGCCAGGCAATACAATCCGCACTTTGACTTCCGTCCGCTACATTATTTATTATAGCAGATTATTTCCCATATTGTAAGGGCAAATTTACCGGAATAATGAAAATTTGGCATATTTAACTAGGTATCCCCACTTATTATTGTGCAATTTTACCAATATTATCCTGACACGTCATTCCAGCGTCCGTTCCCTGCCGGCGCAATGTCCGCCGCAGCAGCCCCCGCAGCCTCCGCAGTGCAGCGATTTTCCGCTTTTTTTGTCGCGCACCATTCCCCGGATAACAGCCCCGACAGCCAGCACCAGAAAAAGTCCCACAATTACTGTTCCCATATTTTCTCACCAAATCCTCTCATAATTTATTCTGCCAGGGAGCGTCTTTTTCTGTCAAAGAGATTTTGACTCCCGGCTGATTTTTTTCAGCCGCAGCTTCGGCGCGGTGCTCTCCTGGTGCGGGCGCACCAGCAGCCAGATCATCCCTCCAGCCAGCAGGAACGCCGCAGCCGTACCGAACCCGAACGCTCCTCGGGAAATAAGTATGCCGAACTGATAAATGCAGAGCGATACGGCGTAAGCCAGCCCGCACTGGTAGCCGATCGCAAACCAGAACCATCTGGCATTATTCATTTCCCGCCGGATAGCGCCCATCGCTGCAAAGCACGGCGCACATAAAAGGTTGAACACAAGGAAGGAGTACGCGGCCAGCTTTGTCATCGCGGCAAAATCAAGCACCCCGAAAACACCTACAATCTCCTCTTTTGCCACGAGCCCCATAATTGCTGCGACCGTCGCCTCCGTCCGGTCAAAGCCAAGCGGCGCGAAGATCCATTTCACCGCGCTGCCGATCGCTCCAAGTACGCTGCTGCCAAGCTCCATCTCGGCGTCAAACATAAATTTTCCGTTCACGACGCCGAACCGGGAGCCGGCCCAGATCACAATCGAAGAAAGAAGAATGATCGTGCCGGCCTTTTTGATAAAGGAACGGCCGCGCTCCCACACGCTGCGCAGCACGCCGCCGGCGGTCGGCCAGTGATATGCCGGCAGTTCCATAACAAACGGAGCCGGCTCCCCGGAAAATCTTCTCGTTTTCTTCAGCATAATGCCGGAGCACACAATCGCAGCAACCCCGACAAAGTACGCGCTCGGCGCTACCCACCAGGCATTCCCGAACAGGGCCGCGGAAATCAGCGAGATAATCGGCAGCTTTGCCCCGCACGGTACAAAGGTCGTCGTAATAATCGTCATTTTGCGGTCGCGGTCGTTCTCAATTGTCCGGGAAGCCATAATCCCCGGCACACCGCAGCCGCTTCCGATCAGCATCGGAATAAATGACTTTCCGGACAGCCCGAATTTCCGGAAGATTCTGTCCATAATAAACGCAACACGGGCCATATAACCGCAGGACTCCAGAAAGGCAAGGAACAAAAACAGCACCAGCATCTGCGGTACAAAACCGAGCACCGCTCCGACACCGGCAATGATCCCGTCAAGAACCAGGCTGCTCAGCCAGCCGGCGCAGTTCATCCTATCGAGCAGTCCGCCCGCCAGTGCTGGAATTCCCGGCACCCAGACACCGTAAGCGGCCGTGTCCGGTGCCTCAGGAGCCTCCAGGGCTGCGTCCACGACTTCGGAAATATCATAGCCCAGCACTGCCATGGATGCGCCGTACAGTTCGTACGTCTCTTGAAACGCTCCGAAATCCTCCTCCCGGATCGCTTCCAAAACCTCCTCCGCACCGATCGCCCCCGCTGCTTCGGCCGCGGAGACCGCCGCTGTCGTTTCTTCCGTCCATACATGCTTCCTTGCATACTCTGTTATCGCCTCATCATAATCCGCCGCGCCGATCCCGAACAAATGCCAGCCGTCCCCGAACAGGCCGTCGTTCGTCCAGTCCGTTGCCCAGGTTCCAATCGTGGAAACCGATATGTAGTAGACGAGAATCATCACCGCAGCGAAAATCGGCAGGGCCAGGAAACGGTTTGTAACGATTTTATCAATTTTGTCGGATACCGTCAACTTTTCCTTCCTCTTTTTTATTATACAGCTCTCCATAATTCCGGAAATATAAGCATATCTTTCATTCGTGATTATGCTTTCCGTATCATCGTCAAAGCGGTTCTCCAGGCCGTCGATCTCCTCCGACACATCCGGAACAAATGCCATCCGATCCTGAATTTTATCATCCCTCTCCAGCAGCTTGACTGCAAAAAATCTGCACTGCTCCTCCGGCACAGCACCCTCCAGCTTATGCTGCACACTCCGCAGCACCTCCTCGACCTCCGGAGAAAACTCATGCGCCGGAGCCGCCCCCTTCTTCCGCAGCGCGGCAGAAACAGCCTTCTGCACCGTCTGCTCCAGCCCGCTGCCCTTCAGCGCGGAAATTTCCACAACCTCGCAGCCCAGCTTTTTCGAAAGCTGCTCCGTGCGGATTACATCGCCGTTTTTCTCCACAATATCCATCATATTAACGGCAAGGACAACGGGAATTCCCAGCTCCATCAGCTGTGTGGAAAGATAAAGATTTCTCTCAAGATTCGTGCCGTCAATAATGTTGATAATCGCATCCGGACGCTCCGCGATCAGATAATTTCTGGCAACGACCTCCTCCGGCGTATAGGGGGACAGGGAATATATCCCCGGAAGATCTGCAATCACAATATCGTCCGCTCCCGTCTGAAACGATTTCTTCAGCTTCCCCTCCTTTTTCTCAACGGTCACTCCCGGCCAGTTTCCAACAAACTGGTTCGAGCCCGTAAGGGCGTTAAACAAGGTTGTTTTGCCGCAGTTCGGATTCCCTGCCAGCGCAATTTTCATCGACATTCTGCTGCTCCTTTTCTGTTTTACTTTCTTTCACCTTATGTAACTCGTGCCTTCCGGCCTTAATGTTTTCACTTTTTTATAACTTTTGTGTATTTTGCTATAACATTTCCGCTTTTTATATGCCTGACAGTATCCGCCCGAATAATATTTATTTTCTGCCACGGTCCCCTGCTTCCTCAAACAGGTTATTTAAAGCTTTCTTTGATTAGTCAGCACTAACTCATGCGCCAAAAAAAATTAACTGCTGCTTTTTATACAAGCATTTTCATCGAAGCTTCACTTCACCTCAACCATTTTCCCTTCAACCATTTCCACCTCAATCATCTCCGCATCGGCTTTTCTCAGCGACAGTTCGTACCCCCGCACCGTGATCTCTGCCGGATCACCCAGAGGCGCCACCTTCCGCACAAAAATCTCCGCGCCTTTCGTAATGCCCATATCCATAATCCTCCGCTTAACCGGTCCTTCCCCGGTCAGCCGTTTTACTCTGACGGTCGTTCCGCAGGCAACTTCCTTCAATGTCATTCTCTTTTCCTCCCGATTCCCGGCAGCTGGCTTCCGGCTGCCGCACCGCAGCGGATTCTGCTGCATTTCGGCATATTTCCCGTATTCCTTCTCAGCCGCCCTTCTGCTGTTGTACGGCTTCACCGCATTTCACGCCATCCTGTTTCACTGCATGCCGGCGGATGCTTATGCCGCTTATACAAAAATTTTGCCGGCCATCTCCTTTCCGATGGCCACGCGGGTATCCATCACATGAACAATCATATTCCCGCCGGCCTCCGATATAACAGTCACCATCGTGCCCGCCGCAAAACCAAGCCCTTCAAGAAATCTTCTTGTCTCCTCTCTTCCTCCCACTTTTTTTATCCGGTTCGGCACTCCCCGAACCGCCAACGTCAACGGCATACAGCCCCTCCTTCCTGCGCAGGTCTCCGCTTAGGCTGCAGGTTTCCGCTTCCTGGGCTTTTTCTGCTCTGCGCTTCTGTTTATTCCCTGCAGTTTCCTCTTTTTCTCGAAGTTAGTATAATCTAACTATTGTATGTTGTCAATAACTTTTTTTTAAAAATGCAGTAATTTTTCTTTTGCACTGCAAGGAAAGGGGCGCCCGCGGGCGCCCCTTTCCTTGCAGATTGTCCATGTACCAGCCTGATCGGTTTACTTCACCATCTCAAAGCCGCGCTCCGGCAAAAGCCCCTCTGGCGTCAGATGGTACACGCTTTTGCAAACCTCCCCGATATATTTTCTGTCGTGCGAAATACTGATGACCGCTCCCCTGTATTCCCGGAGCATACGCCGTATCACAGGCCCGGAAAGCGGTGAAAAATTCCGCGTCGGCTCGTCAAGAATCAGAACATCCGCCTGCGACAGGCTCATCTGCAGCAAGAGCACCTTTCCTTTCTGACCTCCGGAAAGCTCGGCGATCGGATGCTTCATTTCATCCGCCGTAAACTTCAGCGCACCGAGGTAGGTACGAATGCGCGTCTGTTCCTCCTTATCACCGGTCAGGGAAAGATAGTCGGCCGGTGATAAAGAAAGGGGAAGGAGATCTGAATAATTCTGCGGCATATAATATGCCCGGATATCTCTGCGGGCAAGCAGCTCTTCGGCAATCCGGCGCAGCAGCGTTGTCTTGCCCGCCCCGTTTTTACCGACGATGCACACCTTCTCCCCGCCGCGCACCCGCAGAAAAATATCACGCGACAGCACGCGGTCTGATACAGTCAGCTCCTTCAGCGAATATTCCAGCACTGTTTTGCCCGCCGGCATCCGCACGCCCTCGCCGAGCTTAAAATACATTGCTTCCTCATACTCCGGCAATCCCGTCCGTCCGGCACCCTCGCGCTCATACCGATGCTCCATGGATTTCACAGCCTTCATCTTCTTTTTCAGAAGACGTCCCGCCGCATCGGAACCCGCTTTCGGCAGGACATCCATCTCATGTTTTACCTGCTGCTCCAGGCGGTGCAGCTTTTCCTGTCTCGCTTTTTCTTCCCGTTGCTGCGCGCGCGCCAGCTTCTCCTGGCAGGCAAAGCCGGCCTCCCTTTCCTTCAGAAACTGCCGATACGGCATCCGCGCCACCGTTGCACGGCTGGTCGTCTTCCGGCGGAGCTGCTCCAGATGCACAACAACATTTGCTGTCCGCTCGATCAGCGTTTCGTCGTGGGATATAAAAAGCACCGCTCCTTCTGCATGAAGAATAAATTTCTCCAGCCACAGAAGCGTCTCCATATCCAGATCGTTTGACGGCTCGTCAAGCAGCAGGATCGTCGGAGCCGCAAGCATCAGGCGCGCGAGGGAAAGCTTGACCTTCTCGCCTCCGGAAAGCGTGTTCATCCGCTGCTCGCTGTAAAAAAGCTCTGCCGGAACTCCAAGCTCACCCGCAAGGCGTGCAAGCTCCCACGGCGGCTTCTCCAGAAAGCCTTCCTCACAGCAGAAAAATTCGTAGACGCTTCTTTCCCCGTCCTCCCTCGGGAGTTCCTGCGGCAGATAGCCCAAGCGCTCCCCGGGGCTGCTTTTTGCTCCGGCCGCCTCCGCGTACGATTCTATCAGCTCCGGCCGGTATATCCATTTCAGCAGCGTGCTTTTTCCGTCTCCCTCCTCCCCGATCAGAACGGCCTTGTCTCCCGGATTCAGAACCAGGTTAAAATCTTTTACCAGTTCATGAAGATCCTTTTTATGCGATATGTTTAAGTTTCGAATCTGCAGCATACAACCCCTTCTTTCTTGCTGAAAATATCCGTTTTCTAATAAATTATCAATTTTTTAATCAGAAAATCCGTCTTCCATTGACTGAATTTTCCTCTTCCATGGGTTGGTGAATATAAGCTCTGCCGCTGCGGAAAAGGAACGGCCGCCGTAAAACAAAACGCCCCTGTCTGCATCGAAAAAAGCCCTCCGGCAGATGCCGGAAGGCTTGGAATCACAAAAAGAACCCTGTATTTGGCGCACGGCAAAGCAGCCGCCGCTGTACGGTTCAGAAATGTATTCCATCCAATTCGGCATAAAAGAACGCGGCCAACACTGTCCGTTCGCCTGCAAAAGCTATTGTTCTCTCACCAAATCAGACTATCTTACCATTTCTTCACCGTTTGTACCTTTCTTCTTCATGTGGTCAGTATAACATTTTATCGCCTTGCCTGCAAGGTCTATTTCAATTTTCTTTCTGTGCCCCTTCTTTTCTTTTTGCCGTTCTTCCATAAAACAGGCTTCCACGGTGCGTACAAGTGAAAAGTGAAAAGACCGTTGATAAAGGACTTCGCAGATTGTAAAACTGCTGCAGGCTACAGCAGCCTCCTCGCCCAGCGGAGCAGATTGTACAGCAGAGCCATGTTGATACTTTTCTTTTTCGTGATCTCCTGCGGCGTCACCCCGTCCGGATAAACCCGCGAACCGTCCGGCTGCACAACGGCGCACTGCTCCTCATAGCGGGAAAGCAGCCCTCGCAGCTGCGCATTGACCTCCTCGCTGTCGATCACAAGCATCAGCTCGGTATCCAGATAAACGCTGCGCATATCCATGTTAAACGAACCGACAACGGAAATATCACTGTCAATCACAATGCTTTTTCCATGGTAGGAAACGCCGCCTTCGTACTCAAGCAAACGCATGCCGGTACTGTGGATTTTCTCAAAATTCGCCCGGTAATCTCCTGCGCCGAACGGATTTCCATTGTTTGCCACCGAATTCGTCATTATTGCCGCCTTCGGCACCGCCGCAGCAATGGAAGCAAAAGCATCATACATCATGTCGTTCGCGATAATGTACGGTGTGTGAATCATCACGCTTTCCTGAGCCTGCTTCATCAGCTCCGTCAGCGCATAAAATACGGTCGGCTCCTTCGCATAGACCGTTGTCGGATTGGCCAGAAGCGTTACTTTGCCGGTGGGCAGGGTTATCGCACCGTAATCCGGCTCTTCCGCCGCTTCCGGAACCTCTGCCAGATACCGGGCATAAATGCCCCGCAGCTCTCCTGCCGCACGCCTCACACAGGCGCGCTTTGCAATTCCCTCCCCATTGTGATAGACACTGGATGCCTCATGATTCCAGATTTCCTCAAAATAGGCCTCCACCTGGTACAGCGAGCTGGCGGCGCTGCTGCCTTCATTGTAGACAAGCACATCTCTGTCGTAATTTTTATGCCCCGGCCAGTCCCCGAGAAAATAGGAAAACGAATTGCGTCCCCCAAGGATATACGCGGTTTCATCCGCAATCAGATATTTGTCGTGAAGCCTTCCCATCAGCCTCCACGGAGCAAGCAGATTGATTTCATTGTAAATCCGGATCTCCGCGTTCGGGTGGGAGGAAAGCGCAAAGAAATACGGATTCTGTCCCATCCGGAGCATGCCGCTGACGCCGTCCACCACAATGCGGACATCAACTCCCCGCTCCGCCGCCTCCAGAAGCGCCGCTACAAGAACCTTCCCGCTGATATCTGTACGGAAATCAAAGGTGGACAGAATCAGCCGCCTTTCCGCGCTCCGAATCATTTTCACCCGCTCGGCCAGTGCGTCGCCGTTGTCCTCCAGGATCACAGCCCGATCCGGGCCCGGTTCGTCCCCGTAAAAATCCTCCGTCCGGAAGCTGTCCCGATAGGAGCCGCTTATCTCCGGCTGCGGAAAGCCCGAAAGAACCGCACCCAGCACCAGATAGAGCAGAAATGCACCCGCACCCGCAAGCATTTTCCCGGCGGCTCTTCCCCTTCTGCTTTTTTTGCCTCCCCGGCTTCTCTTCGCCCTCTCCGGAGCTTCCGCCACTCTGCAGCTGCACAGCTCTGCCGTTCTCCCCGCCTCCGCCGCGCGCGCCGCAAGCAGTGCCGCCATCACCGCGATGCCGGCCGACATCATAATATTGGCCTGGAAAAAATCAGGTTCCTTCACAAGCATTGTCAGCAGCACAAAACCGGAAAAAGCCCTAGCGGCCCAGAGCTTTTTCATTTTTCTGCCGCACAGCCAGTCCCGGAAATGTTCCGACATAAAATCCGGCTGTCCGTGCAGCGCCCCTGCAGACGAAGCTTCAGAATTTGCAGAGCGCACCGCCCGGGCCGGCCGCTTCTTAAGCATTTCCGGCTGCTTTGCAATCCCTTTTTCCGCCGCTGACGGCACTGTGCCGGCTTTGTTTTGCCTGCGCTTTTTCTGCGCCTGCATCAGCGCGATCACACAGGGACGCATCCCCTCGCTCACCAGAAAAACAGCCAGAAATTCGCGCATCAGCGGATACCGGCCCCCGAGCCGGAGAGCACATACAATGACTGCCAGCACAGAGACCGCATTTAAAATTACAGACATTCCTCAATACTCCGATCCAGAATCTCAATCATCTCGTCGATATGCTCCCTCCGGATAACAAGCGGCGGGACAAGGCGCACAATATCCGTCCCCGCAGAAAAGGTAATCAGCCCGTTCTGCATTGCGCTGGAAATAATTTCCTTTACCGGCCGGTCAAACACCAGCCCGCGCATCAGGCCGAGCCCGCGGCATTCGCGGATGCAGCTGTATTTCTGCATAAGCTTTTCAAGACAGCTGCCGAGATAAGAGGACGCCTCCCTGACATTCTCCAGTATATGCTCCGACTCAAACAGCCCGAACACAGCGTTGACAGCCGCAGCAGCGAGCGGATTGCCGCCGTAGGTGCTTCCGTGGTCGCCCGGCACAAAGGCCGAGGCCGTCTCCTCCCTCGCCGCGAATGCCCCGACCGGCACGCCGCAGCCAAGTGCCTTCGCCAGCGTCACGATGTCCGGCTTAACGCCGTACTGCTCACATGCAAGCATTGTTCCGGTCCGGCCCATGCCGCACTGGATCTCATCAAGAATCAGCAGAATCCCCTTCTCATCGCAGAGTGCGCGCACCCTTTTTAAAAACTCCGGTTCAGCCGGGCGCAGCCCGCCCTCTCCCTGAACCGTTTCCATAATAATTGCACAGGTACGTTCCGTTATTTTTGATGCAACATCGTTATAATTGTTATAATCTGCAAACACAATTCCAGGAATTCCGCCGAACGGCTCGCGGTATTTCGGCGTTCCGGTCACCGAGAGCGCACCCATGCTTCTGCCGTGGAACGAATGGTTCATGGCGATGATTTCGCCGTCCGCTCTTTTGTACCGGTTGTAATATACCTTATGCGCCAGCTTGAGCGCCCCCTCGACGGCCTCCGTTCCGCTGTTCGTCAGAAATACGCGATCCATCCCCGTTGCGTTCACGATATTTCGGCAGGCCTCTGCCGCCGGCACATTGTAAAAATAGTTCGAGGTATGCACCAGCCGGTCGATCTGGCGCTTCAGCGCTTCATTGTATGCCCGATTGCCGTAGCCCAGCGCAAACACCGCGATCCCCGCACCGAAGTCCAGATATCTTTTTCCGTCCAGATCGTACAGGTACACGCCCTCGCCGCGATCCAGCACAACGGGATAGCGCCCGTAGGTGTGCATCAGCACCTGGTCTGCCTCCTCCATCCACTGCTTTGCATTCATACGCAATTCTCCTTCCGCGCCCCTTATTCCGCAATTCCGGGGCTTTTGCTGTCAGGAAGCGCCTGTCCCGTCCGCACTTCCGATTTCCTCTCCTCAGACTTCGTTATCATAAAGAATGGAACGGTCATTGATAATTGCCGTGCCGATACCGCGGTTTGTAAAGAACTCAAGCAGGAGGCAGTGCTCCAGCCTTCCGTCCAGGATATGCACGCGCGAAACACCGTTTTTCACCGCGTCAATGCAGTTTTTCAGCTTGGGCAGCATCCCGCCTCCAATCACGCCGTCCCCGATCAGCGCATCGGCGTCCGCAAGCGTCAGCACGGAAATCAGCGAATTCCGGTCTGCCGGATCGCGGTACACACCCTCAATATCCGTCAGAAACGCAAGCTTTTCCGCCCCGACCGCCGTTGCAACCGCACAGGCGGCATCGTCCGCATTGATATTGTAGGCATGAAAATCCTCTGCTCCCAGGCCGATCGGCGCAATAACCGGAATAAAATCATTTTTGATCAGCGTGTCGATCAGGCCGGTATCCACCTTCGTTACATTGCCGACATACCCGATATCCTGCCCGGCGGCCATTTTTTTCTCCACCGTCAGCGTGCTGCCGTCCTTGCCGCAGATCCCCGCCGCCTTCACGCCGAGCTGCTCCAGCATCTGCACCAGATTTTTATTCACCCGGCCGAGCACCATCTCGGCAACCTCCATGGTCACCTCGTCCGTCACCCGCAGTCCTTCGACAAATTTCGCCTCGTGCCCCAGCAGCCCGACCCACTTTGTGATTTCCTTCCCGCCGCCGTGTACGACAATCGGCTGCATACCGATCAGCTTCAGAAGAGCAACGTCCTTGATCACGCTCATTTGCAGCTGCGGGTCAAGCATCGCGCTCCCGCCGTATTTCACAACAACTTTTTTGTTATTAAACTTCTGTATGTAAGGCAATGCCTCAATCAATGTGGCCGCCTTTGCTATCGTCTGTTCCATCCCGCTGTCCATAATTTTTGTTTCCGCCTCCTGCTCTTCGCCGTTTGCTTCTCCCGTCTCTCTTGCGTTTGCCCCGCCGCCCGGGTTTCTTCAATCATCCGTACTTATTTTCTGCTTCCCGTGCATTTTTTTGTCTGCCGCCGCGGCCTACGAACGGTAATCCGCGTTGATCTTCACATAATCGTAGGTCAGATCGCAGCCCCAGGCCGTCGCGCAGGCATCTCCCGTTTTCATGTCCGCGATCGCGGTAACCTCCTTTGCGGAAAGTATCCTGGTTGCCAGCTCCTCGGAAAAATCCGTTCCTGCCCCGTTCGCCACAAGCTGCAGCCTGCCGTCCGCCGCCGACTCAATATACAGATCCACCCTGTCCGGATCAAACTGCTCTCCGGAATAGCCCATGGCGCAGAGGATTCTTCCCCAGTTCGCATCGTTCCCGTACACGGCCGTTTTTACAAGGCTGGAGGTGATCACTGCCTTCGACAGCGTCACTGCCTGCGCCTTATCCTGCGCATGGATAACCCGAACCTCCAGAAGCTTCGTCGCTCCCTCGCCGTCGGCAGCCATCTGCCTGGCAAGGTATTCGTTTACCGTGTGCAGCGCTTTCACGAACGCGTCGTAATCCTCCCCCTTCTCCGCAATCTCCGCGTTGCCTGCGAGGCCGTTCGCCAGCAGCAGCACCGTATCGTTGGTCGAGGTGTCGCCGTCCACCGAAATCATATTGAAAGTATCCTTTACATCCCCGCTCAAAGCTTCCTGCAGAAGCTCCTTCCGGATGGAAAGATCCGTTGTCAGGAAGCAGAGCATCGTACACATATTCGGGTGAATCATCCCCGAGCCCTTGCACATCCCGCCGAGCGTCACGGTCTTGCCGCCCGCCTGAAAAGTTACCGCAATCTCCTTGTTGTGCGTGTCCGTTGTCATGATTGCCCGGGAAGCCGCCGTTCCGGCCTCGAGCGTGCCGCTCAGGGCGGGCGCCATCGCTTCCACGCCTGCCCTGATGCGGTCGATTGGAAGCTGTTTACCGATCACTCCCGTAGAGGCGAGCAGCACCGCATCCGCCGGAATACCGAGCTGCCTGACCGCCGCATCCGCCGTCTCCTCGCAGAATTTCATCCCTTCCGCCCCGGTGCAGGCGTTCGCAATGCCCGCGTTAATGACAACCGCCTGCGCGCAGGCGGAATTCCGGACAATGTTCCGATCCCACAAAACCGGAGCTGCCTTGACAACATTGGATGTAAATGTTCCGGCACAGATACATGGCACAGTGCTGTACACCATCGCCATATCCGCCCTGTCCTTATATTTGATTCCCGCCGCCGTGCTTGCGGCCTGAAAGCCCTGCGCCGCCGTGACGCCGCCGCTGATCTGTTCCATATTTCATCCCGCCTTTCTGTACCTGCTGTTCACTGATTGAATTCCGTAATATTCGCCTCGTTCAGCGTAAAATCATAGTAATTCAGGTCGTCCCGGAACGTCCAGCCGACGCTGCGCCAGAACTTGTTTCCGACCTCGTTGGACCGGAACGCAATGAGCGCCACCTTATTGATGCCCTCCGCCCGGAGCGCCTGCATGGCAAAAGCCGCCATCTGTTTTCCGATCCCCTTTTTCCGCCGATCCTCCGCCACGCACACATGATAAAAACAGCCCCGCCTGCCGTCGTGCCCGCACAGGATCGCGCCGACGATCCGTCCGTCCTCCTCCGCAACCACGCTTGTCGCGGGATTTCTCTTTAAAAATTTTTCGATCCCCTCCCTGGAATCGTCCATACTGCGCATGCCAAAGCCGTGAATGCTCATCCACAGCGCATATACCCGGGGGTAATCCTCAATCGTCATGACCCTGATTTCCATACCGCAGCCACCTTTCTTGTCTTCGCCGGGGCGTCAGGCCTTCCTCCTCCGCCGCAGCCTTCTTCCGCGCTCGCCGCCCGGCGCCGTTTCCTACGGAAACACCGGTACCAGCTCAAGCCCTGTGCTCTCGTCAAGCCCGAACATCAGATTCATATTCTGCACAGCCTGGCCGGCGGCTCCCTTGACAAGATTGTCCATCGCGCCCATCATAACGACGCGGTTTGTTCTCTCATCCAGCTTGAAATTCACATCAACATAATTGCTGCCTTCCACCCATCTTGTCTCCGGGCAGACGCCGTTCTCCAGCACGCGGACAAATTTTTCACCGCCGTAGTACTTTTCGTATGCCGCACGGAGCTCCTCCTCGGCAGCGCCGCGCTTCAGGGAGGCGTATGCCGTCACAAGAATGCCGCGGTTCATCGGCACAAGATGCGGCGTAAAACTGATGCAGAGCGGCCGGCCCGCCGCATAGCCCAGCTGCTCCTCGATCTCCGGCGTATGCCGGTGTCCTGCAACGCCGTAAGCCTTAATATTCTCGTTGACCTCGCAGAAAAGGTTCGCCGTCTTTGCCGAGCGGCCCGCGCCCGATGTGCCGGATTTCGCATCAATAATGATCGTATCCGGATCGATCAGCCCTTCCTTCACCAGAGGATAGACGGACAGAATCGAGCAGGTCGGATAGCAGCCCGGATTTGCCAGCAGGCGTGCCGGTTTTATCTGTTCCCGGTTGAGCTCGCACAGCCCGTATACCGCCCCGTCAATCAGCTGCGGCTTTGCATGCGCAATCCCGTACCACTTTTCATAAACCGCCACGTCCTTAATCCGGAAATCGGCCGACAGGTCGATCACCTTTGCCTTCGAAAGGATTTCCCCGCTGACAAGGGATGCGCAGAGTCCCTGCGGCGTCGCTGTAAAAATCACATCCACCCTCTCTGCCAGCTCCTCCATATTGTCATCCAGACACGCCGCGTCCACCAGCTCGAACATGTTGCGGAATACCTCACAGTATTTTTGGCCGACATAGCTCTTCGAGCCGTACCATACAATCTCCGCCTTCGGATGCTGCAGCAGCAGCCTCACAAGCTCCTGCCCCGCGTAGCCGGTCGCTCCGATAATTCCCACCTTAATCATATTTTTCGATTCCTTTCCGCCGGTTTTACGCCGCCGGCCCTTCGTCACCGTTTTCTCTCCGGTGTATTTTTTATAATTATACACCATAACTGAATATTATGCAATACCCTATCGAACTTCACCTGCTGTGCCGCCCGCCCTTGTGCCGCGCCCTGCTTCGCGGCTCCGCTGCTCTGGCGCTATCCTGCCGAAATCAGCCGGCAGAATTGTCAAAGCCATGCGCCGAGCGCCTTCAGTTCCTGCACAACCGCAGAGAGCGGCAGCCCGACCACGTTGTAATAGTCCCCGCGGATCTCCCGGATATAGGCGGCAAACCGACCCTGAATCGCATAGGCGCCCGCCTTGTCCGCATATTCGCCGCAGTCAAGATAGCGTTCGATCTCCTCCTGCGTGACCGGGTAAAAATGCACCTCCGTTTTTACCGCCAGGCTCCGCAGCTCTTCTTCGCCGTTTTCCCCGCGTCTGCAGAGCGCAACTCCCGTATAGACTTCGTGACAGTCCCCCTGCAGCTTCGCCAGCATCTTTGCGGCGTCTGCGCGATCCTGCGGCTTGTTGAGCAGACGCTCCCCATGCGCTACCACCGTATCCGCTCCCAGCACAAGCAGAGGCCGCCCGGACGCTTCTGCCTTTTCCCTGTCCCGGGTCAGTCTCCGGTACACCTCCTCCGCCTTTCCGCGCGAAAGCGCCCTTACATATTCCTCCGGAGCGCCTCCGCGGACGCCGCGCTCGTCAAATTCCGAGGGCTCCACAATATATTCCAGCCCCGCCTGCGATAATATTTCTCTGCGCCGCGGCGAAGCCGACGCCAATACAAGCTGATAATTCACAATTTCCTCCATGCTGCTGTTCTCCGGTAAAAGGGCGGTTCCGCAAAACGCCCCCGGTTTCCCTGAAACAATTTGCGCAGGGGCCCTTCTCGACTCCTGCGCAAAAATTTGAGTAGTATTCTGCCACGGCCTATCATAGCATAAATGCTTAAAATTGGCAAGCCGGTGTTTGCCGCATTGGGTTGCCCGGGCTCGATTCTGCTCCTGCTGTCCTGCTGTTTCCAGGCAGGCGCTCCAGCACGCGGTTCCGCAGGTTCCCCGCCGGAAAGCACCTTAAATATAAGAAACTTCCCGGCCGTCCTCAGCCCTCCCCGATTGCCTGCGCCCGCCTCCGCGCCGCAAGCCTGTCCGGGATAACATACGCCGCTACATACATCACAGCCGCCAGGCCGAACGCCCAGAACACATCCACTGCGGAATGCTGCTTTACAAATACGGTGGAAAGACAGATCGAAAGCGAAAGCACACAGGAACCGATACGGAGCAGGCGGCAGTTTCTGAGCAGGCTGCAGCGATTGATGGCGATACACACCCCGATGGAGTTAAAGCAATGAATGCTTGGACAGCAGTTTATGCTCGGATCATTTGCATAAATAAACCGCGTGAGCCCGATCAGCACATTGTCCCTGCCGAGCGCATCGAGATCCGGCCGGAAATCGATCCCGTTCGGCCAGACCGTATAGGTTATCAGCGCGATCGTCATCCCGATAAAAAGGAAACCGGTCAGCTGATAGTATTCCCTGCGCTCCGCAAAAAAGAAAAAATACGCAATTACAAGCAGGATATACGGGAACCACAGGTAATAAGGTATAATAAACCACTCGCAGAACGGTATCCTGTCGTCAAGCGCGATATGTATCGGCTCAAACCGATCCGCATTCAGATTGTTGAGCATAATCCACCACACCAGATACACAACCCCATAGAGCAGAGTCCATGCATGACTGTATTTTCTTAAAAATTTTTTCATAAATCCCTCTCAATCTGCCGTTTCCAAAGCTCTCGGCGGCTCTGCACCGCACTCAGCGGTTCCGGTTAGACAACAGGATATAACTTGGCATGGCAAAATACAACAAAAAAATTATAAAATTTTTAGGAATTTTCTAAGCTTGCTTTTCCCGCGCCGATTCGCTATAATAGCGGCAGGCAGGATCGGCAGAAGAAAACTGCACTTCCGGATAAGATATATTTACTTTTATTCTTCTTGCATATTCAAACATTTTGATGTATATTTATAAAAGATTGGAGCGGAAAGAGCCGAAATGCAATCGTTTCACATTTATTTTGAAGGAGGATATCAGCAATGAAAGAAAAAGTAATTCTCGCCTATTCGGGCGGACTGGACACGACGGCCATTATCCCGTGGCTGAAGGAAAATTATGATTATGAAGTAGTGTGCTGCTGCATCGACGTCGGACAGGGCAACGAACTGGACGGGCTGGAGGAGCGCGCAAAGCTTTCCGGCGCGGCAAAGCTCTATATCGAGCACATCACCGATGAATTTGTTGACGAATATGTTATCCCGTGCGTAAAGGCGGGCGCTGTCTATGAAAACAAATACCTGCTCGGCACCTCAATGGCCCGCCCGGTGATCGCGAAAAAGCTTGTCGAGATCGCCCGCAAGGAAGGCGCTGTCGCAATCTGCCACGGCGCGACGGGCAAAGGCAACGATCAGGTGCGCTTCGAGCTCGGCATCAAGGCGCTTGCCCCGGATCTGAAGATTATCGCGCCTTGGCGCTGCAACGAAACCTGGAAAATGCAGTCCCGCGAGGACGAGATCGAGTACTGCCATGCGCACGGCATTGATCTCCCGTTCGACGCAAGCCACAGCTACAGCCGCGACCGCAATCTCTGGCATATCAGCCACGAGGGACTGGAGCTGGAAGACCCGGCAAACGCTCCGAACTATGATCATCTGCTTGTGCTCGGCGTATCCCCGGAGAAAGCGCCGGACGAGGGCGAAACAATCTCCCTCACCTTCCGCGAGGGCGCTCCTGTCGCGCTGAACGGCCGCGAAATGAAGGCGTCGGATATTATCACGGAGCTGAATGCCATCGGCGGACGGAACGGCATCGGCATCGTCGATATCGTGGAGAACCGCGTGGTCGGCATGAAGTCCCGCGGCGTTTACGAGACGCCGGGCGGCACCATTCTGATGGAAGCACACACGCAGCTGGAGGAGCTTATCCTCGACCGCGACACGCTTGCATACAAGAAGGGGATCGGCGATAAGTTCGCGGATGTCGTATATGAAGGAAAATGGTTTACCCCGCTGCGCGAGGCACTGCAGGCTTTTGTCGAGTCGACACAGAAATATGTGACCGGCGAAGTGAAGATGAAGCTCTATAAGGGCAATATCATCAAGCAGGGCACGACTTCCCCGTATTCCCTCTACAACGAGAGCATTGCTTCCTTCACAACGGGCGATCTGTACGACCACCACGACGCAGAGGGCTTTATCAATCTGTTCGGGCTTTCGCTGAAGGTGCGGGCGATGATGATGGCGGCGGATAAGGAAAAATAAAAAGGAAGCCGTAAGATTAGAGAAATCAAATATAATCGCAGGAGCTGCTGAAAAATTCCTGTTTTCTGCAAGCATTACCGCCGCATTCTGCCGGACACTGGTATGCCGGATATCCGCATGGCGTGCTTCAGGAAATATATTTCGGCAGCTCCTTCTGTTTTAATAAGAAATATAATATTTTTTTATTCCCTTTAAGCCCTGGCTTGACAGAAATTCAGTCCTCCCACCAGACGCCGTACGATTTCTTTCTCTTTCTTTTCCACCCGCGTCTGTCCCCGCCTCCAAGACGCCTTGTAAACGGCTCAGGTTTTTCGGCTTTTGAGATAGCCATCTCTGATTTTGCCCCAGATGATCTCTGGTTTTGTAACCGTCTCCGGTTTTGCAGGAGAGTCCGCGGGCGCTGAAAAATATCGCCTGCAGCCAGCATCCGAAACTCCTCTCTACTCGCCCCAGTACGTCCGAAGCTTTGGCTCCGTCTGCTCCATATAATCCGAAAGCGTCAGGGTTCCGGAAAACAGCTCGTCAAGTCCCTCCCCGTAAACATCATAATCCACCGAAAAACCAATCTCTCCATTTTCATAAGTCCTGTGCACAGTTTCGTCCAGCATCCCCTCCCCCTGCCAGTCCCTGAAAAACGGCAGATCCCTGCGCTGCGACAAATACGCCGCCAGCGAGGCAATGTAATTCAGCGCCTCATCCCTTCGCGATGAATCCGGATTTATCGCCAGAAAAACACAGTTGGCAATATTCCTGTCCTCAGCGTTCAGCTTCGGCATTGCGATATAAGCGGCATCCCCGCCGTACCGCTGCGTTCCGGAGCTGCCCTTGAGATTAAGCCAGAGAGGGCCGCCCATCGACATCAGAATAAAATCATCCTGAGAGACTGACCCTCCGCAGTCCGCCTCACAGACGCCGTACAGCGCTGCATAAGTATCCGGAAACAATCCGCCCTCCAGCGTATGATAACGTGTAAAATACTGCTCTCCAAAGACGGAAACCAGAAAGTCCGAATCAGCGTCGATCCGCTTCCTGTCCTCCTCCGACGCTTTCTGGATTTCCCGCGCATATTCCTCCCAGGTCATTCCGTCATACAGCGAAAGCCCGGCTTTCTCTGCCGCATTCTGCCTTAGAAGCATCCCGTATATATTGACGTTGACCGGCAGCATCCAGATCGTTCCGTCCTCCTTTGTCGCCGCCTCCCGCACATAAGGGAAACAGCGGTCCAGATATTCCTCGATCTCCGGCACATCGTTCAGCGGATAAAACACGCCGTTTTCCCGCAGGTTTCCGCCGCTTCCGAACAGAGTATCCCCCATACACAGATCATAATCCTTATCCCTGGCCAGAACTTTCAATGTAAATTTCTCTTCGGACAGTTCCAGCCGGTTTATGGAATAGCCGCAGCCATAGGGAGCATTTATCGTCCCGTATTCCTTTGAAAGGAAGGCAAGCTCCCTGCCGTTTTGCCGCACCGCGTCAAGCGGGAACGAAATCAGGCTGCCCGTTTCCCTGCTGTGGCAGTAAACACGGCCCCCTATGCAGCCTGGCGGCATCAGAATGGTCATACTGTCCGGGTACAGCTCCGCCTCCACCGAAAGCTCCCGGACATCCGAGATCACAAGCCCCCGGGAATTGGGACCGTAATCATAAATCACATCCTTTCCGCCGTTGCAGGCGGCAAAACGGTCAAATTTATAATTTTCCAGCCGGCTGACCACCTGCATGGAATCTTTGGCCGGGTCGTATTCCATCATACAATAGCCGTCCCCGTCCAGATAACCGAAAACCATCAGGGTTTCCGCCCCGCTCGCAGACATACTGACAGGAAAATCAAACCCGAGCTGTATCTGTTCCCCGGTATCAGACAGATATGCGACCAGGCGCTCTCCCGAAAACACATATCCCGAATCCGGCGCCTTTTTCGTCTGCCAGTTCGGCGACTGGCCGAGCAGATAGACAGCATCCCCCACCACCGCAAGCTGTTTGATATGATCAAAATATGGCATCTCGCACAGCATGTCAATCCTGCCGTCCTCCACGGAACAGGAAAAAAGATACAGATCAGTCCCGTACAGGACATTCTGCGAGGTAAAATACACCTGCTTTCCATCCTCCGATACCGCGAGCGTTTCAACCATGGAAAAATTCTCTCCCAGGCCGATATCCCCCTTATGCTGCCCTTGTCCGTCAAAATGGTGCAGTCTATATTCGGATTCCTCCCCCTCCATCTGAACCAGGTTTACCGCGTACACCGTTCCATCTTCCGCCGCCGCATAGGCAAGCATATTATCAAGCGGGTATTCTACAATCAGCTCCTGAAGCGGGATATTGGGCTCTGCGTGCTTTTTCCCGCAGGCGGCAAATGCGCACAAAAACAGAAACAGCCCGAAGCCCACCAACCCTCTTTTTCTTTTTATACTTTTCCACATAAACCTTCCTCCTGGATAATAAAAAAATATAACTAGGCCCATTATTATTTCATGAAAATCCCGCCGGATTTCGGCGGATATATTCTTCCGCAGCAGCCGGGCCAGTTCGGAACCTCCTCTACTTTCCCATCGGAAGAAATTTCAGCCCCGCCACAATCTCTTCGGCGCCGCCCGCCTCATAATCGAAGCTCTCTACGCCCTGTACCACCTGAACCCGCCGAAGCACGGAATTCTTATTAACCTCGCTGACCGCCGGTCCCGCGATGGCATAAACCGCATCGCCATCCGTATAAAATTCATACACTTTTTTCAGTGTTTCATCCAGACTCTTCCATTTGCTGCAGGTTTCGGTCTTCCGATCAAAGATCCACTGCCCCGTACTGAAATATTGATCCCCCCTCAGAATATCCTGAAGCTCTTTGCCGCCATAGTTCTTCAGAGAAATCTTATCCTGTTCTGAAGCAATATCCCATATATGAAAGCCATCCTGATCCATCCAGTGGATTCCGCCGTCCTTTATGTAATAAGCATGCTTCGGCTGCAGGCCCTCCCACACGGTTCCCCGTTCTCCATCCACACTGCGCAGCTCCATTCCCGTCCGCACACTGTAGCGCGGGTCGTCCTTGCTCTGTTCCAGAGTCGCAGCCATAAAATACTCCCCGCAACGCTGAAAATCCAGAGCGTAATCCTTTTCTATTTTTTTCTGCTCCCAGCTGCCGGTGTCAAAAAAATAAAACCAATGTTCCTCCGCTTCTAAATACATGTCATCCAGATTTTCACTTTCGCCTCTTAATTTACTATAAATAACGTCCTGATAAACGACCATGGAAGTAAACTGCTGCTCCGAAAGGATTTTCACTGTCCCATCAACCGGATCGTATTCCGCAAGATTCCCGCTTTTTGCCCCCTCAAAAGAAAACTGATTGTAATCCTCCAGCAGGAAATACAGCTTTCCGCCGCGGCAGAACAGCCGTCTGCCCGGCAGCTCCACCACAGTCTGCACCTCTCCGTTATAAACGGCATGAATCATATAATCACCACCATAATCCACATAATACAAAATTCCATACAGCGGATCGGCGCAAACAGGCACAACCGTATCCCAGGTTGTCACATTTTCCGGCAGGTTGCAGTAAACAGCATCCTCCTCCCCTGCCACAGACAGATTTCCGAAGGCCCTTCCGGTCAGCGGCAGAGCATCCCCCGACTCGCCGCCGGCCCCCAGCTTCTGGCTGAAGCCGCCCTGGCCTGTCGGCTCCGTTTCCCCCGGCTTATCCGTTTGATTTGATTCGTCCTCCGTATATTTTTCACCGCAGGCTGCCAGCAGCATGCAGAAAAAAGCAAGCGGTAAAAGCTGTTTTCGATGAAAATTTATCTTCATATCAATCTCCTTGATCTTTCAAACTGTTTTATGTAAATAAAGTGTATTTGTTTTTATTTAATAAAATCATATACTGAAATATAATAATCTAATCTTCATGATCCGGATCATTTGCCAGAGAATGCTTCGATATAGTTACCTGATCCGTATTCAGCTTTTGCCGCAATCAGCACAATACATATGATACAGGACTACATCGTTGGTAACCGTGCAAAGACTATAAAGCTGCTTACCGTCCAAATAAAGGTTTCTGTAAACCTTATGCTGTGTGGTATAATGGGCAGCCGGCTCAGAAAAGGTTCTCGTATGTTCATGCGGCGGGCATGAAGCCGCGCCGGCATTCTGTGCTGCAAAGCAAGCGCAGAGCGTTATGGCCAACGTCACTGCTGCAAATTTCTTTCTCATTTTTTACTCCATTCTGTACCATTTGTCACCAGCATAACAAGCAATAGCACCAAACTTATTATACTATCGGCTTTTATAACAAATACACTTTATTTACTTTCCTTGAAATGATATATTATCTTATTCTTTTTTCCTGTAATTTGTACATTACGAATATATAAGTTTCTTCGGTATATTATTTATATTATCTTCTTTACCTATTAAAAATGCAATGGACTTATTTTGATAATCAAATGTCAAAATAAGTCCATTTTAATATTTTTCATTATATTTTCTCAGATAAATTCAGTAATAACCAGGCAGCAAAAGTAATACACAAATGGAAAAATGTTTTATAAAAAACAGAATTTTTCCCCGCTGCCCGGCAAAGGTCTGCTCCCGGTTTCGTTCCAATAATATAGTTCATTTCTTTTAATATATATTTACATAGCCATAAACTCTCTTTAAATATCTTTTGAAATAGCTGCAGCTTCCTCTGTCCGCGCATACGGCACTTAAAAAATACATTTTCTTTGCCGTTTCAAAGCATTGCTCCTTCAGACCGGCATTTTGAAAGAAATCATTTTCTTCCCAGTAACAAAGCAGCTCCCTTTGAAGCTGATAAACTCTCGGTATATTTCCGGCTTCTTTGCATATTTTTATACTTTTTTCCGCAAGTTCCTGAATCCTGTCATCCTCTCCGGTTTTGTGCATGGCCCGAATCAGCTTGCAGGAAAAGCACCCATGCAAATTCGCAAAAATCCACCCTGGCTGATATCTCCGCTCTATATTAGCCAGCAGCCTCCTGGAAATTAATGTGATTTGTTTATTCTGCTTTTTTAAAGAGAGAATATTTAGAAATATAAGAAAAATATTTAGCTCTATATGATTCATCGGCCATTTTTCCAGATCTGCTCCCTCAGGCAGCATATCCCCCAGCAGCACCTCAAAGAAACGGATTGCTTCCTCCCCGTCCATTTCATCCCCCTCTGTGCTGCACTGCAGATGTCTTTTCATCGTCTCCAGATAACGTCTCCCCGTCTTTGAGCATTTATTAATATACCGTTCCAGAAGCTCTAATTTTCTCTGTGCTTCCTGATAATTTTCCTGAAAAAGCAGTACCGGAATCTCATAATACAGCTTTCCGGCCGAGCTGCCTTCCAGATCCAGCAGCACATCAGCCGTGTAAAATTGCTGATGGTACAGCTCCAGCAGCGCTCCTATACTCTCCCGTCTCACACTTCCTCTCCCGCTTTCCAGGCGGCACAGCGTTTTTTCGGTAAACTCCCAATGGCAGACTTCGCACATCTTCCGCCTGGTATAACCCAGCGCCTCTCTTTTTTTGCGCATAATTACTCCAACATTATAGTTTTCCATCGCTCCGCCTTTTCCCTCAGCTTTTCCCTGTACCCGTCCTGATATCCAAAATAAAATGTATCGTACACGGCATCTGCCTGCATATAGCAACGAAAAATATCCCCTGCCCAGGGTTTCCTTTCCTCCGCGTTCACTATCTCTTTGGCAAACAGCTCCCCCTTTGCGTCCGCGATCAGCTCACACAGCTCGCCCGTTGCCTCGCAGGTATGAAAATACTCCGTAAGCTCCAGCCCTTTCTCGCATTGTCGTATGCAGTTCTGAAATTCTCCCATCGCATACTGGCATTGCGCACAGGCAAGAATCAGATCCGCATAAAAAAGATATTGCTTTTCCTCCTGCGAAAATTCGTCTCGAAAATAATGGATAAGGAAATACAGCTTTTTTAATTTTTCTGCCGTATTTTCGATCGTGAAATCATAATAAACCGATAACAAAGCAAGCTCCTCCGGAGAAAAAAGCCTGTGCTGAAGAAGCCGCTCTTCAAATCCTGCCATGTTCTCCTCCATAAACCTCCGGAGCCGCTTTACATCCTTCTCTTTTCTGCTGCTCCGCCCTGCTCTGATCAGCCGTACCCGCAGAGCCGTATCCAAGCGATAAAAAATCATCTGCTGAAATCGGTTCCATTTATCACATAGCTCGGTAAACTGCTTCAGTTGATTTTCCGCCTTTTCGTAATTCCACAGCAGCAGGCTGCATCTGATTTCCGATTCCAGATTAGCCAGAGCATTGTCCCGCTCACTCAGATAAAAGATATTTACAGAGGGCAGAATATGCAGCCGCCCCATCAAAAGCCGAAGCAGCCAGAAATCGGCCACTCTTCCCTCTTCCAGGCGGCGCAGCTCCCCGGCGCTGATCAGGCCTTCACTGACTTCCTCCCGCGTCAGATGTCTTTTTTCTCTGGTTATTTTCAGCTGCCTTCTGAGACTTTCCTCCAGTCCTGTCCCTCTGTCGTTTTGTACTTTTTTCATGTCCTTTCTATATGTATCCATAACAGATCCTCAGTATTTAATATATTTTTAATTATGCCATACAATAATCCTCCTGTCAAGAAATTATCTATCTCCTGACACGACAAACGCATGAATGTGTTCCATAATTAAAACCATGCACTTGATTCAAAT
>CAJUMC010000025.1 GCA_910587085.1 uncultured Lachnospiraceae bacterium | reverse complement strand
GCTTAAATAAAGGATTCTTGCGATATGATGTTAAAAAGAAGTGTCAAACACCCGATTCTGCATTGCGTGTACGGAGGAACGACTGCCCGAAAAACGAATATTGCTTTTTTATTCGGCAGTCTTGTCCTGCCTTTGCAGTGAGCTTTTTTTGCATTGCTCCCGGCATCGGTTTGTGCCGTATAAAAATTTATTCCTGCTCTGGTAATTCGCTGAATATTATTATATAATCATATTCGGATGATGCCATCCGGCAGCGTCCGGCAAGCGGAGCGATCCGGCCTGCATTCCGGCCGGACCACAGGCCCTCTTCTGCGCGGGGTCTGAAGCAAAAGCTGCTCCGAAATAAAACAAGACGCAGTATGGAGGCTATTATGCAGACAAAAAGAAAAGGGAAACTGTGGGCGTTTCTTGTGCTCCTGTGCATGCTTTTCCAGCTTGCTCCCGCTTCTGCCGGCATGGCCGCGGAAGTTTCCGAGGAGGTCATAAACGGGGAAGAGCACGCGGAACTTTCTCTCAGCGAGATCTTTGAGAGCTATGAGCACACCGATCCTGCAGAATTCTACGAAGGACTGGCGCAGCTGGCGGAGCTTGCTGCGGACGAGGAAAACGCAGAAGCCGCGAAGGAGCTCTACGACAAGCTCGACACGATCTACGGGAAAGCGTACACAATGCGGGTCATCGCATCCATCGCAACCCGTGTGGATGCGACGGACATGAAAATGGCGGAGGAAGATGCCTACAATACTTCTCTCCTCAATCTGATGCGCGACCGGTTCTGCACCACCGTAAAGGATATTCTCGACCTGCCGGGCAGCCGCGATATCGTTGCGGATTTTACGAATGAGGATCGCGAATTCTTTTCCTCCTACGAGGAAATGACCGAAGAACAGCTGGATGCTGTAAACCGTGAGCAGGCGCTGATTCAGGAATACAGCATAAAGCAGCTGGAGGCCGCTGCTGCCACGGTTGAAATCAACGGTACTGTCGTGGGCTTCGCTGAGCTGGAGGCCGCTGCCGCTGCCGGAATGATCGATGCAGACACCTACTATGCAAAACATATGGAGCTGGCAGAAAAGCAGAATGCACTTCTCGGCGAGGTTTATCTCCGTCTGGTGAAGGTACGCCGGGAAATTGCTTCCCTGTACGGCTACGACAATTACAACAACTATATGTATGAGGCTTACGGCCGGGACTATACGCCGGATGAAATCCAGGCATTTTCCGAATCCGTAAAAACCTATCTTTCCGCTCCGTATTTTTATATGCAGAACCTGATGGACTGGAATTCTCCTTGCCTGGGTCTGACATACGATGAAAATACTATTCTGGAAACAATTTCCACCTATCTTCCTCAGACTTCCGTTGAACTTCAGGATGCCGTTGATCATCTGATCAGCAACAAACTGTATGATATCGGCTATTCCGACGTTAAAATGGCGGGCGCTTTCACCACTTACTTCCCGTATTACAACACGGAATGCATTGTTATGCAGCCGAATTTCAATACATACGATCTTCTGACCATGGTGCATGAATTCGGACATTTCAATGCGAACTATCAGAAGGGAAGCACCTCCTCGCTGGATGTTGCCGAGGTGCAGTCGCAGGGCCTTGAATTTCTGTTTATGGAGCACTACGAGGATATCTTTGGCGACAGCGCTCCGGTTATCGAAGAATACGTAACTCTTCAGCAGGTTTACTCCTTTATTTCCGGCTGCATGAACAACGAGCTGGAGACCTGGGCCTACACGCAGGAAGATCTTACGCTGGATGCGCTGAATGCAAAGAATGCCGAGCTTCTGCAGGCTTATGAGCAGATGCAGGCAGGTTCCTGGACTTTGGATTATTACAGCAAGCTCTGGGTGCAGACACATCACTTTTTCCTGAGCCCATGCTACTATATCAGCTACGCCACCTCCGTGGCAGGCGCTTTCGCCATCCGCGAGGTTGCTCTGGAAAATCCGATAGCCGCTGTCAATTCCTATCTTGCGGTAGCGACGGCCGAGACAGATCAGGGCTTCTCCGAGGTAATGGAGGATGCTGGCCTCGGCGACGTGCTCTCGCCGGAACAGATTCAGGCAGTGGGCGAGGGCCTGATGGAGTACTTCAATCTGGAGCAGCGCTTTAAGGAGAAATTCTTCCCGGAGCAGGGCGGCCCGCAGACCGGGGAACCGGACGAGGAAGAACCAGACACGGAAGAACCGGACCAGGAAGAGCCGACTCCGGCGCCAACTGCCCCGAATACCTGCCATGTCCGCAGCGGCGACACCCTTGCAAAAATTGGAAAACGTTTCCAGGTTGACTGGAAGGAGATTGCCAAGCTGAACGGCATCAAAGCCCCTTACAAGATCTATGCGGGCCAGGAGCTGATCCTGCCTGAAAACGCCGTTCTCACCGCGGAAAAGATCATTGTTCAGAAGGGCGACACCCTTGGCAAAATCGCTGCAGCTCTCGGGCTGAACTGGATGGTTCTGGCCGAGCAGCTCGGACTCGAAGCACCGTATACGATCTATGCCGGCGAGGAGCTGGAATTTATCTATTAGTCCGCTTGACCTGCTGCTTGTTATCAGGGACTTTTTAATACAATTCACAGAATCTTCAAAAATTTGGAATAGTAAGAGCCGGAAACCTGTCCATAGGTTCCCGGCTTTCGTTAAGGTCTTATTTACGCATTATGTCCTGTCTGCAAGTTCTTTACTTTATCAGGAGAGAGGCCGGAAATGCTGACGATTTCTCCGAGGGTATATTTCCCGGCACGCAACATACAAAGTGCAATCTCCGTCATAGTTTCTCTCCGCTCCCGGGTACGCATATCTTCAGTCACTTCAGCCGCTGCTGTTATAACTTTACTTTATCACAACAACACTTTCCACCGGCCCACAGACCGGACTTTTCACTGCCTCTCCGCTGCACTAAAACTTCAAAACCATCACAACAATATGGGCGCTGTAAGTTCCCCGGCTTTCCGTAAATAAATCTCATTTGTTCCCATGGTACAGAAACACAGGTTTAACCCTCCCATGGCGCCCGGTTCACATTAAACCCGGCCGAAACCTGTCAACCAATATTACAACGCCCCGTTGCAACCCGTCAGCATTTATAAGGACTTCGGACCTTCAAATCCACCTCCAAAGGATGGTATGGTTGCTTTAATCGCTATCAGACTTTTATACTGCTGGCCAGCAATATATGTACGGTTCCCGGACGGAAACCAGAAATGCGGTGATTCCGCTTGCCCTTTTAAGGGCAAAAAAATAAGTGGACAAGTTAGTGCAACCCCTTGATTTTACGGGGTTCCTCTAACTTGTCCCTATTATAACACAGTCATCAAGATAAAAATCCTTATCTTCATAGCGCATCAGCTTCTGTCTGGCTGCAAAACAGAAACCGCGTCCCGGCTCCAACAGAAATTCCTGTAATTTATCTATCAATGCCTGCTCTAAGTCCGACTCCCGCAGGGACGAATAATCTTTCAGATCAAGAATTCCAACACATATGGGTCTTTGATGAAATTTTCCGCTGCCAATGGCACAGTAAGTTTAACAGCTTCGGCCCTTACAGGTATCTGCTCTCGGCTTGCAAGAAGCCATTCATAATATAGGGTTGAAATCTGCCGCTCCAGCTGGCGGCTCGACCATGCGGAAGCGATTGCTTCTTCCATATACCACTGTCTTGCCTGTTCATTTTCTACCGACAGCAGGAGATGGTAGTGCGTCCAGGTCAATTGCGAACGCAGTGCGTTCGTATTTGGAAACATTATATAAAATTTCTTCATCTGCTGCAATGTCCGCACAGAAAAGCCCTTGCCAAAATCCTTAGTCAAACGGCTGGACAGTTCCTGCAGCACAGATTTCCCGTAACCGGCCCGTGCATTGCCGTCCTGCTCATGTTCTACGATAATGCGCCCAATCCGCCAATAAGCCTGCACCATTGCAAAATTGACCGCACTGTACATTTCTTGTGTTCGTTTTGCTGCTTTACTGCGATATATTCACGGGTTAATGCAGATAGCCGCTGAATTTCATTTTGATTGTATTTGCTAATTTCCTCCATAGCGGCAAGTAATTTTTCTCTTTGGGGTTGTATATCAATAATCTTATTTTTATAGTTTTCGATTTTAACTTCACTATGTTGAGGAGGTTGTCCAAATGCTAGGCATTTCTGGTTCTCCTGCTAACATCCTATGACTAAGATTTCCTTCCTCGTTGAAACTAAAACACGATACAGGCAAACGCAGCTGTCCATGCTGACCGTCTGCCTTACCTGCCTATAATATGCCAAGGCAAATGCGGCTGATCATCTTCCTCGTGTCTGCTGCAATCCGGCGCTGCCGGCCCTCACCGGACTCCGGTGCTTCCCAGCCCGCCCCGGTCTGTTCCTTCAAGTCTTTCCGTCTCCTCAAAAATAAGCGGCGGCTGATTTTTCACAATCCGGAACTGGCATATCCTGTCGTTCTTATGTATCACCGTATCGCGCAGCGCATACGCCGGCATATACCACCAGTCGTTCGGACCGCAGTACGAATTGTCGATAATGCCCGTATGATTTGTCTGAATAATGCCGAAATTTTTGAAGGTACTGCTACGCGGCACGATATGCGCCTCATAGCCCTGCGGGAGCTGCATCGCCACTCCAAGCGGAATCAGCCGGAATTCGCCGCATTGAAGCTCCGTATCCTCCGCCGCCCGCAGATCAATCCAGTCGGATTTTCCGTCAATACAGCGCAGCCGTTCCACCGTATCATCCAAATACTGTATTTTTATTTTTTCCATTACTTTTCTGCTCCTCTGCCGGAAATGTGATTTTCACCAGACCTGTTGCCGTAAATTCTCCGCTTATTTTCTTAAATCGACGAAGCAGCAAATCACTTGCCGTCAGGCTTTCATCGTATTTTTTCCGTGTTTTCGTATCTGCATCTTCCTTCGCACCTGCGCGCCGGCATACCGTTCCCTCGGCAAAATACCTCCGCGCGAAAAAACAGAAAGACAGCCTGACTTTAATCCGGGCAGGCTGTCTTCTGCAGCTTTTTTGCATTGCGGCGGAAGGCCTTCCGCACAAACAGGCGGCTGCCGGTTTCGCACGGAATCACCGGCATGCCTCCGGGAGGAATGCCCTCCGACGTCAGCCGAAAGCGGCCGCTGGGTTCGCTCCGCTTCCTGTTACATTTCCTTCAGAAACGCCTCGTAGCCCTTCATCGCTTCATAAATATCAGATTTGCTTGTAATTTCCCACGGTGCATGCATATTCAGTACCGGTACACCGCTGTCAATCACCTGCATATTGTACTGTGCCATAATATAGGCGATCGTTCCGCCTCCGCCCTGATCCACCTTGCCCAGCTCGGAGGTCTGGAAGGATACCTTGTTCTTTTCCAGAGCCGCGCGGATCGCTGCCATAAATTCGGCATTTGCATCATTGCAGCCGCCCTTGCCCCGCGAACCGGTGTACTTGTTGAATACAAGGCCGCGCCCGAAATATGCGGTATTTTTCTTCTCGTTCACACTCGGATAATTCGGATCAAACGCTGCGGACACATCCGACGAAAGCATAACCGAATTGGCCAGCGCCCGTCTCAGCTTCAGCTCGGAGTAATCGCCCATGCGATCCATCAGCTCCGCAACGATATTCTCGAAAAAGCGGGAGTGCATGCCGGTGGCGCCGACGCTTCCGACTTCCTCCTTATCGACAAGAATGCATACTGCGGTGCGCTCCGCCGCCTTTGTATGAAACATTGCCAGCATTGAGGTGTAGGCGCAGACTCTGTCATCCTGCCCGTAGCCATACACCATGCTTCGGTCAAGGCCGTAATCCCTCGCCTTTCCGGCCGGTACGACCTCGAGCTCCGCGGAAATAAAATCCGCCTCCTCCACCTGGTACTGCTCCTTTAATATGCGCAGCACATTCGCCTTGACCGCATCCTTTTCCGTATCGGCAAGCGGAATGCTGCCCACATTGACGTTCAGATCCTCGCCCTCAATCACCTTTCCGGCCGTCTTTGCCATCTGGTCAGCCGAGAGATGCACCAGAAGATCGCTGATTCCTACCACCGGATCGTCGTCCTTCTCCCCGATGTTTACATTCACCTTCGTACCGTCCTTTTTCACAAATACGCCGTGAATGGCAAGCGGCAGCGTAACCCACTGATATTTTTTGATCCCGCCGTAGTAATGCGTATCAAGAAACGCCATCTCGGTTTCCTCGTAAAGAGGAATCTGCTTGATGTCTATACGAGGGGAGTCAATGTGGGCGCCGAGAATCTTCATGCCGGTTTCCAGCGGGCTGCTGCCCACAAGAAAGAGCACTGCCGCCTTTCCCATATTGGTTGCATACAGTTTATCCCCCGGCTGCACCTTCTTCACGGAAAACAGATCCTTATAGCCCTGGGCCTCCGCCTGACGGACCACTTCATCCACGCATTCCCGCTCGGTCTTGCAGTCCGAAATAAATTTCTTGTAGCCCTCACTGACCGCAAATACTTCTTCCGTCTGTGCCTTTGTGTACTTCAGCCAGGCATTTTTGCTTTTTTCCTTTTTCTCTGCCGCTTTTTTCGGCTCTGCCTTTTTTTCTGCTGCTTTTTTCTCTGCCATTTCAACCTCATTCCGCTGCTCCGGGCAGCTAATCCTTTTTGTATGCTTCATCTTACCACCGATCCCGGCAAATTTCAACCGTCAGGATAAAAAAGTATCCGCGCCGTCACTGCACTCCGCGGAAAAAATGTCCGCGCATAAAATTCCCCTGCGGCCTGCCGCTGCCGGAAAGCAGCTCTGCAGTCTCTCTCCCCGATTCCGTTGTAAAATCATAGCGGAGACCGCACGGCGCAAGCCCGGCAAGCTCGCTTTCACAATCAGCAAGCCAGAGGCAATCCGCACTGTAGATCGTACTGTAACAGAACCGGCAGAAGCTGATAACCGGCATATCCCTGCACTTCCGATCCGTCAGCAGCAGGCCGCCGTCCTCTCCTGCCTGCGGGCAGTCCGCATTCCTTATTTTGTCCGGACTCCGGCCGTTTCCCTGTCCTTTTTCCTTGAGGCATTCCGCCGTATTTTTCCGCACGCACTGCGCGGAGGTCATCAACGGCAGTCGGCCGTAGACCGTCAGCTCCATATCACCGATGCCGAGCTGCGCAAGCTCCCGCGCATTGAGCTCGTACGGAGCGGTGAACCGCCCGGCTCCCGCGCCGGCAAAAAAGCGCTTTGCTTCCGCATTCATCGTATACAGCATGGCATCCGTAACCAGCTGTCTTGTCCCGACCTCCTGTTTCCATTCTGTTCCGAACAGCCGTAGCTCCTCATAGCTGCGCAGAAGGTATCCGTCCGCACCGGAGGAGAGAAGCAGCTTCTGCTCACGCCGCAGCAGGTCAAGAACGTCGGCCCGGCAGATCTGCGGGAGCCGCACAAATAATTCCGCTCCCGCCGCATGTGCGGCACGGGCCGCCTCTGACAGCCCGGTCAGAGGCATCGCCGCAATATCATAATATATCCTTGATGCACGACCGCTCTCCAGCACTGCCGCAAACTGCTCCCTCGTAAGCACAGCCGCGCTGATGTAAGGGCCGGCTTTGTCCCTCTCGCGTTCTGCCGGACTTCCCGTATCTGCTGCTCCGCCGTTTTTCGGCGCAGCGATCGAATCTGTCACTGATATCTGGGATCTTCCCGTCCCCGCAGCTCCCCCGGTTTTAAGAGCATCCTCCGCACTGCATCGGATTTCTTCCGCAGCGCTTTTGTTTTTCTCCGCGGCAGTCCGGCCCTCGTTTCTTCCGCCCCTGCCGCTGTTCTTCCTCTCCGGCGGCTTTCTTCGTCCCCGCCTTATGATTTCCTGCTCCAGCCTGGTCAGCGCTTCCCTCCGCAGCTCGTTCAGCTTTGCAACGGGCACAAAAACAGACCCGCTGCACCGGATTTCCAGCTGCGCAAAATAGAATGGCGTATCCCCAGTTTTTTCCAGCTGCGCCCGAAGCCGTTCCTCCGTCACCGGCTGCTTCTGCGCTTCCTCAACAATATCCCCGACAGCAAAGGCCAGCCATTCTCCACGGATTTCTCCCCCGGCCGGCGGGCATTTCCCAGCATCCTCAGGCATCTCTGTCCCCTTCGGGCACTCTCCCGTACGATACGCCTCCTCCCGGCATCTCCCGGACAGCTCCTCTCTGCCGGTGAGCCGCACTGAGAGTCTGAGCGGCTCACCGGCTCTCGCTTCAAGGCAGCCCGCAATTCCCCTGCGCGGCCGCTGTCCGCAGCAGCGCTCCGAAAGACCGGCCAGAAGAAGGTTGTTCCTTGTGCGGAAAACCGCATCCCCCGGCCGGATCTTAAGTCCCGGGAGAAAATTCGTCTCAAACTGTTCGCCCCGGCTTTTTGCTTCCTTCAGGGTAAACTCGTAGACGCCTCCTGCACTCAGCCGGATTTCCAGAACATCCTGCGCATTCAGTTTTTCGGCAGCGCACAGCACGGCCCGGTTTTTTCGCACCTGCCTTACCTCGGCTGCGTATACGCCGCTGTGGTTCGGCCGCTGCACCGACATCATCGACCGCCCGTTGTGCATCCGGTAATAACCATTTGAAAAGCCGCCGCGGTTATACAGATCCTGCATATCCAGAAGCTCCTGCCGCAGCACCTCCGGATGTTCCCGGTGAAATGCCTTATAGCGCTCCGCCCCGAGCTCCAGATAGCGCTGCACCTCTGCACGGTATGCCGCAACCGTCCCCGCCGCATATTCGGGGCGCTTCATCCGCCCCTCGATCTTGAAGGAATCTATTCCCGCTTCGATCAGCTCCGGAATCATATCAAGCGTACACATATCCTTCGGGCTGAGAAGATAGCTCCCGGCTGTCCCCTCCTGTCCCCTGTCTCTGCGATCCTCCTCTGTTTTCCGGCTCCGGTATGCCGTCTTCGCCTGCCGGGTGCCGTTTTCCCGGACTTCTCCCGCCCCTCGCACCTCATACTCCATCCGGCACGGCTGAGCACACCTGCCGCGGTTTCCGCTCCTGCCCCCGAGCATACTGCTCATCAGGCATTGTCCGGAATAGCAGTAGCAGAGCGCGCCGTGAACAAACGTCTCGATCTCCAGCTTCGTCGAAGCACGCAGGCGCTTCAGCTCGGAAAGCCCGAGCTCCCTTGCCGGCACCAGCCTTGTCACAGGATAATTCTGAAAGCATTCCGCGCCCTCGGCCGCGACGAGTGACATCTGTGTGCTGGCGTGGAGCGGAAGCCCCGGAAACTCCCGGCTGACGAATTCCGCCACACCGGCATCCTGTACGATCACGGCATCCAGTCCCGCCTCATAATAAGGCTTCAGATAGCGGTACAGCACATCCCCCATCTCGTCCGGCTTCAGCAGTGTATTTACAGTCATATAAAGCTTTTTATCATAAAAATGCGCATAATCAATCGCAGACAGCATGCCGTCCATATCCGGGTTGTCTGCGAACGCTCTGGCACCGAACCTGCTCCCGCCCATGTAGACGGCATCCGCACCGGCTGCAACAGCCGCGCGCAGGCCCTCCATTGAGCCGGCAGGCGCCAGTATTTCAATTTTCCTGCTCTTTTCCTGTTTCATGACCATACCCGTACACACCGCAGAATCAGGGGCACAGCTTTTCGAACCGTCTGAAGGTGCTGTTATCTGGAAATGCCCTTTGAAATGCTCTTTTGCGCTGCAGCTATCTGGAAACGCCCTTTGAAATGCTCTTTTTTATCAGGGCTTCGGTTTCTCCCCGTTCTTGTGCTCCGGCAGAACACCGGAACCGACCAGGCGCTGCAGATTTTTCAGCTCCGTCTCCAGCCTTATGTTCTTTTTTTCCTCCTCATGGCGTGCTTCTTTTGCCTGCTCCAGTTCCTTCTGCGCCGCCTCCAGTTTTGTCTGAAGGGAAAGGATCTCATGTCTGAGGTCAAAAACCTCATTGCTCTTCACATCCCGGTCGCTTTCCGTATGCCTCATCTGCTCTTTTAGCTTAAAATAATCGTCGGCTACATTCAGCTGCAGAAGAACATTCCTCATATCTCCGTCCAGCTGCCGGAAAAAGGGCTGCTTCTTCAGCTCGTCATATTTCTCGTTGAGGTAGGCGGCCACCCGGTGCATGTACTCGCTGCTCTCATAGCCGCTGAGCGTATACTGCTTCCCGTTTATAATGACATCCGTACTCGTCTGCCTGTTCATCCTGTACGCCTCCCCTGTCCTCCTGTTTTATCCCTTGCCGGCTTACTGCCATCTGCTATCCATTATAGCAGAAACTGCCGAAATTACAATGTCTCAGACAGACTTTTTCACCCCCAGATGCGTGTACGCCAGATCCGTTGCCATTCTCCCCCGCGGCGTGCGCACAATCAGGCCGTTCTGAACAAGGTACGGCTCATAGACCTCCTCAACGGTGCCCGCATCCTCTCCGATGGTCGCCGCAACCGCCTCCAGCCCGACCGGTCTTCCGCCGAATTTGTCCATCATAGCCAGAAGAATTTCGCGGTCGATATGATCGAGTCCCAGCCGGTCAACCTCCAGCAGATCAAGCGCAAAATCGGCCACCTGCTTTGTAATTTTCCCGTCATACTTTACCTGAGCGAAATCCCTGACACGCTTCAGCAGCCGGTTTGCAAGACGGGGAGTGCCGCGGGAGCGCCGTGCCAGCTCCTGCGCGCCCTCCGGCTCGATCGTCACGCCGAGCACCTGCGCGGATCGCAGGATAATCTGTTCCAATTCCTCAACCGTGTAAAATTCCAGCCGGTTTACAACCCCGAACCGGTCTCTCAGCGGGGCAGTCAGCATGCCCGCGCGCGTCGTGGCACCGACCAGCGTAAATTTCGGAAGCTCCAGCCGCAGCGACTTTGCCGCCGCCCCCTTGCCGATCACAATATCAATTGCGAAGTCTTCCATCGCCGGATACAGAATTTCCTCCACCTGGCGGTTCAGCCGGTGGATCTCGTCGATAAAAAGGATATCCCCCTCCTGCAGATTGTTCAGGATGGAAGCCATATCCCCCGGCTTTTCAATTGCCGGGCCGGAGGTCGTTCTCATGCGAACGCCCATTTCATTGGCAATCACGCCGGCCAGCGTCGTTTTTCCAAGCCCCGGAGGGCCGAAAAAAAGCACATGATCCAGCGCCTCGCCCCTGCCCTTCGCCGCTTCGATGTAAACCTTCAGGTTCTTCTTCGCCTTCTGCTGTCCGATGTAATCCTTCAGCAGCTGGGGCCGCAGGCTCCCCTCGATTTTCTCATCCTCCTCCGTGAGCTCGGTGGTAATCATTCTTCTCGCCATTTGCTTCCTCCATTGTCCCGGTCATATCACAATTTTTTCAGCGCAGCCTTCAGCAGCTCGTCCGAAGTCATATCGGATGTCAGCGCGATGGAATTCACCGCCCGGCTGGCCTCCGTACCGGAAAATCCGAGCGCGGTGAGCGCCTGGATCGCCTCGCTGATCATGCTCCGGCTGTCGTTTCCTTCCGCATCCGCTGCTTCCGCCCCGGATGCCGCCAGCTTCTGCTCAAATGCATCCTCAAGCCGGAATTTGTCCTTCAGTTCAAGAATCAGTTTTTTGGCCGTTTTTGCCCCGATGCCGGGTGCTCTGGCGATCGTCTTTTCATCTTCGGAAAGTACGGCAAAGCGAAGATCATCGACCGAAACCGCGGACAGCAGCCCGACTGCCCCCTTCGGCCCGATTCCGCTCACCCCGATCAGCATCCGGAACACCGCAAGTTCCTCGCGGCTCGCAAACCCGAAAAGCGAAACCCCGTCCTCCCGGACCTGCATATATGTATAAAGGAGCATTTTCTCCCCCTGGCGCGGCTGCGATGCCAGCACCGGCGCCGGAACAACCACCTCATAACCGATCCCGCCGCAGTCGAGTACCACGGAATTTTCCGTGAGCCATGCCACCTCACCTCTGATAAACGATATCACGCGTTCCGCTCCTTTCTGTTTCATCCTGATATTTTCTGTTCTTTCACCTGTTTGCTGCCGCAGGTGTTTTCCCTTCATTCGGCCTTAAGTATACCACAACTGCGGAGAAAAGAAAAGCGGGCAGCTGCGCACCGCACCGCTCCGCTCCGCTCCAGTTTCCTGTCCTTCTGCCTATCAAGACTTTCGCTCCGGAACCGCCGCTTATGCACACAGCTTCCTGTCCCGTCCTTTCCGCGCATTTTAAAAGGCCGCCCTCCTTCGAGGGCGGCCTCCCACCATTTCGTTTCGATAGATATAACAATTCCTGTATAAATTTTTAGCAAATTATATATTAGAAAAGGTACATTCAAAACGCGGTTGAATTATAATTTTGTAACGTTTGTTGCCTGCGGTCCCTTTGCTCCCTGAACAACGTCGAACTCGACAGCCTGGCCCTCTTCCAGAGACTTGAAGCCTTCCATGTTCAGTCCGGAATAATGTACGAATACATCATTGCCCTGCTCATCAGAGATGAAACCAAAACCCTTCTGGTTGTTAAACCACTTAACTGTACCTTTCATGTGTGTTTCCTCCACAAACTTTCATAATTGCCGCATCCTGGTTCCGCGACAATCTCATCATAGCATCTTTCTCCGGCAATGTCAAATAATTTTTTATAATTTCTTAACATTTTCGTAAAAAATAAGATTTTCGCGGTTCTGTCATACCCCGTCGCTCTGCTTCTGCTGTGCTGTCACGGCAATTTCCAGCTCCGCAAGCTGCTTTTCGTCCACCGTATTCGGCGCATCCGTCATCAGACAGGAAGCATCCTTCACTTTCGGGAACGCAATAACGTCGCGGATGGAATCCTCCTTCGCCATCAGCATGACAAGACGGTCAAGCCCGTACGCAAGCCCCGCGTGCGGCGGCACACCGTATTTGAATGCGTTCAGCAGGAAACCGAAGCGGCTGTACGCCTCCTCCAGCGTAAAGCCGAGCGCCTCAAACATCTGTTCCTGCACATGGTTCTGGAAGATTCGGACGGACCCGCCGCCGATCTCTGTGCCGTTCAGCACAATGTCATAAGCCTTGGCACGCACTTTTGCCGGATCCGATTTCAGCATCGGCAGATCCTCTTCCACCGGCATTGTAAACGGATGGTGCATGGCGACAAAGCGTCCCTCCTCCTCGGAGTACTCAAAAAGCGGGAATTCCGTGACCCAGAGGAAGCTGTACTGATTTTTATCCAATAATCCAAGGTTTTTCGCAAGCTCCAGGCGGAGATTTCCAAGTACGTCCCAGACAATTTTGTTTTTATCAGCGGCAAACAGCAGCAGATCGCCCGGCTTTCCTTCCATTGCCGCGACAAGCGCATCCGTCTCCTCCGCACTCAGGAACTTTGTGAAGGAGGATTTTACCGTCCCGTCCGGCGCAATCGCCAGATAAGCAAGCCCCTTCGCACCGAAGCCCTTGGCGAACTCGACAAGCGCATCAATTTTCTTTCTCGGCATTTCGCCCTGTCCGGCGGCGTTGATTCCGCGCACCGAGCCCCCCGCGGCAATCGCCCCGGTGAAAACAGAAAAGCCGCAGTTCTTTACGGTTTCCGTCACATCCTTCAGCTCCATGCCGAACCGCAGATCCGGCTTGTCCGAACCGAAGCGATCCATTGCCTCCTGCCAGGTCATGCGCGGAATCGGCAGTTTTACCTCCACCCCGAGCACCTCGCCGAACAGCTTCGCAAGCAGGCGTTCATTCACGTCAATCACATCGTCCACATCGACAAAGGAAAGCTCCATATCAATCTGCGTAAACTCCGGCTGACGATCCGCGCGCAGATCCTCGTCGCGGAAGCACCGCGCCAGCTGAAAATAGCGGTCGTAGCCCGAGCACATCAGCAGCTGCTTGAACAGCTGCGGCGACTGCGGCAGCGCGTAGAAATTCCCCGGATGCACGCGGCTCGGCACGAGGTAGTCCCTCGCACCCTCCGGCGTGGATTTGCACAGCATCGGCGTCTCGATCTCCAGAAATCCCTCGTCGGCGAGAAACTGTCTTGTCAGTGTTGCAACGCGGCTGCGCAGCATCAGGTTCCGCTGAAGGTCCGGCCTCCGCAGATCGAGATAACGGTATTTCAGGCGGAGCTCTTCCTTCGTCCTGGAGTTTTCTTCCACCGGGAACGGCGGGGTCTCCGCCTCGGACAGAATGCGCAGTTCTTTCGCCCGCAGCTCGATTTCCCCGGTCGCAAGATTCTCGTTGACCGCGCCGGAGCGTGCTTCCAGACGGCCTACAACCGCAATTACAAATTCGCTGTGCAGCCGGCACGCCTTCTCAAAGCCTTCCGTCCCGACGTCGCTCTCCTCAAAAATAATCTGCAGAATACCGGAACGATCCCTCAGATCAACAAAAATTATGCCTCCCTTATTTCTGCTCTTCTGCACCCAGCCCATCGCCGTTACCGTCTCGCCGATATTCGCGGCCGAAAGCTCCGCGCAGCGGTGCGTCCGGTGCAGTCCCTTCATTGACTCTGCCATTGCTTTTATCCTCTCATTCTGCCGCCGCAGCGGCGATATTATTCAGGCTGCTGCGCCCCGTTCCCGTCGGAATTATCTCCGCAAAAAAATCACGGTTTGCCGGGATAATTGTCCGATTGCCGGCCGGGCCCGGACCGCGCGGTATTCTCACTCCCCGGAAGATTCCCGGCCTCCTGCCGCGTTTTGTTCCTCCAGAAAAAATCCGGCCAGCCGGTCAAGCGCCACCTCGGTCTGCTCTCCCGTCTCCATGTTTTTCACAAAGGCCGCGTTTCTGGCAAGCTCGTCCTCGCCGAGAATCACGGTATTTTTCGCTCCGAGTTTGTTCGCATATTTCATCTGCGCCTTCACGCTGCGATCCATATAATCTGTCTCGGTTGCAATGCCCGCATCGCGCAGCTGTGTTACCAGGCGAAACGCCCGCGCCCGGGCCGCCTGCCCGAGAATGCCGACATAGAGCTTTGGCGGCTCCTCCGGGTCAAGCGCAACCTTCTCCCTGTCAAGAAAATAGAGAATGCGTTCGATGCCCATGCCGAAACCGACCGCCGGAATATCCTGCTTTTCGTCGATCTCATGCACAAGCCCGTCGTACCGTCCGCCGCCGCAGAGCGTAAAACCATCCGCGTTGACAAATTCAAATACGGTCTTTGTATAATAATCCAAGCCGCGGACGATCCCGGTGTCAATCTCATAAGGGATTTCCAGCTCACCGAGCAGGCTCTTCAGCTCTTCAAAATGCGTCCGGCATTCCTCGTCGAGATAATCAATGGTGCGCGGGGCATCCTTCACAATTTCCCGGCAGGACGGAACCTTGCAGTCAATCACGCGCAGCGGATTTTTCTGCATCCTCTCGCGGCAGGTTTCGCAGAGGCTGTCCTCATGTTTTTTCAGATAGGCGAGCAGCGCGTCGTTGTAGGTTTTGCGGCAGCTTCTGCAGCCGATGCTGTTGATGTGCAGTTTTGCGTCCGAGAGACCGAGTCTGCGGATAAATTCCGTGATCAGCGTAATCAGCTCCACCTCCGCAAGCGGACTTTTCGACCCGATAAACTCCACCCCGAACTGGTTATGCTGGCGCAGTCTCCCGCTCTGCGGCTTCTCATAGCGGAACGCCTGCGTAAAGTAAAACAGCTTTGTCGGCTGGCTCTCCGCAAACAGCCCGTTTTCAAGGTAGGCGCGGATCGCGCCGGCTGTTCCCTCCGGCTTCAGGGTAATACTGCGGTCGCCCTTGTCCAGAAAGGTGTACATCTCCTTCTGCACAACATCCGTCGTCTCTCCGACTCCCCGCGAAAACAGCACTGTATGCTCGAATACCGGCGTACTGATCTCCTTGATATTGTAAGCTCTGCAAAGCTGTCTCGCCTTCGTCTCGATCACGGTGCGTCTGTGCATATCCGCACCGTACCAGTCCTGTGTTCCTTTCGGCCTCTGTGTAATCATATATCCTCCGTTTCTGCGCCATGCGCAAATATTCTGCCCATTCCGGTTCGGAGCCCGTATGTACGGCATTTATTTCATCCCCGCTGCGGCTGCGTATTTTCCGGTTGACGCACTCGGCAAACTGCCAGATATCGCGGATCGGCTCTGAGTGTACCAGATTCAGAAATGCCAGAAACATCGCCATATCGAAATGCTGCACTTCGTCAATCATCATCTCCACTGCGGCGTCGGTGTCAAACGCCGCACGGTACGGGCGCTCCGAGATCAGTGCGGCATACACATCGCAGATCCGCAGGATTCTCGCCGCAAATGGGATTTTGTCCCCCCTCAGATTGTCCGGATATCCCGTCCCGTCAAAATTTTCATGGTGGTGGTACACCGCCCGGAGTATGGTCTCAGAAAAATCGCCCAGCTTCTGCAGCTTCCGGTAGCCCAGCACCGGGTGCAGCCGGATATATTTCAGCTCTTCGATTTTAAGCAGGGCGTCGTCCCTTCCGTAGAGATATTTTCCGAGCTGCAGCTTTCCGATATCATGCACCATCCCGGCCCGCACAATCTCCGCGCAGAATTCCTCGCCGCACCCGAGCTCCGCCGCCATCAGTCCGGCCAGATTGCCCACCATAATCCCGTGATCCACCGCGTCCGGGAAATCGTATTCTATGCTTTTTTCATCCTCCAGCGCCGACCGCAGCCGCTCCTCCATTTTCCGTATCATAGCAAACGCCTCACATCCATCTATCCTGACCTTTTGCGCCGGACCGCTTCGTTTCCCGTTTCCGCCGCAGTCTTCCTGTGTGTAAGGGAGAACACTCCCTGAACCCCCGCCGCCTTCTGTGCTTACAGCATTGCGCCGAACTGTTCCAGAAAGCTCTGCTTCCTGGCAATCATCTCGTCGATCCGCTCGATATAATCCTTCAGGTTTTTTACATTCTCCACCCGCTCGAGCCGGTTTCCGCCGTCAAACACAAATTTTGTGGTTGCTCCCGCGCCGAGCGCGAGAATCGTCTGGCGCTCCTCCATAATCAGGACATTGTAAATCCCTTCGCGGCCAGGTCTGGAATAGCCCACATTCTCGAGATTTTCCGTCATATTCTTCTGCCGGTACAGATAATACGGATGATAGTTGTTTGCCGCGGCAAATTCACAGCTTAAACGCAGCATTTCCTGAACATTCTCCGCCGCCAGCCCTTCGTACTCCTCCTTTTTGGTACAGAGCCGCGCAGCCCGCTTTACAGCCAGTGTATGCACCGTGAGGTTTTCCGGCGACAGCTCCCCGATGCGCGCCAGCGTATCCGCCACATCCTGCGGCGTCTCTTTCGCCAGGCCGAGAATCATATCCATGTTGATATTGTCAAAGCCAAGCTCCCGCGCCAGCAGGAAGGTCTCGCGGATCTGCTCCACCGTATGCCTGCGCCCGATGAGATCCAACGTTTCCTGTTTCATGGTCTGCGGATTGATGGAGATCCTGCCCGCCCCGTGCGCCCGGATCACCCGCAGCTTTTCCGCCGTGATGCTGTCCGGCCTTCCGGCCTCCACGGTCAGCTCCCGCAGCGCGGTCAGATCAAAGCTTTCCTCCGCACAGGTCAGCAGCCGATCAAGCTGCTCCGCCGAAAGCGTTGTCGGTGTTCCTCCGCCGATGTAGAGCGTCTGCAGGCGTTTGCCCGGCAGCGCACTGCCGGCGTACCGTATCTCCCGCATAAGCGCATTAAGATAAGCTTCCGTAAGCTCCCCGTATATCCCGACCGGAAACGACGGGAAGGAGCAGTAATAACAGGTGCTCGGACAGAACGGGATTCCGATATAGACACTGTAGCCCGACCGGTAATCGAGATCCTCCAGGATGCGGTGCTCCGTGCCCGCCACCGCCAGGCTGACGTCGATTTTTTCGTCGGAGCAGAGATACTCCCGGCGCATAAATTCCCGCACTTCTTCCGGGGATTCCCCCGCCTCCAGGCGTTCCAGCACCTGCTTTGTCGGGCGGATTCCCGTCATCATGCCCCACGGCAGCTCCCTGCCGCAGCGCTCTGCAAGCAGGCGGTACAGCTTGCGCATCATGACATTGCGGTATTCTTTCCGCTCGGCCTCCGGCGAAACACCGTGAAACTCCGCCGCCTGCCAGCCGTCCGCCGCCTGCACCGCAAGATAGCCCTCCTCCGGGTACAGCAGAAACGCGCAGTCTAGGACGCACGGCTGCTCTGCGGAGGTCTTTTTTCCCCGGCGTGCCGGCCGGCGCAAAAACTCCGCGCCCGTTTCTTTTTCCGGCTCTGACGAAAACGGCAAAAGCCCTGCGCCCGGCTTTGTCCCGCCCGGTTCCTCCGCGGCAGTCCCCGCCCGGACCTCCTGCCGGGCGCACAACGCTTCCGCAAACCGGGCGGCGCTCTGTATCCCGCCGCCCTGCCATTCCTCTTTTATTACCTCGAATTCCGCGCCCGGAAAAAAAGCTTTGATCAGCGGCTTAATCTCCTGCTCAAAATCCTGTCCACACAATAATATCCTTATCATCCGTCCACCGAAATCCTCTTTCCGGGCGCCTGCGGCACTGCTTTGCTCCCCTTGCCAACATTCTGCAGCGCCTTCCGCCCGTCCCGTTTTCATCCCCATCCGAGAAACGGATTATTCTCCGCCTCGTAGCCGATTGTCGTTGAAGTCCCATGGCCCGGGCAGACCTTCGTCCCCTCGGGCAGCACAAGCAGCTTTTCCCGGATCGAGGCCAGCAGCGTGCGCTCATTCGCCGTCGGGACATCCGTCCGTCCCACGGATTCGAAAAACAGCGTGTCCCCGGAAAACAGAACGCCCTCCTCCTCAAAATAGAAGCAGACGCCGCCCGCCGTATGCCCCGGCGTCGCGATTACGCGGCAGGAGAGCGTGCCGAACTTAAGCGTCTCCCCGTCCCGGAAGGTTTTGTCGGCGGCAACTGTACACTCCATCCCGAACATCCGCCCGACGTTCATCACCGGATCACTCACAAGCTCCGCCTCGCTTTCCGAACAGTAAACCTTTGCGGAAAACTCCCTTCTGAGAGCATCCGCCGCCATAATATGGTCAAAATGCCCGTGCGTCAGAAGGATGGCGCGAAGTTTCCGCCCCTCTCTCAGAGCAGCGGATATTTTTTCTGCGCCTCCGCCCGGATCGATCACGAGCGCATCGCCCGATTCCTCGTCTGAGACGACATAGCAGTTTGTCATAACCGCCCCGACTGCAAATTTCTCGATTTTCATCCCGTTGTCCTTTCTACATCCAGCACGCTCCCGAGGCCGCGAAGCTTTGAAATCAGTACGGTCAGCTGCTCCTTGCCGTGTACTTCGAAGCTGACGCTGATGGTCGCCGTCCCCTGTTTGTTCGTGCGCACCGTCATCGCTCCGATGTTGATCTCGTTCTCCGTGAACACCCTGGAAATATCAAGCAGCACGCCGCTGCGGTTGTTCGTATAAATCCTGAGCTCCGCATTGTACAGCTCATCCCTGTCCCTGCCGTCCTGCGTGCTCCACTCGGCGTCGATCAGCCGGGCGCGCTCCTCCTCCGAGAGGCTGATAATGTTGACGCAGTCCGTCCGGTGCACGGATACGCCCCGCCCGCGGGTGACAAAGCCGACAATCTCATCCCCCGGCACGGGCGAGCAGCATTTTGAAAAATGCACCGCAACATCGTGGACTCCCTGGACGATAATGCCGCCCTTCGCGCTGACCGGAGCCGGGCGCTCGTTTTTAATCTCGGAGATCGCCTCCAGCACCTTCTCGTCGGTCAGCTCCTTCCGGTGCTTTTTCTCATACTCCTCCACGAGCCTGTTGACGATCTGCCCCTCCTTGAGGCCGCCGTGGCCGACGGCGGCATAGATGGAATCCCAGTCGCGGAAACCGTATTTCCGCATGCAGGCCTCCATGTATTCCGCCTTTAAAAGATCGCTCAGCACGATATTTTTCGTCCTGCAGTAGTTCGAGAGCATCTCTTTGCCCTTCAGGATATTATCCTCCTTGAGCTCCGCCTTGAACCACTGGTTGATCTTGTTTTTCGCCTGCGTGCTCTTAACCAGGCTGAGCCAGTCGCGGCTTGGTCCTTTGGAATTCTGCGAGGTGATAATCTCAATCCGGTCTCCGTTCTGAATCACATAGTCGAATGTCACCAGCTTTCCGTTTACGCGGGCGCCGACCATTTTATTTCCAACGGCGCTGTGGATGCTGTACGCAAAATCCACGGGCGTGGAACCCGCCGGAAGATTTTTCACGTCTCCGGTCGGCGTAAAGCAGTATACGCTGTCCGAAAACAGGTTCAGGTCATCCTTGAGCAGGCGCAGGAATTCACGGTTGTCGGACATCTCCTTCTGCCACTCGAGAATCTGACGAAGCCAGGTAAGCTTCTCCTCCTCCGTCCGCTCCGGCGTCTTTCCGTTCTGGGCCTCCTTGTACTTCCAGTGCGCCGCGATACCGTACTCCGCTGTGCGGTGCATCTCCCAGGTGCGTATCTGAATCTCAAACGGCTGTCCTTTCGGCCCGATCAGCGTTGTATGCAGTGATTGATACATATTTGCTTTAGGCATAGCAATATAGTCCTTAAAGCGTCCCGGAATCGGCTTATACATCTCGTGGATCACGCCGAGCGCCGCATAGCAGTCCTTCACCGAATCCACGATAATGCGGATCGCAAAAATATCGTAAATCTGCTCCAGAGTCTTATGCTGGTTTACCATTTTCTTGTATATGCTGAAAAAGTGCTTTACCCTGCCGTCAATCTTCGCCTCGATGGCGGCCTCCCCGAGCTGCTCGCTTACCTCGCCGATGATAGCGGCAATAAACGCCTCGCGCTCTTCTTTGCGGGACGCAAGCCTGGTTTCCAGATCACGGTACACCTCCGGCTCAAGATATTTGAGGGAGAGATCGTCCAGCTCGATCTTGATTTTCGAGATGCCGAGCCTCTGTGCAATCGGCGCGTAGATATCCATGGTCTCGCGCGATTTTTCAATCTGCTTTTCCGGCGACTGGTACTGCATGGTGCGCATATTATGCAGGCGGTCGGCCAGCTTTATCATAATGACGCGGATATCCTTGGCCATCGCCAGAAACATTTTCCGCAGATTTTCCGCCTGAATCTCAACCTTGTCCTTGGAATAATTCAGCTGGGTCAGCTTCGTCACGCCGTCCACGAGCAGAGCGACCTCCCCGCCGAACTGTTCCCGGAGCTCTTCAGTCGTGAGCACCGTGTCCTCGACAACATCGTGCAGAATACCGGCAATGATCGTTTCCTTATCCAGCTCCAGCTCCGCGAGAATAATCGCGACGCAGATCGGATGAATAATATAAGGCTCGCCGGATTTCCTTTTCTGATCCTGGTGTGCGCCGAGCGCCACCTGATAGGCCTTCTCAACGGCGGACAGATCCGTGGACGGACGGTATTTTCGAATCGTCCGGATCAGAAGCTCGTGCAGCTCCTCCACGGCGGTAAAATCCTTCGGAACAACGCCCCACAGACGCTCTTCCTCCTGACACGCCGCTTCCTCATGCCCCGGGACTCCCCTATCCTGTTTTCCTTCTGCCTGCATCTCCGGCAGCCCGCCGCTTTTCGTCTCATCCATGATTCCGATTCCCTCCCAAAGAAGCCTTATCGCAGTGGTTTTATCCGTCGGCCGTTCCGGCTCCGCCCTATTTTCCGTCGTAGCAGATTACGGAAGCTACATCATACCCTTTCAGCCGCTCCCTTCCGGCGAGGCCCGCCAGCTCCATCAGAAATACAATCTTTACAACTTTCCCGCCCAGCCGCTCAATCAGGCGGATCATCGCCGCCGTCGTTCCTCCGGTGGCAATCAGGTCATCAACAATCACAACCTTTTGCCCGGGCCGCACCGCGTCTTTGTGGATCTCGACAACGGCCGTACCGTATTCAAGCGCGTACTCCTCCTCGATCGTCTCGCACGGCAGCTTTCCCTTTTTGCGGATCGGCACGAACGGCTTACCCATATTATATGCAATCGGCACGCCGAAGATAAACCCTCTTGATTCCGGGCCGGCCACCAGATCGAAATCCACGCCATCAAGACATTCCTGCATCCGGTCGATCGATAGACGCAGCCCGTCCGGGTCCTGCAGCACGCTCGTCACATCTCTGAAAATAATGCCTTTTTCCGGAAAATCCGGAATACTTCTCACATAATCTTTCAGTTCTTTCATTAAAGAAATCCTCCCCCGCGGCAGATATTTTCTTATTTCTCGATAATCCGTATTTTAATATTATATCACTATCCCGTCAATTAGCAAAGTATTTTATTTTTTCCGGCAGGCGCTCTGCTGCCTGTCCGCCGCCTTTTCTTCTCCGACTTACGCTCTTTTAAGGGAAATGCCGATAAATCGCCGCCTGCTCAGAGCCTGCAGAGAATGCATGCGGGAATCCCTCCATAAGCCTTTACTTTTCCTGACGCGCATAGGCCTTTAAAATTCCGCGCAGATCCTTTTTAGCCAGCCTTGCAAGCAGTTCGGAGCGCTCCCGTACAAGCGCGGCCGTTTTCCGGTGCTGATAGCGGAACAGCGTATCGTAATCCGTCTGCTCCGATTTCAGCCGTTCCGAAATATACGAGAAAACCCGGCTTCCCTTCTCGGTATTCGCAATCACAACGGCCCGGCTGCGCCATTCTTCCGGAACCTCGCCGAAACCCATGCGCCGGAATTCCCCGAGCGTAATATCCCCGACTCTCTTTTTCCCGTTGTAGGAACAGTTGGTGCATGCCTCGTTCGCCAGCGCCTGCTGCTCAAGCAGCTGATAAAAGGCGCTGTTTGCATATTTTCTCCTGCGCTGCGACCCATCCGCATAACTCGTCAGGATCACCCTGGAAGAAGCCGCGTCCGCAGCCGGAAACTCGCCGAAATGTATCCCAGTCAGCGCCGATTTGCCGCTCTCCTCCAGCAGTGAAATATACTGGCGGAACGCCTCCTCGGTAACGGCCCCGCGGCAGAGGAATTCGCACACGAACAGCTTCGGATAATTGCGCTTCAGATAGCCTTTCAGTCCGGCGCACTCGCACGGAATTCCGGCGAACATCACAAAGCGATCCTGATCCAGCAGTTCTCTGATTCTGCGGAAGCCCTCCTTGGTTCGGCTCATCAGAAACCGCTGCTCTGCGAATTCGGCCGCCTCTTCTTCCTTTTCCGTCCATGCAAGCACCGGCTCGTGCCTCTCGTTCAGCCGCGAGCCGAAAATAATCCCCTGTCTCTGCGTGACGACAAAATGCACCAGCTCGCGGAAAATCCCGCTGTACGCGCTGTAGGCCCCCGTTCCGTCCGGCGCTTCCGCGGCATAAATCTCCGGCAGTGTGGCGTCGGCGTACTGCACCAGCTGACGCCGGCTTTTCTTCACACAGGCCTCCGCGCACCAGCCGCAGTCATTGCAGAGCTCCCGATCCACAACCGGATAATAGTAGCCGTGACGATCCGCTTCCATGCGGATGGCGTTCTCCGGACAGACGGCCTCGCAGGCGCCGCAGGCACAGCACTGGCTGGACGGCAGCCGGACCGGGCATTTTACAAGCATGTCCTCCTCCTCAAAGGCAAGGCAGCGCTCCAGCTGCTCCAGCTGCCTGTCGCGAAGCGCGTGCAGCGCACGGCGGAACTCCGTGAGATTTTCCGTGCGCAGCCGGCCGGCAAGCCCGTTGTCCTCGGCCATATGCCCCGACAGGCACAGCTCCTTGAGCAGCCCTCTCAGCTTTTCAGCTTCCCGCTTTTCGCCCGGCGGGAACACGGCAAATTCCTTCTCGTGCATGGCCGCCATAACCGCCCCGAAGTAGGTGTCCGTCACCACCAGCTCCGCCTGCCAGATCAGTCCCAGATATTCCTCCGGGCGGCGGCAGACAACGGTTTCCGAGCAGACAAGCATTCTCAGCCCGCGCTCCCGGCAGAGAAGCCCGGCGGCCGCCCGGCGCTCCTCATTCCACGACCGCATATCAAAAAACGCGTATTTGCCGCCCGCCTCCGGCTTCACGGAGATTCCGTGATACCTTACCTGCTGCAGCAAAAGAAGCGGATGCTCCAGAAAAACAGGTTTTCTTCTTCCTGCCCGCTTTTTTCCGCCGCCCGCAGCATCGGACAGACCTGCCGGAAGCGAGCCGGCGGCGGATGTTTCCGGGACGTCTGCGTCCTCCGCCGCTTCTCCGGCGGGAGCCTCTTGAAAGCCCTCCTCTGCCGTTTCCTGTTCTGCAGCCACCCCGGCATCCGTCGTTATAAAACCGCCGATCTGCCGATAAATTCCATATTTTTCCAGTTCACGGCGCCCAGCGGCACAAACCGTAAACTGTTCCATCGCAAATTCCGGCAGTCTTCCCTCCGCCTCCGGGCACTGAAGGACGAGGGGCATGGCCCCCCGCTCGCGCAGCACCCGGTTTATCGCCCAAAGCTGAACCAGCTCGCATAAATCCGCATTCTTGATATCCGACAGCATTCCTACAACCATGGCAACCTCTCTTTCCGCATCCCCGCGATTCCTTCCGTCTTATTCCGGATCGCTTCGGCACACCGTCCTCCGGCATTCCGGCCCTCAGGCCAAACCGCTTCCCTTCTGCGGCTGTATCCGGGCCGCTCCCGGTTCACGCCCCATCGCCTGTTTTCCCTTGCCGGCCGGCCCTTTCTGCCCTGCACATCAGCCTCGCGCCGTTGAAGGTAATTCTCTGCTCGTCCGTGAACGAAGCCCGGAACGAAAACAGTCCCGCATACCCCATATTGTCCCAGGCGCCGCCGAAGGTCACAATATAGCGCTTTCCCTCCTCCGCGCTGCAGAACCAGGCATCGCAGTAATACGAACAATTTCCGGCACCGCCTCCGATGGCATCCGGAAGAGCAATCAGCGGATTGTTTTCATCATAGCCCATCGTCCGGACATACATATTCTCCGGATCTCCGAATTTTTTGCTTGTCAGGCTGACGCTCTGCTCCGGCAGGGGATATGCAATGAACGCCTTCCTTCCATCCGGATAGATCATCTCCAGCCTGCGGTCCGTGACACTGCAGCCGTCCAGCACGACCCAGATTCCCCCCCACAGGTTTTCGAGCCCGCGGTAGCAGAACGCATCGTGTGCCCGCTCCGGCAATCCGGCCGCCTTCGTGCCGGTTCCTCCCCTAGGACGGCCGCAGCTCCCCGTGTGCTCGGGCAGCGTGGAAATGCCGGTGCCGTGTGCGGTCAGATCAACCGGGCTGCCGGAAAACGCAAGTTCCACACTATCGTCCTCCCTCTGCCTCCGTCCGGTCACGACGCGCCCGGTATTTGCATATTCTGCGGAATAGAAATCGCTCCAGGTATTCATAATTGCTACGGCATCCCCCGGCAGATAGCGCCGGGAAATGGAATTTTCTTTCAGCCGGATGCAGTTTGTCCGCTCCGTCGTATCGAGGGAATAGTAGGTGGACATTTTATCCGAAATCATGTAGGGCATATAGGTATTGCCCTCGAAAATGGACTGCGAGTCAAGCACGGCGCTCTCTACCAGAAACAGCCGCTGTACAGTCAGCATCGCACAGAGATCCAGCTCACAAAACCCGGCGTTCACCTCCGCCATCCGGCAGAATTCCGCAGCGGAGCGGTACATGGATACCTGCCGGCCTGCTCTGGAGACAAGCATCCCCGCACCCGGGCCTTCCGCCTCCGCGGCAAAATATGCCCCGATATAAACGGCGTCCAGCTCTCCTTCCGCCGTGCGAAAGCTCGGATCGATTTCAAAGCCTTCCGCCGGCTGACCCGAGATCCAGATTTCCTCCGTATCTCCCGACACCGTGCGGCGCACATAGTGCTTGGGAATCTCAACCATTACTTCCCCTGCAGAACCATCCTCGGCATAGCCTTCTCCGCCCTCATAGATAATCCGTCTTTTTCCCTCCGGAAAAGAAACGGCACAGCGCCGCATGGCTCCCCAGGGATAAATCCGGTCAAAATCGTTTCGGTACGGCGCGGCCGGACACTCCCCAAGCATATAATTAAAATGCAGCCCCTTTGCATCCCCGATGCGCTCGCACACCGGCACGGAAGCCTGCCGCCGGATTCTTACGCCGTAGCGGCCCTTTCTCTGCAGAGCAGCATTTTCCTGATACAGGCCTCTCTTCGGAAGTCTCCGAGGTTTTCCGCCGGACAATCCCTGCTGCCCTGATGCGCTGGAAAAATTTTCCTTTCCCGCCTCTGCCGCAACCGCTGCCTGCTGCTTTGATGCCCCGGCAAAAACTTCCTGCTCTGCCTCTCCTGCTGCCGTTCTCCAAGCCCCCGGCTCCTTCGGTTCTCCGGCATACAGCATCTCGAGTTCCCGGCCGTCCATGTCCTGAAACCATATCCGGCTTCCGACGGCAAGTTCTCCTGCAGGCTCGGGAAGACGGATCGAAAACAGCCCCGGCCTCAGCCCCTTCCGACGGCCCTCCTGACCCGGTTCGGTTCCGCCCCCGCTTTTTCTCGTCACATACCAGCCGCCTTCAAAATACAGCAGCTGCCGTCCTTTTTTCGGCCTCTGCACCAGAAAACGCCGCTCGGTATAAGGTTCAAAAAAAGTCGGCACAAGCCCATACTCAATCTGAAGCCTGCTGCCGAGCGGAAGCGTCTCTTCATCATCCCTTCTGGCAAAAAATACTCTTGCCCTCACGGCTCCCTGCGGAATCTCCGCCTTCGGAAAGGTCAGTCCGCTCCGCTTTCCCGTCCTGGTGCGGTATTTTTTTTCCGTCGGAATGTCTGTTACAACCGTACCGTCCCTGAGCGCAAACTGCCATACCGCGCGGTTGTATGCGTCTCCGCTCATGACCAGGAAGCGCTGCCCCTCGTCCAGCCGAAACCATTCCGTGGTGCGGAAATTTCCGTTTTTTTCGGAGAAAAGCCCGGTGCTTCCTCTTTTCAGATAACCGGAGCGATACGCCGCAGCCGCGAGATTTTTTCCGGCGATCACCAGCTCGAGTGTTCCCGTTTCCTCCTTTGGCTCCCAAAAGCCAAGCGCTCTCCATTCCTGTGAAATCAGCATATACCGCCTCCATTCCGCAGCAGCCGCAGTCCACCCGGAATTCCAGAAACAAGCTTCAGAAATAAGCCGGACAGCAGCCTGACAATACATAAAAGATGCCTTATTATACAATGAAACCATATTGTTTGCAAGGCCATGCGTTTTCCATTCGCGCAATCCGTGGCGGAACGAAAAACAGGCCTGCGGCAGTGTTACCGCAGACCCGCGGGCGGCGCTTAACCGGCGGCAGGCCGGCTTCTGCTGGCTGTTTCCTGTGCCGCAGACCCGCAGGAAGCGCTTCCCGAATGCGGCAGGCGCTTCCTGATTCAGGCTTTCTGATTCAATTTTTCCGGGCAGTGCGGACTTGCCGCAGCCGCATAAAAGGCGTTTTCGATTTCCTTTCTCCTGCGCTCTTCTCCTGCTTTCTCACCCGTTCGCGGCAAGAAACTGCAGCATTCTTTCATTGACCTCCCGCACTCTCTCCTGCGGGAAATGCGGCTGGTGTCCGCAGTCTTTCACAATCCACACCTCCGCCTGCGGGCAGCTCTTCCGGATCTGCTCAAGCCGCTGTGCGGAAGCATATTCGTCCTTTTCCCCGGCGATCAGAAGCATTGGCATCACGAGCCTGCTCCACTCCTCCTGCGTCAGCAGAGGATGGGCACACCAGTCCCGTACCTCCTGTAGGAGATAGGTCTCCCAGTCGCCCTGATGAGCATCGGCATGCAGACTTTTCACTTTTTCGATAAAATCTGTCTCTTTGCGTGAAGCCAGGGCTTCCGGCGTAAAATCCTCCGCTCCTGCGGCATCCGCAACGCCGCCGTTTCCGATTGAAATCAGGCTCTGCACTCTTTCGGGATGCCGCGCCGCCATATAGTACGCGACCCCGCCGCCGGTGCTGTAACCGATCAGATTCGCCTTTTCTATGTTCAGCCTGTCCAGAAGCAGAATCATATCCTCCGCGATGCGCTCAGAATCCCAGGTCAGATCCCGGCATCGGGTCCGGCCGTGCCCGCGGAAATCCGGATAAAGACAGCGCCAGCCCGCGGAATAAAACGGCTGAATCTGCCCGCAAAATGCCAGAAGTCCCCGGCTGTAGGCACTGTGCAGAAACAGCACCGGCTTCCCGGCACCGAATTCTTCATAATAAACGGACAGATCCCCTATTTCCTGATACGGCATAACAGCCTCCCTTTTCCGCAGCCGAGCCTTACTTTCCTTCTGACCTGCAGGTTCAGGACGCTCGTTGCCTCTTCCCCGCAGCTGACCTTTGCTTTCCTTCTGATCAGCAGATTCAGGACGCTCGTCGCCCCTTTCCCGCAGCTGAGCTTTACTTTCCTTCTAACCTGCGGGTTCAGGACGCTCGTCGCCTCTTCCCCGCAGCTGACCTTTACCTCTGTCACAGCTCCGCGGTCAGAAAATCCTCCGATTCCCCGGCACAGTACCGCCTGCCTCTCTGCGCCGTAAATTTGAAAACACAATAATCGGGATCATCGACACCCTCTTTGTAATACATCACATCCTCGTCGCGCCAGATTGACCGTTTCGACTCCGCATCATGCAGTACCTCCATCGTCCCGAGCAGCATAATCCCCTCGCCGCCCTCCGCCATATAAACGGACGCCTTCGAATTTTCCGCAAACTGCCGCGCCCGCATCGACGAGGTGTTTGTGCTCAGATAAATGCTGTCCCCCTCGATTCTGCGCGGTGCAAACATCGCTTTGATGTTCGGGAAACCGTCCCCGTCCACAGAACCGACGTAAAGTGCCTTCTGCCGCCGAATCATATCATACAGCTGTTCCCTTGTTCTCATAATGTCCTCCTTTACCTCCGGAATCCTCCGGCCTTTCCTGCATCCTCCGCCCGCACCAGCGTGTCCCGAATCCGGGCAAGATACCCTTCAAACTGTTCCCGCTCTTTTTCGGTAAATCCCTGGTAAAACAGCTCGTTCATCCGCTGTGATACCTCTTCGTATCTCTCCTGCATGCCTTTGGCATATTCGGTCAGAGATATTATGGTTTCCCGGCGGTTGTCAGGATTTACGGCACGCTCCAGAATTCCCTTCCGCACCATGCCGTCCACAACAGCGGAAACCGTATTTTTGGCGAGGGATGTCTCCCTGCCGATCTCGCCGACGGTCAGCCGGTCCCTTTTCCACAGAACAAACAGAATCCTTCCCTGCCCGCCGCTCAGCTCAAGCCCTGCATCGCTCAGCAGGCTCTCAAAAATCCGCTCCTGCAGCTGTTTGATCTGTGTAATATAAAATCCGCCTCTCGTCTCCAAAATTTAGTACCACCTCAAATCTAATTAGAATTGTTCTATGTAGAACATTTAAATTATAATATGCCTTCTGCCGTTTGTCAAGAGAAAAAAGACCGGCAGAAAACGGAAAAGGAACGGAAGCCAGACAAAAACACCGTTCCGATTTTAATTCGGAAACGGTGTTTTTCACAGCGCTGACAGCCCCTGAAGCTGCTGCGTTCTTATGCTCTTGTTAATAGAAGGCCTCCCCGGGCTTACCGCGGACCTGCCTGCCATTACAGTATCATAAAAAAGCTTGATTATGCCTTTAAAGTTTAATATTCGGGCATGGAAACCTTCAGATTTTCTCCTCCAGATCCTCCTCCGAAAACGCCTCCTCAATCGCGGCTCCCGGCGGCACCATCGGCCATACCTTGTCGTCGCTGTCAATCACGCAGTCAATGAGAACCGGCCGGTTCAGGGCAATGGCCTTCTTCAGTACCTCCTCCACCTCATCGCACTTCGTAATGCGGAACGCCTCCGCCCCCATCGCCTGCGCCAGCTTAACGAAATCCACGCTGTCGTTCAGTACGGTGCTGGAATAACGCTTCCCGTAAAAGAGCGTCTGCCACTGACGCACCATGCCGAGCACGGAATTGTTGAACACCAGTTCGATTACCGGAACTCCGCAGCGCACCGCCGTCGCCAGCTCGTTCATATTCATGCGGAAACAGCCGTCGCCCGCAATATTGAATACCAGCGAATCCGGCTTTGCCGTCTTCGCACCGATCGCCGCGCCCAGGCCGTAGCCCATTGTCCCGAGGCCCCCCGACGTAATGAGCGTCCGCGGCTTTTTGTATTTGTAGAACTGCGCCGCCCACATCTGATGCTGTCCGACTTCCGTAACAATCGTTGCGTCCCCGCCGGTGATCTCGTAGAGTTTCTCCATAACATAAGGACCGGTCAGTACATCCCGATGATACGAAAGCGGTTTTTCCGCGCTGAGCGCCCGAACCTTTGCAAGCCATGCTCCGTGCTCCTGCTGCGGCAGCCTTTCGTTGATGCGCGTGAGAATTTCCTTCACATCGCCGATCACGCTGGCGTTCACGGTGATATTTTTATTGATCTCGGCAGGATCGATATCAAACTGCAGAATCTTCGCGTTGCAGGCAAATTTCTTTGCATTGCCGGTTACGCGGTCGGAGAAGCGCGCGCCGACGGTCACAAGCAGGTCGCATTCGGTCACGCTGTAATTTGCCGCCTTTGTCCCGTGCATTCCGAGCATGCCGACATAGCGGTCATCCCCGCCGTCAAACGCGCCCTTGCCCATCAGCGTATCCGTCACCGGCGCGTCCATCCGATCCACAAATTTTTTCAGCTCCTCCGAGGCTTCCGCGCTCACTGCACCGCCGCCGACAAAGATCATCGGCTTTTCTGCTTCAGACAGCATCCGCAGCGCCGCCTCAATATCCGCCTCCGTTATTTTTTCCGTGCTCCGCACAACCGGCACCGGCTCCTGTCTCTCGTATTCCGTCACCGCCGCTGTAACATCCTTTGTCACATCGACAAGCACCGGTCCCGGCCTGCCGGTCTGCGCAATTTTAAACGCACGGCGCAGCGTCGGAGCCAGTTCTTCCACATTCTTTACAATAAAGCTGTACTTTGTAATCGGCATCGTAATGCCCGCAATGTCAATCTCCTGAAAGCTGTCCTTGCCGAGCAGCGGCACGGTCACGTTTGCCGTAATGGCGACAACCGGCACGGAATCCATATACGCCGTCGCGATTCCCGTGACAAGGTTGGTCGCCCCCGGCCCGGAGGTAGCCATGCACACACCGACCCGGCCGGTTGCCCGCGCGTAGCCGTCCGCCGCGTGGGACGCCCCCTGCTCGTGCGAGGTTAAAATATGCTTGATCTCATCCGAATGCTTATACAGCGCATCGTATACATTCAATATTGCTCCGCCGGGATAGCCGAATACGGTATCCACACCCTGCTCCTTCAGACACTCGATAATAATTTCAGAACCGTTTAACTGCACCCTTTTTCCTCTCTTTCCTGTGTATTCGGCATATTTACCCGTGCGTATCCGGGTCTGCCCGCAATTTTGCACCCATAAAAACCTGAAAACGCTTTTTTCTGCATTTCGCTGCCGTACTGCGCGGCTGCTCTTAAGGCCGCCGGTACACTGCCCGCCGTTATTTTATTTCCAGAATTGCGCCGCGGTTGCCCGAGGTCACCATCGCCGCATAGCGGGCAAGATATCCCGTCGTAATCTCCGGCTGCCTCGGCTGCCATTTCGCACGCCTTGCCGCAAGCTCCTCGTCCGATACCGCAAGCTCCAGCTTGTTTGCCGGGATATCAATTTTTATTATATCTCCCTCCTCGACCAGCGCGATCGGACCGCCGACCGCCGCCTCCGGCGAGACATGGCCGATGGACGCGCCGCGGGAAGCTCCCGAAAAACGTCCGTCCGTTATCAGCGCCACGCAAGAGCCGAGTCCCATGCCCGCGATTGCCGAGGTCGGATTAAGCATTTCCCGCATGCCCGGGCCGCCTTTCGGGCCTTCGTAGCGGATTACGACAACGTCGCCCGCCACAATTTTTCCGCCCTTGATCGCCGCAATCGCGTCCTCCTCACAGTCAAACACCCGCGCCGGACCCTCATGCACCATCATCTCCGGCACGACTGCCGAGCGCTTTACCACGCCGGAATCCGGCGCCAGATTGCCCTTTAATACGGCGATGCCGCCGGTTTCGCTGTACGGATTTTCCACCGGGCGGATTACCTCCGGATTGCGGTTCACCGCATTCTGAATATTCTCGCCCACGGTTTTTCCGGTCGCTGTCATGCAGTCGAGATTCAGAAGTCCCTTTTTACTGATCTCCTTCATCACCGCATAAATGCCGCCCGCCTCGTTCAGATCCTCCATATAGGTCGAACCTGCCGGCGCAAGATGGCAGAGATTCGGCGTTTTCGCGCTGATCTCGTTCGCGATATCCACATTGAGCTCCACGCCGGCCTCGTGTGCAATCGCCGGAAGATGCAGCATGCTGTTCGTCGAGCAGCCGAGCGCCATGTCCATTGTCAGCGCATTGCAAAACGCCGCCTCCGTCATAATATCGCGCGGACGGATATTCTTGCGGAGCAGCTCCATCACCTGCATGCCCGCATGCTTCGCAAGCTTGATCCGCTCGGAGTAGACTGCCGGGATTGTGCCGTTGCCCTGCAGGCCCATGCCGAGTACCTCGGTCAGGCAGTTCATGCTGTTCGCGGTGTACATGCCGGAGCAGGAACCGCAGGTCGGGCAAGCCTTGTTCTCGAATTCCTGCACATCCTCCTCGCTCATTTTGCCCGCGGCAAAGGAGCCCACGGCCTCAAACATACTGGAAAGGCTTGTTTTATGTCCCTTTACATGTCCGGCCAGCATCGGCCCGCCGGAAACAAAAACTGTCGGAATGTTTAAGCGCGCCGCCGCCATCAGAAGGCCCGGCACATTTTTATCGCAGTTCGGCACCATCACAAGCGCGTCAAACGCGTGCGCCATCGCCATGGCTTCCGTCGAATCCGCAATCAGGTCGCGGGTTACGAGGGAATATTTCATGCCGACATGCCCCATCGCGATGCCGTCGCAGACGGCGATTGCCGGGAACATAACGGGCGTCCCGCCCGCCATCGCCACGCCCATTTTCACGGCGTTCACGATTTTATCCAGATTCATATGTCCCGGCACGATCTCATTGTACGAGCTGACAATGCCGACCAGCGGCCGGTCAAGCTCCTCCTTTGTCATACCGAGCGCATTGAACAGGGAGCGGTGCGGCGCCTGCTGCATCCCCTTTGTTACCGAATCGCTTTTCATACAGATCTCCTCCTTTTTCTGTCTTTCATATCCCTTTTTTGTTCTTTCCTATCCCTTAATAAAATAGTCATATAGTTATCCGGCGCGCCGCGCAGCATGCATATTGCGCGATCCGTGCTCTTTATGCGCGCCACTGTGCATAAAAAATCGCCCCAGGCCACTTGTCGTAGCTTAGGGCGAATCCATCCATCCGCGGTACCACCTAAATTCAGAAATCCTTCTGCACTCTGCAGATACTCGGTATATAGCGCCTCTGCCGGCCATGACATTCCGCCGGTTCTGCGCGCTGCGCGCGAATATCCTCCTCCCGGTAACGTGGGAGCTTCCGCCGGAATCTACTGAGCCAATGCCGTTCGCCCCGGGGCTCCAAGGCTACTTCCCTGTCCGCTTCACGAAAGCTCGCACCGACCGCTTCCTCTCTTTGGCATCCGCCGGACAGATACTCCTCCTCATCATCGCCTGTAGCAAGGTTTTCAACAGCAGCTCCTCGCTTCCGCCGTGCATCTTTTTTCCCGGCTTTCGCTTCCATAATTTGCTGCGTTAAATCGTCAAAACGCTGCTGTTTAAAATAGAGTGTATCAGAAGAAGCGGAAATTGTCAATCCTTTTTTTCGATTCGGATGCAGGCGTAGCGCTCCGAACTGATAACCTTCTGCATCAGCTCAAGCGGCGTGCTTCCAATGCATGCAAGCATCTGCCGGAACACGGTTACAGACTGGCCGCTGCACAGCTGCACGCCCCGGCGGCTCTTGTCCGCGTGGAACACGTCATGCCTGCTGTTGACATTCCAGAACACGACATTCGGGATCTCATAGCCGTTCTCCCGATATCTCTCCTCCATCTCCTCGTAGAAGGACCATTCCTTATCCCCGCAGGAATCAATCTCCATGTCCGAGATAACGATAATGGCTCTCGGCATCTCGTCCTTCCTTACGCGCCCGCGCGCCGCAATGTCAAGAACACGCATAAACGCCCTCTCGAGACTTGTATTCATACCCCATGCGCATTTGGAAATATTTCCCACTTTCTCCGCCAGCGTTTCTCCCTTCAGCGTCACAATCTGCGGGCATTCGCTGAAGGTCATAAAAAGATTCCGGTATTCTCCGGTATTGCGCTCCGCAAAATAGATGGCAAGTCCGATGGAGGTCGCCAGCGGACGTCCGTACATCGAACCGGATACATCCGCCATGACTACTGCATTCATCCCTTTTTCTATGTAATCCGGCAGCTGCCGCCACTGTGCCTCCAGAACCTGAGAATCCTCGTGGCGGTACAGTATTTTTTCCACAATATCATAAGGGTAGAGCGCGGAGGCATTGATCTTTTCCTCCCCGTCCGCCGCCTTGTTTATAAATTCCTGAAAACGCTCCTCATCGTGCCGCAGAAACGCCTTCCGGTAAATCATCATTGCCCGGCTCGGAACCTCGGAATACCGTATTTCATCCCAGCGGTTTGCGGACATCAGACATTCCACAACCCGGATATGCTTCCGCATGCTGCGCACCATGCGCTTGAAATCGTAAACCGGATAGCCCAGCTTCTTCGCTGTCAGTATCCCAAGCTTTCTCGTTTTTTCGGAGCTCGCATCCGCCGTCTTGATCCACTTGGCAAGCAGCGAAATGGCGTTTCCCGCGCGCAGATTGTCCCGATCCTCCTCAAACTGCTTTTTCATCGTTTCCCACATCGCATCCTCGAGCGGCGTCCCGATCAGGCAGTACAGATCGTCATAGCGCCCGAACACCCCGATCAGATCCAGGTTCGGTGCAAGCGCGTCCGGGTGCTTTTCAGCCATATACCGCAGAAGGACGCGGAAAGTCTTTCTTTCTCCGAGACCGCCCCGGATATCCCTCGCGTAAAAAACAATTTTTACTGCAGAGAGAGGGTCCTCCCGGAATGCCTCGGCGAACAGGCTCTGAATCCTGATCTCCTCCGCCTCCCGCAGAGAGCCGATCGTTCCGAACAGATCGAGGCAGGCGCTGCCCGTTGTATTCAGCGCGACGGCCCCGTTCTCCGTCCGCGTAAAGGTTCCGGCTTTTCTCATCTCATCTGCAAAGCTCATGTCCCGCCCCTTTTCCATGACGCATTGAATTTCGTGGATTTGAACCACAAGTCCCCTTTTGAGGGAACCATTTGCCAGTGAATATGCTGTATGCGTCACTATAAAAATTATGTGTTAGTGTCTGCATGACGCCAGTGGATTTGAACCACAAAGTCCTCCCCTTTATGAGGGAAAGCTTTTTACCCAGAATATGCTGTAAGCGTCACATTTTCATGATGCTTTAATTATATGATTATTTCAGTCGAAATAAGCCATACCTGAAGATTGCTGAAAGCATCACAATGGGGCCTGGCAGGTTCGAACTGCAGATTATTTTGCCGCGCATGTCACAAAGCATGACCGCACCGGTTTTCCAAAAGCCGGCAAACCAGGCCCATAATAATAGAATGGCGATGGCAGGATTTGAACCTGCAATGATTTTCATCAAAAGTCCCTTCGAAGGAAATGCTGTTCCGGTCACGGGCATGACCCCATCTTACTTCCGCGTCTACCAGTTCCGCCACATCGCCGCAGCCGGGAGGGGAGGAGCCGAACCTCCGACACGCACTCTGCTGTCAGCTTCACGAACATGAAACATGAATCTGCTGCTCTGCCAGCCGAGCTGCCCCCCATATTTTAATCTTATTTCAAGACACTGCTGTTCCGAATCCAAGTGCTCCGGAAATTATATTTCACACAGAATTCAGAGCGGAGGAAATCCGTTTGAAAATTCCGCACCGCCCCGTCAGCCGCACGCCAGGCGGATCAGCAGCTCCACAACCTTTTCCATATCCTGCACCGCGATATGCTCGTACTTCCCGTGGCAGTTGTAGCCCCCGGTGCACAGATTCGGGCACGGCAGCCCCATAAACGAAAGCCTTGCGCCGTCCGTGCCGCCGCGGATCGGCTGTATCACCGGTTCGATTCCAAGCTCCCTCATCGCGCGCTCCGCATTCTCGATCAGCTCCGGATGAACATCAAGCTTTTCCTTCATGTTGTAGTAGACATCCTTCAGCGCGACTTCGACCGTGCCCCCGCCGTATTTGGCATTCAGGAAATCTGCCGTTCTGCAGAAGAGCTGCTTTCTCCGCTCAAATGCTGCCCGGTCATGATCCCGGATAATATAGACAAAATCCGCCTCCTCGACGCTGCCCTCCATCGAGTCCAGATGGAAAAATCCCTCATAACCTTCCGTGTAGGCAGGCTTCTCCTGCTCCGGCAGCATGCGCTCAAACTCCATGCCGATCAGCAGGGCGTTTTTCATGCGCCCCTTGGCCGAGCCCGGGTGGATGCTCAGCCCGTGAATCGAGAGCTTTGCGTTGGCCGCGTTGAAATTTTCGTATTCCAGTTCTCCAACCGCCCCTCCGTCCACTGTGTAAGCGGCCTGGGCGCCGAAGCCCTCCACATCAAAGAAGTCAACGCCTCTGCCGACCTCCTCATCCGGCGTAAATCCGATGCGGATCTCACGGTGCGAAATCTCCGGATGGGAAAGCAGATATTCCGCCATCGTCATGATCTCCGCCACGCCGGCCTTGTCATCCGCACCCAGAAGCGTGGTGCCGTCCGTCACGATAATATCCTTCCCGACCTGCCCGGCAAGCTCCGGGAACTGCTCCGGCGTCATCGCGATGCCGAGGGCTTCGTTCAGCACGATATCCCCGCCGTCATAATGCACCAGCCTCGCTTTTACGTCCGCGCCGGACATGGCAGGAGCCGTGTCGATATGGGAAATAAAGCCGAGCGGCGGCGCGCTGTTCCCCGCCGCTGCCGGAATCACGGCATACACATAGCAGTGATCATCCGTGCGCACGTCCTCCGCCCCGAGCTCTCTCAGCTCCTGCGCAAGACGCTCCGCAAGCTTCCGCTGCTTCTCCGTGCTCGGCACCGGCCCGGCGTCATCCTTCGACTGCGTATCAAATGTAATATATTCTAAAAAACGCTCCTTCACACTCCGCATATCGACTCAGCCTCCATAGATTTTACAGATTAACGCCCACGCCGCTTATGGATAGACGGTAAAGGCTCATTTAGTACCTTCCTCTTCTATTATAATCCCATAAGCGGCGCTGTGCAATAGATTTTTATAAAAAATTCTCAAAAAATTTATTTGTTTTTATCAATAATCGGGCATTATTCATAAATTTTGTAATTTCCGGACAGAGCAAGAAACGCAAATAAGTACAAGCAATTATCATAATACCTGCGATCCCCGGTGCGCAGCGGCTCGTTCCAGAAGCGCTCCACCCACTCGGCGGCAAGCGCTTTTGCCGGATCGGGGCTGCCGAGCGAAACCGGCCCTTCCACCGCAAGCGAAGCCTGCGCCGTCGTCGCCAGAATGCCGACCGGATGCAGCGCCGGCTCCTCCAGCTTTGTGCCGTCCACCTCGTAGATGTGATACGGATCCTCCCGGTTGACAACGCCGAGACAGTGCTGCAGGCGCTTTACAGCGGCGCACTGTCCGACATCCTTCCCGCACCACTCATAGTCGAGGCCGATATTCGCCGCGGTGCGGTAGGCATCGCTGTAAAACCAGTCGTGCCGTTCGTGGGACCACCGGAGCGGGCGGCTCATCGGTCTGCCGTCAAATTCCGCGTACTCCGCACTCATGCCGGTTTCCGGATGGCAGGCCGCTGCAAGATATTTGCGGCTGGCCTCCGCCGCCTCTGCCCAGAAGCTGCGATCCTCCTCATCGGCCCATTTTGCAAAAAGCTCGTAGAAATGCGGCAGATGATAGGACGGATCGGTAAAATCAATTCCCGGCACAAAAAGAATCTGCTTATTTTCCAGGTTCCACATCGGATTTCCCCTGCGGCCGTTCTGCCCTTTGTGCAGGCAGGCCCGCAGGATCTCCCGCGCCTGCGCCGAATAGCAGAAAATTCCCTCGCCGTCGCCCCAGCGCTTGGATGCGAAAAACAGCGCCATCGCGAAAAATTCCTCCCCGTCCGGCGCCGGACCGTCCGCATTTCTCTCTCCCGTCACCTTGCACGACCAGGCAAAATATCCCTCATTCCAGCCGTCCTCCATCCACATATAGGTTTTCGCCCATTTCCAGAGGCGGTCGAACTCCTCCTTCATATCCAGCTGGACGCACATCATCATACCGTAGGACATGCCCTCCGTGCGCGCATCATGATTGCCGGTGTCCTCCATATACGCCATGTCCTCCCCGGCCTCGAAATATACTCTGTCCTCCCCGTAGAAAAAGCTGTGCACGACCTCCTTCAGCCTGGCCTGCACCTCCTCCCCGCTCTTTCCGATCTCCGCAAATACATTGCGATACTGCATGATGTAATCCCCCTTTTGTGATTTTCCGCTTTCGGCTTTCCGGCTGCCCTTCCTCAATCCTGCATCTTTGCATAAGCCGGCGCAGCCGCTTCTCCCCGCCTCCCGGAAAGCCATCGACAAGTTTATTATAGCAGATTTCACCAAAAAAGCTTCTTAAAACTTGCGGAGTTTTGTGCGTCTTTTGCCGAATTTTCTGCGGAGAAACCTTTGCCTGTTCCCATTCATTATGGTAAGATAAAGACAGACCATTGCCCGTATCCGAAATGCCGGCCGCTGTCCCGGGAACCGAATCCGAAGCAGCAAAATTTCCGGCCGGGACTGGAAATATTTTCTATTAAGTCTACAAAGCGCCGCATCCGCGGCAGAATGGGAGGTTATCGTATGAAATTTGATATAACAGCAGCTCTGCAGAAAATGTCGCGAAATGGGCTGCGGCTGGACATCAGCGGAAAGAACGGCGCTGCGGCCGGCCGTTTCGGCGGTCTGCCCGACGTACCGGCGGATTTTGTCTGGCCGGTCTTTGAGACGGATACCTTTGACGACCCGGAAAAAAAGCCCCGGCCGTTAAGCTTCCTCGCACAGTTTGACTGCACGGTTCTCGCCCCGCTGGACACGGAAGGACTGCTGCCGGCCGAAGGCGTCCTGTCGTTTTTCTACGAGCTCGGTTCCCAGGCATGGGGATTTTCTCCGGAAAATGCGGGCTGTGCCAGGGTTTACTGGTTCCCGGACAAGACCGTTTTATCGCCGGCGGTATTTCCTCAGGATCTGGAGGAGGATTACCGGCTCCCCCCGCTTGAAATACGCGCGCGCAGAGAAACGCAGTATCCGGATTTTCAGGACTTCTCCATTGCCTTTCCGGATGTTGCACATCCCGCTTACTGGGACGAGAGCCAGGACGGCTGGGATGTCTTCTGCGAAGAGTTCGAGAAGAGCCGCGAGGAACTTCAGAAACGTGAAATGCCCGATGCAGAGGCGGCATCCTTCCACCGGCTGCTCGGCTGGCCCGATATTATTCAGAATAATATGACCTGCTCCTGCGAGCTGGTCAGCCGGGGACATGATTGCGGTTCCTGGAAAAATATTCCAGAAAAGGATGTCAGCGAGGCAGAACAGAATTCCCTTCAGGACTGGCAGCTGCTGTTCCAGCTGGATTCCGTTGAATACAGAGATTTCTGTCTTGATTTCGGAGACTGCGGCAGCATATATTTTTATATCCGCAGAGAGGATCTGACCGCGCGGCGCTTTGATCGAATCTGGCTGGTTCTGCAGTGCTACTGAAATGCGTTGCCTCACCGCAGAAGTGCCGTTTATCCCGCACCATTTTCTTTTTTAAGCGGGACTGTAAATTTTGATTTCCGGAGGCCCGCTCAATTATGAACGAGGATTTTCTTATCCAGTATAAAAACTGCCGCCTCTGTCACCGGGCATGCGGTATTAACCGCGAGATCATGCCCGGACGCTGCGGCATGACCTCGCGGCTCACTGCCGCACGCGCCGCGCTCCATTTCTGGGAGGAACCCTGCATTTCCGGAAAAACCGGCTCCGGCGCCGTCTTTTTTTCCGGCTGCTCCCTCGGCTGCGTCTACTGCCAGAACCGTGATATCGCCCTCGGCAGGGCAGGAAAGGAAATCACTTCAGAGCGGCTTGCAGAAATATTTCTGGAGCTTGCGGCAAAGGGCGCGGCAAATATAAATCTTGTCACGCCGACCCATTATATTCCGTCGATCGTGCGTGCGCTTGATCTGGCCCGCGGGCAGGGGCTCCGGCTCCCCGTTGTCTACAACACCGGAAACTATGAAACCCTCGATGCACTGAAGGCTCTCGAGGGCTATGTTGATATCTATCTGCCGGATTTCAAATACTGGTCCGCCGCGCTTGCCGGACGCTATTCGGGCGCGCCGGACTACGCGGAACACGCGGCGGAGAATCTGGCGGAAATGTACCGACAGGTCGGGGATCCGGTTTTCGCACGGGAAGCGGAAGCTGCGGATGCACAGACCGCAGCTGCCGGCAGCGGCGCACCGGACGAGAGTGAAACCTGTCTGATGAAGCGCGGAATAATCGTGCGTCATTTAGCTCTGCCGGGAGCGCTGAAGGATTCGAAAAAAATTATGGAATATATATACCGGACCTACGGAAATTCGGTCTACCTTTCCATTATGAGCCAGTTCACGCCGCTTCCCGGTCAGCTGGCCGGTTTTCCCGAGCTCTGCCGCACCGTAACGGAACGGGAATACGAAGCCCTGGTCGATTACGCCATCGAGCTCGGTATTGAAAACGCCTTTATTCAGGAGGGCGGGGCCGCGGAGGAAAGCTTTATTCCGCAGTTTGACTTTGAGGGTGTTTAGTTATCTCTCAGGGCGTTTATTCCATTCCTTGTGTCAACGCCAACTGGAAAATGTCATTTTTCGCCGGGATGGGATGTCATTTTTTGGCGGTCAGCATGCGATGGGTATGCAGCCTTGATTACCCGTTACTTGTCGGCTTGAAGCCCGTCAAGTCCTGATTTATCAGTGCATTTTAGACTTGACGGGCGAAAACGACAAGTATAATCATTCAAAGGCTGCACACCTTTATCCGCCATTTTCTTACACTCCCCGTTCGGCGAAAAATTACAAAATCGCACTGGCACTGACACTTATATACTCATCCAGCTCTGCATAGGTAAACCCCAGATTTTCCTCATCTGTTTTCCCGCAAAGTCCATCAATAGGAGTCTTTTCAACCAATTCAGCAGGCAGTCCCAACTCCATTCCGATCTTCTTAACCTCTGTAACAGTCAAATTACACAGTGGGCTGAAATCACCAGCACCATCTCCATAGCGGGTTGCATATCCTACCCAGTCCTCAGACAAATTACAGGTATTTGCCACCCTGCCATTCATGCTTTGTGATACTGCATACAATGTTGTCATACGCACTCTGGCTGGAAGATTGGTCTTTGTCTGTACAGAAATTTCCGGCAAAATCCCGATACTTTTTGTAACTGCATCAACAGACTCCTTTATATTTACTATAAAGTATCTGATACCCAGATGTTGCACAAGCCTGTACGCCATATCAATATCCCCCTGTTCCCCACACGGCATCAAGACTCCGATAACACGCTCTTTTCCCAGTGCTTCCACACATAAAGCGGCTACAACAGAACTATCTTTTCCACCGGAAATTCCTACAACTGCATTACAGTCCTGTCCGTTCTGTTCAAAAAAATCTCTGATCCAGTCAATACAGTCCTTTGTTACCTTTCCTGCATCGAACATCTCCTGCACCTCTTTTCTCATTTTGAAAGCAGCTTTACAAGCCTTTCTGCCGCTTCTTTTGTATCTTCCGGTGAGCCAAAAGTTGAAAACCGGAAATAGCCTTCTCCACAGGCTCCAAACCCTTCTCCCGGTGTTCCCACAACCTGAATTTCATGTAACAGATAATCAAAAAACTCCCAGCTTCCCATTCCATTTGGACACTTCATCCAGATATATGGAGCATTCTTTCCTCCGCAATACCAGATTCCAAGCTGATCAAGCGCTTTCATCAGCACCTTTGCATTTTTCTTATAAATACGGATATTTTCGTGAATCTGTTTCTGTCCTTCCTCCGTAAAAACTGCTGCCCCACCTTTCTGAATAATGTAAGACACACCATTTGTCTTTGTTGTACGATTGCGTACCCACATTTCGTTCAGGTTCATTCCACTCCGTTTCAATGCTTTTGGTATTACCGTATATCCAAGTCTGGTTCCCGTAAAACCGGCAGTCTTGGACAGCGAGCAGATTTCAATCGCACATGTTTTTGCTCCATCCAGTTCAAAAATACTATGCGGAAGAGTTTCATCCTCAATAAAAGCCTCATATGCTGCATCAAAGAGAATCACGGAACCATTCTCATTGGCAAAATCTACCCATGCCTGAAGCTGATTACGTGAAAAAACGGCTCCGGTAGGATTGTTTGGTGAGCATATATAGAGTAAGTCTGCTTTTATTTCTTCGCTCGGCTCAGGCAAAAAGCTATTTTCTTCCCCGGAAGCCAGATGGACAATCTTCCTTCCTGCCATCACATTCGCATCCACATACGCAGGATAAGCCGGCTCAATCACCAATGCAGAACCGGAACGTTCAAACAAGTCTAAAATATCCCCAAGCTCATCGCTTGCTCCACTTGAAACAAACACCTCGTCTGAGGACAAAGAAACGCCTCTGTTTTCATAATACTTTGCAATCGTATCCCTCAAAAATGAGGCACCACACTCAGGCATATATCCATGAAAACTGCTTTTTGAAGCCTGATCATCCACAGCCTCATGCAATGCCTTGATTACGGCATCGCATAATGGCAGTGAAACATCTCCAATACCCATTCTTAAAAGCTTTACTCCCGGATGCTGCTCTACATAAGCCTTGGTTTTCTGAGCAATATTGTAAAAAAGATAGGAATCTTTTAATTCGCTGTAATGCATATTTGGTCTGATCATGTTATTCTCCTCCCTGTATGATTCGATATCTAATAATTCTGATGGACAATTCGCCCAATGCCCTTGCAAAAAGAATTCTTGAATGAAGTCTCTTTCCAAGTTTTCTATGAGATTTTGTCACATTATTTCCGTGCAGCCTGTGTTCTAAGACGGTATATTCCAAATGAACGTTGCTTTTCAATAAATTTGCTACCTTATACCCCATTTGATAGACATATAGAACGAGTGGTATAATCTATCCAGC
>CAJUMC010000024.1 GCA_910587085.1 uncultured Lachnospiraceae bacterium | reverse complement strand
GAGGGAGATTTCCTTCTTCCCTTATTTTTTTGCCAACTATAATTTTACTCTAAGAGACAATACGCCCCGGCGGTTTCCCGAAAAAGCTGCCCGCGCCCTCCCGTCTGCATATTCCGGACCCGGACCCATGGCGGTTATTTCTTTCTTCCAAAGCCGAACCTGCGCTGCTTCTTATCCTTCTTCGGGTTCTCCGGTCTCCTTCCGGCTTCTCCCTCATCCTCTTCGCGCGCCGCTGCTTCCGCCCCGGCTTCCCCGGCCTGCTTTTCCTGTTCTTCCTTCCACTGATAATATTCCGCATCAAGATCGGCGGCACTCTCTCCGAGCTGATCAAAATATGCCTGATTCACCCGAACCTCATAGCTTACCTTTTTCACCGGCGAATCATACGACTGTCCGACATCCTCATACAATGCAGTCCCGATCTTGCGCACCGGCCGGTTCTCTTCCTCGGCCCATTCCGTCTCCAGATCCGGCGACATCCTCGGATGCTTCACCGCCGGCCTGCGCTTCTTCCCGGACTTTGCTCCGCCCGGCTGCTTCTTTTTTTCTGCATTTCTGCCAGCTCCGGATTTACTCCCGCTGTTTCCCGGGCCGCCGCCGGAGACTTTTGCTTTTTTTCCGTTCCCTCCGGCATCCGCCGCACTGCGCTCCGGTGTTCCGCCCTGCTTTTCCCGGACATTTCCGCCGCGCTCCGATTCCTTCTGCGAGGCGGATGCAGCACGGCTCTCATCCTCCCGGGAATCCTCCGGCTCATCTTCCTTTCGGGACTCAGCGCCGCTATCCTCCCCGAGTTCCTCCTCCCCGAAGTCCTCCGGCTCATCTTCCTTCCGGAACTCATCGCCGCTATCCTCCTCGAGTTCCTCCTCCCCGGAGTCCTCCGGCTCATCTTCCTTCCGGGACTCATCGCCGTAATCCTCCTCGAGTTCCTCGTCCTCCTCGGATTCGTCCTCGAACTCTTCCTGCGCAAGCCTGCGCAGACGCGCATTCTCCCTGTAAATCAGACGAAGATATTTTTCTCCCTGCGCCATCGCGCGCAGCTGACGTTTGATTTCTTCCTGGTTTTCCGTCAGGAGCCTGGTCTGCCCGTCCAGCCAGTCAGCCACACGGGCGTATTCGCCCCACAGACTTTCCTTCGCCTCCGCAACAACATCCTCCAGCTCCTCCAGCATATTATCCGTATAGATCAGGGAAGCGGCATAGACATCTTCCGCGCCGGCCTGCGCCTGCTCCATCATTTTCTCTCCGCAGCGCCGGTACTCCGACAGTCCGCGCTCCCGGCTTTCCTCTGTTCCCTCATAGCGATCCAGCAGCGCTATCACCGCATAGTTCAGCTGTTCCAGCAGTCGGAACACCTCTTTTTTCGGCACAATGATCGTATTTTCCTTTTCGTCCCCGTACGGCTCGCATTTTGCGAACAGCACATGAATTCTGCGCATAATCTGTTCCAAATCTTCCATCGTGCATTCATTCCTTATTCGTTTTTGCATTAATCCCGATATTCAGTGTAACACATTAAGCGCTTTTTTTCCACCCTTATTTCCCGATGCACAGATAAGCAAAATATGCCGCATAGCCGATCAGCATTACCGCTCCTGCCGGTCGTGTAAGCTTTTTGCTCCGCACTACGCACAGAAGCAGCAGCACACCCGCTGCAACGGCGATCAGCATATCTGTCAGGAATCCGCGCGGAAACGGCACCGGTGTAATCAGCGCGGTTGTTCCGATAACAAACAGAATATTCATAATATTGCTGCCTACAATATTTCCGATTGCTATATCCGCCTTTCCCTTTCTTGCGGCAGAAACGCTGGTCACCAGCTCCGGAAGCGAAGTTCCGAGTGCGATAACCGTCAGACCGATAAATTTCTCCGACAGCCCGGCAATCTCCGCGAGTTTTGTCGCCGCATCCACTGCCACATCGCTGCCGAACACTACCAGCGCAAGCCCGCCGATTACACCTGCAAGCAGCTTCCAGACCTTTTCCTTTTTCTTTTCCGCTTTATCCTGATCCACCTGCTTCTGCCGCATGGCCATGCGGTAGAGATAAATCAGATACCCGAGAAACAGCAGCCAGAAAACGCCGCCCTCCAGCCGCCCGACCGCATTTCCCGTAAGGCCGAACCCAAGCAGCAGAACCGTAATACCGATCATAAACGGGATTTCATAGCGCACGGTTGACCTCTGCACCGCTACCGCTACAATAACGGAGGTTATGCCGAGAATCACAAGAATATTCAGGATATTGCTTCCTACAATATTTCCGATCGTAATATCCGCTGTTCCCTTAAACGCCGCCGATATGCTGACGGCGGCCTCCGGCGCGCTGGTTCCCATCGCAACGATCGTCAGACCGATCACCAGCTGCGGTATCCCGAACCTTTCGGCAATCCCTGCCGCACCGTCCACAAACCAGTCAGCTCCCTTGACCAGCATAACAAAACCTGCTGTCAACAGTATGATCTGCCATAAAATCTCCATATCTTTCCTCTCTTTCCGCGCCGCAGCGCTCTCTTGTTTTTTGTCTTCCGCTTTCTTGCGGCTTCCGCATTGTTTTCTGCTTTTTTGCAGTTTTCGCTTATTACGCCTCTGCTTTTTTCTTCTCCCGCTCCTTTACTTATTTTGCATCCTTTTGCACTCTTTTACTGCTTCCGCTCCTGAAAACCGTTTTTTCTCCGCACAAGCAAAAAAAGACCTCTGCCGTAATTAAATTACGACAAAAGTCTCGTTGCTTCGTTGCGGACCGGATTTTTCAATCGTACTGACGATCGCACAAACATCCCGAGGGATGCCAACTACTCCCCTTTATCTTTTCTTAAAATATCAGACATCCTTCGGTTTGTCAAGGGATTTCAGGGGATTTTTTTCTCCGCCCCGGTACAATGCGGCACATCACACTTTAAAACGGTAGCCAACTCCCCAAATTGTTTCAATATACTGCGGTTTTGATGTATTTACCTCAATTTTTTCACGAATTTTCTTAATGTGTACAGTCACTGTAGCAATATCACCGACGGATTCCATATCCCATATTTTCTGGAACAGCTCCTCCTTCGTGTAGACATGATTCGGATTTTCCGCAAGAAAAGTAAGAAGATCAAATTCCTTCGTGGTAAAGGTCTTCTCCTCCCCATTGATGTAAACGCGCCTTGCGGTCTTGTCAATGCGGATGCCGCGGATCTCGATGATTTCATTTTCCTTCGCGTTGGACCCGATCAGGCGCTCGTAGCGCGCCATGTGTGCTTTTACACGCGCCACCAGCTCGCTCGGGCTGAACGGCTTTGTCATATAATCGTCCGCGCCGAGCCCCAGACCGCGGATTTTGTCGATATCATCCTTTTTGGCAGAAACCATTATAACCGGAACATTTCTGACCTCGCGTATCTGACGGCATATTTCGAAACCGTCCACCTTCGGAAGCATCAGATCCAGGATCACCAGATTGAACTCCTCCTTCAGCGCCCGTTCCAGTCCTGTATCGCCGCTGCTCTCGATCACAACCTCAAAGCCGGACAGCTCCAGATAATCCTTCTCCAGCTCCGCAATTGCCATCTCGTCCTCCACGATTAATATTCTGCTCATACAACCTCCGTTCTGCGCTCCGCATGCGACCAGCCGCCCGCGCTGTGTTTATTTTTCCGCCGGAGCATTTCCTCTGCTCCATGGCCTGCTCTTAGTGTTTTTGGAATGCCGGTGCCGCCGTTCTTTTTCCGCCGGTGTCAGCTCCTCCGGGGCCCCGTCCGCCGGAGAGCCGGATTCGGGCAGAAGCTGAGGCAGCGTAAAGCAGATTGAGGTACCGATTCCCTCGTCGCTGACCGCCCAGATTTCCCCGCCGTGCTCCTCGATAATTTTCTTCGCGATGGCAAGCCCCAGACCCGTTCCTCCCTTCCTGGAATTCCTGGAGGCATCCGCCCGGTAAAATCGATCAAAAATGTATGGCAGATCTTTCACCGCGATTCCCGCTCCATTATCCGAAAGCTCAATCTGCAGCCTCCCGTTCTCCTCCTTCAGGCTGAACCGGACATAGCCCTTTTCCTTATCCAGATATTTTACCGAATTTCCCACAATATTATTGATAACCCGCTTCAGCTGCTCCGGATCAGCGGCGATTTTCGTCCCTCTTCTCAGCTCATTGGACAGCTTCAGCTCGATATTTTTGACCTCCAGATCCAGCCGCAGCTCCTCGATGCAATCCATAAAATATTCGTTGGCGTCGATCACCGTAAAATTGTACGGCACGGTATTGCAGTCAATTTTAGAGAAAAAAGCAAGCTCGTCCACAAGCACCGACATATCGTTCGCCTTTGTATAAATGGTCTTCAGATATTTTTCCATTTTCTGCGGCGTATCCGCAATGCCGTCCATAATTCCCTCCGCATAGCCCTTAATCGCAGTCAGAGGTGTTTTCAGATCATGGGATATATTGCTGATCAGCTCCTTGGAGTCCTGCTCATACTGCAGCCGCTCCTCAATCAGCTCCTTCATGTGAATGCGCATCTCCTCGAAATCCTGGCAGAGCTGTCCGATCTCATCCTCCGGGTCGCCGGAAATCGAGTAATTGAGATTGCCGACTTTCATTTCCTTCGTCGCCGCCTTCAGCGTATCAAGCGGCCGGATTATTGTGCGGTACAGCCAGAGAACCAGAAAAACAGCGGTCAAAACAATAATGACAACCATACAGACAATAACCTGAACGATGGAATTTTTAATCTGCGGCATCAATACGTTGACTTCCGTGATAATGAACACGCTTCCCTCGCTGCCGTCCGAAAAATAGAAATCCTGATGCTTGATCAGCACCGGGCTGATGTCCCCGATATAGAGTCCGCCGTTGACATCCGTGCTGTAATCGCCGAATTCCGGCAGCACGGACGCAATTACGGATACATTCGACTTGCCGCCGTAATATACAATTTCTTTTCCCTTGCGCAGCACAAGATATGAATATTTTGTCGAAAGCTCCTGATTCATTGCGGATATATAGCTGATATCCTGCAGCTTCTCCGGCTCGCGGATCGCGCAGAGCTTAATCTGATTATAGGCCTCTCTTGTCACACGGTTCAGGATGCGCAGCGGATTTGTGATAACCTGCATTGTGTCTGCATCCACATCGTAAGTCTGCTGCACGGACGTACCCATGTAATCCGTAATCAGCTTCGCGCTCAGCCCCATCATGAAAATCGGAAGCATAATCATTATGACGCATGCCATCTTCAGCCGCTTTTTCAAGTCCATGTCACACTGTCCTCCCGGGCCTCTGCAATTTTTCTGTTCCGAGCTTCCTTATAGTATAACATATTTTCGGAACCCTTTCGCCGTTTTCATATTAATTTAACCTTTTTTAGAAATTGTTTAGTGCGGAAGCTAAGGACACCATCTCGCGCTTCAGCCCGGAAGGGAGGACGCCGCAATGCGACATCCTCCCTTCTTCAACTTCATCGGATCCGTCATCTAATTTCAGTTAAGATATTTTTTCAGCATCTCCACCCGATCGAGCTTTTCCCATGGCAGATCCAGATCGTTCCGTCCGAAATGCCCGTAGGCTGCCGTCTGCTGATATATCGGCCTGCGCAGATCGAGCATACGGATAATGCCTGCCGGACGAAGGTCAAAATTTTCGCGGATAATCCGGATCAGCTCCTCGTTGCTCTTCCTTCCCGTTCCGAACGTATCAATATTGATCGAGGTCGGCTGCGCCACCCCGATTGCGTAGGAAAGCTGAATCTCGCAGCGGTCGCAGAAACCTGCTGCAACAAAGTTTTTCGCTACATAGCGCGCTGCGTAGGCCGCGGAACGATCCACCTTCGTGCAGTCCTTGCCGGAAAAGGCACCGCCGCCGTGCCGCGCATAGCCGCCGTAAGTATCGACAATAATCTTCCGGCCGGTCAGACCGCTGTCGCCGTTCGGACCGCCGATGACAAAACGTCCGGTCGGATTGATAAAGAATTTTGTGTTTGCGTCGATCAGCTCTTTCGGAAGTACCGGCTCAAAGACATATTTCCGGATATCCTCGTGAATCCTCTCCTGGGTTACATCCGGATCGTGCTGGGTAGACAGCACAACCGCATTCAGGTGAAGCGGACGGCCTGCCTCGTCGTACTCCACCGTAACCTGGGATTTCCCGTCCGGCCTCAGATAGCCGAGCACTCCTTCCTTGCGCACCTTCGTCAGCTGCTTCGTCAGCTTATGTGCAAGGGAAATCGGATACGGCATAAACTCCTCCGTCTCGTTCGTCGCGTAGCCGAACATCATGCCCTGATCCCCTGCACCGATCGCCTCGATATCCTCGTCCGACATTGTGCTTTCCTTCGCCTCAAGCGCACGGTCTACACCGAGCGCGATATCCCGCGACTGCTCATCCAGCGCTACAATCACGCCGCAGGTATCGCCGTCAAATCCGTATTCGGAGCGGTCGTAGCCGATTCCGCGGACGGTATCCCGCACAATTTTCTGAATGTCCACATAACCCTTTGTTGTAATCTCGCCCATCACCAGCACTAGTCCTGTCGTAATCGCCGTCTCGCATGCGACGCGGCTCATCGGATCCTGCTCCAGCAGTGCGTCCAGCACCGCGTCCGAAATCTGATCACAGATTTTATCCGGATGCCCCTCCGTTACCGATTCTGATGTAAATAATTTCTTTTCGCTCATGGCAGCCTCCCTTTCCATTTTACCATGCTGCTCCGGCCGTTGATTCCCCGTCTGCTTTCCAATAGCATTCCGGCAAAATCGCCTGAAACAGCCCACGTCCCCAATCAAATCGCAGCATCTTCCGTTCTTCTCCTGCAGACGCAGCTTCCGCGGCAGTATTCCCCGCCCGCACTCCGGAACCGGACAGAAAATTTTTCCCTCCCGCCGCTAAACCGGGCGAATGCCGCCTCTGCAGCAGTATCCCCGCCGCCTCTGTGCATAAAAAACAAGTCCGCCAATAAGCGGACTTGACAAATTGCCTCAAATCCTCTTATTGTTCGATTGCTCGCTCAACTTGGCACCTTCCGCTGCGGGGGTTGCCGTGACTTCACAGAGTCTTTACTCTCCGTCACTCTGAATAAGAGAAATATGCTGTTCTTCAATTTTTCAGATAAAGCATATACTATAATGCGCTTCTTGTCAACAGTTTTCTTGCTTCCGCACTGCCGCCTTCATTTTCTTAACATATTCGGCAACCGGGCCGATGCTTTCCCTTCCGTGCTCCGCGATCAGCTTCACAATCGCGCTGCCGACGATGGCCCCGTCCGAAAGATCTGCCATATCCGCCGCCTGCTCCGTGGTTGAAATACCGAAGCCGACCGCGACCGGCGCATCGCTCACGCTACGCACCATGGAAACCATCGTGCAGACGTCGGTTCGTATCTCCTTTCGAACTCCTGTCACACCAAGTGAAGAGACACAGTAGACAAAGCCCTGCGCCTCCGCGGCAATCCGCAGTATCCTCTCTCTGGAAGTCGGCGTAATCAGCGGAATGAGGTCGATTCCGTACTGTGCGCAGGCCGGAGCAATCTCCCCTTTCTCCTCAAACGGGAGATCCGGCACGAGGAGCCCGTCGATTCCCGCTCTGCGGCATCTCTCCATAAATCGCTCCTTGCCGTACGCATAGACCGGATTAATATAGGTCAGAAAAACGAGCGGCACCTCCGTTTTCTCCCTCAGCCGCTCCACCATATCAAACAGCCGGTCCGTTGTACAGCCCGCGGCAAGCGCCTGCTCATTTGCCTCCTGAATCACCGGTCCCTCCGCAATAGGGTCGGAAAACGGAACCCCGATCTCAATCATATCCGCTCCCGCATCCACCATTGCCAGAATCAGCTTTTCACTTGTCTCAAGATCCGGATAGCCTCCTGTCACAAACGGGATAAACGCTTTTCCGTCCCGGAACGCCCTCGCTATTTTACTCATAGATTTTTACCCCCCTGTATCTTGCGATTGCCGCCACATCCTTATCCCCGCGGCCCGAAATATTGATGACAAGTATCTGATCCGCTCCCATCTGCGGCGCAAGCTTCCGCGCATAAGCTACCGCATGCGCACTCTCTATGGCCGGTATAATACCTTCGATTCTGGAAAGATACTCGAATGCGGAAACTGCCTCCTCATCCGTCACCGGCACATACTCCGCCCTGCCGGTATCGTGCAGCATCACATGCTCCGGCCCGACGCCAGGGTAATCCAGTCCTGCCGAAATCGAATACACCGGCGCGATCTGCCCGTATTCATCCTGGCAGAACAGCGACTTCATGCCATGGAAAATTCCCTCGCTGCCGTTCGCTACCGTCGCCGCGTTCTTCGGATTATCAACGCCCAGGCCCGCCGCCTCGCAGCCAATCAGCCGCACGGATTTCTCCGGAATAAATTCATAGAAGGCACCCATTGCATTGGAACCGCCGCCCACACAGGCTACAACAGCATCCGGCAGCCTGCCCTCACGCTCCATCAGCTGCTCTTTTATCTCCCGGCTGATAATTTTCTGAAAATCACGCACCATTGTCGGGAACGGATGCGGCCCCATTACCGAACCAAGCACATAGAGCGTGTCGTCGACTCTTCTGGTCCACTCCCGCATGGCCTCGTTGACTGCGTCCTTCAGCGTCATCGTCCCGCTTGTTACCGCATGCACCTTCGCCCCGAGCAATTCCATGCGGTAGACATTCAGAGCCTGCCGCTCCGTGTCTTCCTTCCCCATGAAGATTTCGCATTCCATATCCATCAGCGCTGCCGCCGTCGCTGTTGCGACCCCGTGCTGTCCCGCTCCGGTCTCTGCGATCACACGCGTTTTTCCCATTTTTTTCGCCAGAAGCACCTGCCCCAGCACGTTGTTGATTTTGTGGGAGCCCGTGTGGTTCAAATCCTCCCGCTTCAGATAAATTTTTGCTCCGCCGAGATCCCCTGTCATTTTTTCGGCATAATACAGCATGGACGGCCTTCCTGCGTAGTTGCGGTAAAGCTCGTCAAGCTCCTTCACAAATTCCGGATCGTTCTTGCAGCGTTCGTAAGCCTCCTCGACCTCCTGCACTGCATTCATCAGCGTTTCCGGAATATACTGCCCTCCGTACTGCCCAAATCTTCCCTTGCTCATCGCATAACTCCTTCCTTCCCTGCTCTGTTTCAGTTACTGCCGAAATATCCCTGCTCCCAATACGTACGTCCCCGAACCGCGCAGAGAAACGCCTCAACCTTTGCCGCATCCTTTACGCCTTCCGTTTCCACGCCGCTGCTTACGTCAAGCGCAAACGGCATATTTCCCGGTCCTCCGGTCCGGGCCGCCTCCGCCGCATTCTCGGGAGTCAGCCCGCCCGCAAGAAAATACGGCGGCAGCTTCCTTCCCCTGCCGGCGAGAAGCCTATCCGCCCGGACAATTTCGTCCCAGCAGAAGCACTCGCCGCTTCCTCCGTATTCACCGGGACGAAAGGCATCAAACAGCAGATAATCCGCCGGGAAATCCGCCGATTCTGCGATATTCTCCGCTGTCCTTACGCGCACCGCCCGGATTACGGGCTTCCCTGTGCGCTGCCGGAGACGCACTGCATACTCGGCCGTCTCTTCGCCGTGCAGCTGAATCAAATCAATAATTCCTCTCTCCGCAAGCTCCGCAACACTGTCCTCCGGCTCATTGACAAACACTCCGACGGCGGAAATCTCCGGCCTGAGTGCCCGCTTCAGTTCCGCTGCTCTCTCCGCCGTAATTTTCCGCTTCGTCCCCGCAAAAACAAAACCGATAAAATCCGGACACAGCCGGTTTGCCAGATCAACATCCTCCGGGCGTCTCAATCCGCATACTTTTATTTTGCAGTTCTCTGTCAATTCCGCTCCCTCCGCTTATCCGTCTGACGGAGCGCCGCAAGAGCGGCAGCTTTATCCGGGCTGCGCATAAGCGTCTCCCCGATCAGCACGCCGTTCACCCCCGCTTCCCGCAGAACGGCAATATCCTGCGCGTCCCGGATACCGCTCTCCGCTACAAACAGAATATCCTCCGGCACAAAGCGGCGCAGGCGGATGCTCGTTGACAGATCAACCTCAAAATTCCTTAGATTCCGGTTGTTTACGCCGATCACCCGCGCTCCGGTGCGCAGAGCTTTTTCCACCTCAGCCTCATCATGCGTTTCCACGAGAGCCGTCAATCCGAGGTTTTCGCAGAGCGACAGGTATTCGTTCAGCTCCTCCGCCGAAAGCACCGCGCAGATAAGAAGCACAGCGTCGGCTCCCATAACTTTGGCCTGATAGATCATATACGGATCTATCGTAAAATCCTTCCGCAGCATGGGCAATCCGGTTACTGCCCGGATCTCCCGAAAATAGGCATCGCTTCCGAGAAAATAATCCGGCTCCGTCAGCACAGACAGGCAATCCGCCCCCGCCGTCTCATAATCCCGCGCAATCTGAAGATAAGGAAAATCCTGCGCAATCACTCCCCTGGACGGCGATGCTTTCTTTATCTCGCAGATAAACCGAAGCCCGCCGCTGCGAAGCGCCTGTTCAAACGGCAGTTCTCTTCCATACCGTTTCCTCCCATACAGTTCCCGGTTCTGCCGAATCTGCTCTTCTTTACAACACGGTTCTGTTACCTGCTGCAAGGCTGCTCCGCGGCACAGTTCCTCTGCCTGGCGCCGGAGCTCCTCCGCCGGAAGCGCAGCCTTCTGCACTGCAATCCGTCGTTTTGCCGCGTCCACCAAAGTATCCAGTATCATCTCCCTGCTCCCTTCATATCCGCTGTCTTCCCGTCACATCCCTGCGGGCTCTGTGTTACGCTTCCTGATTTGAGAGCTCAATAAACTTTTCCAGCTTCTCTTTCGCTTTCCCGCAATCCAGCATTTCCTCGGCCAGCTTCGCCGCCTCAAGCAGCGATAAATCCTCGCGCACCATATAAATACAGGCCGCTGCATTGATTACTACGGCATCTCTCTTCGGACTCTTTTCTCCGTCCAGGACAGCGCGCGTGATAGCTGCATTCTCCTGCGGATTTCCGCCGATCAGCTCCTCCTTTGCGCATCTTTGCAGACCGATATCCTCCGGCTGCAGAACAAAGGACTGCGTTTTTCCGTCGCGCACCTCGCAGCAGAAGGTCGGCGCACTGAGCGAAATCTCATCCAGTCCGTCGTGCCCGTGGACGACAATCGCACGCTTCACTCCCAGCCGAAGCAGCACCTTTGCCAGCGGCTCCACCAGCTCCTCATCATACACGCCCATCAGCTCGAAATTGGCTCCCGCCGGATTGGCAAGCGGCCCGAGGATATTGAATATTGTACGTATGCCGAGTTCTCTGCGCACCGGAGCCACATAGCGCATTGCCGTGTGGTAATTCTGCGCGAACATAAAGCACAGCCCGATTTTCTCAAGAATTTCCGCGCTTCGAAGCGGGCTGAGATCAATATTTACTCCAAGCGCCTCAAGCACGTCCGCCGCGCCGCATTTGCTCGACACGGAACGGTTTCCGTGCTTTGCCACCGGAATTCCGGCCGCAGAAACGACAAAGCCCGCCGTCGTGGAAATATTGAATGTATTCGCCTCGTCGCCGCCGGTACCAACGATCTCCAGCACATCCATATTGTGCAGAAGCTTCAGCCCGTGCCGGCGCATCCCCGCGGCGCTCGCCGCTATTTCCTCTATGGTTTCTCCCTTCATGCGCAGCGCGGTAAGGTACGCACCGATGTGAATCTGTGAGGCTTCTCCGCTCATGATCTCATCCATTACCTGCTCCGCCGTCTCATAGCTCAGGTTTTCCCGGTTTACCAGTTTGTAAATCGCTTCTTTAATCATAATCTGCCATCCTTTCCGATTCCGCCGATCCTTTTGTTCCCACATTTACTGTTTCTGTTATCTTTCTTGCATCTTTTTTCTGCCGGTTTTCGATTGCGCCGACTATATAAATTTTGTCCTGAAATCTTCTGCTTCGACCTGTTCCTCCATTCATTTCCAATACTCCTGCACACCTTTTCAGCTGTTTTGTTCACTCGTGTTATTCTGTCCGGATGCCGTCCGTGCAGATCCGCTTCATTGACCGGTCAGCAAAATTCTCCGCCATCCGTCATTCCACATCCCTTTCCGCAGCACCACAGTAAAGCATAGTCCATCAGGCAAAGAGGCGCTGAGCCATTCATTCGGCGTTTCCTTTGAACAGAGTTTCCTTTGAACTTCAGCGGATTTGCCCCGGACGTACTCCCGCACGGTTCAGCGGTTGGGTACTGCAGTTTTTCCCTTGCGAAGCCAGACAAATGAATGTGCGCTGCAGGATCTTCTAGTACAGTCCGACAATTACTCGTTACACAGTCTCTCTGCGCATAAAAAAACAGCCTTCGCCCCCTAACAGGGACAAAAGCCGTTATGCTTCTGCGATACCACCCACCTTGATGCTGCCATCCACTCAAACACGTACAACCATACGCACCCCGCTGATAACGGTCAGGGAACCCGTCAGCGTCTACTCTCTTACGATTTCAAGCTGCCCTCGCAGGCCCATTCGATAAGTTCCGCCATACCGCATTCCACCGCCGCGGCTCTCTGTGATGCCTTTCCCTATCTACTTCTCCTGCTCACCGGTTTAAAATTTTTATTTTTATTATTGTATCACTTTCCCGCGGCAAAGTCAATATTTTTTTCACCTTTTTCATTTTGGGGCAGCAGCATCCTATTTCCGCAGTGAACAATTACAGATTCAAAAACCTGCGCAGTTCTTCGAATCCTCCTTTTGGATAGTGATCAAGCGTCTTGCCCGCCCGGTTGATCAGACAGTCCGTCAAAAGAAAAACCTTCATTCCAAGCGTTTCCGCAACCATATCCTCATCGACGTCGTTGCCCACCATCAGCGTTTCCTCCGGCACACATCCAAGCTCGTCAAGCAGCTTTGCATAATACTCCGGATTTGGCTTGCAGTAGCGTGAATTCTCATAGGTAGTATATTTTTCAAAATCGGACGGCTCGAGCCCTGCCCAGCGGATTCGTGCCTCCGTAGCAATCGCAGGGAAGAGCGGGTTGGTTGCCAGCACAAGCCGGCAGCCCTGCTCTCTGAGCGTCTTAATCACAGCAGCTGCCTCCGGCTGAAAACCGCAGGCTTTTTGCGCTTCCTGAAACTCCACCCGGTAATATTCTTCAAACACCGGCATATCCACCCTGGCTTTTTCCCCGTAGATACCGCAGAAGCATTTCCAGAACGCCTCCTCATTGGAACAGCTGCCATCGTTTTTCACCATCGCGGCAGTTCCCTCCCATATAGAAGAAATCAGCCTGTCAGCCTCATAGCCAAACGGTGCAAGCTTTCCGGCAAGACGCTTGAAATATGTTTTTGTAAAAATGTCCTGATCCATCGGCAGCAGCGTGCCGTCCAGATCAAAAAATACATTCCGGATCACTCGGTCACCTGTGCCGTAAAGCCGATATCATCCAGCTCCGAAATCGCCGTTTTTACACAGTTTTCACAGCCGTCAATCACGACAGTTTTCGCCGCCAGGTCTATGCTGTGTTTGATACCGGCCGCCTCCAGAGCCTTCCCGATACGCTCCACGCAGTGATTGCAGCTCATTTCCTTTACCTTAAGCGTTGTCATTTTCTTCCTCTCTTTCCGCCGTACGAACGGCATTTTAATCATTAAAACCTTTGTGCTGAGCGCAGCTGAAATTCCAGGTCTGAAAACTTCTGTTTTCACCTTTTTCCTTCGATTTCAAAATTTTTCTTCTTTCCTGCTCACCGCATAAATTTTTGCAGCACAGCAAGGAGCTCTTCTGTTTTTTCGTTGCTGCCGCTGCGGATATCTTCGACAACGCAGGTGCGCACATGGCTGTCCAGCAGCACTCTGCTGAACGCGTTCAGCGCTGCTCCCGCCGCCGATACCTGCGTCAGAATATCAATGCAGTACGCATCGCTTTCGACCATGCTGCGTATTCCCCGGATCTGACCCTCTACGCGGTTCAGCCGATGGATCAAATCACGGATCTCCGTATTGTTCCGGTGCTTCCGTTTTTCGCAGCAAAGCTTTCCTCCGGAAAATTCCTTCGGAGAATCTCCCTTGCTTTTTCCCCCGGACGGCTCTTTCCCCGCCGTCCGGTTTCCGTCCTGCTTTCGCGGCACTCCTGCCGCAGCCTCCTGCACTCTCCCGGCCTGGCCTTCCTCCGGCATACCAGCTGACGCTTCCGGCGTTTTTCCGCCCTGGCTTTCTCCCGGCATTCCCGCCGCTTTTCCTTCGCCTGTTTTCTTCATTTTGCCCTCCTTAGATGTCCGTTTTTCACCTCGGGCCGTCAGCCGTTTCTCACAGCTTCTGAAACCTCAGACGCAGCGCGTTGCTCACAACGCAGACGGAGCTGAGCGACATTGCGAAACCACCGAGCATCGGGTTGAGCAGAAGACCCATGGACGGGAACAGCAGACCCGCGGCAACCGGAATCCCAATCGTATTGTAAAAAAATGCCCAGAAAAGATTCTGCCGGATATTGCGAATAGTCAGACGGCTCAGCCGGATAGCGCGGTGGACATCCATCAGATCGGACTTCATCAGTACAATATCCGCTGAATCAATGGCAATATCGCTGCCGCTGCCGATGGCGCAGCCGACTTCTGCCTGCACGAGAGCCGGTGCATCGTTGATGCCGTCCCCCACCATCATAACTCTTTTTCCCTGCTTTTGCAATTCCTCAATGATTCCCGCTTTATCCTGCGGCAGAACCTCCGCCGTCACCTCGTCAACATGCGCCTGCGCTCCGATAAATTCTGCCGTGCGCCGGTTGTCGCCGGTCAGCATATAAACACGCAGGCCATCCTGCTTCAGAGCATCGATCGCAGCCGCGCTTGTAGCCTTGATCGGATCTGCCACGCTGATCAGTCCTTCCGTCCTGCCGTCCACCACAACATACATCGGCGTCTGCCCTTTTGCGGCAAGCTGCTCCGCCTGCTCCCGCCAATCCGCAGCATTCCCGCTGTGCTGCTCCGCGAGCTCTGCCTTTCCGAGCCAGACCTCCCTGCCGTCCGCGAGTTTCGCATACACGCCATAGCCCGCCAGATTGCGGAATTCCGCTGTACCGCAGATCTCCGCTCCAACTGCTCTCGCCTCATCAAGAATCGCCCGGGCCAGCGGATGTTCGCTGCCCGCTTCCGCACCCGCAGCGGCAGAGAGCAGTGCCATGCGGCGTGCTTTGGCCCGCAGCCCTTCCTCAGCCTTTTCTGCGCGCGCTCCGGCCTCATTTCCATCTCCTGCTGCTTCTTCCTGCTTCTGCTCCCCGCATTCACTTCCGGCTGTTCCTGCGTCTTCCCGCTCCTCCTCCCCGCACAGCACGGCAATCACTTTTGGTCTTCCCTCCGTGATCGTCCCGGTTTTGTCCAGCACAACTGCATCAATCTGCTGCGCCGTCTCCAGCGCCTCGCCGGATTTTACGAGAATACCATTCTGCGCACCGAGCCCCGTACCTACCATAATTGCGGTCGGCGTGGCAAGCCCGAGCGCGCACGGGCAGGCGATCACAAGAACAGATACGAAGATCCGCAGGACAAAGGAAAAATCCTTTCCCGCAATAAGCCAGATCACGGCGGCCGCCAGCGCGATAAGAATAACCGCCGGGACAAAATAACCGGCTACCTTATCCGCAACCTTCGAGATCGGCGCCTTTTTCCCCTGCGCATCCTCCATCAGCTGCACAATCTTTGCCAGCGTCGTATCGGCACCCGTACGCGTCACACGAACCTGGAACAGCCCGTCATAATTAAGGCTGCCTCCAATCACCTCGCTGTCCGCCGCTTTGTCTACGGGAAGACTTTCTCCGGTAAGCATGGATTCATCCACGCTGCCGCTGCCCGAAACAATAACACCGTCCAGCGGAATCCGCGCTCCCGAACGAATCAGAATAATATCTCCCGGCGCAAGCTCCTCCACACGCACCTCCTGCTCCGCACCGTCTTTCAGACGGATCGCCGTATCGGGCGCAAGCGCCATCAGCTTGCGGATTGCCTCCGAGGTTTTTCCCTTGCTGCGCTTTTCCATATACTTTCCGAGCATAATCAGCGTTACCACGACTGCCGCCGATTCATAATAAAGCTGATGCACATAATGCGTATCCCGCGGAATCAGCACAGTCATTACCAGACTGTAGAGGAATGCCGCCATCGTGCCGATTGCCACAAGGGAATCCATATTGGGGTTGCCCCGGAACAGTGCTGGAAACCCGTGAAGATAGAAATTCCGCCCGAAAATCAGAATCGGCACGGTCAACACAAGCTGAGCAAGCGCAAAGGCCAGCGGATTCAGCTCCATATCAAGCGCCCCCGGCAGAGGCAGCGGAAACGGTACCATATGGCCCATCGACAGATACAGCAGGGGCACGGCAAAAATTACTGACAGAAACAGCCTGCGCCTGCTCTCGCTCAAATCTCTCGCCTGAGCCTCCGCCTCCTTTTTCCGTTTTTCAGCATCCTCCGAAAAAACCTCCGCGCCAAATCCGGCCTTCTCGATTTTGGCTATAATCTGCTCCGGCGCAACCTGTTTTTCGTCATATTCGATGCGCAGCTTTGCTGTTGTCAGATTTACGTCGCTGCGCACGACACCCGGCAGCTTTCTTGTAACGCGCTCCACCGCGCTGCTGCACGCGGCACAGCTCATGCCGGTTATTTTATAGGTTTCCTGCTTCATAAAATCACCCCCGTTTTACGCGGCTGCGGCTTTCCTGCGCCGCCGCTCTCCGCACACGCACAGGCATTTCTGTTCTCTTCCGCCAGCCTGACATTTCCAACGTTTATATACCCCCGTAGGGTATATGTAATTATATGTCACCGTTTCAGTTTTTGTCAAGTAAGAATAAATTATTCTTCGGCGTCATAGACTGTTTCTAATCCGCCGCATATACGGACGGAACTGCCGGAAACAGGTTTTGGCAGAAATGCAGAAGCATACCTCAGCACTGCGCAGAACGAATTTCTCTGCCGGAAACATCCGGCCGGAATTTTCAAGTTTTCGTACGGACATTCCGGAACCGGCGCAGATCAAATATTTGTTCGAATCAGTGCATTTACACATGGCAGTATTTCGTCTGCTCCTTACAATGCTTTATTCGTTATTCTTCTTCCGTCAGCTCCTACAAATAAATTGACTTTTTCAGAATTTTTCTCTATAATAGAGGGTAGTATAAATTACTTTGCCCGAAGTGGGACTGGAGATATTCACTATGAAAAGACTACGCATTTTAACAAGCCAGGCAACGCCCGGGATGCTTGCCGCCGACGACGTATTTACAGAAAACAATCAGCTGATTATTTCCGCCGGCACTACCATCACGGACAAGGTTATCACGAGGCTGAAATTTTATTCGATTCATCAGATTTCAATTTTCGTGGAAGACAATGCTCCGGATCGGCCGAAGGCGGCTCCGCTCAAAACCGAACCGTACTCGGAGAAAATTAAAAAGAGCAAGGAATTCAAGGCATTCAAATCAAGCCTCACTAGATCGGAGGAGCACTTCCGGGGACATCTGGCCGATATCATCGACAAAAACGAAAAGGTGAACGAGGATGAGCTGATCCAGGATATCAGTTCCATTATGTCAACCGCCCGCAACGGCATGCATGTATTCGACATGCTTCACAGCATGCGCGACCACGACGACGAAACCTATCTGCACAGCCTCAATGTGGCTCTGATTTCAAACGTACTCGGGCGCTGGCTGCATTTTACACAGCGGGAGCTCGACACGCTGACGCTCTGCGGCCTGCTTCACGATATCGGAAAGCTGATGATCCCGCAGGAAATTATCCGGAAGCCTTCCCGCCTGACGGATTCGGAGTACACCACCATTCGGACGCATCCGGTGCGCGGCTTCAATATCCTTCGTGCTCAGAATGCGAACATACATGTTCAGATGAGCGCCATGATGCATCACGAGCGCTGTGACGGAAGCGGTTATCCCATGGGCATCAAGGGCGACCAGATCGACCGTTTTGCCAAGGTAGTAATGATCGCCGATGTCTATGAAGCAATGACGGCCGCCAGGGTTTACCGCGGTCCGCTCTGCCCGTTTGAGGTCATCAGCATTTTTGAGTCCGAGGGGCTATCCAAATACGATACACGCTACGTCATGACCTTCCTCGAGCACATAAACCAGACCTATCTGCACAACAATGTCCGCCTGAACGACCAGTCGGAGGGTTCCATTGTCATGATGAACCGCACCAGCCTTTCCAGACCGGTTATCCAGATCGGCGACCGCTTTGTGGATCTTTCCAGAGAGCCGGATCTTTATATCGAGGCAATTCTGTAATTCATAATTTATTTTTCGGCAGGAGGCACTGCGGTACAGCAAACGCTCTTCCGATTTCGGTGCTTCCTGCCTGCTTTATCCTGAAATACCGCGCCCCGTATGCCGAATTATTTTGCGGCATACGGGGCGCGGTATTTCAGGAAATTCTCATTCATCCCCTGCAGAACTCTCATTTGATCTCTGCAGATTTCAGAAAAAATCACAAAGAGACTTAATTGTTTAATTCTTCCATTTTAAATATCGGAATACGAATTGCACGCATCCGTATTCCGTGCAGAAAACAGCCGGCCGCGGGCATTTTATGTCTGGTGCCCGCAGACAACGGATATCCGTCCGCATTTCCGCAGACGGCCATTTCTTCAGCCTACCTTCAGTTTAAATTTCTGTATGGCCTTGCTGTCCTCGGAGTTCACCTTTTCCATATCCGCACCAAGCTCGCGCATTTTCTGCTCAAAACACTCATAGCCCCGCTCAATATAATGGATCTGCTCCACCGTCGTGTAGCCCTCCGCCACCAGCCCGGCAATTACAAGTGCAGCTCCGGCACGCAGATCCGGCGCACAGACGCTCGCTCCTGTGAGCTCGGCAACTCCATTGACAATGGCGTTGTTTCCTTCCACCTTGATGCTGGTTCCCATGCGCGCCAGTTCGTCGACATATTTAAACCGGTTCTCGTATATGCTCTCCGTAACAATGCTCGTACCCTCGCACATGGCAAGCAGGGCGGTGATCTGCGGCTGCATGTCGGTCGGAAAGCCCGGGTACGGCAGTGTTTTGATCTGGGTATGCCCAAGGCGCTTTGTTGCGACAACGCGGATCGCGTCGTCAAATTCCTCCACCTCCGCGCCGATCTCTACCAGCTTCGCGCTGATCGCCTCCAGGTGCTTCGGTATCACATTGCGGATGGTGACATCGCCGCGCGTGGCTGCCGCCGCCATCATAAAGGTTCCGGCCTCGATCTGATCCGGAATTATGGAATAGGTGCTTCCATGCAGGCTCGGCACACCGACAATCCGAATCACATCGGTGCCCGCGCCCTTGATTTTAGCTCCCATGCTGTTCAGAAAGCTCGCAATGTCCACCACATGCGGTTCCTTTGCCGAATTTTCAATGATGGTCTGCCCTTCCGCCAGAACCGCAGCCAGCATAATATTGATTGTCGCCCCGACGCTTGCCATGTCAAGGTAGATATGATTGCCTGCAAGCCGGGACGCCTCTGCCTCGATCATGCCGTGCTGGATTCTGACTCTTGCCCCCAGAGCCTCAAAGCCCTTGATGTGCTGGTCGATTGGACGGCTCCCAATATCGCAGCCTCCCGGCAGTGAAACCCGTGCATTTTTATACTTCCCGAGAAGTGCTCCCAGCAGATAATAGGAGGCCCGTATCCGGCGGATGTACTCATTCTCGACCACAACGGATGTAATCGCTCCGCCGCAGATCCGGGCTGTATGCCGGTTGACGCGCTCCACCTTTGCACCGATGGATTCCATCGCCTGGAGCAGTACGTTGATGTCCCGGACATCCGGGAGATTTTCAATCGTGACAAAATCATCCGTCATAACCGACGCCGCCAGAATCCCAAGCGCCGCATTTTTTGCGCCGTTAATGCATACTTCACCCGCGAGAGCCTTCCCGCCCTTTATAATATACTGATCCATGATCCACCTCATAATTTCGGTCTGCCGAGTGCAGGCCCTTTCCGCGCGCCGGCCGCGCTGGCCTCTGCCGCCCGGTGCGGCAGCTCTTCCATGCAATCTGTTATCTATCTATCGACTCAGCAGAAGCCTTCCGCTCCGCTGACATAAGCATTATCCAAACGGCAAATTATTATTCGCCCCGCTCTTCATTATAGCACAAGCCCCATGTTTGTAAATACAAAATTCTTAAAATTTCCGGCTTTCCTTCCGCGCCGGCATTTCTCCCGCTTCCATGCACTCTTTACCGGAGCGGGATTCGAACGCCTGTTTCATTCTCCTGCCGCAGCAGGCTTAGGATACGCAATGCCAGTTCCTCCACGCTTCTGCCCTCCGCATCAACCGTGAGCTCGGCAAAGCGCTCATAGAGAGGACAGCGCTCGTCATACAGCGCGCGGAAGGTTTGATCCTCCCGAAGTACGATTCCCCTCTGCTTAATGTCTCCGACGCGGGCACAGATCTCCTCAAAGGAAAGTCTCAGATAGACCACACTCCCGTGCATGCGCAGCTGCTCCATGGCCCTCCGCCCGTAAACGGCGCTTCCCCCCGTAGCGATCACCGTATTCTCTGCGCGGATTCCCGCATTTATTTCATCCTCAATTTGCATAAACCGCTCAAGCCCGTCCTGTGCAATAATTTCGCTGAGCAGCCGTTTTTCTGCCTCCTGTATCAAAAGATCGGAATCCAGAAAGCGGAAGCCGAGCAGCTTTGCCAGCACAACGCCGACCGTGCTTTTTCCCGCTCCCGGCATCCCGATCAGAACGACATTATTTTTCATTTCCGCTCACCTGCTTTTTTCACGGAATATCCGAACGTGCCGAGCAGCTCACCCAGCCCGTAATACTCCCCGTGAGAGTAGACGACCGGCTCCGCTTTCTCCAGCTCCAGTTTCCCCTTTGTATTTATGTATCGCCTGTCGACATGCACTCCCAGCACTTCCGCAAGAAACATGTCGTGCGATCCGAGTCTCAGAATCTGTTTTACTCTGCATTCAATATTCACCGGCGACTCCGCAATCAGCGGCGCACCGATATAATCCGCCCTGCATGCGGTCAGTCCCGCCGCCTGGAATTTATCTGTATCGCGGCCCGATTTCACGCCGCAGTAATCACATGCTCGTACAAGTCCTTTTGTGGTCAGATTTACGGCAAACTCGCCGGTACGCTCAATCATGCCGTGAGAAAACCGCTCCGGACGCACGGAGATCGAAAGCATCGGAGGATTCGTACACACCGTTCCGGTCCACGCAACAGTGATAATATTATTTTTCCCGTTTTCCGAGCAGCTGACCATAACTGCCGGCAGCGGATAAAGCATGTTCCCCGCCTTCCAGATTTCCTTCTGCACCCGATCACTTCCCTTCCGCCGCCGGTCCCCGGCGGACAACGTGCATTGTATCACGATTTCTTACGAAATACCAGCACTTTTTTAAAATCTGTTGTAAATAATGAAAAAAGCATGATATAATAGGTATTGTCAATCTCAACATTTTTTTAGAAAGGCATGTGATACAAATGTCGAATTATATTGAAATTCAGGGTGTTTCCGGGGGCGATGCACAGCTGGTAAAGCAGGATATGAAATTCCGCACCGGAAAATTTGTATGGCGGGTATCGTTTACTGCGCCGCTGAATCCTGCCACCGTAAACAATATGAATCTCTACGTGACGGACAGCACGGATAACCCGCTCAAAACCTCCATTCGATATGACCCGACGGGAAATTACATTGAAATCGAACCTCTGGAATCCTATACCCAGGATCAATCCTACATACTGACCATCACACGAAACGTGGAATCCAGAGGCGGACAACGGCTGAAAAATGAAATAAAGCTGAAATTCAAAGTCTGAATTTCAGCTTTATTCTCCGTCTCTCAAAGATCCGAGGCGCGGATCATCAACAGATCCGCCTCCCGGAACTGCCCTTCCAGCGCAAAGGAACGAAGCATGCCTGCCATTCTTTTTTCTGCGCGCTCCAGCACCTGCCGGACATAGGCATGCACCGCCTCACAGGCATTCTGACCGCTTCCCTCAATCTGCTCCCTCACCTTTTCCAGAAATTGTTCCGCAATCGGCTGTTCCATCTGATACTCTCTCGATGCAAGCATCGAAAGCGCCTGCAGAAATAAATCCTCCGCCGTCCACCGCGGCAGATGTATCCGGCATCCGAAGTGCTGGTTCAGCTCGGTGTTCTGCCGGAACAGCCCGTTCATTTTGTTCCGCTCATCCTCCAGTATAACTCCTGTACTGCCCGCGAAGCTCGGCAGAAGCGAAAGGATCTCGGATACTTTTTCTTCGCTCAGCTCCGATGCGTTTTCTATAAGCAGTGCCGTATTTTCCAGCTGCCCCAGCCTGTCCGCAAGCTTCATGCGGTTCAGCCCCGCCCCGCGGATCACAGCAACACGGGAGGAGTTCAGGCCTCCCAGCGTATGAGCACATTTTGCAAACGCCTTCGCCAGCGTTGTCTTTCCGCTCCCCGGTTCTCCGGTTATCATCAGCATACGGTTTTTTCCTCTTGTATTTAAAAACTGCTCCATGCAGCGGAAAATCTGCCTGCGCACCGGAACGGATGCAAGAAATCCGGCAAAAAACTCCTCCGCCCGAACCCCTTTTTCCTTCAGCCTGCGGGCAAGCTCCGGCGTCTCCTCCGGATCAACTCCCTCCAGGATATCCTCCGGATACTGATAGAGCGGCTGCTCCTCTTCTTTTTCCTCTTCGAAAGTATTTTCTGCATCGGCAGCGGTACATTCAACTTCTTCGGCGTCTCCATTTTTTAATGTTTCCGCATTTACCGCTGGTACGGGGGGCTTCTCTGTCCGCCCTTCAGCTGCTGCCTCCGCCCCCGGTATTTGGGTGTATTCCTCCGGCACGGAGAATTCCCTTGTGTCGCCCTTGCTTCCGACCGGCCGGTTTTCTGCTGCCGCTGAAGCGGCTCTCGGGTCCTGCTCCTTTTGTGTCATCTGCATAACTTCCCGGGAAAGTCTTGCCTCCTGCTCCTCCTCCTGCAGCATCCGGTAAAGGCGCTCCTCGGCCTCCGTTTCTTTCCGAGAAGCTTCCTCCGCCTTCTCCAGGCGCTGCCGTTCTCTTTCCTCGCGCTCGCGCCGCTTTCTCTCTTTTCCCTCACGGCGGCGCTCCCACAGGCTTTTTCGCGCAGGCTGCTTCGGAATTTGACGCTCTTGTGCTTCTGCATCTTCGGAATACGCTCCCTGGCCTGCAGCCCTTATCCCGTTTTCATACCGTTCCGCGGTACTTTCGGGCATCCCTGCCGTGTTTTCATACACTCCGGCGGCTTTTCCGGGCACTTCGGCTTCGCTTTTGTACCGGCCGCCCATATCTCCCGATACTTCCGGCCGGTTTCCGTGCATTCCGGCCATATTTCCGAACACTCCGGCTTCGCTCCCGCCCCGCCCGGTCATATCTGCCGATACTTCCGGCCGGTTTCCGTACATTTTGGCGGTATTTCCGGGCACTCCGGCCCCCCCTCCGCGCTGCCCGGCCTTGCTTTGGAACAGCCCCGCTGTATCTCTGTATGTTCCGGCGTCATATTCGCAGGCTCCTGCCGTATTTCCATACGGTCCGGCTGCGGACAGAGCATTTCCATTCCACTCCGCTCCTTCCCCCGCCCAGGCCGCATCTTTGTTCTGCTCTTCCGCTCCAGGCTCCTGCGGCACCTCAACAATCGTCTCCCAGTTCTCATCAATCTGCATCCGGATCTGCTGGGCAACCTGCATTCCCTGCAGAAGATCCATGGTATTCTGCTGCCGGATCATTTCCTCTGTAATCGGTCCGAACTCCCTGGTGTTCCAGATTACATCCTTCCCCTCCTCCTCGTAAATCGGCTGCCCGTAGCGCTCGCTGCGGTAATCCTCCTCCGAGTAAGCCGCATTCCTCCCCTCCGGGGTTGTGCTCTCCTCAATGAAATTTTCTACCTCCTCGGCGCTCTTTCCCTCCATCATCAGCCGTTTAACTTCCCGGACAAGCTCCTCGTCCCCCGGCTCCGGCATTCGTGCCCCGTTCCGGCTCAGATTAATCGCCCTGAGGCCGCGCGCCCGCTCCACGTAGGTTCCTGTGCCGAACCAGAGAATAATGTCATTGCATTCCGCCACACATTTTTCCGCCTGCCCGCTCTTGTGATAAAGCTTCGCCAGCTCGTAGGCCCAGTCCTCCATATAATTTTCGTCCCGCAGCAGCTCCAGATCATCAATCAGCACCTCGACACTCTCACCCCTCAGCCGGTCAATGCGGTAACGAAAAATATGTCTGTAAAAATCTTTCGGCGCAATCTCCGCAAAATCACGCAGATATCCTTCCGCCATATCTGCCATCGAAAGCTTAAGGCACAGATTTATCATGTTGATCAGAATCCTTCTTGACGGATTCCTCTGGTAAATCTGCTCATAATAGACAAGTGCGGTATCGTAAACTCCGTGCTTATAATAGGCTTCCGCAATTACGCTCAAATCTGCCGCACTTTTCAGCCGGGCCGTATCCACGGTTTTGGCTGTCTCCACAGCTTTCGCTGTATCCCCCGCCTCCATCGCCTGCCGGATTTTTTCGATTTTTACCGAATTGCTGCTTCTGTCCATCTCTCCACTCCATCCATTTCAGGGGCCCTTAACCGCCTCATTGCTCTGTTGCCTGTAGTTCCGCTCCCCTGCCGCCCACGCGGCTGCCTTCTCCTGTACAGATTATCCGCTGCGGCATTCCTTATTTTTCCCCGGCATCTCCGCCCTTCCCAAAAGGATTTGCACCATCCGGCATAAGAAGCTCCTCATAAAGCTGTTCCAGTGTTATTTTTCCTCCCGGAGCCGCGAGCGCCTCATCCATCGGCAGGTTCAGCAGCGCCTTCCCGCGGTGCATAATGCAGACCTGGTCGCAGAGCCTTTCCACCTCGTCCATGGAATGCCCCACATACACAACAGCCATGCCATTATCCGCCAGCTTCCGGATCGCTGATAAAATCACACTGCGCGACGGAATGTCAACGCCCGCTGTCGGTTCATCCAGAATAAGCAGATCCGGCTCCTTCAACAGCGCAACCGCGATATTCAGCCGCCGCTTCATTCCTCCCGAATACTCCTGCACCCGCTTTTTCAGAGTCTCCGGGGAAAAGCCTGTCATCCCGCTGACCGCCGCGATACGTTCCTTCAGGCGGCGGCCCGCAACATGGCTTGCCCGCCCCCAGAATTTCAGATTATCCATCCCGCTCAGCGATTCATACAGCGCAATGTTCTGCGGCACATAGCCCGTTCTCTCCCTCAGCGCCGCAGCCCTTCCCGAAACCTCTCTGCCGCAGAACAGAATACGTCCGGAATCCGGCTTCATCAGTGTTGCAAGCATGGAAACCGTCGTTGATTTCCCCGCTCCGTTTGTACCGATCAGCCCCAGAATCTGCCCCCGCTCCACGCGGAAGGACAGGCTGTCCACCGCCTTTACCCCGCGGTAGCTTTTTGTTATATTTTCCACCTCAAGACAAACCTCACTCATCCTGTCACTCCCGAATATTATATTCCGAATCCACGTATCTTTCCGGCCGCTTAACCCGGCCTGCAGCGGCCTGTCAGATAAAATCAAAACTTTCCTGCTCATACTGCAGCGGGATATATTCCAGCTGTTCGGTTTCTGTACTGCTGCGGTAATCCACAACAACGGTCTGCTGCCGCCCGTCAATCAGCTTCTGACCGAGAATATAGTTGACATCAAACCGCCCGGTAATCGCCGGCGTCGCACCGCGCGCCGGAACGATCAGCTGCACCTGGTTGGCACGCAGCAGTTCAAAAATCGGTTCCCAGATATAGACATCCTTTGCCGCGCCGAACGGATTGTCGATAAAAATAACCTTGAACAAACCGCGTTCGTCGCTTCTGCCCGAATTGATATGGGTGATATAGCTGATGACAGCAATGAGGAACTGGATATATATGCCCTGGGACTGACCGGTGCTGCCGACCGCCTCCTCGTAGCGCAGATGCCTGCTCTGCTCCCGGATACGCTCGCGCTTGTACAGACTCAGCCGGATATCGTTCATGTCGGTAACAATAACTGAAAACAGCTTTTTAAAGGAAAGCGCCCCGCGGATATAGCGCAGCCTTTCCTCCGCTTCCGGAAAACGGTCGGCATTCGCGACAATCTCATCAATATATTCCGACATTTTCTCCTTGTGCAGTTCCTTTCTCACATAAGGGATCTGCAGGGAGATAATCGGAATCGGTTCGCCGTGCAGCGTAATCTTTGACAGCTTCGGCAGCCGATCCAGCTCGGCGCGGATGTTGGTGCAGCGCTGCAGGCACTGATCCTCAAAATTATCCTTGAGCACGATCATATCGCGGATTCCGGTCTCCACCCTGCTTTTCTCAAGCGCAAGACATTCTGCAACCTCGCGCAGATTCTTTACGAGCTGCTCCGTTTCCTGCGCATTCTCCGGCATTGATGTGCTTCCGCTCATCTCGCCGGCCAGCGGCGCGGCATCCAGAGCCGTCAGCATATCGGTAAGCCTGCGGAAGCCCCGGTCGAAATCCTCCCGGCGCTTTTTCAATTCCCCGGCACTCCTGTCATATTCCTGTTCCAGCTCAAAAAAACGTTCTCTCAGCGCGGCTGCCCCCTCCGGTTCCGGGTAAGCTGTCCCTCCGGCCCCTTCCGCGGCACCCGCGTCCTCCGCAAGTTCCAGCCTTCCGGCCCGCGCCATGCGCTCGATCTCTTTCCGTATGTCGTAAAGAATCCGTTCTTCGTCCGCATACTCCTGCTGCAGGCGCTTCAGGCGGTCGGCCTCTTCGCTTAACAGTCCGATGCGGGAGCGGCTGTTCTCAATGTATTCCTCAATTTCCTCTTCTTTCAGATTCAGTTCCCTCGCGCTGCCGTAGCGCTCGCTCAGCTCCGCTGCCACCTGCCCCGCCTTTCCGTGCAGCTGGTTCCACTCGGCGGTAACCCGCTCCAGTTCGCGACGTTTTTTTGCAAACGCACTTTCTTTTTTTGCACTCTCCTCGCGCGCGGCGGTAAGCTCCTGTTCCGGCGTCGCGTACAGTTCATGGCTTTCTCGCAGCGAATTCAGCCGTGCAAGACTGACGCCGCGCACATCAATGGCACGCAGACAGCGGTTCATTGCCGCAGCATACGACTGCAGCAGACGATTTTTATCATCCGCCTGCGAATTTTCCCTCTCATAAGCCTGACGCTTTCCGTTCAGCTCCGCCTCGAGGGCTGCGCCCGTCAGAGCGCATTCTCCGTATTCTCCCGGCACATCGTACCGTTGATATTTCTCGGCCCAGTCATGATCCATCTGCGACAGCTCCGCGCGCAGTGCGTCACGGCGTCCGTCCGTCCGCTCCTGTTCCTCCTCCAGCATGCGCAGGTTCTGCGACAGCTCCGCATGCTTTTGTTTCCCCGCCTCCTGGTTCTGCTCATTCCGCGACAGCTCCTCCTCAAGTTCCTGCTGTTTCGCAAAATCCTGTTCCAGAAGCTCCAGCGTTGCCTGATCCTTTCGTATTTCCTCCATGCGGAAATCTGTTTCGGAAAGCTCTTTCCCGCACCGGGAACATTCCGCAGCCGCAGCATCACGCCGGTTTTGCAGCTCCTTTTCCCGCTCCGCAAGCTCCCTCCGGCGCTCCTCATATTCACCGAGCTTTTTCCGGTTTTCCTGCAGGCGTTCCTCATAGCCCAAAAGGAAACGGCTCAGAAAATCCTCGTCCCCCCGGCAGGTTTTCTGCGTATCTTCAAGCCTGCTCAGACGAGAAGCCGCATCCGCCAGCCCGGCTGACACGCGCGTCCGTTCCCTCTTTGCCGCTCCCTCATCCAGAAGCTTTGTATAATCCTGAGAAAACAGCCGTATGTCTTCCGCTTCGGCAAGCGGCCGCCGATTCCTGAGCGCCGCCTCCTTCACGATCGGAAAAACCCGGCCGTCCTCAGCGCTCCCTCGAAGCCCGGCATCAGCGTACAGTTCGTCCATTCCCCCGTCCACCACCAGAGCGCATGGAAGAAAAGGATACTCGGAAAGCAGTTCCTTCCGCGTCTCCTCTTTCTGACCAGCCAGATATTCTCTGCCGGTCTGTACCTTTTTTCCGTGCCGCGCCGCGATATACTCCCGGATACGCGCGGTCTCAGGCAGCTCGCCGAAAGCGCTTCCCCACTCATCGGAGGCCAGAAGCTCCGCCCGTGCCGCAAGCTCCCGCTGCTGTTCCTCAAGCTCTCTGTGCTCTATCCGCAGCTTAGCGTCGCGCTCACGAAGCAGCTCCCGAAGCCGGGCGTAATCGCGTGCGCCGTAAACCTCCAACAGCTTGTCGGCATATTCCTTCTGTTCTTCATAGCCGGAAAAAAACTCCTCCGAAACCTCCTCCTGCCGCCCGAGCTGCTCCGTGCGGAGCCTGCACTCCAGCAGCCCTGCTTCCAAGCCGGCCATCTCCTGCCTCAGAGCAGCGATCCGCGCCGCGCTCTGCTCTTTCCGCTCCAGCAGCAGCGCAAGCTCCCCGGAAAGCTCCTCTCCCGCACTTTTACTCTCCTCGAGCAGAAGCAGTCCGACCTGCCGCCGGTTTTCTGCAATCCTTGCAGAAATCCTCTCCTGCTGCCGCTTAAGCTCCTCCGCCTTCGTCCGGTACACAGCCGCCTCCGCAGCGGCACAGCGCTCCTGCTCATCCATTTCCCGTCTTCGGATTCGCAGAGAACGGCAGCGCGTTTCGAGCGCAGCAAGCTCCCCGGAAATAAGCTTTTTTCGCTCTGCGAACTCCCGCCCGGCATGATGTGTTAAAAAACGGATCTCCTGCAGAAGCGCGCTCTTTTCGGAATTCATTGCCGCAAGCTCCGCGGCGGTCTCGTCCCGCTTCGCCTTTTCCTGACGATATTCAAGATAATCATTCATGGCTTCTTTCAGCCGCAACGCTTCCGCTGACCGATCAAGCAGCGCTCTCTCCGTCTCCGTTTCGCCCGCCAGCCGCTTCATCTCTTTTTCTAGGCGCTTTTCCCGCGCTCTCTCCTCGCAGTACCGCGCGGCGTCGATTCGTTCCTGAAGCTCCCGCAAAGAACGCTCCAGCCGGATCAGCTGTCCTCCCGCATCCTGCTGCTTCGCCCTGCCGCGTACCGCAAGGCTCCCCGCAGTGCGGTAAAGCCCGTCGATTTTCCCGCCAAGCCCGGCTAGGTGCGTATAAAGCCTGCCGAAATCCTCCACCCGTTCCGCAAATTCTCCAATCAGTTCAATCTGGCGGTCAAAATTGCCGATCTCGCTTTTTTTTCTGGACAGCTCCAGCAGCCGATCCTTCATTTCCAGCAGCGCGCGGGACATGGCTTCGTCCGCATCCTGGCCTCCGCCGCGTGCGCGGAACGATTTCTGAATAATCTCCTCGATCAGAAGATCCTCGACAACCTTGCGCGTCGTCCGGTAATTGGTTTCAAAATAAGCGCGCACATGTCCCTCAGTGCGGTTGATACCCCGGATAATTTCCCATTCGCTCTCGTATAGACCGTAATCCGCAATAAAGCTCTGATATTCCCCTTTCCGGTCAAACAACCGGACAACCAGGGAATTGTCGTGTTCCAGCTCCTTCAAATAGCGGCGCAACCCGCCGTAGGTAATTTTCTCCCTGTTTTTCACAAGGGGAAGGTTGCAGATATCGTTGGCGTTGTATTCCCGGTAAAAAATACAGTAATTAAAATATTCGATGGAGGCTGTCTCCCTTCCGCCCTCCTCCGAGTTCTGCGCCCTGCGGGCGCAGAAGCCCGTTGTCATATACCGGAAACCATTCACAACATCCGATTCGTCAAGCTCCCATTCGATCAGCGAATGGATGGTCTGGCTGCCGTCCCCGGTGCGGAACAGCTTTTCCACAGGCTGCTTTTCATCGAGCGTGCAGTTGGGAAGCACATTCTGAAGCATCAGAAGCATCAACACGCTCTTTCCGCCTCCGTTCGCCAGATCATAGAGCATATTGCGCCCAAACGGCTTAAGCATGAAATCCTCATACGACTGTGTGCCGAAATTGTATTTTACGTTATTTACCCGAATCCGGTTGATGTGCGGCATAACAACCTCCCGTTTCCCGTTCCCTGCTGCGCTGCATAATCTCATACAGCCTTGCGCGTTCCTCCTCAAAGTAGCATTTCACCATGCCGTGAAAGCGGTTCGTCGGATAATATTTCTCTCCGTTTTCCGCAAACAGACCCTGCCCGGTCAGAAAATTGAAAGTCAGCTTCACAAATCCGGAGCGTGAACCTCTGCCTGCACGCAGCCCTCCTTCATCGCTTGTCGCCACAGGAAGCTCATCCCAAGTCATCGCGAGGGTACGGAAACTGCTTTCCTCCAGTTCATCTCCCGTCACCAGCGACAGCTCGCTGATCAGATTGGAGAGCGACAGCCCGACCGCCGTCACAATCTCCTCCGGCCGCACATACTCTGCAAAGGTAGAGGTCGCCGAATCGCTGTAAAAATACTGCATGATCGTACAGATAATAAAATAGCAGAGATACAGCTCCCGGTTCAGCCTCAGCCCCAGCATTCGTTTCAGTTCGTCATTGCTGTAGCCGAAGGCACGGTTCTGTGCACCGGCCGTGAGATACAGGCTGTAATTGTACTCGTACAGCTTCAGATTCAGCTGCTTGAGCATCCGGTCAACGATGTCCGCCACGCCCGCATTCTGATTGTACGCCTCGTAGAGCGGGGCATTCTTTCCCGAGGAGATGCTGATCTCCTCCCCCACCAGAAGCGCACTGAATATTTCCATCGCCTTTTCCAGATTTCTGCCGTCCATGTACTCCTCCCGTCCCAACATCTTAAGCAGCCCGACTTCCGCCATTTATCACCGCAGCGGCCGAGCCGTGTCCGAACTGCGGATTTCCGCTCCGTCCGGCGCCGCAGGAACCCCGTTTCTTTCAGCTGCACAGGACGGAGCTCTGCTAAGAAATTGCCGGAAGAATCACAATCTCACAAACCGGATGTTTGCCGTGACAGATTCTCTTCCTTCCGCCGCAGCGCCGTGCACAAGCTCCTCCCCCGCCGTCTCCCGCAAATCGAGATCGGACAGAAGCTCCAGACGGAATCTCAGGCCGCGGTAGCGCTTTTCCCCCGTCTCCCGAAGCATGCCGGAAAGAATTCCCTCAAGAAAGGTATCCTGCTTTTTTTCGAGCCCGGACAAATCGTATTCGCGTTTCTGGCAGAGCTGCACAAGAAAAGAATAATAATCGCTGTTGCGGAATATGCCGTCAAAATACCTGGTTTCCAGAATGCGGTTGAACTCCGCCAGGTCGAACGCCGGCTTCACAAGCAGCGTGTCCAGCAGTGTTTTCAGAATGGCGCGGTAATTGCCGTTGATCCGCTCCTCCTCCGCATCATCGTCAAAAACATAGTCCTGCTCCTCTCCCGCCCCGGCACTCTCCGTACTTTCCTCCTGGCGTGCAGCGGCAGTCAGCAGCGTTTCCACCTGACCTGGAGGAAAAAACCTGCGCCGGTACGGCCGAAACAGCGGAAGCACAAGTTCGCCCAGCACAGACGCGTCGTCGGCTGCTCTGGCCCGCTCCAGAAACCCTCTGAAATCGAAGGCGCTTCGCAGGCGGCTGTATTTGTATCGGTGCAGTATCTCGTCCGCACGCACCTGCAGCTCCATGCAGTCCGCCAGCAGCCTTCCGTGATTCTGCATTGCCTTTTTCAGCTCGGAGTCCAGCAGGAAAATCTCCCGCAGTGTCCCCTCCTTCGCTTCGAATGTGCCCTCCGCCTTCTGTCTGGCGGCCTCCGTGAGCTCCTTGTTGCGCCGGAATGCGCGCTGCTCCTCCTGAAACCAGCGAACCCCCGTACGGTTGAACTCGTCCAGCGCATTCATGCCCTCAAAAATATTGCAGCCCAGCATTGAAAGCACTTCTCCCTTGCGCTTCCGCAGACGGTTCACCTCACTGTTCATGCGGCGCACTACCTCGAGCCCCCCGACAAAGTTCTTCGTCTGAATCAGCTTCTCCAGAAGCAGCTGTTCGATATTTATGCGGCTCTCCTCGCGGATCTCCTTCGTATCAAGATAAAATTCGATGGCGTCTGCACTGATGGAATAAACGACATTACCGCCCGACATGGCACTGTCAATCAGTTTCATGCGCGCGGTTTTCCGCTTTTTGTCCGCCGGATCAAAATAATCCATCCGGAACGGCCTGCCGTCATTCCTAATTTTGTCGAACAGGTAGGCCGTTAGATCCGCCTCCTCCTGCGGCGGGAGTTCCAGCTCGAAATCCCGCCGCAGAAGCTCCGCAAGAAACGCATGCGCCTGCTTTAAATTTACCTCCCGCTCGTTGAAATTGTTTTCCTCGATAAAAAAGCGCAGCAGCGCCAGCGTGATATAGCCCATGTCCAGAAAGGCATAGCGCCCCTCCCGATACTGGGAGAGGCTCGCCGCCTGCAGAGAAAAGAAAGGGAAATACCGCTTCAGATTCTGCATCCGTTCCCCGTGATTGTCGATAATGTCACTTCTCAGGCGAAAGCCCGTTTCCTCGCTCATGTCCCTTTCTCCTCCGGCCGGCGGTACGCTTAATTATTCTGAAAATAGCTCAGCGTGTCCAGAACCTCCTGCGGTATTTCTCCCTTTGTCTTCGGATCACGCGAAAGCTGCCTTATGCGGATCTCCATTTCGTGCGCACTCTTGGCCCGCTCTCTCGCCGGCTTGGCCATTGCCTCCTCAAACATCGGCTGGCTCACCAGACGGGTGCGGATCTCTTTTGCAAACGGGCAGTAGGTCGCCAGAATATCGCGCGCCAGCTTATTAAGCCGGATCGCGCCCGCTGATTCGTTGCGCACCCAGAGTTCGTAATCCATAACAAAAATTTCGCGGGTATTCCCCTTTGCCTTCTGTATCTGCTGCTTGAGCTTTTCCTTTTTCTCCTCGGACAGCTCGTGATTTTTCTTGTAGAATTGTATGTAATCACAATACTCCGAAGTGAGGGATCTGTATTTGATATTGTTCCAGCTCCCGCCCTGCAGGAAGCGGCAGAGCTCCCAGCGGAACCGCCCGAACAGCTTTGTCATCGCGCTCTCCAGATCATCCTCAAAAAATACCGGGAGGATAAAGCGCCCAGCGGATTCCCTTCTCTTGCCCGAGCATTCCTGCCACATGGAGGTGCGCGAGCCGGCTGTCGGCATCAGGATGATATCCGGGCAGTATTCCCGCATTACCCAGATCTTGTCAATTCCCTGCTCCGGCCTGGTGAACATGACGTCCCTGTAAAATACGCTGTAATCAATATGCTTGAGCCTTTCAATCACGGCATCCAGTTTTGCGCAGTCCAGCAGCGTTCCCGCCGGCCCCTGCACAAACATACCGTGATGCAGCACCGGAACGAACGTGGAGATCTGTCCGTTTACCATGCGGTTGTTCGCCTGAAACATATTGTGTATCTCGTAGCTTAGTTTCCGGCTCTGATTGGACATCAGTTCCTTCTCCTCCGCCTCCGTAATCTGCTTGGATTTGCGCTGGGAACGGATAAATTCCGTATAGTCCATATCCATATCGTTTTTCGACGGCTCGCGCTTTCCCTCATACACGGCGGTCAGCCATTCACGGATGGTATAGATCTGTCCTCCGTTATACGATCCGGTAAAGTTTGTGCCGACGCAGGAGAGCAGATAACTTATCTCCTCCGCTTCCAGAAGCTTCTCGCTGAGGAAGCCGAAATTCAGAAAAAGTTCAACCGGCACCGGAAGCTCCGATGCATCGAGCGACCGGCAAAATACCATTTCATAGAGTTCGTAAAACAGTGTGGAAATGCCGTGCCGCAGTTTTCTCGCCTGATCGTCTGCCGAACTCCGGTCGCTCAGCTCCTCAAAGCTGCTCATCAGAGTGCGCAGCTGTGCTGCCTTCTCCTCGTCAAAATCGGCAAATTTCAAAATTTGATCCAGCGAATTGGAAACCATCGCCGGGCTGACCTGCCGGACTGCAGGCTTCGTTTCCGCCTCCGCCCCTGTCTCGGTTTCTCCTTCGGCATTTTCCTCCGGATGAACCCCGGTCAGCAGCGCGACATAAAGCTTCTCGATTTTCTGTCGGTCCACGATGGACTGCCGCCCCGTTTTCTTTTCCAGCAGCACATCGAGCACATTGATATAATCCATACACTCGTCAGCGCGTCTGCTCAGCACCCGGAAGGCCTCTTCCGCACCCTTTACGTTCTGGATCTTCATTGCCAGACGGATCACGCCGGAAAACAGACCGTCTCCCTGAGCGCCCGCCAGGCAATCCAGCAGCGAAACAATGTAATCTGTGAGCTCGCCGCACTCGATCATAAGCTCCGCACATACGCCGCCCGCCTGTTCCAGCGGAAATTTCGTGATCCCGGCGCCGCAGCCGTAAAAGCTTTTCATAATATCCAGAGGCACCTGAGCACTCTCAAGATAAAAACTCAGCTTTTTCGGATCGATTACGGAGGCGGAATCCGGCGGCGCAGGCTCGTCGGCATTCGCCGGATTCAGCAAAGCTCCGCCGTTCTCCTTTGCGAGCCGCATATATTCCTGCCGGCAGTCCAGCAGCCAGGTATGCGCCTTTTCCGCTTCCGCAAGAAATTCCTCCCGCGCGCGGTAGAGGCTGTTGATGTGCTTTACGACGGAATACATCAGCAGTCCGCGGTAATCCTTATTGGCTGCCAGAATCCGGTCAATCGCCGAGAGGGCTCCTGCCGGAAACGCGTATACTACGCTGTCCTCCACCGCGGTACAGGTGGACAGACAGTGGCCCATGTATAAATCCTGCACGCCGAGAAAGCTGCCGTTTCCGAACAGGATGCGGCTTCCCTGATTGTGCAGCTCCACCCTGCCCTTGAGCACGGCGCAGATACAGTCCACCGGATCTCCCTCCTGGAAAAGCTGTGTCCCCTTTGTGACTTCATTCATTCCATTGATCTTCAGTTTCATCGCCATATTGCACTGTTCCTTTCCAAATGCCCTTTGAAGCCGAAACCGGCACGGCATGATCAGCATATAGCCCTGAGGCCCATGCTCTATTATATACGAAATCTTCGGATACGAAAAGATATTTTTTATAAAAACGGAAAGCCGGCAGAAAAAAACTCGCCGAAATCGGAGCAGATATGAAATTTCAGGAAAACCGGCCCGGAAAATGCCTCTCAAAAAGACGAAACAGCGGAGAGAAAAATATTAAATTCCGCGCGACGCGCTTTGAATGACCTTCACAGACGTTACCTCTGCAGTTAACTCGGCCCAGGCTGCCTTACGGCACATGAAAGTTTCCACTTAGTGCTGCTGCATTCCTGCCCTGACACGGTTCATGGATTTCCATTGCGTAAGACCCAAACGTCAACATCACTTACAGAGGGCTGCTCCACAAAGCATCACCCTGGGCGCATCATCACCCCTGCTGTAGCGGATTGCAGGTACAGGGCACCGCTATCTCCCCGGCTGCGCGGAAATGTTCTGACAAATTTTATATAGCCCGGCAGGACGGCTTTTTTCCTCCTGACCGACGGCCGCACTCCCGCTTCCCGGAAGTGTGGTTTACAGTATACTTTCTTTTTCCGATTCTGTCAAGGAATTTTGTTTGAAATTCCGCTCAGGTTTTTGTAACGGATTTTCCTCCCGAAGAAAACCACGCGATTCCGCAGGGCAATGAAACGGCCGGATTCCTCCTGCGTTTCCGCTGCCCGTATCTTCGGATGCCCGAACGCTCTGATGCTTTCCATGAAGGGAAAAATGATATGATATGATTTGTCCTGTTTTATGCGGCCAACAGAACTAAAATATTACCAGCAGCCAGCAGGAGAAGTTTCAGAACTTCACACGAATCACAAAATTCTATGTTATGCTGTTCCCCGGAGGTGTCGTTATGCAAAGGATTTTAGTTGTAGAGGATGACTTAGATATTCAAGAGCTATTAAAAAACTTTCTGCAGGAAGCAGGCTATGAGGTTATTTTAGCCAGCGATGGGACGGAGGCCCTTTCCATATTTTCCTCCTCACAATCTGATTTGGTGCTGCTTGATGTAATGCTCCCCAAAATAGATGGCTTTGCAGTCTGTGAGCTGATACGGAAGCAATCACAGGTTCCTGTTATCATGCTTACCGCATTGAGCGGTGAAGAAGAACAAATCCTGGGACTGGATTTACAAGTTGACGATTACATCACAAAGCCCTTTTCGATGCCGATTTTAATCCGTAAAATTGCCGCCGTTCTGCGGCGGAGCAGCGTACTGCAGGGGGATGAACACAAAACGATTGCTTACCAAAACCTCATTTTGGATTGCGACAATTATACAGCCACAGTAGATGGAACCGCTTTTGAATTGACACAAAGGGAATTTGAAGTGTTGAAAGAACTGCTCACTCATCAAGGGCGTATTTTCGACCAGACAAATTTTTTTAAACAAATTATGGCGTTATGATTTTTACGGGGACGAGCGTGTAGTAGATACGCACATCAAAAACCTGCGAAAAAAGCTGGGCATTGATTTTATTCAGACAATCAGAGGGGTGGGATATAAAATTGTGAAAAATTAGGACAGCAAGATTGAAAGGACAGCAAGTGGGAGAAGTCTTCTCTTGCCCACTGGCTGTCCCTGAGATTTTCGGGAGCGTTGACATAGTTTTGCAGCGTTGATAAGAGTTAATCATAATCTGCATCTAAGATACTTAACCTCTCGTTTTTTCTTAAATATTCATTTGACATCCTCTATGAGTTCTGCTAACGTTAAAAATAATGATTCCTTTTGCAAAACATCAAAATAATTATCCAACTTTATGCAATAAAAATCGTGATTTCAGGATAAGCAAAATCAAATGAGATAGGCCAAACAAGATATTTGGAAAAGCGCAAATATTAATGGCTGTTTTATACAAAAATATTCTCAAGACATCAATTTATTATTTATATAATGGTAATTTATGCTATAATCAATCGCTGACCTGAATCAAAAATTAGAGGGTATGAAAATGAAAATTCCAATGAATTCCAAATCCGATGAATATTATATGCGCCAGGCGATCGCCCAGGCGAAAAAAGCGGCACTCTACGGCGACGTACCGATCGGCTGTGTTATTGTTAAGGACGGCTGCATTGTCGCCCGCGCTTACAACAAACGTAATAAAAATCATTCCGTGCTGGCTCATGCGGAGACGCTGGCCATCGAAAAAGCGGCAAAAAAACAGGGCGATTTCCGGCTGGACGGCTACACGCTGTATGTAACGCTCGAGCCGTGCCAGATGTGCGCGGGGGCCATTGTTCAGTCCCGGATTGCCCGCGTGGTAATCGGGGCCATGAACCCGAAAGCGGGCTGCGCCGGCTCCATCCTGAATCTGCTGCAGATCCCCCGTTTCAACCATCAGGCAGAAATCACAAGCGGCGTATGCGGGGAGGAGTGCTCCGCCCTGCTGTCCGACTTTTTTCGCAGAATGCGGGAAACGGCAAATAAAAGCAGATAATATAATACGGTCACATTATCTCTTGAAAAAACCAAAATACAGGAGAACATAAAATTATGAAAATCCACGGATTAAATAAGCTGACTCTGCTCGATTATCCCGGTCTTATGGCCTGCACGGTATTTACCGGAAACTGCAATCTCCGCTGTCCGTTCTGCCAGAATGCGCCGCTTGTCCTGTTTCCGGAGCGGGAGCCCGTGATTCCGGAGGAAGAGCTTGCCGGATTTTTAAAAAAACGTTCCGAAATTCTTGAGGGTGTCTGCGTTACCGGAGGGGAACCAACCCTCTCGCCTGCTCTGCCGGAATTTCTTTCCGGCTTAAAGTCGCTTGGCTATGCGGTAAAACTCGACACGAACGGTACGAATCCGGAGCTTTTAAAGTCTCTGACTGCCGACGGGCTGGTGGATTATATCGCCATGGATATCAAATCGTCTCCGGCCCGCTATGCGCAGGCCGTCGGCATCCCGGGCTTCGATACCGCACCCGTAATGGAGAGCGCTGATTTTCTCATGCACTGCGGCCTTCCCTTTGAATTCCGCACAACGGTTGTAAGAGAGCTGCACGATGAGGTCGTTTTCCGCGATATTGCTTCCTGGCTGTCCGGCGCGCGCGCCTATTATCTGCAGGCATTTGAGGATTCCGGCGCACTGGTCGGAAGTGTCCTCAGCCCCGGGCAAAGCCTTTCCGGTTATACGAAGGAGGAGCTGCTCGGCTTTGTACAGCTTCTCGCCCCGCATTTTAAGATTGCCGCGCTGCGCGGCGTGTGAAAGGAGCCTTCGTCCATGCTGTACCGCTATACTACCGGACGCCTTACTCTGAAGATACTCGGTCAGGAATCCGCCCCCCGGACGACGGACTTTTTTCTCCGCAACCGCGCGCATTTTTCCTGCTGGGAAATTGATCATCCAAAGGAGTATTATACTGCCTCTTATCAGCAGCGCGTCCTGGCTGCGGAGGAAACCCAGTTTCTCCGGTCGCAGGCTGTGCGCTATTATCTGTTCCGGACGCCTGAGCCGGCTCCTGCCGGCAGAGATTCCTCCGCCCTGTCCGGCACAGGTTCTTCCCGGAGCAATTCCGCTGCACGAACCGGCACAGACTTATCTAACCGCAGTTCCGCCGCTCCATACGGCACAGACTCTTCCCGGAGTAATTCCGCTGCGCCGACCGGCACAGGCCCTTTTGACAGCAGTTCCGCTGCACTGCACACCGCGCAGGCCGCCGAAATCCTGATCGGTACAGTCTGCTTTCAGCATATCTGCCCGGCACCGGACGGCTCCTGCCAGGTCGGCTACCGCCTGGACGCCGCACATACGGGGCATGGGTATATGACGGAGGCACTTCTTTGCCTTATCCCGAAAATTTTCTTTTACTATAAGCTTCACCGGATCGAGGCGGATATCCTTCCGGAGAATCATCCCTCCCTGCGCCTTGTTCAGCGGCTCGGCTTCACGCAGGAAGGTGTGGCCAGAGGACGCTATTTCTGCGGCGGCATGTATCGGGATTATCTGCGTTTTTCCCTGCTGTCGGACGACCCGTTTCCGCCTTCGGTGCTGCAAAGGGAATAAAACGGCCGGAGCTTATTGCGCAATATCCCTTTTACAAAAAGCTATCTGCCTTCTGATTTTCAAACTTCACCTCCATATACCAGTAGCCGAAGGCTCCGTTCTCCAGCTGCTGCCGCTTTACCGGACGGAATCGGGAAAATCCGAACATCTGCGCCATGTGCTGTTCGCGCTCGTTGTAAACGCCAGGCAGCATAAGATAGCATACATTCCCGCCCTTCTGGCGTTTCCGCGTAAACAGCAGATGCTGATACGTATAAAAGGAATGAAGCAGAAAGCTGTTTCCCGCCAGCTTCCACAGCATCCTGGGAAGCATGCCGATATCCTGCGGCTCCATGCGCACTCCGCGCTCGAATTCACCGTCGTCAAAGGGATACATCGGCGTCAGGCACCGAAAAACCCGTTCTTCCCTGTTCTCCGTACGCCATGCGTTGCGGCAGCCCTCCGCCGCAGCAGCAGCCTCCGCCGTCAGCCTTCTGACCGGCGGTTCGGATGAGACTGTTACTGCCTTCTGCGGTCCGGCATCTCCAATGCCGTCGGATGCCATTTCGGCTCTCTTTACGCTGCCGAATACAGTCTCCGTTTTCTGTCCATCCGGAGATACGGCTCCCGAGCCGTTTTCCATCCGGTCCGCACGCTCTGCCTCCGGCCGGGCGGCTGCTGCCTGCAACCCGTAACCATTCCGGCTCCTATTATCGGAGTTCGCCCCGCTTCCGGCGGCAGATTCCGCACTCTTCACACTTCCGGACGCAATTTCTGTCCGTAGCTCTTCCGCATGCGCCGCCGGAACCCCATTTCCGCCAAAGTCTGCATTCGCTGTCTGCGCCCCGCCTCCGGCGGCAGATTCCGCACTCCGCCCGTTTCCGGATGCGATTTCCGTCCGCCGCTCTTCGACATGTGTTGCCCGCATCCCATTTCCGTCGAAGCCCGCATTCTCTTCCCGCGTACTGTCTCTACCGGCAAGTTCCGCACTCTGCCCGCTTCCCGCTCCCGTCACCGTTCCGCCCCTGCCTGCAGGCCCCTGCTCCGAACCGCTCCCCGCCATGGTTTCCGCTCGTTCATTGCTTTTGGATGCAGGCTCTGTCTTCCGGCCATCCCCGGCGGACTGCAGCTGCTTTCGTATTTCCTCCGCCTCCCACGGCGCCAGCGGCTCATCCTCCCAGGAGGAGGCAAGGCAGCTGCCGTCATCTCCAAAAAGAATCAGCCCGTTCAGTTCCTGAAAAAACAGTCCGCTCCCCTCCACGTCCGAAGCGTTGCATTCCTTCCGGAATACCGGCGCGGCGGCGCTCAGGTCAAAATCCCCGAGGAACACACCTGTCGGCGGTTCCGGGCGGCTCTTGTAGCAGCACACCTTTGCGCTCCCGCTTCTTTTGCCGGGATTTAAAAATATTGTCATCCGGATCTTTCCGTTATTCAGTTCAAGCCTGGCGTAGCCCGCACTGTCCTTTTTCACACCGTTCTCATACGAATAAATATATGAAATCCATCTCCGGTAATCCGACATACCGCACTCCTTCCTGAGACCGGCGCCTCTGCCATTCCCGGCGGCAAACTGCCCCGCGGCGCAGCTGTCCGCTTCTCACCAGTACAATATGCCTCCGCCGTGTTTTTTAGAACCTCAATTCAGGTATTCTTTCTATTTTTTGTATGGTAACTTGCAGATATGTGTGATATACTAAGGGCATCGAGATTTTCAGTCATGGAGGCATTCACTATGGGACGTGGAAAACAAATTGCAGTGCTGACGCTGATCGCAGTAATGGTGCTGGCCTGCATCTATCTTGGGATTCAAATAAAAAACCGGCCGGAGCCGACGGGCGAGGAGCCAGTTTACCAAGGAAGCTACCGCGAAACGAAAATCTCTCTGCCTGTCATAAACGCGGAGCAGGGAGAAGAATATCTGCAGCTTCTGCGGGGCATGGACGGAAGGCCGGAGCTGTTCACAATCATTATGAACGAAGAGCGCACTCTTGTTCAGGGCTACAAAAAATATGTGCTGAACGACGAAAAAAAATGGGATGAGTCGGAGGACAGCTGGATGGCGCTCCAGAATTTCTCGGATACTCCTCAAGCAATCCGCCTGATGTCCTATGCAGAAACGGGCACACTGTATCTCGTGCTGCACAACATCGCCACCGTTGCTCCGGAAGCCGACGACGTTATGCGTGTTACTGCCTCCGGCAGCGTTGAGCGGGTCGGCGTCCGCGGCCTCTACAAAACCGATTCGGAATCCCGGCCGATCCAGATTGAAAAAATGTTTATCTCCAACAATATGATCTGCATCACGGACGAGCTCGGCGATTCCTACGCTTATTCGCTTGTCAGCGGAGAGCTCTATGCCTCCGGCAGAAACGGCGCTGCAGGCAGTCTGGCGTCCGACGGCACCCATCTCTACATGCTCTCCCAGGATCTGAACTCGGTTATTCCATACCGCATTTCGGACGGCATGCCGGACGCGGAACGCCCGCTGTGGGAGCGGAAAACCTCCCCCGCGGAAAGCGCAGCCCGGTATGAGCTGCCCGACTACCAGCTGCTTTCGCAGGACGGCGCACTCTATCTTTCCTGTCAGGACGGCATCTATTCCTTTGACGCCGCGTCAAATAAATGGAAGCTGCTGCTCTCCGGCATGGAATGTATTTTCGGCCGTCCTTCCGTCATCCAGCAGAATTTTATTTCCGCCGGCGGGAACTTTTATATGTTCGGCCGGGATATTCTCGGGAACGCCTGCTGCACCATGTACGATACACGCACCGAGGAAGAAGACGCTGATCTGAAACGCACGGATTTCCGAATCTCCTCATACGCCCGGAATCCGATTATCACGGAAACCGCCGTAGCGTTCCAGCAAAGCAACCCGGCGCTGCGCGTAATCTACGAACCGGCGCTGGACGCCAACCCTTCCCTGACGCCGGAGGAGTACCGGCTGCAGATTCAGAAGGACATTCTGGACGGCTCTGCAGCAGACATTCTTGTCTGCGACCGGCTGGACTATCCGTCGTATATCGACAGCGGCTTTTTTGAAAATATCAGCGATCTGATGAAGCCCCTGTACACGGCAGCCGACCTCTACGGAAATGTGACCAATGCCATGGCGCAGACAAAAATCTTTGTGACGCCCGCCAAATTTCATATTTTTCTGAATTACGGCACGGAAAACACTCTTAAAAATATGGACACGCTCTCTGATCTTTCTGCATATTCGGAGAGCAGCAAAGGCCCGGCGCTCGGCTCGGTCACACCGGAAGATCTTGCCCGCCTGCTGAGCAGCTTCTATGAAAAGGAATTTGTTCCTTCCCAGGAAATCGACGCAGAAGCTCTTCTGAAGGCACTGAATCAGATTAAGGTTTCGGCCCGTCTCACCGAGTCCGCGGCCGAGAATGACAATGCTCAGAAAGAGCCGGATAACAGCACTGCAGGAGCAGAAGACGGCAAAACACAGAAAGCAGAAAGTTCTTCAAAGAAATATTCCTCCAGTCCGGGGATTGCCAGAATCGGTTCTGCGGAGGAATTCCGGGAACTGCTGGAGGCGCTGCAGGAATCCGGGCTGAGTTTTTCCGGCGCACAGGGACGCTTTCTGCCGTGTGCCATTGTCGGCATCAACAGCCGAAGCAGCAATTCGAAATCTGCCCGAGAGTTTATCCGTACCATGTATTCCGATGATGTACAGCAGACGGACGTCGGAGAGGGCATTCCGATGCAGAAGAGCGTCATCAGAGGCTGGAATCCGGAAATTTTTACGGAGGAAAAGCTTGCACAGCTTGATTCCTGCCTGGAAGCGGCGGATGCTGTTTACGATGAAAATTCAGAGCTGTACGCCGCCTTCCTGAGCATTCTGCCCGATTTCTTTTCCGGGCAGCTGTCCGCGGAGGATGCTGTCCAGCGCGTTCTGGACTACAGTCCGACCGATACCAGCCGTTAAAAGCCTTACGGCGCCGCAGCTTCCATGCATCTGCGGCGCCGCATTTTACGCAGCCGCCTGCGGCGGCAGAATGAGAGGAATTATGAATTTACTCACGATGGAGCATATCAGCAAAAGCTTTACCGACCGCATGCTGCTCAATGATATCAGCCTCGGGATCAATGAGGGTGACCGGATCGGCGTGATCGGGATCAACGGCACGGGCAAATCAACATTGCTTAAAATAATTGCCGGACTGGAGGAGCCCGATTCCGGCGACATTACCATGAGCAGGACGCTGAAGACCGCATATCTGCCGCAGACCCCGACCTTTGACGCGGACAAATCCATTTTGGAGAACGTTGTTTTCGGCCAGACCGCAGAGCAGGAATACCGCAACCTTACCGGGGAAGCGCGGGCCATGCTGAACTCGCTCGGCATCGAAGACTGCGATGCTTCGGCTGCCGGGCTTTCCGGCGGTCAGAAAAAGCGCGCGGCGCTTGTGCGGACGCTGCTGACGCCGTCCGGGCTTCTCGTGCTCGACGAGCCGACCAACCATCTGGACAGCGCCATGACCGAATGGCTGGAAAATTACCTGAAAAACTGCCGCAGCGCGTTCATCATTATCACGCACGACCGCTATTTCCTCGACCGCGTGACAAACCGGATCGTTGAACTCGATAAGGGGAAGCTGTACTCCTACACTGCAAATTATTCCCGCTTTCTGGAGCTTAAAGCAGAGCGCGAGGAAATGGCGTCCGCGACGGAGCGCAAGGCAAAAAGCCTGTTCCGCACGGAACTTGAATGGATGCAGCGCGGAGCAAGGGCACGTTCCACAAAACAGAAGGCTCATATCGCCCGTTTTGAGGCGCTTCGCGACCGGGAGAAAATCGAAGCCGACGGGCAGGTTGAAATCAGCTCCTTATCCTCCCGTCTCGGCAAAAAGACCATCCTGCTCGACCATATATCAAAAAGCTACGGCGAGAAAGTTTGTGTCCGTGATTTTTCCTATATCCTGCTCTCCACCGACCGCATCGGCATTATCGGGCCGAACGGCTGCGGAAAATCCACTTTGCTCAAACTTCTGACGGGAATGCTGACTCCCGATTCCGGCACGGTGGAACGCGGCGTCACTGTAAAAATCGGTTATTTTTCACAGGAAAACGAAGCGATGGACGAGACAATGAAGGTAATCGATTATGTCCGCGAAACGGCTGAACTGATTCAGACGGCCGACGGAACCATTACGGCCTCCCAGCTGTGCGAAAAATTTCTTTTTACCGGGGCAATGCAGCATTCCGTGATCGCAAAGCTTTCCGGCGGAGAAAAACGGCGGCTGTATCTGCTTAAAATACTGATGGGTGCTCCGAACCTGCTCGTGCTTGACGAGCCGACCAATGATCTTGATGTCCGGACACTCACCATTCTGGAAGATTATCTGAAAAGCTTTCCGGGAATTATCGTTACTGTCTCGCATGACCGGTATTTTCTGGACAAAATTGCACAGCGCATTTTTGCATTTGAACCGGGCGGCATCATCCGGCAGTACGAGGGCAATTTTTCCGATTACCAGGCAGCCCGGCCCGCGGAGGAGCTTTTCCCCGGAGCAGGCAAAAGGGCGGGCAAACCATCTGCCGCAGATGCAGACACAGACGAAAATTCTTCTGCCTCTTCCCGTGACTGGAAAGCCCCGCGCACCGCGCTGAAATTCACATACCGGGAACAGAAGGAATATGAAACCATCGACGATGATATCGCTGCGCTGGAGAAAGAACTTTCCGGACTCGAGGCACAGATAAACGAACATGCTTCCGATTACAGCCGCCTTGCCGTGCTTTCTGCGGAAAAAAACGCCGTTGAAAATACTTTGAATGAAAAAATGGAGCGCTGGGTGTATCTGAATGATCTCGCGGATAAAATCGAGGCGCAGAAAAAGCAGGGAGTATAATTTTCTCTCCCTGCTTTTTACCATTCAGCATTATTATTCCTCTGTCCCGGCGTTTACGCGATAATAATCTCTCTGTGAAATAACCTGAAAACCGTTTTTCTGGTACAGACGGAACGCATTCTCGTTCCTGCTGCCGACCTGAATCCGGATTTTTTTCATCGGCGCGCTGCTCTCTTCTTTCGCCGCGCTCAGTCCCTTCTCCTGCACGATCCGAATCAGCTCCTTCAGCAGTGCTTCCCCGATTCCTCTGCCCCGGTAGTCCCCATCCACGGCAAAATCAAACACATAGACGTTCTCCTCGCTCTCCGACAGGCAGAATATTCCGACCGGTACGTTTCTCTGCCACGCTCCGTAATAACGGCAGCCTTCCTGCTGCAGTCTGACGATCCGTTCTTCCGCCGACGGCTCGTCCATTGAAAATGCGCCCGCCAGCAGCAGTGCGGCCGTTTCCCCATCGGCTTCCTCGATCCTTCTCACCTCAAGCGCGTTTGTTTTCTGAATAAGATAGGAATATTTCCATTCCATCAGATACTCCGAGCAGATATATGCGCAATCCCCCTCCTGCAAAAGTACGCGAAGTATCCCGGAAGGATGCGGTTCACAGACATAATGGAGCTCTTTTGCACCGCCGCCTTCCGCTTCCCTGCGCACGGCAGTCAGCATCTTTTTTATCATAAGTCTCCTGCGGTGATCCGGATGAATGTAGCCGCACACCTCCGCCATGCCGTCTGGCATCTGATACAGTACTGCAAAACCTGCAAGCGCTTCCTCTTCGTAACACAAAAAGAATTTCGGCTTTTCGTCCTCCTCCGTCCCGGCAAGCAATATGCCGCCCCGGATGTTGTCGTGCTCACAGCACAGATTCTCGAGCTCCCGCACTTCTTCGCGTCTTCTCCCGTTCAGCTGCTTCAATACCTTCAATCGCAACATATTTATTGATTCGCCTCTTTCCTTCTCCTGCAATCCCTTTTATCCACCGTCCCGTACACGGTTTGTTCCTTCCGCTTCGGCCGCCCGCAGAACTTCTGCATTGCTGCTCTGCCGCCGATGCTCCTTTCCGCTTTTCAGCCCCGCCCTTTCCTGTTTCCTCTCTGTTTAATGCTCTGCCGCAGCTTCGGCTGAAGTACTTCCGGCATTCTTTTTTTCTGCACAGGAAAGCAGATCTGCCAGGCGCGCAAATTCCTCCAGCGAGAGTGCCTCCCCGCGCACGGTCGAAGAAAGCCCCATCTGCTTCAGCGCTTCCTGCACTGCCTCGCGGCTTATCGTGCTCCGGCCACATTTTCCGGCATCTTCGGCAGCCCTTTCCCTGTTATCCGGCTCGTCTACGCTTTCTACTGTTCTTTCCGCGGCTCTTCTCCGATTACTCCTTTTTCCCGTATTTGCTGTGTCCTTTTCACATGCCTCCGCACCATCCATGCCGGAAACGGCATTTACAAGAGTTTTTCTTCTCTGATTGAACGCCGCCCGGATCAGGCGAAACAGAAATTCCTCGTTTTCTGCCTGTACCGGCGGTTTCTGATGCAGTGTCAGACGAATCACCGCGGAGCCGACATTCGGCCGGGGCATAAAACAGTGCGGCGGAACAACAGCGGCAAGATAGGGCTCGGCGTAATACTGCACAGCGAGGGACAGCGCACCGTAATCCTTGCCGCCCGGCCCGGCCTGCATCCGCTCCGCAACCTCACGCTGCACCATTACCGTAATATTCTGCAGGGGCACATGCTTTTCCAGCAGCCCCATAATGATCGGTGTTGTTATATAATACGGCAGATTGGCGACCACCTTGATCGGCCTGCCGCCGTTTTTTTCCTGCACCAGCCGGTTCAGATCCAGCTTTAAAATATCCTCGTTGATCACCGTCACATTATTGTAGCCGCGCAGCGTATCCTCCGTGAGAATGGGAATCAGATTCTTATCAATCTCAACCGCTATCACCTCTCGCGCATTTTCACACAGGTACTGCGTCATTGTCCCGATGCCCGGACCGATCTCCAGCACCATATCCTCCCCGGAAATTTCCGCGGCACGTATAATTTTTTCCAGCACATGCGTATCAATCAGAAAGTTCTGTCCGAACCGTTTCTGGAAAATAAAATGATATTTGTTCAATACCTCAATCGTATTCTTTGCTTCCCCCAATGTCGCCATTCGGACTCCTCCGACAATTTATTACTATAATGCTATTATATCTTCGCCCCCTGCAAAAGTCAATCCAGCCGATACAGTTCCCTGGCGTTCCGCGCACGGGAGTTTGACAGTTGACTATCAAGAAAAATGCCTACAGCCATTGATTTTCC
>CAJUMC010000023.1:42317-47211 GCA_910587085.1 uncultured Lachnospiraceae bacterium | reverse complement strand
CACGTTTACTGGTGTTACAGCGATTTTATTTTCTCCGAACTGTCAAAGATGGGATCTTATCACAAATCTCCGGTCTCCGCAAGAAAAACTCCCGTTTCGGCCGGCGGCTCCCCCATGCAATATCTGGGAGTCGCTGCCGGATGCCTCCTCCGGCTCGATCCGGCTAACTCAGACACCGCAGAAATTCAGCCTTCTGTACCTGCTGTGCAAGCAGCATCTCCAGTTTTTCCATATTTTTCTGCGGAATCAGCGACTTTCTTGAATTGTAATAATAATTTGTTACCTTCCAGAATTTTTCCGGATAGGACAGCAAAACAATCAGCAGCTGCCTTTCTTTGCCGGAGAGCGCACGTACCTTTTCGTATGCTGCCAGCAGCTTCTGCCCGAGCATAAGCTGCCAGCCGTTTTTCTCCATAACCTTTCGCATATACTGGTACAGGTCCGATACCTGAAACCCGAACGCTGCACGGTCAAAATTAACTGTGGCGATGCGTCCCGTCCCGCAGGCCATCCTTCCCCCGCAGGTCTCCGTCAGAATATTGTGATAGGTGTAGCTTCCGTGCATCACATGGCCGCAGGCAACCGTCTGCTCCAGCCACTCCTCCGTTTTCAGCTCCTTCAGCGCCTCCGCTGCACGCACCGCTTCCTCGTAAAAAGCTCCGCAGCAATTAAGATATCTGACCTCAAAGGCCGTTTTGTTTTTCCGTCTCCCGAGAAAGCTCTGCACGCGCTTCAGCTCGCGGTTGCGCCTCTCCGCCGTGCAAAGCAGCTTTTCCTCCACAAACGAAGCAGAATCATCCGGAAGATGTATTCCGGACATTGCAAGATGCAGCCGCGCCAGATTTTCGGCTGCTGCCAGCACGCTTTCCTCATGGCGCAGAGAACACTCCTCATATCCGAACCAGTCCCGGATGCAGTACCTTTCCCCGATACTGTTGCTCACAGCCAGTTTCTGCTCCGCGCTGCGGAGCCCTCTGTCTATATTGCGGTAGCCATGCTCCCGGATCTGCTGCTTCAGCGCATCCTCAAACTCCAGCCGCCGCTCGCTCGCACGGCAGGGACTCAAAAACTTCAGACCCTGGTCTGTCTCCAGCACCATCCCACCTCTCGCACGATAAGAGCGACAGACCTTCAAGTTATACTGGCTGATTATTTCATTTGACCTGTCTTCCACCTCATCCCTCCATCTCTCCGAAAACCGGCTGGGGAGAAATTTCTCCCCAGCCCCTGTAATTTTCTCATTTTTCCGGCGGCTCTGTCCCCGGCCGCCTTTCAGGGTTCCTTTCATTCTATGCCGCAGACTTCCGCGGTATGCTTTCTGAAAAATATAAATTCCTTCGCTGTTTTTTTGCTTTCTGCCGCCCTCTTTCTGCGATTTTTAAAGATTTTCTTTTAATAAGGGAAAATCTGTGATAGAATAACGGAGAAGCAAAGCGGCGCCTGACAGGAAATCCGGGTCTGTCCGCAGACAGACAAACAGGATATTTCAGGCCCGAAATCGAGACAGCTTACCGCAGACAGTTGGAGAGAAGAGCATGGTTACCATCAAACTTCCTGAAAAGGTTCAATACATTATAAGCGAGCTGCGTGCGGACGGTTTTGAGGCGTTCGCTGTGGGCGGCTGCGTGCGGGACAGCCTGCTCGGACGCGTCCCGGGAGACTGGGATATCACGACGGATGCAGCCCCCGCCCAGGTAAAGCAGCGTTTCCCCCACACGATCGACACCGGCATCGAGCACGGTACGGTCACGGTTATGCTCGGACGCGACGGCTTTGAGGTGACCACCTACCGCATCGACGGGGAATACGTGGACGCCAGGCATCCGAAGCAGGTTTCGTTTACCGGAAGTCTGACCGAAGACCTGCGCCGCCGGGATTTTACCATAAATGCCATGGCCTACAGCGACGAAACCGGACTGATTGATGTCTTCGGCGGCATGCACGATCTCCGGCAGCGCCTGATCCGATGCGTCGGAAGAGCGGATGACCGCTTCGGCGAGGACGCTCTGCGCATTATGCGCGCCGTCCGCTTTTCCGCTCAGCTTGATTTTTCCATTGAGCCGGAAACGCTGCGCTCCATCGCAGCGCACTCCGAGAACCTGCGCCGGATCAGCGTCGAGAGAATCCGCACCGAGCTGACAAAGCTTCTGCTCTCCGATCATCCGGAACGTCTGCTCACCGCGCAGGAACTCGGCCTCACCCGCGTTTTTCTGCCGGAATTCGACCGCATGCTCGCCACCCCACAGGAAAATCCGCACCATATCTATAATGTCGGAATGCACACGATCTGCGCACTGCAGTATCTGGTCGGCAGGGATGTCCGTCCGGTCGGCGGGATAAAGGCTTCTGCGGATGGCCGGACCGGCGAGGCCGCAGGCAGCGCAGCGGCGCACATACCGGAGCATCCGGCTGAGAACAGTGCCCGGACACAGGCGGCTGACGCGGCTGACAGCACAGCCGCGACCCAAACGCCCGGATATGCCGCCGGTTCCGGAAAACTACGCACAATACTGCGCTACGCCGTCCTGCTGCACGACGTAGGCAAGCCCGAAGCTAAAACTGTGGATGAATCCGGGCGTGCGCATTTTTACCGGCACGCAGACATCGGGGCGGCAAGAGCAGCGGAGATTCTGCGCCGCCTCAAATTCGACAACGATACCGTCAGTGCGGTCAGCCGCCTGATTGAGCTGCACGACTACCGCTACACCTCCGAAAACAAAACCGTATCCGAGCGCACGGTGCGCCGCGCAGTCAGCCGCATCGGAGCAGAGTGGCTGGAAACGCATTTTCTGCTGCAGGAGGCAGATCTGCACGCGCAGAATCCTGCACTGCTTCCCGACAAGCTGCGGCAGCTCACGGAGGCCAGAGCGCTGGCTGACAAAGTTCTCTCGGCCGGGCATTGCATCTCTCTGAAAATGCTGGCCGTCAACGGCCGCGATCTGATTGCCGCCGGATACCCGTCGGGGAAAAGCATCGGAGCAGCGCTGGAGGCACTGCTGAATTACGTGCTGGAGCACCCGGAGGAAAACACCCGCACAGTGCTGCTCGCAAGAGCCGCAGAAATGCGGGAGGCCCTCTGTAAAAATGAAAATAAAGGAGTTTTTTTATGACAATCTACGATGAACTCGTCGCGCGCGGTCTGATTGCGCAGGTGACGGACGAAAAAGAAATCCGGGAGCTGATCGACAGCGGCAGGGCAACCTTCTACATCGGCTTTGATCCGACCGCCGACTCTCTCCATGTCGGGCACTTTATGGCCCTCTGCCTGATGAAGCGCCTGCAGATGGCCGGCAACCGGCCGGTCGTACTGATCGGGGGCGGCACCGGCTATATCGGAGACCCGTCCGGGCGCACCGATATGCGCTCCATGATGACGCCGGATACGATTCAGCACAACTGCGACTGCTTCAAAAAGCAGATGGAGCGTTTTATCGAATTCGGCGAGGACAAGGCTGTTATGGTAAACAATGCCGACTGGCTGCTGAAGCTCAACTACATCGACCTTCTGCGCGAGGTCGGAGCATGCTTCTCGGTCAACAACATGCTGCGCGCGGAGTGCTATAAACAGCGTATGGAGAAGGGGCTTTCCTTTCTGGAATTCAATTATATGATCATGCAGTCGTATGATTTCTATCATCTGTATCAGCATTACGGCTGCAATATGCAGTTCGGCGGGGATGACCAGTGGTCGAACATGCTCGGCGGAACAGAGCTGATCCGGCGTAAACTCGGAAAGGACGCATACGCGATGACAATCACTTTGCTGATGAATTCCGAGGGCAAAAAAATGGGAAAAACGGCAAAGGGTGCCGTATGGCTTGATCCCGCGAAGACCTCCCCGTTTGAGTTTTTCCAGTACTGGCGGAATGTAGCCGACAGCGACGTGCTGAAATGCATCCGCATGCTGACCTTCCTGCCGCTGGAACAGATTGACGAAATGGATCGCTGGGAGGGAAGTCAGCTCAACGCCGCAAAAGAAATCCTCGCTTATGAACTGACAAAGCTTGTTCACGGCGGGGAGGAGGCCGAAAAGGCCAAAACAGCCTCCCACGCGCTGTTTGCCGGCGGCGGCGATGATTCAAATATGCCGTCCACCAGACTTTCCCCGGAGCAGCTGACGGACGGAACCATCGGCATCCTTGATCTGCTGGATGCATGCCGGCTTTCTCCGTCGCGCAGCGAATCCCGCCGGCTGATCCAGCAGGGCGGCGTTTTTATCGACAAGGCCCGCGCGGAGTCGATCGACGTGAAAATTACCGCGGAGCAGCTGAAGAACGGCGTTAAAATCCGGAAGGGGAAGAAAATATTCCACAAAGCATATATGGAATAGACATTTCTTTACAAAGCAGTCGGCTGTCTGAAAACTTCCGCCGATTGATGTTCCGGTCTTAAATGCAGATGATCTGCGGGCTGTGCGGAAGAATCCTTTTTATACCGGTAAGACCAAAACGGCTCTTTGAAAGAATTCTTCTCTTCAAAGCTTCCATCGTGCTTCATCGGAAAATGTGCAGAATTATCACAGAGTCCGCCGTTCCCCCCGCTTCTGCTCTGCTTCTGTGGAAAGTGCAGATTCAAAACAAATCCAGACCGCGCCGTTTCGGCGCAGAAATGAGGTTCTTATGCTGTATCATTTACTTTCCGGGCAGTCAGCCCGCCGTCTTTGCTGCCTGTTCATCTCCGGCCTGCTTGTGCTCGCCCCGCTGACCGGCTGCGGAGAAAAAGCTCCTGACATCCCGGGCAATTCCAATCAGCCGACCAGCGCTCCGGCAGACGGTGACTCCGAAAACAACCCGACCGGCTCCCCGGCGGACGGTGACTCCGAAAACAACCCGACCAGCGCTCCGGCGGACGGTGACTCCGAAAACAACCCGACCGGCTCTCCGGCGGACGGTGA
>CAJUMC010000023.1:0-42217 GCA_910587085.1 uncultured Lachnospiraceae bacterium | reverse complement strand
GGCTCTCCGGCGGACGGTGACTCCGAAAACAACCCGACCGGCTCTCCGGCGGACGACAAGCAAAAGGAGGAAGAAAGTATGTTTAAGAATATGCTTGATTACAAAGTCATTAAAAAACGCGAGGATAACTGCGGTACCGTTGAAAAAATATCCTATCAGACAAAAGATTACTATGGCGATCAGTCTGAGATCACCAAATACGCTTACATATATCTGCCTTACGGCTACAGCGAGGAGACAAAGTATAATGTGCTCTACCTTATGCACGGTATCGGCGGAAGCGAGCGCGAGTGGGGCATGACGGGCGACGATTCCAAAATCAAGAAGATTATGGATAATCTGATTTACAGCGGCGAGATCGAGCCGTTCATCGTCGTAACGCCGAACGGCCGCTCCAGCTCGGATTTCGCAAATACCAATGCGGATTACAATTCTTTTTACTCCTTTGGCCAGGAGCTGCGCGGCGACCTGATCCCGTTTATCGAAAGCAATTACTCCGTAGGTACAGAGCGGGAAAACCGCGCCATGGCAGGACTCTCCATGGGCGGCATGCAGACCATCAACATCGGGATGTGCGAATGTCTTGATCTGTTCTCCTGGTTCGGCGCCTTCTCGGCTGCTCCGACAAGCTATCCGGCCTCCCAGGTTGCGGAAAAGCTGGCCCAGTTCCCGGATCTCGACATAAAATATTATTATGCGATCTGCGGAACCGAGGACGGCGTGGCATACTCCAGCGCGAAAAACTCCGTTCGCGGTCTCACCGCTGTTACCGACAAGCTGAGCGACGAGAATTTTTACTGGCACGAGCTTCCGGGAGCACATGATTTTGATATCTGGTATCTCGGCTTTTACAACTTCGCCCGGGTCGTATTTCAGAACCGCTGACCTGCCGCTGCATTCAATGAGTGCATCCGGCCCGCACTGTACGCTCCCCGTTCCGATTCCGGACGGGGAGCATTTTTTGATAAAAAGTCAGGGCAGCCGGTCACATCAGCAAAAACAAACGCCGGCGCCAAAACCGGCGCAGGCCCCGCAATACCTCAGCCCGGCCGCCGCACCTCATAAGCCTCCCACAGAGCAGGCGGCTCGAGCTTCTGAATCATTTTTTCCAGAACCTCCGGCGGGATGCTGCGCGCCCGCTTCCGGTTCCTCGCCAGCAGCTCGCGGTACGGCGCCTCCAGATACCGGATATGCACCCGCGCTCCGTAGCCGGCAAACAGCCCAATGAGTCTCTGTCTGGTCTCTCTGACAATATTTGTCGCATTCCAGATAAACGGCCTTTTCTGCCGAAGATAAATCTTAGCCTGATCGGCTGCCATACGGGCAATCTGATCGGATTTCTTTGCCGGCGGAATCCCAAGCTGCTCCCGGATATCATCCATGGAGATTGCCGGAAGGCCGCTGTCCGCCGCTTCCCTGCCGTATTCCGCAATCCAGCTGTCCTTCCCGGACAGCGGCAGCCCCGACATCAGAATGACGTCAAATCCGGTGTCGTCGTACAGATTGGCTTCCGGCGGAAGATCACTCCCGTGAAAATACCGAAACCGCGTATACCTGTTCGCAAATGGAAAGGGGCCTTCCCAGATTCCAAGCTCTTCCGCAAAATCTGCAAATAGCTCCACCCGTTCGGACATATCTTCGCCGGCCCGGTTTTCCCGCCCGGTGATGTCCGCCATCGACAACAGGTACAGAAGGCGCAGAGGGACGCTCTCCGCTGCCTTCAGCAAATCGTATTCCGGCCGTTTTTTCGTCCAGAACCACACCGGAAGCCCATGATGCCGAATCAGCTGCGCAGCCAGTTCCCGCTGCTCAAACGACAGGCCGAAGTGTTCCGCCTCCAGATAAACAAGCCGCCGAAACTCCCTTTCTCCGACACCCGTATGCTTCGGAGATACCCATTGACCGTCCTCCTTCCTGGTACAGAACGCTTTCCCGATATCATGGAACGCCGCCGACAGAAACAGCAGTTCCTGCTCTTCCCCCTTCAGCCGGCTCCATCCGTCGAGTTTTGTAAGTTCCCCGCATACCATCTCGGTATGGCGGTACACATCCCCCTCGGCGTGATAATCCGGATTCTGCGGTATTCCCTTCAGCCGGGACAATTCGGGGCAGCGCTCCGCAAGCCGTGCAAAAGAAAAACCGTCCCGCCGAATTTCCGCTAGTATATTTCCTTCTGATGAATTATTTTTATCTGCCAAGAAATCTTCCTCCTTTGCCCGGTGCATTTTCCCTGCGCCTGAGCAACCTTCCCATCCATCCGGCGGCTGCTCTGTTCCGCTCCGCGCATTTTCCCTGCACCTGGGTAACCTTCCCATCCATCCGGCGGCTGCTCTGTTCCGCTCCGCGCATTTTCCCTGCACCTGGGTAACCTCCTTCTTTCCAGGGTGCATTTTCCTGCGGTTGATTAAACTACTCCTTTCCAGGAAGCTTTTCCCTGCAGTTAATTAACCTACTCCTTTCCAGGAAGCTTTTCCCTGCACCTGAGTCCTGAATGCGGCCGTCCCCATCGCCTGGAACAAACCTTCTCCGTGCAAATCCAGGGCATTATTCAAACAGTTGGACATCATCCGCCAGACAATTCGGGACAATCGGCCGGTTTACCCAGTGACTGTCCGAGTCCAGAATCGTGTTCAGAAAGGAAGCCCGCACATACTTCAGACGGTCAGTCACATAATCGCCGTCCTCCACCTTAATATAAATCCCTTCCATAATACCGGTCAAATCCGTCTGTTTTGCAGAGAGCTCTTCCTCTGCTCCGCTCCTTGCGCACTGCATGGAAAAGTGCTCCCTGCGCTGCTCGGAAATAAAAAGGCTCGGGCCGATCCAGCGCGCAATCTCCTCCGCACTTTTATAATATCCCTGAGCAAGAACACGGACCGATTTCACAAAGGGCGCAGCTTCAAGAAATTCTCTGCGCTTTCTTGTGGAGAAGAATCGCCCTTCCTGCTTGTCATAAATATCAAACTCCATAAAATAGTGCGGCAGCCGGTCATAAAATACCGTATGCTTTGCGTAGAGCCATTCTCCATACAATACATACCGATCCTCCAGCAGATTGCACAGCGGAGCCTCAAAACAGCGGGCCCACCGTTTGAACAGATCAAATTGCCGTTCCCCGTAGCCGCCGTTCAGAAAATGCCCCCGGCTCTGCAGATACATTTTTCCGTCGCTGCCGAAGCTGACACCGCAATTTGCGCCGTCCACTTTTTCCTCAAGCACAAGAAACTTTCCCTCCAGCTCGGTGAATTTTACTGTTTTTAAATCCTCATCCCCCGCCTGCTCCCGGGATCCCTCCAGATGTCTTGTACGCGGATATTTATATATTTGTTCCATCATCAGCATCTCCTTTTATATTTTCTTTCATAATGCCGCCCGCAATCTGCACCTGCCCGGGCGGGCTGAATTTTTTCTTTCTGTATAAAAGTGCTGCATCGCGTCAGCAGCTGTTTTCTCTTACGCACTTTGTGCATAAAAAAAGCCGTGAAAGCATGGAATATCTTTCACAGCATCACAAAAATGCAGCAGTCTTTCTGCCCTGAAAAAGAGCGCAAAAAACCCCCAGCTGTTAAAGAAATATTCCAACCGGACAGGTACACAAAAAACACCAGCCGCCGTCTTCCGGCGCCCGCGCATTTTATGTCCTCCTTTGTCGGAATATCCTTACATGGGGTCCTCCAATCCGAAACCGGTTTTGTACTTAAATCAAACCCGTCTTAACGGTTATACCAATCCGGTTAACGTCAATCAAAACTAATTTTTACGGCCAATCAATCAGATCCGGAATAAAACGCTCCGGCTCCGCAGGGCAATGTCGCAACGGACAAGCATACGGCATCACCCTTGTTTTTGAATATAGCATGGAAGCAGGAGTCTGTCAAGAGCCACCTGCCTTTAAATTTTTGAGAAAAACGGAACATTCCATACTCTCTCCATATTGCCCTGTTATACTATGCCAAAGGAGGTGCGCCATGGCTGCTTTACTGATTGCCGAGGCCGATATTAACACCAGCGAAGCCGTCTGCGAATATCTACAGCATTAATCCTATTTGTCAACTTTAATTTTCCGAACAGATATTTTTCTTTCCGGCAGTCAGTACTCCGTTTTTCTCCTTTTTCTTCCTCCGTTTCCCTTGTTTTTTTTTCTCGAAGGTGCTATGATTACGGAGTGCAAACGGAACAAAAAACGGCGGTTCAAGAAACGGCACTGCCCGCTGCTGCCGCCGCAGCAATTTGAAAGAATCGAGGATATGATTATGACGAAGCTTGGACGAAACGACGCCTGCTGGTGCGGCAGCGGCATTAAATATAAAAACTGCCACGAGAGTTTCGACTCAAAAATAGACTTTTACCACCGGCAGGGAGCGATTGTCCCTTCCCGTGATATTATTAAAACCCCTGCCCAGATTGAGGGCATCCGCAGGAGCGCCAAGGTCAATATCGCCGTACTTGACTATGTGGGTGAACATATCGGTGCAGGCATCACCACGGAGGAGATTGACCGCTGGGTTTCCGAACAGACTGCAAAATACGGTGCGGTTCCCGCGCCGCTCAACTACGAAGGTTTCCCGAAAAGCGTCTGTACCTCCGTCAATCACGAAGTATGCCACGGCATCCCGTCTCCGGACGTTGTGCTGAAGGAGGGCGATATAATCAATGTGGACTGCTCCACCATCCTAGACGGTTATTTTTCCGATTCGTCGCGCATGTTCTGCATCGGCGAGGTATCGGAGGAGAAAAAGCGTCTCGTGGACATTACGGAACAGAGTCTGCAGGTGGGACTCTCGCAGGTAAAGCCATGGGGTTTCCTCGGCGACATGGGACAGGCAATCAATGATTTTGCAAAGAAAAACGGCTATTCTGTGGTGCGTGAAATCGGCGGTCACGGCGTCGGGCTGGAATTTCATGAGGAACCATGGGTCAGCTTTGTCTCCCGCCGCGGCACCGAGATGGTGATGGCCCCGGGCATGGTTTTCACGATCGAGCCGATGATCAATATGGGGAAGGCGCGCATTGTGACGGACAAAAAGAACGGCTGGACAGTCTACACTGCGGACGGCAAACCTTCCGCCCAATGGGAGATCCAGGTACTGATTACCGAGACGGGCTACGAAATCCTCGCATACTAAAATACGGAAACAACCGCCGCCGGAAGCATCCGCATTCGGGACAAAGCAACGGAGGAAGTGCTGATTCAATCAGCACTTCCTCAAGACAGCTTCGGACAAAGTTTTTTCGTGCGGCTTTCTTTTTGTCTGAACTTCCTTCACGGGCAGCCGCTCTGCCGGTACTGCACCGGCGTCATTCCGAACATCCTTTTGAACAGCCGGTTGAAATGCTCCACATTCTCGTAGCCGACATCCGCAGAGATGGTTTCTACATTTTTTGTCGATTCGCGAAGCAGGATCTTCGCCCTGCCCAGACGCACCTTCTTTACATTCTCCTGAAAGGTCTCGCCGGACTGCTCCCGGATATATTTGGACAGATATGGAGCCGACAGATGAAAGCTTTCCGCAAGCCCGGCGAGCGTCACGTCCCGATAATGCTGCTGAATATAATTGAGAATGTCAACCATCCTCTCTTCCCTGCCCTCTGACGCATTTTCCCACTGTGCAGCCTGATTTGCGGCCGCAACAAGCGCCGCGATCGAGCTCTTGATGATATCCTCGTCAATACCTACACCCCAGAACATTTCTTCTCCGTGCTGCAGGCCGACAAATGCTGCGGCCCGGGACGAGGAGCCTTTGGAAATCGCATGCTCCTCATACTCTGCCAGCACATAATCCAGTCCGAAATACGCTTTTACCGCACTGCTCACGGCGTCCAGCCTGCCGTTGCCCTGCGACTGCACAACGCGCCGCTCCTTTCCCGCCGCGATCGTCACCTCAGCCGCAATCCCGTCCACCTGGCGGAAGTGGCATTCCGGCACGTCAAAGACCGGCCGCGGATTGACGAAATGATCCTCAAAAAGACGGTAAATATCGTCCGGGGAAAGCTCCTGGTGCTTCTCGTCCGAAGCGCTCTTAACAAGCATGCGCACGGCATCCTTCATTTTATCCGGAAGCACAATGCCGAAGCGCTGCCGCAGAATAAACGCGATCCCGCCCTTACCGGACTGGCTGTTGATGCGGATCACATCGGATTCATATTCGCGCCCGAGATCCTCCGGGTCAACCGGCAGATAGGGCACCTCCCATTTTTCTCCGCTTCTTCCCTCCGCCCGCCAGGCCATCCCCTTCGAGATCGCATCCTGGTGTGAGCCGGAAAATGCCGTAAACACCAGCGCTCCCGCATAGGGCGTCCGCTCGTGCACCCGCATTCCGGTCAGTCTTTCATAATCGTCCCGGATTCTCAGAATATCGGAAAAATCAAGCCCCGGATCTACGCCGTGACACATCAGGTTTCCTGCAAGCGTCACAATGTCCACATTTCCGGTACGCTCCCCGTTGCCGAACAGCGTCCCCTCCACACGGTCAGCCCCGGCCAGCACGCCGCACTCCGCATCGCTGATTCCGGTACCGCGGTCATTGTGCGGATGCACGCTGAGCACAACGGCTCCGCGGCAGTTCAGATGCTTGTGGATATACTCGACCTGCGACGCGAAAACATGGGGCATCGCCACCTGGACTGTGGACGGGATATTAATAACCGCTCTGCGGTTCTTTGTCGGCTGCCAGATATCAAGCACGGCATTGCAGACTTCGGCAGCATAGTCCACCTCCGTCTGGGAAAAGCTTTCCGGGCTGTACTCAAACGTAAAATTGCCCTCCGTCTCCTCTGCCAGCTTTCTCAGCAGCGCCGCCCCGTCCACTGCCAGCTTTTTGATCTGCTCCCGGTTTTTGCGGAACACCTGCTCCCGCTGAAACCGCGAGGTAGAATTATAGAGATGCACCACCGCATGGGGCGCCCCCTCTATCGCTTCAAACGTGCGCCGGATAATATGCTCCCGTGCCTGCGTAAGCACCTGAATTGTCACGTCCTGCGGAATCATGCCGCGCTCAATCAGCGTCCTTACAAAATGATATTCCGTGTCGGAGGCAGCCGGGAAACCGACCTCGATCTCCTTGATGCCGATCTGCACAAGCAGCCGGAAAAACTCCAGCTTCGCCTCGAGCCCCATCGGCTCCACAAGCGCCTGATTGCCGTCACGCAGATCAACGCTGCACCAGGCCGGAGCCTTCTCCATGTAGTCCTTTTGTATCCAGTCGTTTGTTAATTCCGGCGGCATATAGTAAGTCCGTCCATATTTTTCTTTTATCTGTTCTGTCTGCATAAAAATCCCCCTTATGTCCGAAATTATTTTACGATTATATACTTCCATATTACTTTATAAAGTACATTCGTAAAATCTCTCCGCTCTGTTCTTTGCTGTTTGACCATCATAGCATGAGCGCAGCCTGGACACAAGAGGCATATTTAATCAATTTTATTGATTTATTTTATCCTCACAGCAGTTACGGAACCCGTCAACGGAAAGTCAGCGGAAAAAATTCAGATCCGCACAGGAATCCGTTCCCGGACAGCCCGTCGGCTCCGCAATCTGTTCTCCCGACACATACGAAATCGTTAAATGGTCATAAGAACCATTTCCGGACAGCGCGCCGAGATAATAATCGGTCTCGTCATTCAAATCAATGCCCGGGATGCCTGTCGGCGCAGTACCCGGCTCATAACGGAAATCCGATTCCGTAAGTTCCAGGACATAGAAGGAATAAATGCACGGTATGCCATCCTCCCTCTTCCAGGCATAGCTGAAAGTACCATCTTCCTCCATCCATGCACTGTGAACCCTGCCGCTCTCGACCCTCTCGACAAACTCCTGCTGACTCACTTCGCCTAAGTGCGTGGCTTCACCGTTCCTTAACCAGTCAATTATTTCCTGCAGCTCTTCCTGTGTCATCGGCTCTCCATATATAATGCTGATCGCTGTCAAGTCCTTTTCCTGCTGTCCGCCGGAGGAAGACGCCATGTCTCTGGCCGGCTCCCCGCTCTTTGCCGGCACCGTACCGTCCTCCAAAGCAGGAGTCGGCGTTACGCAGATTTCCTGTTTTATATCCGCAGCCGTCTCCGTATGATCTGCCTTCCCGGCTTCCGGCTGCCCCTCCTTTGCCGCCGAAGTGGCAAAAACCGTTGCCGTCCCGGCTATCAGAACAAATGCAAGCGTACATCCGAATAATGATTTCTTTTTTGCCTTCATAATTGCAGTAATCCTCTCTTCCATCGCATTTTTACTGAAACAACTGTATAGAGAAAACGGTATTCTCTTTACTTCCTCCATTCGGATAAGCACGAGCGCATACTCTTCCCGCGCGGCAGCCGTTCCCAGCCGAACGACGGACTCGTCGCGGTGCAGCTCCATATCCCTGTTTGCAAGAATATACATAACCCACACAAAAGGATTGAACCAGTGAAGGCACAGCACCGCAGCCAGAAGTATTTTGTTTGCCGCGTCGAAATGGCGGATATGCATATATTCATGCTCGAGCGTATAGCGCAGCACGCTTTTCTCCTCCCCGGCCAGTTTCCTCGGCAGGAGAATAACCGGACGGACTATGCCGTAAGTCAGCGGCGATGCAATCCGATCCGAAACCCGTATCTCAATCCTGCCCATCCGTCCGGGAGGCGTTCCCTTGATAAACATTCTCCGGCGGTTCGGCGCGGGCATTCCGCCCGTCCGCCCGGAAACCGCCTCCTTCCATATACGCTTTCCGAACGCCGTATTGCGGGATGCGTCCCGGCATTTTTCGGCAAGCTTGCTGTCCGCCGGCAGGGACATCCGAAATTTCCGCCGGCATCGGGTATAAGCAGCCGAAAAGAATGCAGCGAGCAGACCAGCGACAGACAGCCAGCAGATCATCACAGGCTTGGGGGGATAATACGCTCTATCCGCCGGCCCTCCTGCTGCACGGATAACGCCCCGCATAAATCTCAGCGCCCCGAACCCTTTCCCCGCGGCTTTCTGCCGGGCTGGATGCGCTGTATCCGCCTTCTGCAAAGGTATTTCTGCTGCCTGCTCCATCTACGGCGCTTTCCGCTTCCGCGCCGTTCCCGGCGCCTTGTAAGCCTGAAGTATCCCCGGTGAAAGCACTATTTTCTCCCGCGGGGTTTTCGGCGGCCTGCTGTCCCCCTGGCTCTCCCTCTGCAAAATGCTCCAGCGCAGCGTCCAGCATCCCTCCGCCCCAGGTATACAGGCTGAACGGCGACGGAACGGAAAACGGGAGCAGCAGGCGCACAGCAGCGATCAGCCACAGCACCCTGAAGGCCGCCTTCGGCAGCCGGTTGACTGCAATCATCCGAATCGCGATAATCACTGCAATCAGCAGGGTTCCGTTCAGGCTTATGTATAAAAACTTCATCCTCCACCTCGCTTCACTTCAGTTTTTCAACCATCCGTTTCAGCCGGTCAATCTGTTCATCGGACAGGTTTCTGCTGCTCAGCAGCGATGCAAACAGCAGATCCGGGCAGCCGTCAAACAGCTTTCCAAGCAGTTCCTCGGTTTCCGCCGCCTGCACCGCCTCCCTGGCGATCAGCGGACGGCACATAAAATTCGGCTCGCTCCGCTCGATTGCTCCTTTGGAGATACATTTTTTAATGACCGTATAGGTCGTGTTCATATTCCATCCAATCTCTTTTTTCAGCAGGTCGGAAATCTGCTTTGCGGTCATCTCACCCTCTTTCCACAATACATCCATCACCTTAAGCTCAGAATCAAACAATTTTACAGACATAGCCTCGGTCCCTTTCACACTATTGCAATAGTTTGTGTTTTTATACTATCACGATAGTTTGCATTTGTCAACGATTTTTCCGAACTGCGCGCAAAAAAAGAGCAGGTGCTTTCACCCGCTCATCCAATTATCCGGTTATTTGGTTATCCGCAGTTTTAAACGATCCCGATCCGGCCCGATTATATGCTCCGGGAACATGCTTTCTCCCAATCCCAAACGCATCCTTTTCCAGCAGAAAGCCGGATATTCGCACAGGTACTGCCGAAGGGCAGCAGGGGCGATCGCCTCAGTCTTTTTCCGCGTCTTATATCGGCTTTCCTTCCGCATTCTCCTGCTATCCCTCAGGGCAGTATTCTTGTTTTTGCTGTATATTATATATCACTTTACACCGGTATTTCCAACATGCGTTTCGGAGCCGTCCATTCGTTTCATAAGCGCCGCCAGATCCTCTTCCGCATCCCTGATCATACATTTGAGCATGATCAGGCATAAGATCAAAAACAGAAAAATACCGATGAAAATAAAATCCGCGAATTCGGCTTTCATACGCGGAAACAGCCGAAAGAAAAGAACTCCTCCCGTACATACACAGAAAAACATCAAAAACCGATACAGGATTTTACATCTCGTAAAAAATCTCAAATGCATCCTCCTTTATAATTGCCAGACAGCTGTGCGTAATTTCCGGCGGAACCGGGCGGCTAAAGGACAAAGAGATGAATTTCTTAGCATATCTGCAGGATTCCGTTTCCCTTCGCCGCGTTTGCCTTCCTGCCACCCGGGCTCCGCCTTTTCATGATAATCCGTCTTACAGTTCCACTGTTACCTTATCCAGATGCCAGATATCCTTTACATACTCCTCAATCGTACGGTCGGAGGTGAACTTTCCGCTCTTCGCTACATTGAGGATTGCGGAGCGAGCCCAGCCGAGCTCATTGCGGTACGCCTCCTCCACCTTCTTCTGCGCCTCGGCGTAAGCACGGAAATCCTTCAGGATGAAATACTGATCGGCGCGCTCATAGCCATTGCTTTCCAGCAGCGAATTGTAAAGCTCGCGGAACAGTTCCGGATCCTGCGGGGAATAGTAGCCGTTGATCAGCTGGGTCAGTACATTGCGGATGTCAAGATCCGTATTGTAAATCTCCTTCGGGTTGTAGCCGCCGTTTTTCTCAAAAGCAATGACCTCGTCGGAAGAAAGTCCGAAAATAAAGGCATTGTCCTTGCCGACTTCCTCGACGATTTCCACGTTCGCGCCGTCCATCGTGCCGAGCGTCAAAGCACCGTTCAGCATAAACTTCATATTTCCGGTACCGCTCGCCTCTTTGCTTGCAGTCGATATCTGTTCTGATACATCTGCTGCGGCAAAAATTAACTCTGCGTTTGAAACGCGGTAGTTTTCAATAAATACCACCTTAATCTTATTATTGATGGACTTGTCATTATTGACAACATCCGCTACGCTGTTGATCAGCTTGATAACCGCCTTTGCCCTGCGGTAGCCGGCACTCGCCTTTGCCCCGAAAATAAAAGTTCTCGGATAGAACTCCGTCTCCGGATGCATTTTAAGCTCATTATACAGATACATGACATGCAAAATGTTCAGCAGCTGGCGCTTATACTCATGAAGCCTCTTCACCTGAACATCGAAAATGGAGCGCGGGTCCACCTCCACACCGTTGTGCTCCTTTATATAAGCAGCGAGACGCACCTTGTTCTGATATTTGATGTTCATAAATTCTCTCTGGCATTTTTCATCGTCCGCATAGACGGAGAGCTGATCAATATGCGGCAGATTCGTGATCCAGTCCGGCCCGATCTTATCCGTCACCCACTGGGCGAGCAGAGGATTTCCGTGAAGCAGGAAGCGCCGCTGCGTGATGCCGTTGGTCTTGTTGTTGAATTTCTCCGGCCACAGCTGATAGAAATCATGCAGCTGCTCGTTCTTCAAAATCTCGGTGTGCAGTCTCGCCACACCGTTGACGGAAAAGCTTGCCACAATGGCAAGATGCGCCATTTTTACCTGGCCGTCGTACACAATTGCCATCTTCTCGATCTTTCGGTAATCGTTCGGGTATTCGGCCTGAATCTGAAGGATAAAACGGCGGTTGATTTCCTCAACGATCTGGTAAATGCGCGGGAGCAGGCGGGAAAACAGCTCGAGCGGCCATTTCTCCAGCGCCTCGGACATGATCGTGTGGTTTGTGTACGCGCACGATTTCGTGGTCACCGCCCACGCCTCATCCCAGGTCAGATAGTAGTCGTCCATCAGAATGCGCATCAGCTCCGCTACCGTGAGCGTCGGGTGCGTATCGTTCATCTGGAAGCATACCTTCTCGTAAAGCTTTTTCACATCATCGTGCTTCTCCATATATTTTTCCACCGCACGCTGGATGCTGGCGGAAACAAAGAAATACTGCTGCTTTAAGCGCAGCTCCTTGCCTGCGTAATGGTTGTCGTTCGGGTAGAGCACCTCGCAGATCGTTCTTGCCAGATTTTCCTGCTCCACCGCCTTCTGATAATCGCCCTTGTCAAAAGAATCAAGGTTGAAGGTGTTGATCGCCTCCGCGTCCCAGATACGCAGTGAATTAACCACATTATTGCCGTAGCCGAGCACCGGAAGATCATACGGAACTGCCATAACGGACTGGTAATTTTCCTGAATAAAACGCTCCCTGCCGTTCTCGTCGCGCATCATGCGCACATAGCCGCCGAATTTAACTTCCTTCGCATACTCGGCGCGCTTCATCTCAAACGGATTGCCGTTTTTAAGCCAGTTGTCCGGCACCTCGATCTGGAAACCGTTTTCGATCTTCTGCTCAAACATGCCGTATTTATAGCGGATACCGCAGCCGTAGGCCGGATAGCCGAGCGTGGAAAGCGAGTCGAGGAAGCACGCCGCGAGACGGCCGAGACCGCCGTTGCCGAGCCCCGCATCCGGCTCCTGATCCTCGATCACATTCAGATCAATCCCGAGCTCTTCCAGAGCCTCGCGGATCTGCTTGTCAGCGCCGAGATTAATCACATTGTTGCCGAGCGCGCGGCCCATCAGAAATTCCATCGACAGATAATAGACGGTCTTTGCATCCTGCTCCTCATATTTCTTGTGCGTCGCGATCCACATGTCAACGATATAGTCCTTGATTGCGTATGCTACCGCCTGAAAAATCTGCTGCCCCGTCGCCTCCGTGATATCCTTGCGGAATAAGGTGCGCAGGCTTGACTTCACTTCCTTTTTAAACTCTTCCTTGTTAATTTCCATTGGTTTGTCCCTCCTATTTATAGTTCCGCAGAACTCCTCCCCAGCGCCCTTTTCGCGGAAGGTATTTTATCCGCTCTGCTCCCGAAATCCCTTCCGGCGCTGGTCCGGATTCTGCTGTTTTTACGGTTCCGCAGAACTCCTCCCCAGCGCCCTTTTCGCGGAAGGTATTTTATCCGCTCTGCTCCCGAAATCCCTTCCGGCGCTGGTCCGGATTCTGCTGTTTTTACGGTTCCGCAGAACTCCTCCCCAGCGCCCTTTTCGCGGAAGGTATTTTATCCGCTCTGCTCCCGAAATCCCTTCCGGCGCTGGTCCGGATTCTGCTGTTTTTACGGTTCCGCAGAACTCCTCCCCAGCGCCCTTTTCGCGGAAGGTATTTTATCCGCTCTGCTCCCGAAATCCCTTCCGGCGCTGGTCCGGATTCTGCTGTTTTTACGGTTCCGCAGAACTCCTCCCCAGCGCCCTTTTCGCGGAAGGTATTTTATCCGCTCTGCTCCCGAAATCCCTTCCGGCGCTGGTCCGGATTCTGCTGTTTTTACACCTTCTTTTACAGTTTCTTCACCGCAAACGTAACATCCTTGCCGTTTAAGTTCCACTCTCTGGCAAAACCTTCTGTGCGCCCGTAAACGATTTCCTCCGCCAGCACGACCCGCTTCAGCTCCGCTTCGTTGCGCTTCATGACCTCCTCAATTTCGGCGCTGCCCGAAGCATAAACGCAGATGTGATCCATCACCTCAAAACCGGCATCCTTGCGCATGGTCTGCAGCTTGCTGATGATCTCGCGCACATTGCCCTCCTCAATCAGTTCTTCGGTGAGGTTTGTATCAAGGACAACGGCATAGCCGCCGTTTTCTTCCGTCACATAGCCGCCCATCCGACTGGTCTCGATCAGCAGGTCTTCCTTCGCGATCTCTTCCTCCACACTGCCGACTGCAAGCTTTAATACCCCGGTGTCCGCAAGCTGTGCCATTGCAGCGGCGCCGTTCAGATTCGCCAGTGCCTCCTTCAGGTCATTTAAACGGCGGCCGAAACGCTTGCCGAGCGTTTTTAACTGCGGCTTGAAATTGTAGGAAATAAAGCTGTCAAGCTCATGGGTGAACGCGATTTCCTTTACGTTCAGCTCATCGGCGATGATCTCCGTGTAGAAGCCGGACATGCCCTCACGCTCGCACCCGGAAGCATCCTTCCATGTCAAGTCCGCCTTGACATACATGCGGGCAAGCGGCTGTCTCTGCTTACAGTTTGCCGTATTGCGGCACGCGCGGCCGAGCACGACGATGCTCTGCACGGCCTCCATGTCCTTCTCCAGATCCCTGTCAACCCAAGCCTCATTCACCTCCGGAAAATCACAGAAATGCACGCTCTCCGGAGCCGTTTTATCAATGCTGCATACCAGATTGCGGTAGATGGCTTCCGTCATAAACGGAATCATCGGCGCCGCCGCCTTTGCCAAGGTTACAAGCGCAGTGTAGAGCGTCATGTAGGCGTTGATCTTGTCCTGCTCCATGCCTTTTGCCCAGAAGCGCTCGCGCCCGCGGCGCACATACCAGTTGCTCAGCTCATCCACAAAATCCTGCAGTGCCCTTGCCGTCTCCGGAATCCGGTAATCCGCCAGGTTCTCGTCCACCGCCTTCACGGTCGAGGAAAGTCTTGAAAGCAGCCATTTATCCATCACGGAAAGCTTCTCAAAATCCAGTGTATATTTTGTTGCGTCAAAGTTATCAATATTCGCGTACAGCACATAGAATGCGTAGGTATTCCAGAGCGTGCCCATAAATTTGCGCTGCCCCTCGACCACCGCTTTATCATGGAAACGGTTCGGCAGCCAAGGCGCGGAGTTGATATAGAAATACCAGCGGATCGCGTCCGCGCCGTATTTTTCCAGCGCGTCAAACGGATCGACCGCGTTTCCCTTGCTTTTGGACATTTTCTGTCCGTTCTCATCCTGCACATGACCTAAAACGATTACGTTCTCGTAAGGCGCTTTGTTAAACAGAAGCGTCGAGATCGCCATAAGCGAATGGAACCATCCGCGCGTCTGATCCACCGCCTCAGAAATGAATTTGGCAGGAAACTGCTGCTCAAACAGTTCTTTGTTCTCGAACGGGTAATGGTGCTGCGCGAACGGCATCGCGCCCGAATCGAACCAGCAGTCGATCACCTCCGGCACGCGCTTCATCACGCCGCCGCACTCCGGGCATTTTAACGTAATTGCATCAATATACGGGCGGTGGAATTCGACGGTCTTCGCCTCCTCCATGCCGCTCATCTCGTAAAGTTCCTGCCTGCTGCCGACACAGTGCTGATGACCGCAGGAGCACTCCCAGATATTGAGCGGCGTGCCCCAGTAACGGTTGCGCGAGATCGCCCAGTCCTGGATATTTTCCAGCCAGTTTCCGAAACGCCCTTTGCCGATGGATTCCGGAATCCAGTTGACCGTGTCGTTGTTGCGCATAAGGTCGTCGCGCACCGCGGTCTCGCGGATATACCAGGATTCCCGCGCGTAATAGATCAGCGGCGTGTCGCAGCGCCAGCAATGCGGATAGCTGTGCTCAAACTTCGGCGCGTCAAAGAGCCTTCCGTCCTTCTCCATATCCTTTAAGATCAGCGGGTCGGCTTTTTTCACGAACATGCCCGCGTAATCCGTCTCCGCCGTCATCTCGCCCCTGCCGTTGACAAGCTGCACAAACGGAAGATCGTAATTCCTGCCGACCTTCGCATCGTCCTCGCCGAATGCCGGCGCGATATGGACAACGCCCGTACCGTCCGTCAGCGTAACATAGCCGTCACAGGTGATATAATATGCCTTTTTCTTCTGCTGTCTGCAAAGTTCAACCGCACAGTCAAAAAGCGGCTCATACTCTTTATATTCCAGTTCCTTTCCGGTGAAGCGGGCAAGGACCTCGTAGGCAGGCGCTGCGCCGTCTTCGCCTTCCTCCTTCTTTGCAAGCTTCCCGAGAACCGTATCCAGCAGCGCCTCAGCCATATAGTACGTGTACCCGTCCGCCGCCTTCACCTTTGCGTAGGTCTCGTCCGGATTTACGCAGAGCGCAACATTGCTCGGCAGCGTCCACGGCGTTGTCGTCCAGACAAGGATATAAGCGTCCTCCTCCTTCAGCTTAAAGCGCGCGACCGCAGAGCGCTCCTTCACATCCTTGTAGCCCTGCGCCACCTCGGCGCTCGAGAGCGGCGTGCCGCAGCGCGGACAATACGGAACGATCTTAAAGCCCTTGTAAAGCAGCCCCCTGTCCCAGATCCGGCGCAGCGCCCACCACTCGGATTCGATATAATCGTCATGGTAGGTGACATACGGCTCATCCATATCCGCCCAGAAACCGACCGTGCCGGAGAAATCCTCCCACATGCCTTTATATTTCCAGACGCTTTCCTTGCATTTTTTAATAAACGGCTCCAGACCGTAAGCTTCGATCTGATCCTTGCCGTCCAGGCCTAAAAGCTTTTCCACCTCGATCTCGACCGGAAGCCCGTGTGTGTCCCAGCCCGCCTTGCGCGGTACATAAGCCCCTTTCATCGTATGGTAGCGCGGAATCATATCCTTGATCACGCGCGTGAGCACATGGCCGATATGCGGCTTGCCGTTCGCAGTCGGCGGTCCGTCATAGAAAGTGTAGGTTTCCCCCGTCTTCCTGGCCTCCATACTTTTTTGAAAGATTTTGTTCTCATTCCAGAATTTCAGGACTTCCTTTTCTCGAGCCACGAAATTCATGTCGGTTGATACTTTTTCGTACATGCTAAACCTCCATTCCCTAATGCCCGGCGGGCGGAACCATTCCGGCAGACCGCAGATTTGCTATATAATCCATCAGCCAGTCCAGATAGCGGTAATAATGAAATTCGCCCTCCTTCGCCATCGCCTTCAGCTCCGCGAGCGTCACCCATCTGGCATCGGACACCTCCTCCGCCTGCAGCGAAAGTTCCTCCGCCTTCACATCGGTGTGAATCAGCCAGACCGCGTTGTAGCTGTCGATCCGCTTAAACATCGCGATCAGCTCGGCATTTTCCCTTGTTGCAGCAATGCCCAGCTCCTCCATAAGCTCCCGCCGGCAGGCATCCCATGCATCCTCGCCCTGTATCGCCGAACCGCCGGTAGCCGCCCATATTCCCGGTAGCAGCTTCAGGCTGGCATTTCTTTTCTGAATCAGCACCTGTCCGTCGGAATTCACCGGAAAAATTGCCACAACCAGATGGTATTCTCCCGGGCCGAGCGGATTTCCTCTTTCATGCAGCTTTCCCGTTTTCCGAAAACAATGGTCATATACATCCCAAAGCTCCATCCGTGTTCTCCTTTCGTAAGAATCGAGCGGGGTGAAAACCTTCCCTGCACGTAAAAAAGCCCTCATCCAAACAGGATGAGGGCCGCCTCACTTGTATACCACCTGAATTTCACGTACTCCGCGGCGCTCTGCGCCATTCATACATTATCCGTGTAACGGCGGACACCGGCACTGCTTACTGCTGCTTCAGCCGTGCAGCTCGGAAGTGATTTTCCGCACCGGCTACTTCCCGCCGGCTCCCACCTGTCCCGGCTCGCTGTAGGCTTTCCCTGGCGCGTACTGTCTTCGTCAACGCTTTTTGCTTATTTCTGTAGCACCATCATAGTATAGATTAAGAGTTTTGTCAATCGGCTTTTTCCACAAAGCGGAGGAAAGTAAGTTCTATTCCTCCAGATACATCCGATATTTTTGAATGACCTCCTCCACATATTCCTCCAGCTCCAGTTCTCCGGAAAGCGCTTTTTCAAGCCCTTTCCGATACACATCCGCATCCGTTGCAAACGGGAGCTCCCCGTCCCTGCAGACATTGTGAACCTGCTCCGCAAACGAACCGGGTTCCGTCTCCAGATCGGTAAAATACCACACCCCGTCCTGCGCCGTCAGAAAAGCGGCCAGATCCGCAATATAGGACAGCGTCTCCTCCAGCCTTTCCGAATTCGGATTGACCGCAAGAAAGCAGCATACCATACAGTTCCTGCTCCCTTCCTCCGCCTTCGGAAAACTGTAAAAAGAATACTGTTCCTCCTCATACCGCTCCAGCTCAAGCTGTTCCGACCAGTCGCCCCACCCGAGAAGCGTCTGCCGGTAAAGAATATCCTCCACGGGGGCGGCAGGAATCTCCGGGATATCCCGGTACAGCTGTTTCCAATTCTCCATGCATGTGAGAAAAAGGCCGTCCCCCGATGGGCTGTACTTCCATAAATACTGATCAATAAAGCACTGCGCCAGATAATACGGGGAAAAATTAAACAGCTTTCTCTGCTCTGCATCCAGCCCGCAAACGAGCTCCGCCAGCCCGGCGCAGGTTATTCCGGGCTGCAGAGGAATTTCCGCCTGCTCCAGCTTCTCCTCCTGCACAAGGAACCCACGAATCCAAATTCGGTACGGAAGCATCCATATCGTCCCGTCCTCCTTCACCGCTGCCTCGCGCACATATGGAAAGCAGCGCTCCAGATACTCCTCTACGCCGGGTATCCCGTTCAGCGGATAGAAAGAGGCGCTGTCCCTCATCTTCCCGGTTCCGCTGTCTGCGGTGGACGCAATGCAAAGATCATAGTCCTTGTCCTGCGCCAGCGCCTTTAGCACAAGCTTATCCCAGTCCATATCGATCCGATCCAGCACATAGCCGCACCCGTACGGTGCGTCGCTTCCCTGCGCAGTTATCAGACGGACGGTCCGGTTGTTCCTCCTCACCTTCTCCAGCGGAAAACTGACCAGACGCTTGGAATCGTTTCTCTGACAAAAAACCATTCCCCCTGCATACCCGACCAGCCCCTCCGGCATCGCCTCCCGGAACAGCTCAGACTCGGGACGTTCACCGCTGCCGTCCGTCAGCAGAAGGCCGAACGGATTTGACATATAGCTGTAAATCAGTTCCCCTTCCCCGCTCACAGCAAAATTATCAAAAAGGAACTCATCAAACTCTCTTTTTACCTCCATCGAATCGCTTTTAGGATCATATTCCATCAGGCAGTAGCCTGCCGCCGGAAGATATCCCAGCACAGCAAGCTTATTCTCAATCCCGCGCGCTATATTGACCGGAAACTCAAGTCCGAGGTCATACACCTCCCCGTCGTCCTCATTGTAATACACCAGACGCTCTTCTGCAGAAAAATCATAATCCGCACCAGCTGCATATAATTTTTTCCACCGTTGTTGCCCGAGCACATAGACCCGCTCTCCCATACAGACCAGCTGCTTGATATTTACAAAATAGGAAAAGGAACAGAGCGGATCGATCTGCCCCGTATCCGGATAAAACCGGTACAGACAGAGGTCCGGGCCGGACCCCTGCGCGGTAAAATAGACAGAGCCGTCCGCGCCGGCGGCGGCTGCCCGGATAAAGAAATAATCGTCCAGCGGGTATTCGCCGGTCAGCTCTCCCTGACAGTCATAGCGGCGCAGGCTGAGTCCTGACGACTTATCCGAAGCGCCGCCTTGAGAGCCGACGATGTATACCGTCCCGTCCTCCGCTGCGGCAAAGGCGCCGATATTATCCGCGTCGTATTCCACCAGTACTTCCTGCATGATAATATTGGGCTTGATGTCCGGTTTTCCGCAGGAAGAGAAAAGCAGCATGCATAAAACACCGATTACAACGATTCTGCACATTAATCCCCCCTGCATATCGCAATCCTGCTTGCGATACTGCTTAAAAAGAAAATTGAAAAAAATCTGTATTTTTCAATCTATTTCCTCCCGTCTCCCAGCGGAGTCAGCCAGAAAATATATTCGTACTCATCAAACGATGGGTCCGCTTCCCCGATGTTCATGATTTCCTTCCAGAATATCACAATATCGTCAGGAACGGATGGTAGACTTTCTTCCATAGAGACTGCTTCCACACGGAGCAGCCGCCGTTTTTCTCTCTCCGAATCCGGTTCTGCCATATTCGCTACGGCATAGACGTTCGTGCCGTCCGTATACAGCTCCTGAATCTGCCGCAGATTGTAATCCGGAGTTATGCTCAGGCATTTCGCCGTCCTGCCGTCCGCACGCTCCATATAGCTTCCGTCACCGTACAGCCTGCCGTCCAACAGAATAAAACCACTGTGCGTCACAGGAAACGGCCGAACTTCCTCCTTTCCTGAGGCAAGGTTTCGGATGTGGACGCCTTCATCCGCGCTCCAGATCAGCTCGTCCCCTTTTACATAATGCTGCTCGGTCAGCTCCATCATCGTCTCCAGAGGTTTTCCGCCGCTGCCGTCAAAACGGCACAGCTTCAGCCCGGTCTGTATGCGGATCTCCGCCGGATCCGCTCCTGCTCTGATCAGCTGTTCTATATCTTCAACCGGATTCGCCCGATCATAAGGACCGTAAATCCCAGCCAGGAAATCTCCGCCATACCGGCTGAAATCCACGATAAAAGAAATCGGGTTCTGATCCTCCTGCTTCGTCAGCTCCCCAGTCTCAAAGGAATAAAACCAGTATTCTATTGTGTAGCCGTACCGTCCTTCCTCCCCGATTGCCCGGCAGTAAATCATATCCTGATAGACGATCATGGACTCAAAAACCTTGTCGGAGATCACGGAAATCTCGCCGTCCACCGGATTGTAGGACAGTATATTACCTCTCTTTGCCCCGTCCACCGTGGTTTTCAGGGAAGCACCGAGAAGAAAATACAACAGCCCGTTCCGGCAGAACAGCCTAGTTCCCGGCAGTTCTGCGGCGATCTGCGTTTTTCCGTCCTTCACCGCATAAATTACGTCGTCTCCATTGTTGTCCGTGTAATACAGGATATCGTATACCGGATCGGGACAGATCGGGATGCTTCCCTCCCAGCTGATTACATTTTCCGGAAGATTGCAGAGGATCGCATCCTCCTCTCCCTTCTTCTCCAGTTCTCCGAAAGCCGTGCCCTTCCGCGGAAGGGCATTTTCATGCTGATTCTGCGTATATCCATCCTCGTCCAGCTTCTGGCTCATGCCGCCTCCGGGCGGTGCGTCCGCCTCCCCGCCCCTGCCGCCGCAGGCGGAAAGCAGCAAACAGACGGCCATGGATAACAACATGGCGGAACCGCTTTTCTTTCTCATTGTTCATCCCCCATTCTTTTGTAAGCTTATATTGCAATCTTACCCTGTCAGGATAATTTTCCAAATCTATATATGTATCGAAACATTAAAGCTGCACTCTAAATTTGTATGTTTCCAGGGAACTTTGCTGATTCGGGCATCTGCTTATCCGCACAGTGCCGCAGAAAAACCTGCGGCACTGTGCGGATATAACCTATCACATCCGAAAACGGTAAGATACTTCCTGTCGAAAAAAGAATTCAGTTATGATCCGGATCACTGGCAAGAGAATGAATCCCATATGATCTAACCAGAGTTTTTTGCTCGTAATAGCAGATAATACACTGTTTAACGGCGTACACATTACGCTGTTCTACATGACAAATAGAATATAACTGCTGATTTCCGACATATAGATTTCTCATCACCTTATGCTGGTAATCGTAAGCATATTCGTCTATTTGCGGCCTGTCTCCCATCCGCGAATGCGAACATCCGGCAGCCCTCGTGGTTCCGGCTGAACTTCCGATACATAACGCCGCAGCAAGCAGCAGAACTGCACCTTTTTTAATCCTTTCATCCTGATTCCTCCTCTTTCCGTATTTCTCTCTGCAACAATATCAGTTTCACATAATCCGCCTTTCGTACCCTGTTGTCCATTGTTTCTGGTATTCCTTACCTCTTATGTACTTTCTTTTCTCCTTCAGGGTATTTTATCTTAAGTTGTCAGATTTCGAAACTATACGCCCCCTTTTTTGTCCTGAATATAAGGCCGGCAAATCAGAACGTTGGTCATTTTCTTATCCGTCCGCCTATTTGCTGTCTCATATTATATCATCTGTTTACTTTCTAAAAAAGGTCTTTTCACCGGCACCTGAAAAAATTCTACCGAGGCAATTACAAAACATTTTCCATATATAATATTTCTGTAAAAGCAAATCTTACAATAGCTGGTTTACAAATCCATAGATTATTGAGTCAGAAACACATACCAGATCGGGAGACGCAGGGCAGGCTCCGCCCTGGCGTCGAAAGCTCAAAAGAAGAAGCCGCCTTCAAATTCTTTTTTGTAAAATTCCTCTGTAATCCTCCATTTAGTATCATTATGCGACAATTCAAACAGGCAGCAGCATTCCCGGATCATCCGCCGGCACCGTTCCCGGTTTGCGCCGTCGTCCAGCAGCGTGCAGGCAATGGTCAGATAGTCGTTCGCCAGCGCCCCGAGCTTTCCGCAGCCAAGATGATACCGCACCGCCCGGATTCCGTCCGCGGCCGAACAGCGGAGCGCAGCCTGATTGCCCAAAAGCAGCGTATATGCAAGATAATGATATTCCGGCCTTACCCTGCTCCGTTCAAACTCGCCCAGCAGCCATCCGTACAGCCGTTCCGCTTCCTCCGCCCTCCCAAGCCTTTTCAGCAGAATCGCAATAGAATTCAGCAGATATGTTTCGTTCTGAAACGGAGGACGATAACCGTACTCCTGAACCCCCATCCCTTTTCTGGGACGTCCGCGCCCGGGCCGGACAGCCTTCCTAAGCTGCCTCATCTCCTCCATCTCCTCCGGCAAAACCCGGTAGGTCTGCCGGAGCAGCTCCCGGCTTTCCGACAGCAGCTCCTCCAAAGTCCGCGTCCCATCCTCGCGCGCAATTACATTGCGGAGCATCTTCAGCGCCCGCAGGTTCTCCGGCACTGTCATATCCAGCTGCTGTTCCAGCTCCGGCAGACGCTGACGGATTTCACCGTACCGCCGTCTCCCAACCATTCCCTGTATTTCCTGCCGCAGCTCAAGCACCTCAAAAGAGTTCGTAATGACAAAGCCGCTCCTCCGCCCTCTGCTCAATCCAAATTTTCCCAGCAGCTGCCGGAATCGAATGCCTGCCGGCGAGCTTTTCGCCCTCTCGATTTTCCGTATCTCCCTAGCATTCCGGTAGATCCCCTCCGCCGTCTCCTCCTGGGTCATTCCCCCGGCAAGACGCTCTGCCAGAAACAGCTCGCTCTCCAGGTAATACGCCTTCCGGCAGCAGTTCCAGAGCAGGCAGGACTGAGGCTCCCACGCTTTGCCAAACTGCCTGTGCAAATGTTCCAGCGCCTCCAGATAAGCCCGGCAGCGCTCCTTGGTCAGCGCCCCGGCAGCGGCCTCAGCCGCTCTGATTTTCGTCCCGTGTGCCTCCGAAAAACACTCCAGCAGAGTGCGCAGCAGCGGACGCATAAAATATTCGATATTGTTCCGCCGGAGCTCCTCAATCGCGCATGCGCACAATCCGGCGGCCCGCGCCGTCCGCCCTTTGTCCGCCTCCTTCTCAGCGGCCAGCCAGGCATATTTCGCGTAAATCTTTGCATGCTCTTCCGCATCGGTGATCCGATGCTCTATATACACTCCGCACTGTTCCAGAAGCTCATCTGCAGGCTTTTTCTGCAAACGGCGCATGCGCACCAGCGCCAGTACATTCTCCAGCTCAGCAGTGGAAATCAGATATTCCGTCCAGTCTGCGCGCCGCCAGCACGGAAAGGTTGTGTCCAGCGCCCGTTCCAGCCATTCCTCTGCCTCCGCCGCATCCCCCCGGAGCCGGCTGGCGGCAAGCGCGCGCAGACGGCAGGCATACATCCGATGCACCGCGCCTTTTTCGCCCGCCTCCTTCTCATACCGCTCAACCGCACGCTCCGACCACTCCGCCCGCCCACGGAAAATACTTACCGCGATCTGTGCGCGCAGCCTCTCCTCCCGGTACTCCTTCCAGGAAAGAATATACTCCAGCTTATCCGGGCATTTTCCCAGCCGCTGCAGCAGAATCCGGAACAGCGGCAGGCCGCATTCCTCTCTGTTTTCCTCAATTTCCTTCAGCGAGCTGCGCGAACAGAGCCCGGCCGCCAGACGATGCGGCCGGATCCCCTGCGCCTCCCGCATTTTTTTAATGAAATCGCCCGCATCCGCCATGGCCCTGCGAAAACACCTCCGTCTCCTCCCGCAGCCGCAAAACTACTCATCTGCCTGCCAGCCCATCACATCCCGGATGGCCTTTGCCAGCGCTTCGGCGGCAATCTCATGATTCGCCTCGGTCGGATGCCAGTCCGCGGCAACCCCCAGCGTCTGATCCTGAACAGCAAGACGCAGCGTATGAACCCGGGTGTCGCCGGTTTCGGCCGTGTACTGCTCCGCAGCCCGCTCCATTGCGCCGCAGAGTTCCTGTCCCATAAGCCCGAGCGTACAGAAAATCTCGGCATCCGGATTTTTTTCCCGGATTGTTTTCAGGAACGCGGCGTACGCATCCGCATACTCCTGCTGCTTCGCAGCGTCCTGCCCGCAGTAGCTCGCGTCATTGGTTCCCAGATTAATCACGATAACCTCCGGCACAAAACGGGCAAAATCCCATTTTATCATCTGCGGCTGAATGCCGGAGCCGTAGCTGGCATAGCAGTTTCCGAGCTTGTCATAATAGTCCGGCAGACGCTGGGCCTCAACCTTTTTATCTGGATTGTCGGTATAGCCCGAAATAATCCCGTAGCCGCTGATGGAAACCATGCTGTAATCCGCGTCCAGCGCCTGCGCCGTTTTCCAGGCGTACGCCTTTGTCACATCCTCAGTTTCCGTCGAAAAATGATGATTCCGGTTCTCATCGTCTACGCCGTAGCCGCAGGTTATGGAATCTCCGATAAATTCAATGGTATGCGCCCTGTTTTCCGCGGGGCGGATACTCTCTCCGCTCTGCAGCTCAACCGGCCGGATTGCCACAGTGGACATCGCCGTCTCAGAAAGCTTGACAATGCGCACGCGCACCGTCTGCACCTCTTCGCTGTCCGTCACCGTTACGGTCTGAAGCTTTGAAGTCAGCATAATATCCTGTACCCGCTCGTCGTTGACATAAATCGCCACGCGGGCGCAGTTTTCCCTCTGCTGCTCATTCGCTGCGCTGTCCCCCTGCAGAGTAAGCTCCAACCGGCGCCCCGTAAAATCAAACTCCGCTCCGGATCCGGAAAACGCGCACAGCAGATTCTTGTCAAGCATCGGCTGCGTCCTGCCGAGAAGCTTGACCGTATCCGCATTCAGAACAACGGTCTGCGGTCCGTCGTTCTCCTGGTCAGGACTCTGCGTAACTCCAGCGCTGTTTCCTGGTTCGTCCTGATCTGAACTGTCTGCGGAGCCGCTTCCCGGTCCATCCTCATTCTGGCCGTTCGATGATCCGTTTCCTGCTCCGTCCTTATCATGGCTGCCTGGCTGCCCGTCGTCCCCCGTATCTTCCGCATCCGGAGTATTCTCTTTCCCATCTCCCGGCTGCTGCATACCGGAGCCCGCTGTCGGCTCCGTGTCCGCATCCTTCCCGGACGGCCCGCCGCAGGATGCAAGGACAAGCGACAGCAGTGCAGCATATAAAATCCTGAATCTTCTGTGGTTCTTTTTCATCTTTCATCCTCCAATATTCTATAAGTTTCATAGATAGTCCTGAATAAAATACACTTATTATTTTGTATAAATCTTTTATATACTATTTTTGCATCGACAAACCCGATTTATCTAATCACTCTCAGAGCTGTCATTTTGGAAAACAGTTTCATTACAGCAATTCAGCTTTATTGCCGCAATAACAATTTTATGTAATTCTGCTTTTCCGGCAGAGTGTATTTCCTTCCGCTTTAAGGATAATCGTTTATATCCTGATAAAGCATATCCACAGCCTCTTCCAGCGATACCTCCTCTCTGAATATTCGTTCCGGAATTATTCCGATAAAATCCTTCTCCTTCCACCGGCGGCGCATTTCCGCTTCCCCGGATTCAAACCTTTTATCCTTTGCGGCACTTGATTTCCCGCTCCCGGAATTCCCGCGTAATATAACTAAATTGTACATCTTATTTCTCTTTCCTCACTTTTATACATCTTATAGAACTCTCCTTTTTCTTTGCATATTTCACTCCCTCTCTGTTTTGTTCCTATTATGAACTGCTGCTGTTCGGAAAGCAACCGTTTTTATAATATTTCATCAAAAAAACGGCACGATATATCATAAAGTTTCTGCACCTGAGTCTTGCAGCAGGCCGAAGGGAGACTCCTCCTCTGCCGCCGGCCTGCTGAGGTTCGTCTGCCGATGCCTTCGCGGATCGTGTACTTACATCCGGAATGCTCCGTTCATCTTCGTGATCCCCTTCGCCTGCTTTCTGGCAGCTCTGTACCCACGTCCGGAATGCTCCTGAGGCACTGCAGATGAGCTCCCGCTCCGCCGCTTTTTGCTGGCCCTATAAAAAAATATTGTTCTGGGATTTTTCTTAATGCCAATATTGCGATATGATAGCTCCGATATTTAAGAAGGAGGTAGATTTTCATGAAAGAAGCAAAAAAGAAATATGCTGTGCTGACTCTGGCCGGCGCATGTGCCGCTCTGGCCGGGCTGATCACTGCAGCAGCGGGCTACCGCCGGAATACCGGCGGCAAAATTACGGAGGAAGATTTTCTTGTTTTCACCGGATTTTTTCTGACCATCATCGGCATGCTGCTTCTGGTCAGCGGCCTGATGCGCCTCCTGTCCAGAAAACCGCCGGTAAAATACAGCAGCGCAGAACGAACCAAGCGCCTGGCCTTTTCCGCCCTTTTCATGGCTCTCGCATACATCGGATTTCAGTATTTTCGATTTGATCTGACAGTAGCAGGCGAAAAAACAGCATTCCATCTGGGCAATACCTTCGTCGTTCTCGCCGCGCTGCTGCTGGGCGGCACCTGGGGCGGAATCGCCGGGGCGGCAGGACTGACGATCGCGGATTTTTCCTCCGGCTACGTCACGAGCGCTCCGAAAACTCTTTTTCTGAAGCTGTGCATCGGCCTGATCGTAGGTTTTGTGGCGCATACCATATGTCATCTCAGCCGCGCACACGGGGCAAAAAAAATCCTGCACATAACGATAGCCGCTTCGGTCTGCGGCCTCGCTTTCAATATTGTTGCCGACCCGCTCGTCGGATATTTTTACAAAAAATACCTCTTTGGGCTGCCGCAGGATATCGCATCCACGCTCGCCAAGCTGTCTTCCCTGACGACGGGCATCAATGCCGCCCTGTCCGCACTGCTCTCCGTGGTACTGTACATTACCCTCCGCCCCGCACTGGAAAAATCCGACCTGTTTTTCCGACTGGAAAAGGATCCGTACCCCTGTCATGCTCCGGAAAATAAACCGCAGAAGGGAGACTGACCATGGAAAAAAAACAGACGCAGAAAAAAATCGCCGTTGTCAACGATCTCTCCGGCTACGGGCGATGCTCCCTCACCGTTGCTCTTCCCGTTATTTCCGCACTGGGACTACAGTGCTGTCCGCTGCCGACCGCCATTCTGTCAAACCACACCGGCTATCCGGATTTCTTCTTTGACGATTACACGGATCGCATGCCGGAATACATCGCTCGCTGGAAATCGCTCGGCTTTGAGTTTGACGGCATCCTCACAGGCTTTCTCGGTTCGGCGGCACAGATTGATATCGTGGAGCGCTTTATCCGCGATTTCCGCCGGCCTCTGTCGGAGAACTCTTCCCTCTGCGCCCCGGAAGACAAAGCGTCCCGCCGCACCGTCGTTATAATTGATCCGGTGATGGGCGATCACGGCCGGGTCTACTCCACCCTTACGCCGGAACTCTGCATCAGAATGAAGGAGCTGGCCGCTCTCGCAGACGTGCTGACACCGAATATTACAGAAGCCTGCATTCTCACCGATACCCCTTATCAGGCCCATTTTTCCCGGACGGAGCTCTGCCGTCTTCTTGAACGTCTGGCATCGGTCTGCAGCGGCAGGATTGTTGTTACCGGCGCGGACGCAGGCACATTTCTATATAATATTGTCTGGGACCCTGCCGACGGCATCCCCCTCTTTCTGCGCAAAAAGCGCGTGGCGGCTGAGCGCAGCGGTACGGGAGATCTTTTCTCCTCCATCGTCGCGGCCAATGCCGTGAAGGGCGCGCCGCTGGCCGATGCCGTGCGTGCAGCTGCGGATTTCGTCAGACTCTGCCTTGTTGAGACGGAGCGCCTCCGCACGCCCGCGGCGGACGGTGCCGCATTTGAACCGCTGCTGAAGCTGCTGATGAGGGCATAGATCTCCCGCACCGCACCCATCCCGGAAGACAGTAAGTTCCATGCGCTGCATGGCGTCAGTCCTTCTGATCCCCGCAGAAAAACGCAACAGCAATCGCTCCCGGACCGGCGTGGGTTCCGATCGTCCCGCCGACCGTCGAAATATCAAGCTGCTCTGTATTCTCCTTCCAGATCATCTCGCTGTCGCGGATGTATTTCCGGAGCAGCTCGTCGCTCAGACCCGTGTAACCGAGAAAATACGGCATGGAAAAATCAACGCCGCCCGCCTGCCGGATCTGCTCCACCAGCAGATTGTTTCCCTGTCTGGAACCGCGCGCCTTTCCAAGGATCACCACCTCGCCGTCCTGCACCGCGACAACAGGCTTGATCGAGAGCAGCCCGCCGGCGAAGGCCGTCAGCCGGGAAACTCTTCCTCCCTTTTTCAGATATTCCAGCGTATCCAGCAGCGCCACAAGACGAATCCTCTTTTTCGAGCGCTCCAGTTCCTCAGCGATCTCCCGGGCTTCCATACCGCTCTCCCGCAGGCGCAGCGCATATTCCACAAGCGCCCGCTCGCCCACCGTCACGTTTTCGCTGTCCACAACATAGACGCTGCCTTCAAATCCGCGTGCCGCCGTTACGGCGCTCTCCCAGGTGCCGGAAAGCTTCGACGACATGGTGACCGCCACCACCTGCTCCCCCGCCTCTGCCGCCTGCCGGAATGCCTCCTCAAAGGCATACGGCGTAACCTGGCTTGTGCGCGGCAGCTCATCGCTCTCCACCAGTCTCTCGTAAAATTCTCTGTGGGACAGATTCACTCCGTCCTGAAATTCCTCTTCGCCGAACGTTATCGCCATCGGCAGGATGCTCATTCCTTCCCTCGCCGACGCATCCATGTCGGATGCGGAATCCGTGATAATTCTGATTTTCATTTCTCCCATTTTTTCCTCACATTCCGCCGCGCAAGCGGCAATTTAATCACGGAAAGCTCTCTGTCAGCGGACGGCGCAGAATTTCACAGCACCCTCCCGCGGACGGCCCCTTCTCCGTTCGCACTTTCCGCACAACGGCGGCCCGGATATCATTGTCCATCCGCTTTTACCCCGGAAAGAAAAAAACCTTGCAGAGGAAAATACACTTCTGAAATCTGCTGCCCGGCCGGCTCCGCCGCACTTTTTGCTTCTTTGCGCCGCCGCTTCTTCGGAAGCCATGGACAAATCCGCCATTTTGGTATATAATAGCTTTCATCAGGGCCCTGCCGCACCGAAGCATGACTTTCTTGCAGAAATGCGGAGGAAAACAGGCCGTGCCTGCTTTGCGCAGGGCATCATCACCGCTGTGCCGCGCCCTTTCGGTAGATCGCGGAGGAACGAGGGAATCATGGGAAAACAAATAGAAAATCAGACTTTTGACGAGGAGCGTGCACTTTACCATCTCGAGGACGCCGAGGTAATCAACTGTACCTTTGCAGGGCCGGCGGACGGGGAATCCGCCTTGAAGGAGGCGCGCAACGTCACGGTGGACGGCTGCAGCTTTTCGCTGCGCTATCCGCTCTGGCACACGCATAAGTTCCGCCTGCGCGGCTGTTCCATGGATGTGCTGACCCGCGCCCCGCTCTGGTATTCCACGCAGGGCAGCATGGAGGACTGCAGGATTGACGGCATCAAATGCCTGCGCGAATGCGAGGATATCTCCATGAAGCACTGCACAGTAAATTCGCCGGAATTCGGATGGCGAAGCCGCCGGCTCCGCTTGACGGACTGCGAAATGGAATCGGAATATTTCTTATTCGAAGCCCGGGATGTCACGATCGACAAAATGAAAATGAAAGGAAAATACTCCTTCCAGTACATAGAAAACATGCAGATTGACCATTCGACGCTCGACACCAAAGACGCCTTCTGGCACAGCAGGAACGTCACCGTGGCAAACAGCACCATCCGCGGCGAATATCTCGGCTGGTATTCCGAGGGGCTGACGCTGATCAACTGCCATATCGCAGGGACGCAGCCGCTCTGCTACTGCACAGGTCTGAAACTGATCGGCTGCACGATGGAGGGCACCGATCTTGCTTTCGAATATTCGGAGGTTGATGCGGATGTCCGCGGAGAGATTCTCTCCGTAAAAAATCCGAAATCAGGGCGGATTGTCGCGGATAAAATCGGGGAAATCATTCTTGAGGCTTCCATTATGGAGAATCAATGCGAAATTCATGAGCGCACCTGACAGGAACCGCCGAAGCCAGCCTGAAAACGGAGGTGAAAGGTATGGATGAAAAATACTGCAGCTTTTTATTGCCGCCGGACGAGAACGTGCTTCCCTTCCTGAAAGCTATTGTGGAAGGGATGCCTGGCGGCTTTCTGATCTACCGCGCGGACGGCAATGAGGAAATTCTTCATATCAACCGGGCGGTTCTCCGCATTTTCGGCTGCGATACCGCCGAGGAATTCCAGGAGCTGACCGGAAACACCTTCCGCGGAATGGTGCATCCGGACGATATCGACGAGGTTGAAAAAAGCATAGCCGAACAGATTTCCAACAGCATATATGATCTTGATTATGTCGAATACCGTATCCGGCAGAAAGACGGTTCGACGCGCTGGATACAGGATTACGGGCATTTTATACACTCCCCGGTCTGCGGCGGCGACATCTTTTACGTGTTTCTTGAGGATGCCACGGAGCGGATGAAAAAAAGGATGTCCCACCTCGAAGAAATCAACCGTGAACTGATGGACGCCTACACAATGGAAAAGCAGTACCGGAAAGCGATTTTATACGATGCGCTCTACTTTTTTGAGGTGAATCTCACAGCAAACCGTTTTATTACGCCGATTACGCAGACCGTGGCGGAGCAGGGCTTCGGGCTTTTTCACGATTCGGAGATCACGGGTGATATGTCGTTTACCGAGTTTGTGGAAGTATGCGCGCAGAAGAAGGACGCCGAAGAGCTGGAGCGGTACCGGAAGTTTTTTGATATCGGAAGGCTTATCCAGTGCTTCCGGACCGGTGAGCTCGAGCAGACCTACGACAGCTGGGTCACGGACCCCATCGGCAGAAAGCGCCTCTCCCATTATGTCATTCTGCTGGGAAGCAACAAATTCAGCGGCGATATCGTCGCATTGATTATGACAAAGGATTTTACGGAGCAGATGGAGCGCCAGGAGCTGCTGCAGAGTTCGCTCCAGCAGGCGCAGGCGGCACATTCGGCCAAAAATACATTCCTGGCCAATATGTCCCACGACGTGCGCACGCCGCTTAACGCCATTCTCGGCTTTACTGATCTGATACAGCTCCACAGGAATGAGCCGGATAAGGTCGGGGAATATCTGGAAAATATCAAACTCTCCGGCCGGCAGCTCCTCACAATTATAAACGAGGTGCTTGAGGTAACCCGAATGGAAGCCGGCAACGCGGCCCTTGCAGAGACGGAATGCCATTTAAGCGATCTGCTCGCGGACACGGAAAAGGCCGCGCTCCCGGCGATGAACGCCAAAAACCTCTGTTTTACCGTGGATGTTTCCGGCGTAGAGCATTTTAATGTGCTTGCGGACCGGATTCGGATTCGGGAAATTCTCTGCCAGCTTCTCGACAATGCGGCAAAGTACACTGAGCCGGACGGCGCCGTTATTCTGACGGTTTCGGAGGAGCCTTCCCGCGGCGGATACGGGTGGTATGTTTTTATCGTAGAGGACAGCGGGATCGGCATTTCCGAGGAGTTTATGGAGCACCTTTTCGAGCCGTTTGCAAGAGAACAGAATACGACAAAAAGCCGCGTGCCGGGAAGCGGCCTCGGAATGACGGTCGTTAAAAACCTTGTTGAGATGATGCAGGGCAAAATTGAGGTTGAGAGCAGAATCGGAAACGGCAGCAAAATTACCGTTACGCTCCTTCTCCGGCAGCTGGAGGGCGACTGTTCCGGACCAGAGGCCGCTCCGCTCCTTGATATCCCTGCTCCTGAAATGCGGATTCTGCTGGTTGACGACAACGAAATCAACCGCGAAATCGCCAAGGCTCTTCTGTCGGAGGAGGGTTATATCATAGAGACAGCATCCGACGGGGATATTGCGGTCGAAATGGCTAGAAGCTCGAGTCCCGGCTATTACTCGCTGGTTTTAATGGATATACAGATGCCGTCCATGAACGGCTACGACGCCGCAAGAGCAATCCGCGCGTCGGAAAATCCGATTATCGCCGATATCCCGATTATCGCACTCTCTGCAAATACGTACGCGGAGGATCAGAAGAAATCAATCGAATCCGGGATGGACGCCCACGCCTCCAAGCCGCTGGACATAGCGGATCTGCAGGAAATCATTCAGACCGTCCTGTCGCGCAGAGCGGGAAGTGCGCATAAAACGCCGTGACGTCCGCCGCCTGCCGCGGACAGGATAAAGATACACACGGAACGAAACAGGCGAGGTGCAGCTGGCTCTGCAGAGCTTACGGCACAGAAAAATACCCGCACGGCAACACGGTTCAACAACAGGGGAGGATAACAGCATGAAATCCAGCAAATCAAAAAATTCCATGTATAGAAACACGCGGAACTTTTTGTTCTCGAGCGCCTGCTTCCTGATCATACTATGTATTATTGTATTTTCTGTGGTAGGGGCATATATGAAAAAAAACAGCGATGATACCATCGACGATATCGGCACTATTTACATGTCGGAAATGAGCACTCAGCTGTGTGAAAAATTCAACGCGGTCGTTGAACTCCGGTTTCTTCAGCTGGAGGGACTGATTCAGCGGACTCCGCCGGAGACGGACAATTACGGGCCGGAGCTGATGGAGGAACTGGCCTACGGCGCAAATATCCGCGGCTTCAGCTTTCTCGGCCTTTACACGGTGGACGGAGAAAATGAAATCCTTTTGGGTACGGACATCAGCCCGTCCGACGAAACGGAATTCTCCCGGGCAATCCAGGGCAACGGCAACAAGGTCACCAGCGGCGTAGACGAGAACGGGGAACGGATTCTGCTTCTTGTTAACGACGTGGAATATCCCATGAAAGATAATCAGAAGAGCAAGGTGCTTGTCGCAGGTTTCCCGATGAGCTATATGCAGGAAACGCTCGGCATGGATTCGGACAACTCCATGATCTATTACCACATTATCCGGCGGGACGGCTCGTTTGTCATCCGCAGCGGGGCAGCCTACCGAGAAAACTACTTCAGCAGAATGCTGGAGGTTTTCTCGGAACTTGACGGAAAAAGGCCGGAGAACTATGTGGATGAGCTCCGGACCGCCATGGAAACCAACTCCAGTTACTCGTCGCGCGTGCTCAGCGAGGGCTCTCTGCAGCAGATGTTCTGCTCCGCCCTGGCGGGCACGGAATGGTATCTGATGGCCGTGATGCCGTACAGCATCCTGAGCGACGCGGTTACTTCCCTGGCAAATACGCGCCAGACCACGATGCTCTCAGCCTGCGGTATTATTCTGCTGGGTGTGCTGATTATCTTTATTATTTACTATCATCTGTCACAGCGGCAGCTGAAAGAGCTGGAACGGGCGGAGCAGGAGGCTGTGCGTGCCAATCTGGCAAAAAGCGAATTCCTGTCCAATATGAGCCATGACATCCGGACTCCGATGAACGGCATTATGGGCATGACCGGCATTGCGATGACCTGTATTGACGATAAGGAACGGCTGAAGGATTGTCTGTCAAAAATTGCGCTTTCCGGCAAGCATCTGCTCGGACTGGTAAACGATGTTCTCGATATGTCAAAAATCGAGAGCGGAAAGCTTTCTCTCAATATCGACAAGCTTTCCCTCCGGGAGACGATGGAAAGCCTTGTCAATATCGTACAGCCGCAGATTAAAGCGAAAAATCAGCATTTTGACATTTTTATCCGCAAAATCGAATCGGAGGATGTTTTCTGCGATAATGTCCGCCTGAACCAGATCCTGATCAATCTGCTCTCAAATGCGGTAAAATATACGCCGGAAGGCGGCCGGGTCAATATCTATCTTGAGCAGGAGCCTTCCCCTCTCGGCTCCCATTATGTGAGGTGCCATTTCGGCGTAAAGGACAACGGTATCGGAATGACGCCGGAATTTCAGAAAACCATTTTCGACTCCTTCACGCGCGAAAAAAATACCCAAGTTGAAAAAACCGAGGGAGCCGGCCTCGGAATGGCAATTACAAAATGTATTGTCGACGTGATGAAGGGTTCCATTGAGGTGACAAGCGAACCGGGAAAGGGAAGCGAATTCCATGTTGTGCTTGATCTGGAAAAAGCGGATATCTGTGAGGAGGACATGGTTCTTCCTTCCTGGAAGGCACTCATGGTTGACAATAATGAGGAGCTTTGCCTGAGTGCTCTTCAGGCCCTGAAGGAGATCGGTCTGGATGCCGAATACGCGCTCGGCGGCGAGGAAGCCGTACGCATGGTTGAAAAGCGCCATGCCGCCCATGACGATTATCAGGTAGTTATTCTGGACTGGAAAATGCCGGGGATGGATGGACTGCAGGCAACACGGGAAATCCGCAAGCTGCTCGGCGAGGAAACTCCGATCCTGATTATTTCCGCATATGACTGGAGCGATATTAAGGATGAAGCCCTGAAGGTCGGTGCGAGCGGATTTATCTCGAAGCCGCTTTTCAAGTCTAATCTATATCTCGGACTGAGCCGCTATATCCTGGACGAGGCTGATGAAAAGCAGCAGCGCAGAGAGCCTCAAACCGAGGATTTTACCGGCATGCGCATTCTGCTCGCCGAAGATAACGAAATCAACTGGGAAATTGCAGAAGCGATTCTCACATCCGCAGGCTTCCAGGTTGATCACGCCGAAAACGGTAAAATCTGCGTAGAAACCTTTGTTGCCTCCGAGGTTGGACATTATGATATCGTTCTGATGGACATCCGGATGCCTGTTATGAGCGGCTATGACGCGGCAAAGGGAATCCGCGCCAGCGGACGGCCGGATGCAAATCTTCCGATTTTCGCCATGACGGCCGACGCATTCTCGGAGGATATTCAGCATTGTATGGAATGCGGAATGAACGAGCATGTCTCTAAGCCGATCGACATGGAAAAGCTGCTCCGGCTGCTGACAAAGTATCTGAAAAATTAGCTGTTATCAGCACTCTGTTTTATGTCTGAAAAAGACAGAAAAGCAGGGAGGGAACCGGCCGCCTGCCGGGTTCCCTCCCTGCTTTTTCATATTCGTTACTTTGTTTCTGCGCCGTTTTTGCTTTTCCTGCGCTTTCTTTTTTCCGAACTGCCTTTCTTTATGGTCTGTAAACCCTGCCGACGGTTTCTTTTTTCAGGACAGGTACGTTTTTCGTTTACCCGACAGGCACGAACGAACCCAGGCTTCTGCATATACTCTCCTGCGTCTTTCAGGCCCGCTTTTTCCCCATGCTGTCAAGCAGCTGCTGCTTCACCTGGTACAGCTCGTTCGAGAGATCGACATAGACCTCCTGCGGATTGACCAGGCGCTTTGTTTCGTCCCAGAGCGTCTCCTTCTCCTTTGTACAGTAATCACGCAGTTCCATTACGGATGGGGAGCTGTAGACGCATTCGCCGTCCCGGAACACCGGCACAAGAATTTCCCTCATGGTGTACGTTCCCGGCTCCAGCCAGGTTTTTTTCCAGGTCGCAACCGGGTCGAACAGCATCAGCGCCTCGTTCTCATTGTACTTTTCGCCGACCAGGGCAATCAGATCCGCGCGTATTTTTCCTGTCGATTTATCATAGATCCGGTAGACCGTTTTATTGCCCGGATTCGTAATTTTCCACTGATTTTCGGAAAGCTTGATTTTCGGGACAAATCTATCGCCCCGCATTACCGCAGCCAGCTTGTAGACGCCGCCGAATGCCGGACATTCCTTGCTGGTAATCAGATTCGTGCCCACGCCCCAGGAGTCAATGGCGGCCCCCTGCGTTTTCAGAGAATCAATCAGATATTCGTCCAGATCACTTGATGCGCAGATTGACGCTCCGGTAAAACCGGCATCATCCAGCATTTTCCGGGCGCATTTGGACAGATAGGCAAGATCACCGCTGTCTAGGCGGATGCCGTATTTTTTCGGCATGCGGCCTGCATCGCGCAGTTCCGTAAACACGCGGATGGCATTCGGCACACCGGAGCGCAGCGTATCGTAGGTATCGACAAGCAGTGTTGCATTCTGCGGGTAGAGCTCGGCGTATTTGCGGAACGCAGTCAGCTCATCCTCAAAGCTCATAATCCAGCTGTGCGCATGAGTTCCGAGCGCCGGTACGCCGAATCTCTTTGCGCAGAGCACGTTGCTTGTGCCGATGCAGCCCCCGATCACAGCCGCTCTGGCCCCGTAGGTGCCGGCATCCGGCCCCTGTGCGCGCCGCAGGCCGAACTCCATCACGCCCTCGCCGCGTGCTGCGTAGCACACCCGGGCCGCCTTGGTCGCAATCAGGCTCTGATGGTTGACAATATTGAGGATCGCTGTCTCCACAAACTGAGCCTCCATAATCGGCGCAATCACCTTGATCAGCGGCTCCATCGGAAACACAACAGTTCCCTCCGGGATCGCGTAGAGATCGCCTGTAAAACGAAAATGGCGAAGATAATCCAGAAAGGCTTCATCGAAAGTATTCAGACTTCGGAGATATGCGATATCTTCCTCATCGAAGCGGAGGTTTTTGATATAGTCAATTACCTGATCCAGACCGCAGCAGATTGCATAGCCGCTGCCGGTCGGATTGGTCCGGTAAAACGCATCGAAAATCACTGTTTCCTTTGTGCCGTTCCTGAAATACCCCTGCATCATCGTAAGCTCATAAAAATCTGTCAGCAATGTCAAATTCTGATCCGTCATTTCGTCCTCCTCTCTGTGCCGCGCCTTCAACCGATTAGTTCCGTATGAGCCGCTTTCCACAGCTGCCTTCAAAGCGCCCTTTCCGGTATCGCAGCGCCGGAGCCGGAAAAGTCTGATCTTTCTCCCGGCCCCGGCAGTTCTGCTGCTTTCTGCGGCTTCGGCCCGCTCCTTCCAGCCTCCGGCGCTTCTCCCGCTTTCTCCACGGCTTCAGCCAATTCTCGGCCTCCGGCTGCTCGGCTGCTTTCTCCGCTGCTTCAGCTCCTTCCAGCCTCCGGCGCTTCTCCCGCTTTCTCCACGGCTTCAGCTCATTTCTCGGCCTCCAGCTGCTCGGCTGCTTTCTCCGCTGCTTCAGCTCCTTTCCGGTCTCCGGCTGCTCAGGCTTAAGCTGTCCGCATTTCTATGCCTTAGTATGCCTTGCCCCAGTATACCAGCGCTTTGGCCTGCTTTCCACAGCACACGCAGGTATCTGCGATATGCTTCTGCTCAAACGGCATGCAGCGGGAGGTGGCTCCGGTTTTTTCCTTGATTTCCTCCTCGCAGGCACGCTCGCCGCACCACATCGCCTTCACAAAGCCCGGCTTATCAGCCACGATATCACGAAACTCCTCCGTGCTGTGCGCTTCATAAGTGTGCGCATCGCGGTGTTCGCGCGCGCGCTCCAGCATTTCCCGCTGCATGGCGTCAAGAATTTCTCCTGCCTTCTGCCCGATCTCATCGAGGGATGCAACCGTCTTTTCTCTTGTATCGCGGCGTACGATCACCGCCTGATTTGCCTCAATATCCTTTGGTCCGATCTCGATGCGGATCGGTATTCCTCTCATCTCCTGCTCCGAGAATTTCCAGCCCGGCGATTTGTCCGAATCATCCACCTTCACGCGGAACGCTCCCAGCTTCTCCCTGAGCTCGGCCGCCTTCTCCAGCACGCCCTCCTTCTTCTGCTGAATCGGAATAATCATAACCTGCGTAGGCGCGATTTTCGGCGGCAGCACAAGCCCGCTGTTGTCGCCGTGTACCATAATAACTGCGCCGATCAGGCGGGTGGAAATCCCCCAGGAGGTCTGATGGACGTATTTCAGAGTATTGTCCTTGTCCGTATACTGAATGCCGAACGCCTTCGCGAAGCCGTCGCCGAAATTATGGCTCGTGCCGGACTGAAGCGCTTTGCCGTCGTGCATCATAGCCTCAATCGTGTAGGTGGACTCCGCACCAGCAAACTTTTCCTTGTCGGTCTTTTTTCCCTTTATCATCGGGATGGCAAGCACCTCCTCGCAGAAATCCGCGTACAGGTTCAGCATCTGTTCCGTGCGCTCCTCGGCCTCCTCGGCCGTCGCGTGCGCGGTATGCCCCTCCTGCCACAGAAATTCCATCGTGCGCAGGAACGGCCTCGTTGTTTTCTCCCAGCGCACAACCGAACACCACTGATTGTAAACTTTTGGCAGATCGCGGTAGGATTCGATAATCCTAGAGTAAAAATCACAGAACAGCGTCTCGGAGGTCGGCCGCACGCATAGCCTTTCCTGCAGCTGCTCCCCGCCGCCGTGCGTCACCCAGGCCACCTCCGGCGCAAAGCCCTCCACATGGTCCTTTTCCTTCTGCAGCAGGCTCTCCGGTATGAACATCGGCATATAGACATTCTCCACGCCGGCCTCCTTGAAACGGGCATCCAACTCCTTCTGCAGCAGCTCCCAGATCGCATAGCCTGCCGGGCGGAAAATCGTGCAGCCCCGCACGCCGGAATACTCCACAAGCTCCGCCTTCCTCACCACATCCGTGTACCACTGGGCGAAGTCCTCCTCCATCGGCGTAATCGCCTCCACCAGCTTCTTTTCGTTCGCCATCGTTCTCCTCCATTCTGTGTGTATGCCTCCGCCGCCCTGCCGATATCGCCTTGGGCAGGAAATGCACTGCCTTCTGCCCGAGGCGCCGGGCACAGGCCGCTCCCGCGGCTTTCCCCGTGCATATACAAAACGGCCCCTTATATCGCTATAAGGGACCGAGGACATCGGCGGTACCACCCTAATTAACTGCCGCAGCACGGCAGCTCTCTTTCTTTTCCGATAACGCAGAAATGCGCCCTGTTTTCACAGGGAAGCTCCAAGGCCGGTTCTGCCTGCGCACCATGGGGAGTTTCACCGGTTATCCCCTCTCTGCAATGACCGCCGGACATACTAATCCTTTTCAATGCCTGCTGCACAGGATACCTTCTCCGGCCCCGCAGCATACCCGACGCTGCACACTTTCTGCCCCGCCGGTATATTGGTTAGATTTTAGCCTTCCGTCGGCGGTTTGTCAAGCAGAAATTCATCTATGCAGCGGCAGCACAAGACGGGATGCATGCGTTTGTCGTGGCAGCGGTCGGTATTCTTATCGACATATATGCGCAGATGTGCTATAATATAACCGGATCAGCAAAATTATACCGCATAACCTGACAATACATAAAACCGGATCAGGGCGGAACAGCTGCTGCATTGCCGTGCCGGCAGCTAAAGTTTTTCTTCAGGAAAGGGGGGACAGAAACCATGGAAAGCAATCATACCTTTATTCAGAACCTGAAAATTGAGGATGTACCGTGGCACAGGCTTACTACAGCCTACGGCAGAGCGACGGATTTCCCGGAATATTTTCAGATCATACAGGAAATGTCGGAGATCGACCGCGTAAGCGAGGCTATGACCGAAATCGTATCCTGCATCGAACATCAGGGCACTTTGTGGCATTCAACACCTCTGGCAATGGCTATATTTGCCCGCATATTCGAAAACGCCGTTTCCAAAATGGATACAAACGAATGCGCACGCTTTATTGCCGGAAACCTTCTGGAATTATTCCAGATCATCGCTGTATGCTTTCAAGATGCACAGGAGATGGGTTTTGCAGATGACGATCCTCTTCCGAATTTTTCCGATCTTCTGAAGGAGGAGTATCTCTGGTCGGAGGAATATGACCCGGATGAGGATGAAGCGCGCTACGAAGACGAACCGTTTCCGGAAGAGCTGTTCTGCAGCTTCTGGTTCTACTCATACGAAGTTCTCCAGTACTTAAAACCAATACTGGAAAAGCTGGAAGGCACAGCGCTTGACGCAGAGAATGTCCTGACGCTTCTGTAGCCTGAGGAAGGCTGTCGGAAAGCCTGTCAAATGATAAAAACTCTCCGTCCGGGAAGGAGAGCTGTACTTTCCTGCACAGGAGGGAGTGGTCCCTCCTGCCTGGGAAAGTGCATTATTTCCCGGCACGCCAGCGGCCGGGTCTTTCGCTGTAATTCAGCGGGCTCCTGTTCCGGCGCTCTGCTCAACGGCTGTAATAAAAATCCTCACCCGGAAGCTCGCCGCCGACACTGTTTGGCTCCTGGTCAAAAAGTACCTTCAGATAGCTGTCCACCTTCTCCTTCATCGTCTCCCCCTCAAGAAATACGATATTGCAGTACGGAATCGCTTTTTGGGCAACGGCCGCCTTGACAATATCATACTTTTCAACCAGCTCAGCCGCTTCCTCGACATGCTCTGTCACATACTGCGCGGAAGCCGCATATTCTTCCAGAAATGCGTCCAGCGCATCTTTGTTTTCTTCGGCAAATGCCTTGTTCACCACGACAACACCTGTTACAACGGAGCTGCCGTCGTCCGCATATTTCTCCCATTCCGCCGCCACATCGAGCGCAATGCGGAGCTTCTCATTCTGCGACATGGCCACGGTCACATAGGGCTGGGGCAGCATGGCCACGGCATCCTCGCTCTCCGCCAGCACAGCGGCAACCTCTGCTGCCTCCGATTTGTACTCGACCGTCACATCCTTCTCCGGATCAAGCCCTGCCGCACGGAGAAGATAATTCAGCGTATATTCGGGAGTAGTTCCCTTGCCGGTGGAATAGATCGTCCGGCCCTTCAGATCCTCCGCCGACCGGATTGTCTCGCCGGTTTCCAAAATGTAAAGCACGCTGATGGTATTGATGGCTGCCACCTGTACGGCTCCGTTCGTCCGGTTATAAAGCACGCTCGCTAGGTTGCACGGTACGGCTGCAATCGGAATTTCCCCCTTGATAATCTTCGGTGTAAGTTCATCCGCTGTGCCGGCGATTGTAAAATTATAATTGTTTGCCGTTGTTTTGTTTCCCGCATCCTCCATCACCTGAACCAGGCCGATCGCCGTCGGTCCCTTCAGCGCCCCAACAGCAATATCTATTTTCTCTGCGGATACCGTCGGCTCCGGCTCGTTATTTCCATTTTTTTCCTTTCCACAGCCGGCGAGCAGACCTGCCGCCACCGCAAATGCCATAAGTGCGGCGGACACCCGCATGTTCCTCCTCCCCGCGGTTCTTCTGCCTCTTCCAGAGCCGAAGATGCTTCGGAAAACTCCCGTTTTTTCTGTGCTGCATTCGTTTTTTTCAAACCTCATATTAATTTCCAATCCTCCCTTTTTCATTTTGGTCCCGGCCGCTTTTTCATGTTCCCGCTGTTTTCACTTCCGGTTTCTGCGGAACTTTATTCCATTTTTTACATATTTTGGATTGTCCCAGCTGCCGCCAAAAAGCCCTTCTTCCCTTATGCCGTGCTCCAGCTTGCGCTATCCGGCATTCGCTCTTTGTAGCCCGTCGTCTTTTCCGTTTTTCAGCGCCTCCGGATTTCAGCCTGTCTACTGCTTCGAATACATCGTCTTCACATGGATGCCGCGCACCATACCAAGCTTGCCGGAAAGTGAGCTGATCACATTATTCTCCGCGTCCAGAACAATGCTGATAATGCTGATTTCCCTCGGCTTGTACGGGATGCCCATCCGCCCGATAATATAAGCCGCGTAATCGTGCAGAATCCGGTTGACCTCTGCGGCCGCCTCGGGCTTTTCCACAACAATCCCGATCAGTGCGATTCTGGTTTCGTTCTCCATTCCTTCCTCCGTATCTTTTTGTCTGCCGGTATGGCCTGCGGCATAATCCGGCACAGTTTCCCGCTCTCCAGAGCACTGTTCAAAGGATAACTCCGCGGGCGCGTGGCTGAAGAAGACGCAATCTTCCGCATGCCCCCTGCAAAAGAAAACCCCTGTGCCAATTGCACAGGGGGATAATTTCCTATGGTGAAACACGGGAAAACAGACGCAGAAAGCAACCGCCCTACGCCTCATTTTTTCCTCTGCCTTACCACCCGGGACTTACCCTCGTGCCTCAGGACATTTTTCTTTGCGCACTTCTGCATCGGCAGACCGCCGCCTTTCCTCACCGCTACCTGCGGCAGACCGCGCTCCTCTGCATCAGCTCAATTGATTATACCTCACTCTTCGCACCGGTGTCAAGCCGCCGGAAGCTTTGATAGACAATACGTTACTGTCAAGTAATCGTTGGCAATTTTTTTCCGTACAGATTTTCTTATGTTA
>CAJUMC010000022.1 GCA_910587085.1 uncultured Lachnospiraceae bacterium | reverse complement strand
CCATTCTGCGGAATGAGGTCTACCTCGGCCACATGGTGCAGAACAAGACCGGCACAGTCTCCTACAAGGTCCACAAGCAGGTCAGCAAGCCGAAAGAGGATTGGATCAAGGTAGAGCATACCCATGAGCCGCTTGTCTCTCAGGAGGTCTGGGATGCAGTTCAAAGGCTGGACAATCATCCGTCAAAGGGGCGCTCCGGCAGCGATGGGGAAATATCTTTATTTGCCGGCGTTCTCTACTGTGCGGACTGCGGTTCGTCTATGCGGATTTTGAAAGACTATCAAAGCCGGAAACGCCACGAGGACGGTCACTACGGCACCTATAAAGCCTATATGTGTAACCGATACGGCAGCGGTGGCAAGGTAGCTTGTTCCATACACTACATCAACTGTAAGGTGCTGACGAAGCTGCTCTTGCTGGACATCCACGCCAAGGCGATGCTGGCGCAAAACAGCCCCGCCGCCCTCAAGGAGAAAATCCTTGCGCAGAAAAACGCTGCCAGCATGGAGCAGACAAAGGCACTCCGGGCAACGCTGGCGGCGGTGGACAAGCGGCTGGCCGAGTTGGAAAAGCTGGTGGTGTCGGCCTACGAGGACAAGGTAAAGGGCGTTATGCCGGAGGCGCTGTGTGTCCAGCTGATGAACCGCTACGAGGACGAGCAGGCCACCGACGAATGGCTGGCCGTCATCCGCGATTATGCCCAGCTTGAGGAACTGGACCGCCCCACGCTCCTGCGGCTGGTGAAGCGCATCGAGGTTGGCGAGAAGTACGAAATCGCCGGGGAGACCCATCGGGACATCAAAATCTATTACAACTTTGTCGGCTATGTGGAACTCTGAAATCTATCCTTCTTTATGCGAGGTTATCTAAAAAATACTTTTTAAATGAGAAGGAAAATGATTCATCATGATAATTGTTTTAAATAGGAGAATTATCGCTTTTTAAAAGTTTTATTGATAATACAATATCTGTCCGGTGAAAAGAAAAAGGCAGGAAACCATCAGAAACTAAATCATTATAACCCACAATGTAATTTTCCAATAATATATTACTATCTACTTCCGAGCGTCTGTCCCATTCCTGCTCTAACAATCCGTTGTCGTTCGTTCCCATTAAAACGCTTCATGAAGGAGAAGAGCAGACCGGTATGTGTGAATTCCGATTTGCAGAGCCGTGAAGTGAGTGCAAGTTGAGTTATTCAGGCAGAAATGCGCCTTATGCTTCAAATTTTAGGAAATAGCAACGTTGTTCTGAAAAAGGAAAAAAATTTTATTTTCCGCTTTACAACACGGGAATAGTATGCTATAATAACGCTCACAAGGGACGGATTTCCTGTATACCTGCAGGAGACCGGTTATGTGTGCAGATATGGTTCATCGGTAGAACATTGGCTTCCCAAGCCGAAGAGACGGGTTCGACTCCCGCTATCTGCTTTCCATACAAATGAGCAGGGAACAAAAGCGGGCAGTTACGAAACCGGCAAGGTTTGTAGCTGTCATTTTTTATGCGCGGAGAAAGGCGGGAAATGATCTGCGGACAAGACGGCGGAAATTTCCTGACTTCGCCGGGAGGAGGCTTATGATCACCAGTACCGCAAACGCACAGATGAAATATCTGGTCAGGCTGCAGGAAAAGGGCAGCGCACGCCGGGAGGACAGGGTTTATGTCTGCGAGGGAAGAAAGCTGTTCCGGGAGGTGCTGCAGTATGCGCGGGGCAGCATTGTGAAGGCATATTTTTCGGAGAGCTTTTATGAGCAGTGGAAAGCTGAAGGCGGCGAGGCGCTGCTCGAGGGGGTTGCGCGGGAGCTTGTCGCGGATGCCGTGTTTGCCGCGGTATCGGGGACGGTAACGCCGCAGGGCGTGCTGGCGGTGGTGCGTCAGCCGGAATATTCGATGGAAGATATGCTGAAAGGGGACTCGGTGAGGCTGCTTCTGCTGGAAAATCTGCGCGATCCCGGGAATCTCGGCACCATTCTGCGGACGGCGGAGGGCGCGGGGATGGACGGTGTGATTTTAAGCCGCGAGAGCGTTGATCTGTTCAATCCGAAGGTGATTCGCTCCACAATGGGAGCAATCTACCGGATGCCGTTTTACTATGCTCCCGATTTTTACGGAATGCTGCAGGAACTGGCTCGCTGCGGCGTCACGGTTTTTGCGGCACATCTGGAAGGCTCGGAGGAATACGATGCCGTAAGGTTTCCGCAACGAACGGCGCTCCTGATCGGAAACGAGGCGAACGGGCTGACGGAGCAGGCGTGCCGCCTGGCGGCCGGACGGCTGCGGATACCGATGGAGGGGAGCGTGGAATCTCTGAATGCGGCGGTGGCCGCCGCCCTGCTGATGTATGAAACCTACCGGCAGGCGCGCGGACGCTCCGTCTTTCTATAATATCTGCGCGCAGAAAACAGTTGCAAAATCCGGTATTTACGGTACAATAGATACCGTGTGTTCAGCAATTACAAAATGGGAAACAGAAAGGTTTTAGACAGGTATGATACAGGCAAGCAATGTTACATTGAGAATCGGGAAAAGGGCATTATTTGAGGATGTCAATATCAAATTTACGGAGGGAAACTGCTACGGTCTGATCGGCGCAAACGGAGCCGGAAAATCCACCTTTTTAAAGATTTTATCCGGCCAGATCGAGCCGAGCAAGGGCGAGATTATCATTACGCCGGGACAGCGCCTGTCGTTCCTCCAGCAGGATCACTTTAAATACGACGCCTTCGAGGTGCTTTCCGCCGTAATTATGGGAAATCAGCGGCTGTACGAGATTATGCAGGAAAAGGACGCCATCTATGCGAAGGAGGATTTTTCGGAGGAGGACGGCATTCGTGCGAGCGAGCTGGAGAGTGATTTTGCCGCGCTGAACGGCTGGGAGGCGGAATCGGACGCGGCTACGCTGCTGAATGGTCTGGGCATTGAGACGGAGCTGCACAATAAGCTGATGTCGGAGCTGAACGGCAGCCAGAAGGTGAAGGTGCTGCTGGCGCAGGCGCTGTTCGGAAATCCGGATATCCTGCTGCTCGACGAGCCGACCAACCATCTGGATCTGGAGGCGATCCGCTGGCTGGAGGAGTTTCTGATTAATTTTGAGAATACGGTTATCGTCGTTTCCCATGACCGCTATTTTCTCAATAAGGTCTGCACGCAGATTGCGGACATAGATTATTCCAAGATCCAGCTGTACGCCGGAAATTACGATTTCTGGTACGAGTCGAGCCAGCTGATGATCCGTCAGATGAAGGAAGCGAACAAGAAAAAGGAAGAGAAGATCAAGGAGCTGCAGGAGTTTATCCAGCGGTTTTCGGCCAACGCATCCAAATCCAAGCAGGCTACTTCAAGAAAGCGTGCGCTGGAAAAAATTGAGCTGGATGAGATCCGCCCTTCCTCAAGAAAATATCCGTATATTGATTTCCGGCCGGCCAGGGACATCGGAAATGAAGTGCTGACCGTAAAGAATCTCTCCAAGACCATTGACGGAGTAAAGGTGCTGGACGATATTTCCTTTATTCTGAACAAGGGGGACAAAGTGGCGTTTGTCGGCGCGGATACGCTGGCGAGCACGACGCTTTTTAGAATTCTTGCGGGCGAGCTGGAGCCGGATTCCGGCGAATTCAAGTGGGGTGTTACCACGACGCAGGCATATTTCCCGAAGGATAATACGAAGGAATTTTCCTGTGAGGATACGATTGTTGACTGGCTGATGCCGTATTCCCCGGAAAAGGATGTCACCTATGTGAGGGGCTTTATGGGAAGAATGCTGTTTGCCGGCGAGGAGGGTGCAAAGAAGGTCAATGTGCTTTCGGGCGGGGAACGTGTACGTGTGATGCTCTCAAAAATGATGATTATGGGCGCAAATGTACTGATTATGGACGAACCGACCAATCATCTTGATATGGAATCGATCACGGCGCTGAACAACGGCCTGATCAAATTTTCGGGCGTGCTTCTGTTCACCTCGCTCGATCATCAGTTTATCCAGACGATTGCCAACCGCATTATGGAAATTACGCCGGAAGGGCTTGTGGATAAGATCACGACTTATGACGAGTATCTCGACAGCGATATCGCGGTTCGGCGGAGACAGAGCCTGCAGGTTCAGGTGGTGGAGAACGAGCCGGAGGAGTAGTCAAAAGGAGCTGAACTCCGGATGTCCGGATACGGCTGTGCAATCGGAGAACCTTGGATCCGGAATTTTAAATCCTGATTTTCCGATTCGGCACAGATGCCGTACCGCAGGAGAATCTGCGGTACGCAGGGATACAGGTTTGAAACCTCGTTTCAAACTCCTCATGAAAAACAGCAGCGCGGGCGGACCGCGGTATTTACCGGTATGGGAATGACAACAGGGGACGGAGGAGGTTGGCAATGAAGGGAAAGACAGGGCATAATGAGAAGGGCAGCCGGGCGCTGCCGTTGATACCGGCCGCAGGAGAAGACCGGAATGCCGCGGCTTCTCTGCCGTACACGGCCCCGCTGGGGGCTTCCGTCGACGGCGGGTATGTGAATTTTGCGGTTTTTCTGCCGCATATACAGCAGTGCGGGCTTAACATTTATGATTTGGATTCCGGGGAAGCGGCAGGCAGACTGTCGCTTTTTCAGCCGGAGGAACGGCCGGGCCTGTTTCTCGGCCGTGTAAAAAGGACGGATCTCCCGGAGCGCTGGGGATATCTCCTGTTTTCCGGGGAAAAGGAGTTTGCCGATCCTTATGTGCGCAGTACGGTCGGGCGGGAGACGTTCGGCGTGCCGGGGAAGCTGATCGGCGTGCTGAACGAGGAGGAACGGCCTTTCTTGTGGGGGGAGGAGCGGCCGCCGCGCCTGGCATATCAGGATATGATCCTGTACAAACTGCATGTGAGGGGCTTTACCATGACGGCTCCGGGCGTGCGGCACAGGGGAACTTACCTGGGGCTGCTGGAAAAGAAGAAATATCTTCTGGAGCTGGGGGTGAATGCCGTTCTGCTCCTGCCGTGCGAGGAATTTGACGAGATTGTGCGCCCGGTCGGCGGCCCCTTCGGCGCACCGGCTTCCCCGGAGCCTGACGGCGCGCCGGAAGCAGCCGGGGGAAGGAATCCTGATCCGGGAAAGGGAAAACCGGCGTGGAAAATCAATTACTGGGGCTTTGCGGAAGAGAGCTGCCATTTTGCACCGAAGGCGTCCTACGCGTCGGATCCGCGGCATGCCGGGCGGGAATTCAAACGGCTGGTGAAAGGGCTTCATGAGGACGGCATTGAGGTATTGCTGGAAATGAATTTCCGTCCTTCCGACAATCCAAACCTGATTCTGGACTGCCTGATCTGGTGGGTGAGGGAGTACCATGTCGATGGCTTCCGCATCAGCTGCGGGCAGGTGCCGGTGCGGATGTTGCTGCAGCATCCTCAGCTGGCGGGAATAAAGCTGCTCGTGCAGAATGCCGGGGATGCGGCGGGACTGTATCCAGGTTCGGATGTCCGTCTGAGACCGGGAGGCAGACGGCCCAAGGCCGTGCTTGCGGAGTACAGCGAGGGCTTCCTGAATGAGATCCGCCGTTTTGTGAAAAGCGACGAGGAGCTGGTGGGTTGCGTTGCGGCGAGGCTGGAGCGCCAGACCGGCGATATCGGAGTTATCAATTATATCACCGACAACAACGGTTTTACGCTCCGGGATCTCTACTCGTTTGACGTCAAGCACAACGAGGAAAACGGGGAGGAAAACCGGGACGGCAGCGATTACAATTTCAGCTGGAACTGCGGCGCGGAGGGTGCGACAAAGAAAAAAAAGATTCTCCGGCTGCGCGCGCAGATGCAGCGGAATGCGCTGGCGCTGCTGTTTCTGGCACAGGGAACGCCGATGCTTCTGGCGGGAGACGAGTTCGGCAACTCGCAGAACGGAAATAACAACGCGTACTGCCAGGATAACGAGACGGGCTGGGTATCCTGGCGCGAGCTGCGGTCCAACCGCGAGCTGTTTGCGTTTGTCCGGTCGCTGATCGCGCTGCGGAAGGCGCATCCGGTGCTGCACAACCCGGTTTTGCTTAAGGGAATGGATTACCTTTCCTGCGGCTGTCCGGACGTGTCCAGGCACGGCACGCGGGCGTGGTATCCGGATTATTCCAATTACAGCAGAACTCTTGCCGTGCTGCTCTGCGGCTGTTACGCGAAAAGGGAACAGTCAGTGTCGGACTCCAGCTTTTATTTTGCGGCCAATATGCACTGGGAGCCGCATGCGTTTGACCTGCCGGATGTGAATAACGGGGAGGAACTCACCTTCCTTTTCTGCACCGATCCGGAATGCGGCGGGCGGGAGGAAACGGCTGACGCCGGCGCTGCAAAAGAGGAAGAAAGAGGCAGCAGTCCGAGATCGTTCGTTGTGCCGCCGCGATCCGTTGCCGTGTTTGAAGGAAAAAAACGGGAGGTGCCCGGGATCGGAGCTGCACGCGGCCACCGCAGAAGACCGGAGAAAAAAGAGAGCTTCGCAAAGGCAGGGGACAAGGAGCAGGCAGGGAGAGAGGAAAGAAAAGAAAAAATAGGAAAATCTGGAAATACAGTACATGGTGTGAAGCCGGAAGAAACCATAAATTTTATGAGTTCCGGAAAAGGGAAGAAAACGGGAAAATCGGTAAAGCGGGCGAAACCGGAGGAACCGGAAAAGCCGGCTGATCAAGGAGGCGGCGAATGACCTCTTTTGCATTGAAAATAATTGCCTGCATCACGATGCTGATTGATCATTTCACTTATCTTTTTATTCCGTACAGCAGTACGGTCGAGATCGGCGGAAAGCTGATTTCATGGCATCTGGTCGGGCGCGGCATCGGGCGGATCGCCTTTCCGGTTTTCTGTTTTCTGCTGGTTGAGGGTTTTTACCGCACCGCCAGCCGGCGGAAATATATGCTGCGCATGCTGATTTTCGCGCTGGTCTCTGAAATTCCCTTTGATCTTGCGTTCACTGATTTTTCCGGCACAGCGTCCTGCATGTCGTACCAGAATGTCATGTTTACGCTGCTGTTCGGGCTGGCGCTTATGTATCTGTACGAGGAACTCAAAGCGCGGTATCTGATGCAGCCGCTGGTCTTCAATACGCTGGGTGTGATTCTCATTGTGGGAGTTTCTGCCGCTGCGGTTCTCCTGCGGACGGATTACAATTATCTCGGAATTCTGATTATTCTGGTATTTTATCTGTTCCGGGGCAAAAAGCAGTGGATTGCGCTGGGGATGACTTTTGTTCTCTGGATGTTTTCGGAACGGCTGGAGTTTTTTGCACTGACGGCGCTGCTTCCGATTTTCTGTTATAACGGGAAGCAGGGGCCGAAAGTAAAATATCTGTTTTATGTATTTTATCCGGCGCACCTGCTGCTGCTCGCGCTTGCTGCCGGGCTGAAGTAAGCTGCGTCTGTGCCGGTTCATGCGGGCGAGCGAGGGAGGAATCTCCGCGGCATTGCTGCCGCGGGGATTCCGGCCTGGTTCGCCGCTGTTTCTTGCTTACTCGAAATGATGATCCTTTACAATCTTGTCATACAGGTCGAGAACGCAGTACTCGCCGTCTGCAAAGTGCTTGCAGGTGGTGCAGGATACCTTGCAGCCGCAGTTCTCGCAGGTGCTGTTCGTCGTGGTTTCCGCACTCTTTTTCGGTGCGAAGGAGCTGCAGTTTTCTGCAACCTTCTCGTAGGTTTTTTCGCTTGCTCTCATGGAAATCCTCCTTTCCTGCCTTATGGAAAAGTTCTTCCGCGGGCAGCGTGCTTTACCGTATATTTGAACAAGAAATCCGTCCGTTGTCCGGGAGGGAAAACCGCCCGGCTGGATTTCGTTGTAGGTTTATTATTTCTGATTCCGCGCCGATTATTCGCGGGCGGGGGATGGAAAAATAGAGCAGAAACAAACGATATCGTCCGGGAGGAAGGTTAATATGATTGCTTTAAAAGTATTAGAAGTAAAAGCTTTTATGGGTAAATTATTTCAAAAGAATGATTTTGACGGATTTCTTCTGAGCGAGGCGGAGGTGCAGACAGCCGCGGGCTATAAGATCAACGGCCACCGCAGCCGCTCCTTTTATACGGAGGAGGAGTTTGCAAAACTTCCGGAGACGGATTTTCTGCGCTGGGAGGAACTCAAGTCGCTTGTATTTCAGATGATCCGCGGCAGCAGGACGCCGCAGCAGCTCTCGGTTGTCTTCCGGCTTCCGGGGGCGAAGCTGGAGGAGCTTCGGGAGAGTTCCGGCGCGAGGGTGAAGCCGGAGGAGATTGAGGGCGCATATCTCAACATCCGCTTCCAGGCCGGAGAGCTCCGGCTTGTCACTGCTGTAGGCTATCAGACCTTTGTGGCGGACAAGGCGCTGGAGCGGGAATTTGACTTCTTTATCCGGGAATTTCTAAAGGCGAAGGAGCTTGTGTTTGAAGAAATGTAGTTTCGAATCGCCGTCGTACCTCCCGTTTCGTTCTGCGGTCTCCTGGTTGATTATTAGCACTCAATCGAAATGAGTGCTAATTTTTTGTTGACATTTTGCGTTTTCGGTATTATATTATATGTTAAAGAAAATTGCTGAGGGCGGAACCTGCTGCCCGGCGGAAAATCAAAAAGAAATTCAAAAAGATCATAGTAAGGAGTGGTTTTCATGAGCAACACAGAGCGCGGAAGTCTTTCGATCAATTCGGAAAATATATTTCCGATCATTAAAAAGTGGCTGTATTCGGATCATGACATTTTCTACCGGGAGCTGATCTCGAACGGCTGCGATGCGGTGACAAAGCTGAAAAAGCTTGAGCTGATGAGCGAGTACAGCATCCCGGAGGGCGAGGAGCTTAAGATTCAGGTTCTCGTCAATCCGGAAGAAAAAACAATCCGCTTTATCGACAACGGCATCGGAATGACCGCGGACGAGGTAAAGGAATATATCAATCAGATTGCTTTTTCCGGCGCGGCGGCTTTCCTGGAAAAGTATAAAGATAAGACGAATGAGGATCAGATTATCGGCCATTTCGGTCTCGGCTTCTATTCCTCGTTCATGGTTGCGCACAGAGTGACGATTGATACGCTTTCCTGGCAGGAGGGCGCGGCTCCGGTTCACTGGGAGTCCGAGGAGGGCGTTGATTTTGAAATGTCCGAGGGCAGCCGCACCGAGCGGGGCACGGAAATTACGCTCTATCTCAATGAGGACAGCTACGAGTTCTCCAATGAGTACCGTGCGAAGGAAGTAATTGACAAATACTGCTCTTTTATGCCGGTTCCGATTTATTTCAGAAATGAGACGGTGGAAGAAAAGGAGGAAGAACCGGAAGATGCCGGGGAGCAGGAGAGCGCTCCGGAGCTTGATGAAAACGGCAACGAGATTATCGACGCCGAGGTTTCCGAGGACGGAAAGGCGGAGGAGACAAAGAAAAAGAAGGGCCCGAAGCCGGTCAACGATACCTCTCCTCTGTGGACAAAGCATCCGAATGACTGCACCGAGGAGGAGTACAAGGAATTTTACCGCAGGGTATTTCACGATTACAAGGAGCCGCTGTTCTGGATTCATCTGAATATGGACTATCCGTTCAATCTGAAGGGCATTTTATATTTCCCGAAGATCAACACGGAGTACGACAGCATCGAGGGCACGATTAAGCTGTACAACAATCAGGTGTTTATCGCGGACAACATTAAGGAAGTTATCCCGGAATTCATGATGCTCTTGAAGGGTGTGATCGACTGCCCGGATCTTCCGCTCAATGTTTCCCGGAGCGCGCTGCAGAACGACGGCTTTGTAAAGAAAATTTCCGATTATATTACAAAGAAAATCGCGGACAAGCTTTCCGGCATGTACAAGGTGGAGCGGGAAAGCTACGAAAAATACTGGGACGATATCAGCCCGTTCATCAAGTTCGGCTGCCTGAAGGATGAGAAATTCCGCGAGAAGATGAAAAACTTCATCCTGTACAAGAATCTTGAGAAGAAGTATATTACGGTCGAAGAGTATCTGGACGCGCGGAAGGCAAAGGCGGAGGCGGCAGATGGATCGGAGGAGAACGCCGGGGAAGCAGCGCAGGCGAATAAGGACGGCGGCGCCGGCAGGGCGCAGGCCGGGGAAGACGGCGCTGCAGGAACCGGGGAGAGCGGCGAAGCTGCAGAAAAGAGCGCGGAAGGACCGGAAACTGCGGACGGAGAAACGAAGGAGCCGGAAAAAGAGATTATTTATTACGTTACCGACGAGCAGCAGCAGAGCCAGTATATCCGGATGTTTGCGGAGCAGGGCATCGACGCTGTGATTCTGACGCACAACATCGACCAGCCGTTTATTTCCCAGCTGGAGCAGAGCAATGATAAAATCCGTTTCCAGCGCATTGACGCGGATCTGACCGACACCTTCAAGGAGGAGGTCGGCGCGGATGAAACCGAGGCGTTAAAGCAGGAGACCGATACGCTTACGGAGCTGTTCCGCAAGGTGCTGGGGAAAGAAAAGCTTACGGTGAAGGTGGAGAAGCTCAAGGATGCGGGCATTTCAGCGATGGTTACGCTCTCCGAGGAAAGCCGGAGAATGCAGGATATGATGAAGATGTACAATATGTACGGAATGGACCCGGCGATGTTCGCAGGCGAGGAGACGCTGATCCTAAACGCAAACAACGCGCTTGTGAAATATGTTTTCGAGCACGGGGACGGGGAGCGTGTGCCGATGTTCTGCGAGCAGCTCTATGACCTTGCGCTGATCAGCCATAAGCCGCTGGCGCCGGAGGCAATGTCGAAGTTTATTATCAGAAGTAATGAGATTATGCTTCTGCTGGCAGAAAAATAACCAATGCAAAGGGAGAGAACGGACTTCAGTTCCGGCTCTCCCTTTTTTGCGGGATTATGCAGGCTTAGGCAAGCGGCTGTTGGTGATCCGCAGGGGCTGATCACTCTGGATGAGGCGGTAAAAAGAAGGCAGCGGCGGGCAGAAACCGGACTGTACGAATAAAGCAGCAGCTCTTTTCCTGCGGGACAATCCATGCTATAATATAGCCAGAGAAAGGAAAGGAGTGTAGAAGCATGGGCTTTTTGGGTATGGGGTTTTCCTTGTTCCGCGTTTTATTTACCGCGTTTTTTCTGATTGTTCTGTTTGTGATCCTATTCAATGTATTGCGGGGGGTAGGTCAGTGGAGCCGCAATAACCAGTCGCCGGTGCTGAATGTGTTTGCGACGGTGGTTGCGAAGCGGGAGGAGGTTTCCTACCGGCATCATCCTGATCGTATGGCAATGCAGCACAGCAATACGGTCTACTATGTGACTTTTGAGGTGGAGAGCGGCGACCGCATGGAATTCCGGGTGAGCGGCCAGGAGTACGGGATGCTGATTGAACAGGATTTCGGAAGCCTGAAATTTCAGGGCACGCGATTCCTCGGATTTGAGCGGGAGCGCTGAACGAAGGATACCCGGATCGACGGTGCAGAAATCCTAGAATGTCCGGATGATTAGCATGAAATAATACATCCTGCTATCAGAAAAAACATTGTATTTCGACTTTGATAAGGTATAATAATCCGCAAGGGCGGAATCGAACCAGCCGGAGGGCCCTGTCAGGCATGCCTGACCAGGGCCTCCGGCTGTACTTTGAGAAACGCAGCCCGGCGCCGGCGGAAAACAATATCCGCCCGGCCCGGCTGTGCGGGATGATCCGCCTCAAAAATAGGCCGCTGCAGAACCCGTCTGCATGGTGGCGGAACAGCTGTCCGGCGGCCTGCAGTGCAAAAAACAGCGGAGGGGATTATGGAAGTCAAAAAGTCAAAAATGCAATGGCTGTGGGAGAATATGAAGGGGTATCGCGCCGTGTATATGCTGGGCATTTTCGGCACGATCCTTTACAATATCCTGCAGCTGGCGGTGCCGGTTTTTTCGGAAAAGATTGTGGATCTCTTCCTGACCGGCGATGAGGCGGCAGAAAATCTGTCCGCCAGAAGAGATCTGCTGATCGGGCTGATCGTGGGGATGGTGCTGGTGACGTTTCTGCGCACTGTCGTCGTATATGCGACCTGCATCAATTTTGAGCATGTTTCGCAGAGGGTGCTGTATCGCATCCGCAATTTTCTGTTTGCGAAAATTGAGCACCAGGACATGAAATTTTATGATAATTACCGCACGGGCGATTTGATGACGCGTCTGACGGGCGACCTGGACGCGGTGCGCCACATGATCGCCTGGGTGCTGCGCATGATTGTCGAGAGTTTTTCGCTGATGTTCGCGGCAGCGGTGTATTTTTTCTATATGGACTGGAGGCTGGCGCTTTCGCTGCTGGCGATTGCTCCGTTTATTTTCATTATCATTGTATGCTTCCGCAACCGCGTGGCGCCGATGCATGCTCTGCTGCGCGAAAAACTGTCGCTGATGAATACGGCGGCCCAGGAGAATATTGCCGGCAACCGCGTGGTCAAGGCATTTGCCCGGGAAGAGTATGAGAAGAAAAAATTTGATGAGCGTAACAGGGAGTATTCGGAAACGAATCAGAAAACGGCGTTTGTCTGGCTGCACTTTTATCCTTATGTGGAAACTTTTGCAAATCTTCTGCCGGTCGTATTGCTCCTTGTCGGCGGTATTTTCCTGATTAACGACCAGCTTACGATGGGGCAGTATGTGGCTTTTTCCGGTCTCACCTGGGCGCTTGCCAACCCGATGCGCAATCTGGGCGGTATTATGAACGAGTTTCAGCGCTTTTCGGCAGCATCGAAAAAAGTGATGGAGATCTATTACTCCGAGCCGACGATCGTGGATCCGCTGCATCCGGTTGAGCCGGCTGTGCCGGCGGATGCACCATCTCCGCGTCTGAGCGGAAGGATTGAGTTCCGGGATGTCAGCTTTTCCTACGAGCACCGCCCGGTGCTGCATCATATCAGCTTTACGGCCGAGCCGGGACAGACCATTGCGATTATGGGGGAGACCGGGTGCGGAAAGACCTCGCTGATCCAGCTGATCCCGCGCTTTTATGACCCGACGCAGGGACAGGTGCTGGTGGACGGTGTTGATGTGAGGGAGTACCGGCTGCATGATCTGCGCAAAAACATCGGGCTTGCCACGCAGGATGTCCTGCTGTATTCGGATACGATTGACGGAAATATCGCCTACGGGGACAGCGCCATGCCTCAGGAGCGAGTGCGCCGTTTTGCGGGCTACTCGGCAGCGGAGGAATTTATTCTGAAAATGCCGGAAGGGTATGATACGATTGTGGGCGAGCGCGGCGTCGGGCTTTCCGGCGGGCAGAAACAGCGCATTTCGCTTGCCCGCGCGATGGCGATCCGGCCGTCCATCCTGATTCTGGACGATACGACCTCAGCGGTGGATCTGGAAACGGAAAAGCATATCCAGGATGCGCTGGAGCATCTGGAGTTTACCTGTACAAAAATTATTATTGCCCAGCGGATTTCTTCGACCAGAAAGGCGGATCGGATTCTTGTGCTAAAGGATGGCCGGATCGAGGAGGAAGGTACGCACGGAGAACTGATCGCAAAGAAGGGGTACTATTATGAGCTTGTAAAGCTGCAGGGCGGCGAGGAGCTGTCTGCGGCAGACGGGGAAGCTGCGGCTGTACAGGGCGCAGAAGCACGGCATAACAGCGGGATAACGGAAGCAGCAGCGGCTATGCAGAACGCAGAAGCACGGCATGACAGCGGGATAACGGAAGCAGTAGCGGCTATGCAGAACGCAGAAGCACGGCATGACGGCGGAATAACGGGAATGGCGGCGGCTGAACAGAGCGTGCAGGAACTAAAGCCGGGAAAAGCGCAGGTGCAATCCGGCGCATACAGGACAAAACCGGACAGGAAGGGGGGCGTAAAGCGTGGCTAGAAATACCTTTAAGGAAGACGAAGTTCTGGAAACTCCATTTGACTTCCGCCATCTTCTCCGCGCGTCGGTGTATGTGAAGAAATATGTAAAGCGCATGGTGCTGGCGCTTGTTATCAGCGCACTGGCGGCAGTGACGGGGCTTTTAAACCCGATCATCGTGCAGAGGGCACTGGATGTGGCAATTCCGAACAAGGACACAAAGCAGCTTGTCGCGCTTGTGCTGCTGCTTGTCGCGACCTATGCCGTCAGCATTGCCTTTTCGGCTGTCCGCTCGCGCATTATGACGGTCGTCGGGCAGAGCATTATTTTTGATATCCGAAAGGATCTGTTCGCACACCTGCAGAAGCTGCCGTTTCAGTATTATGACGACCGGCCGCACGGCAAGATTATGATCCGCGTGGTCAATTACGTCAATTCGGTTTCGGATATGCTCTCAAACGGGCTGATTAATGTGATCCTTGAGATGCTCAACATGGTTTTCATTGTAATTTTCATGCTGATCGTGGATGTTAAGCTCTCGCTTGTTGTGTTTGCCGGCGTTCCGGTGCTGGCCGCGGTGCTGCGCTATATCAAGCGCCATCAGAGAAGAGCGTGGCAGCAGGTATCAAACAAGAATTCCAACCTGAACGCTTATCTGCAGGAGAATATTACCGGGGCGCGCATCACGCAGATTTTCGCTCGCGAGGAAGAGAACGCGGAGATTTTCGAGACGCTTTCGGGCAAATGCAGGGATGCGTGGATGGGGGCGGTCAAATATTCCAACCTTGTCTGGCCGGCCATCGACGATATCGCGGTAGTTGTGCGCGCGGCAATTTTCGCCGTGGGGCTTCTGGTGCTGGGGCCGGAAAAGGTCTCGGTCGGTACGATTGTGGCCATCAGCTCCTATGCGTCACGCTTCTGGCAGCCTATTATGAATCTTGGTAATATTTTTAATAATTTTATCAATAATATTGCGTACCTGGAACGTATTTTTGAGACTCTGGACGAGCCGGTTACGGTTGATGACGCACCGGATGCCGGGCAGCTGCCAAAGATAAGAGGCAAGGTTACGTTTGAGGACGTATGCTTCGGCTATGAGGAGGGACAGCATGTGCTTGACCATGTTTCCTTTACGGTTCAGCCGGGCGAGAGCGTGGCGCTTGTCGGGCCGACCGGAGCCGGAAAGAGCACCATCGTGAATCTGCTTTCGCGCTTTTACAATGTCAACTCCGGGCGGATTCTGATTGATGACACGGATATCGCCGGGGTGACGCTGCATTCGCTGCGCTCGCAGATGGGGATTATGCTGCAGGACAGCTTTATTTTCAGCGGCACGATCGAGGATAATATCCGCTACGGCAAGCTGGATGCGGCGCTGGAGGAAATACGCGAAGCAAGCCGTGTTGTCTGTGCGGACAGCTTTATCGAGGGAATGAAGGACGGGTATCAGACGGAGGTGAAGGAGCGCGGCTCGCTGCTTTCGCAGGGGCAGAGGCAGCTGATCAGCTTCGCCCGCACATTGCTTTCCGATCCGGCGATCCTGGTGCTTGACGAGGCGACCTCGAGCATTGACGTGCAGACGGAGAAGGCGCTGCAGCAGGGTCTGAATGCGATGCTTAAGGGGCGGACGTCGTTTATTATCGCACACCGACTTTCCACAATCAAGAACTGCGATAAGATTATGTACATCTCGGACGGCGGAATACAGGAATGCGGGACGCACGCCGAGCTGATGGCAAAGAGAGGCGCCTATTACAAGCTGTATACGGCGCAGATGAGCGAACTGGGCGGCAGAGAGGCGTGATTTTGGCCGGGAGTTTCCAGGTATGTGTCAGGCCGCACAATGGAACATAGAAGAGCGAGGCTGCTGCAATACGGATTGGCCGCATTATATGGCAGGGAATTTTGGCAAGCTGCCGTATAAGATGCGGACGCCGTATTTTGCAGCAGCCTCGTTTTTCCGGTTTATAAAACCCGGCGATCCTCCATGGAGGAAAGCGCCGATTCTGTAAATTTTTCGAGTAATCCGCCGGGCAGACGGACATTTCCCGATAGCGGGATTATTGCAGAATGGTTTTCAGTTTATCGGTTTCAATTTCGATAACTTTTTTATCAATTCGCTGAAACAGAATTTCCGTTTCCGGAAGAAGCAGGCCGGCCGGAACCGATTGGCGCTCCCATTTATGATTTCGGTCAAGCCATGTCAGTACCTTTTCTGAGGATACCGGCAGGAACGGGGACAGCAGTACTGCCAGATTGGCAATGATCTGAACGCACTGGTAAAGAGTATTTTCACACGCCGGTTTATCCGTATTTCTTGTAATCCAGGGCCGTTCCGCATCAAAAAATTTGTTAGCACTTCTTACGAACTCAAATATTTTATCCAGTGCATCCTTGAAACAGCCGCTTTCCAGCAGCCTGCCGACCGAGACGAACAAATTGTCAATCTGTTCACTGATATCCGGATTGTCTTTTCCGGCCGGCACGGCCCTGTCAAAATATTTTGCAATGAACGTCAGGGAACGGTTCACGAAGTTTCCGTAAGCCCCCAGCAGTTCTCCGTTGTGGCTGTGCACATATTCTCTCCAGGAGAAATCCGCATCTTTCTTTTCCGGGCCGTTGGTCAGGAAAAAGTAACGGATGGAATCCGTTTCATAATTGTCCAGCAGATCTTTTACCCAGATTGCATAATTCTGACTGGTGGATATCTTCCGGCCTTCCAGAGTCAGATATTCACTTGAAATAATCTGATCCGGCAGATGCCAGCCTTCTCCGTTTCCCAACAAAAGGGAAGGAAGTATAATTGTATGAAAAGGAATATTGTCCTTTCCATGCACATAATAATGTCTGGCTTCTTTTCCCCAGAGTTCATGAAAATCGGCGCCTCTGGCGTCGGCAGCCATTTTACTTGCCGATAAATAGCCCAGCACATTTTCTGCCCATATATAGATTGTTTTATTTTCATAACCTTCCTTTGGAACTTGAATGCCCCATTCCAAATCCCTTGTCAGCGCACGGTCTCTCAAACCATCCGAGATATACCGGTTTGTAAATGAAACAGCGTTTTTTCTCCATTCAGGATGGCGGCTGATTAGTGCTTCCAGCTCGGCCTGCAGCTTTGTAACGGCGATAAACAGATGCTTTGAATTTTTAAAATGGACAGGCTTTTTGCATACGGCGCAAACCGGTTCCGCCATGGTTTCCGGTTCGAGAACGGTTCCGCAGGCATCGCATTGATCTCCCCGGGTATCCTTTCCGCATTTGGGACATTTTCCTAATACAAATCGATCCGCCAGAAAAGCATTGCAGTTTTCACAATATGTCTGAGGTACTTCTTTTTCATAGACATATGGACTTGAGTATAATTTTCTATGAAATTCTCTCACAAAATTTTTGTGCCCGTCGGAGGATGTTTTTGTATATACATCATAGCTGAAGCCCAGTTTGTCGAAACATTCTGAAAATTCTTTGTGATAAAAATCGCTGATTTCCTGCGGAGTTTTGTTTTCCTGTTTTGCGCGAATTGCTACCGGAGTCCCATGGCAGTCGCTTCCTGATACAAAATATACATTATCGCCAACGGCTCTGTGATATCTGGCCAATACGTCTCCTGGCAGCAAACCGGCAATATGGCCTATGTGCAATGAGCCATTTGCGTACGGCCACGCTCCGCCAATTAAAATATTCCTCATATTATTCTACCTCATTTCAAATTTTGGTGATAACCTGATTTTTTCTCGGATATTTTTTCTCGAATATTTTTCATCGGATATCCGGACTTTCAGGGAAAATCCATAATTGCCAATAAAAAAGCCCTCCTCTCTGAAAAATTTCTTTTTCAGGGACGAGAGCAGCAGCTTCGTGTTACCACCCCAAATTCACCTGCACCTCACGGTACAGGCCTTATCAACTACGGATGAGAAATGATTCATCGATAGTCTATCACGATAACGGGTGCATCCGTCGTAACCTTGGCATAACAGCTTCAGTACGCAGCTCCGAGGCCATTTTCAGCAGTTCCTTCCGTGTCTGTTCTCACCCTGTCAGACTCTCTGTAACATATCTAACTGCTTACTTTTCTCTTCACAGCCTTTAAAATATTTTTATTATACACCGGATCCGGGATGCTGTCAATTTTAATATGGATATGACTTTTTTCATGCTTTCATGCGGGAACTATGCAGGAATTTCATTATTCTGCTGATCCTGTTCGGATTTGGCTGGCGGCGTCCTACTTCTGGTAAAAAATGTATAGCGCAGAAAGCGGATTGGTGTGCCGTTGAACCGGGACGGAGCATTTAAAAAATTTTGATCTTCCACATACGCTTGTATTACCGGAAAACCGGGGAGCGGCAGCAATCAGACCGCCGCCGCTCCCGCCGATTTTCTAAGCAAAAGGGAAAGTCTAAGCAAAACAGTAAATTGACTGAACATTACCGGTTAAATATTATTATAACAATAATATTAAAAATAAATTATATAAAAATAAATATAATATTATGGAGTAATCTTATGAATTTTTCATAAACAATATTGATGATTGACATATTTTCTGAACAATGTTATAACGGAACAGTGCTTATGGTTTACGAGGCTGCAGGACAGCAGCGGAGAGGGGGATTATATGCAGGATTACAGTATCCAGAACAAAGAAGCATGGGAGTACGACGCGTACAATTTCTGGGTCAAGGAGGTGGGCACGCCGCAGCAGCGGGCAGACAAAATCATACAGAACCCGGTCGAAAATCTGGGGAAATACACGGCATATTTTGATTCTTACAGGGAAATCCGGGTTGCCAATATCTGCGGCTCCTGCGGCAAGAAGGCCGTTCCGCTGGCCGTGCTGGGCGCTCAGGTTACTGTTTTTGACATTTCGCAGGACAATCAGAAATATGCGCTTGAACTTGCCGAGGCAGCGGGGGTTTCCATAAATTATGTGCTGGGTGACGTCCTGGAGATTGATTCAAAGAAATACGGGAATACTTTTGATATTGTTTTTATGGAGGGCGGCATTCTGCATTATTTTCATGATATCGGGGAGTTTATGAAAAAGATGTTTTCCCTGCTGAAGCCGGGCGGAAAAATGATCTGCAGCGATTTCCATCCGCTTACAAAAATTATGGATGTTCTGAATTTTGAACAGGAACTGCCGGAGGAAGGATATTTTTCTGAGCGGATAATGGAGTATGAGGTGGCGCATGCCAGGTTTTATGAGCCGGAAATCCGTAAAAAAATGCCGAGATGCAGCTGCCGCAAATATACGATGAGCGAGATTGTCAACGCGGCGATCGAAAGCGGCTTTGTGCTGAAGCGCCTGGACGAGCATCCGGCCTGGACAAACCCGAAGCTTCCGGGTGAGTTTACAATTGTCGCGGTGCGGCAGGACGAGGCAGTATAAAATCTGCTGCGGAAATGAGCCGGGCGGTATAAAACGACACGGAGAATCGGAAGGGAAAAGGAAGGAGGCTTTATGAATTCAAGAAGATATGAATACGAGGCCGTAATTCGGGAGGCGGACGGAAAGGGCGGTGCATACGTCGCTTTTCCCTACGATATCCGGAAGGAGTTTGGAAAGGGGCGCGTTAAGGTCCATGTCACCTTTGACGGGGAACCCTACGACGGCAGCGTTGTCAATATGGGAGTAAAAAATGAGGACGGCAGTATCTGCTATATCATCGGGATCAAAAAGGAAATCCGCCGGAAGCTCGGAAAGCAGACGGGCGACACGGTTTCCGTTACGGTTCTGGAGCGGGCGGCGGACGGCGGTCAATAGATACGCCGGATGCCGGCCGTTTTATGAGGGAAAGGAAAAAGAATGTGTCAAAATCGTCTGGAGGCATTTGAAGCGATGCTTGCCGCCGTTCAGAGGGAATATGCTGATATTCTGTCCAGGATGGAAAAGCTGAAAGCGGAGAAAAAGGTGAAAACCGTAACCTATCAGCAGCTGCTCGCACGCAGGCTGACCTATCAGAACATGCTTTCGCTGTATCAGCTTTACGAACTGACAGAGGAGACGGGCGGCTAAGAGGGAGTCTGAAATTATCAGATCGTGCTGAAAGCCGGCAGCAGACCGGAAAAGGAATCAGAGCAGCAGATCAGAAAAAAGGAATTCAGATTTCACAAAGGAATAAAGAACCGGGGAACCGGAAACGGAAAGTAAAAATTGCTGTACAGGGAAAGGAAACGGGCTGCCGCAAAAGCTGAATCTGCGGCAGCCCGCAGGTTTATTTATGCAAAATGAAAAGGTATACCGGATGAATTTTTCAAAAATATATCCTCTGCTTGTGGCGAAGGCGGAAAAGAAAGGGCGCACACGGGCGGAGGTGGATGAGGTGATTTCCTGGCTTACCGGCTACCGGCCGGAAGAGCTGGAAGAACTGCGGACAGCAGAAATCAGCTGTGAAGAGTTCTTCCGGAATGCTCCGCATCCCAATGAGAATCGCACATTGATTACGGGGACGGTCTGCGGCGTGCGTGTGGAGGAGATCAAGGAGCCCCTGATGCGGGAGATCCGTTATCTGGATAAGCTGGTGGACGAGCTCGCAAGGGGAAAGACGATGGAGAAGATTCTGCGGAAACAGCCGGAAAAATAAGTCCGGTGTACGTATTTTCTGCAGGCAGCTTTGTTTTTTTACTGTTCAGCGTAAAAAGCAGCGAGCACGAAAATGTACCGCCGGAACTGCCGGTGAATTCACAGGAAGAATTGCAGGACGGGGGACGGCATTATGGCATAGTGTACAACCAGCGCTTCATATATTTTTTCAAAAAGAATACAGGAGCCTGAGATGCCCGAGCTTGAAAAAAAGGACTTATTCTATGCCATTTCCAAGACGATTTTCCTTTGTGCCTGTCTGTTTCTTCTGTTTGCGGCACTGTTCACCTACATACCGAAGGCAGTGGAGACCATCGGAGACGCGATCTCGGAAAAACGGCTGCCGATCTACTGTGTGAAAACGGAAAAGCCGCAGGTGGCGCTGAGCTTTGATGCCGCCTGGGGGAACGGCAGGTTGATGGAACGGCAGGGGAAGCAGCGTTTTTAAATTCGCAGCTTTTTTTCCATGATAAAAATTCCCATATCGAATAAGCTGTATTTAAATCAGTGAATTAAGGGGGAATGCTTCATGGAATTTTCGGAGTTTAATCGGGCGCTTCAGAAGAAATTTGCGGAGCTGACAAAGAATGCGGCGCATCTATTTGAGGTGGAGGCGGATAAGGATGAGCTATGGAATCTTTATCTGGACAGTTTTCCGGAGGGAACAAATGAGATTTACCGGGAATGCAGGGAGTACGACTGCCACTGCTGCAGGCATTTTATCAAAACCATCGGAAACTGCGTTGCAATTCACGATAATCAGATACATACGGTATGGGATCTGGAGCTGGGCGATGCCGAATTTCAGCCGGTGGCGGATGCGCTGTCCGGTTATCTCAAATCCCGCGCCGTGACCGATGCATACATAAGCAGTGTAAAAACTGTAGGCACGGAACGGAATTACAAGCAGCTTGCGGATGGAAAAATAGAGACTTATGAGCATTTTTATCTTAAGCTGCCGGATAAGCTTGTTGCCGGGGATGCGTGTTCGGCCGGCAGGATGAAGGGAGAGCTCAGAGATAGAAAAAATGTATTTGTACGGTCACTTAAGGAGATCACCGAGGAAAGCATTCAGACGGTTCTGGAGCTGATCGCGCAGAATTCTCTCTATCGTGGCGAGGGATGGAAGAAAATTTTAAGCGAGTTTTTAAAATATAAAAAAGAATGGGAAAAACTGGAAACAAGCAGGGAAAAAGAAAATTTTGCGTGGGAGAAATCTGCACTGGCCGGAGGGGCTGTCGGAAGAATAAGGAATCACAGTATAGGCGTCTTGCTGGTTAATCTCAGCGAGGGCATGGAGCTCGATGAGGCAGTCAGAAAATATGAGCAGATCGTTGCTCCGGCCAATTACAAGCGCCCGAAACCAATCTTTACCAAAAAAATGCTGGAGGACGCCAGAAAAAAGATTGAGCAGTTGGGGTATATGCCGTCTCTGGAGCGCCGCTTTGCTGTGCTGGATGATATTTCCATCAACAGTATTCTTTTTTCCAACAGAGATGCAAGAAAGCGAATGGCCGGTGCAGATGACATTTTTGCTGCCATGGAGCAGGAGCTTGCCGTCGATTTGAAAAGGTTTTCAAAAGTGGAAGAGGTGCCGGCAGAAAGTTTTGTGAAAAATATACTGCCGTCTGCCAGGGAGCTGGAGCTCTTTCTGGAAAACAGGCATTACGCCAATATGGTATCGCTGATTGCACCGAAAAATGCATCCGCGCCGACCATGTTCAAATGGAAAAACGGGTTTTCCTGGACATACTCCGGGAATGTTGCGGACAGCGATATCAAGCAGAATGTGAAATCTGCAGGCGGAGCAGTGGACGGTGTTCTGCGCTTTTCCATCCAGTGGAACGATATGGGCGACTGGGACCGGAATGACCTGGATGTTCACTGCAAGGAGCCGAGCGGCGAGGAAATCATGTTTAACCACAAAATAAGCCGGACAAAGGGCGCGCTGGATGTGGATATCATCAATCCGGAAAACGGCCGTCCTGCGGTCGAAAACATCACCTGGGCAAGCAAGGATACGATGGATCAGGGAAAATATCTGTTTTTTGTCCATCAATTCACCAACCGCGGCGGCAGGAACGGATTTCGGGCAGAACTTGAATTAGATGGAAATATTTACCAATTTGATTATACAAAGGAAGTCCGCCAGAACGAGGATGTGCCGGTTGCGGAGGTGACGTTTGACGGTCAGAATTTCACGATGAAGGGGCTTCTGCCGTCCAATGTTTCCGTAAGGGAAATCTGGGGAGTGAAGACAAACCAGTTTATACCGGTGTCTGTTGTGATGTATTCCCCGAATTATTGGGATGAACCGGCTGGAACCGGGCACCGCCATTATTTCTTTATGTTAAAAGGCTGCCGGAATGACGAGATGCCGAACGGGATGTTTAACGAATATCTGCGGGAAGAATTGATGGAGCACAAGAGGGTTTTTGAAGCACTCGGTTCCAGAATGCGCCTGGAGGATTCGGAAGACCAGTTATCCGGCGTCGGGTTTTCCGCTACAAAGAGAAATGATGTGCTTGTGAAGGTGAAGGGCGCGAGCGAGAGAGTGCTCCGGGTAAAGTTCTGATTTACAGGAAAGCGGAAGGGCAAAGGAACAGGGAAATTAATTATTGTACTGACGGAGGGAGAATTATGGAGAAAGAAGAGATGTTTATTTGGGCGAGCCGGAAGAAAATCCGTTTTCCGTACAGGGGGATGGCGTCGGTCGAGGATTTATGGGAGCTGCCGGTTACGGAGCTTGACAAAATTTACAAGCAGCTGAATGCGGAGGCAAAAAAGGCGCAGGAGGAAAGTCTTCTGGAAACAAAGTCCGATGAGGATGAGAAACTTACGGTGCAGATCGGGATTGTCAAGTACATTGTTTCTGTTAAACTGGAGGAAAAGAAGGAGGCGGAAATGGAGAAGGAGCGCAGAAAGCAGAAGCAGAAGATAATGTCCATTCTTGCAAGCAAGCAGGATGAAGCCCTGAAGGATAAGTCGATCGAGGAGCTTGAGAAGATGCTGGATGAGATGGAGTGAAGAGAAATAAAGCTGTCCGGAGAAAACGGTGTAAATACTGAACTTCCGGGGTAGCTTCCTTAGATAATCTGTAACACAACAATGCGGCATAAAAAGAACAGAGGAATTTCTTCCTCTGTTCTTTTTATGCGCAGAAGCGTTTAAGGGAAATGGTGGCCGGAGTGCTTTTCCACGCTGCGGAATGCATATAATAATATGAGATTATATGATTGTATTGAGAGGTATTATCAGTGTCGGAAACGGAAAGGTATGCGGTTGTCCGGAGCTACAGCAGCCGCTGCGGGATGGATGAACTGATCAGGCGCATTATACGCCGCCATATCAAATGCGCTTATCCGGAAAATGTAAAAGGGGAGTATTTGGACCCGAAGGGAACGAATCATGGCAGCAGAGAAGATGCATAAGGCGCAGGCAGGGATAGACGGCGGGCAGCATAGCAGCCGGCTGAACGCTGCTCTGTACATACGCCTGTCAAGGGAGGACGGCGATAAAACCGAGAGCCTGAGCGTAACCAATCAGCATTTAATGCTGGAAGAATTTATTAAACAGCATACGGAATTAAAAATATATAACACATATATTGATGATGGCTGGACTGGGACAAATTTCCAGAGACCCGGGTTTCTGCAGATGCTTGAGGATATCGAAGCCAAGAAGGTACAATGTGTGGTTGTCAAGGACCTGTCCCGGCTGGGCAGGAACATGGCAAGGGTTTCCGACTATATCAATGATTATTTCCCGAGCAGAAAAGTTCGTTTTATTGCTGTAAATGACCGGATTGACAGGAACTATTACGACATTGACACCAGCGAGGATATGATGATTGATGTCAAAAATATGTTCAACGGCTTTTATCCAAAGGACATTTCGAAAAAAGTCCGCTCTACATTCCGGGCGAAACAGGGGAAGGGACAGTTTATCGGTGCATTTGCCAGCTTCGGTTATGTGAAATCGGCATGCGACCATAACCGGCTTGAGATTGACGGGTATGCTGCAGGCATTGTGAGGCGCATCTTCGATTTGTATATCAGCGGGATGGGGCAGAATACAATTGCCAAGACCCTGAATGAGGAGGGCGTTCCCTGTCCTTCGGAGTATAAGAAGCAGTGCGGGCTGAACTACCATAACGGCAGCCGGCTGGATTCCACCTGTTACTGGACTTATTCCACCGTGAGGAATATTCTGAAGAATGAAATCTATACCGGGAATATGGTTCAAAACAAAAATTTCCGGCAGATCTGCAGGAAAACAGCGGTCGCCCTGCCGAAAGATAAGTGGATTATTGTCGAAGGAACCCACGAGCCCATTATCGAAAGGGATGTCTGGGATAAGGTGCAGGAGCTGCTAAAGCGGAATATGAGACAGACGGGGCTGGAACAGAATGTCCATATTTTTGCCGGGTTCATAAAATGCGGCGACTGCGGGCGGGCCATGGTTAAAATCAAAAGGAAGGGGGTGACAATATTTAACTGCGGCAGCTACAACCGCTATGGCAGGGGACATTGCAGCATCCACAGCATCACGGAGTCGGAGCTGGAGGAGATCGTTCTGAATGACCTGAATCTGATTATAAAATCCGTGAAGGATATAAGACGGATCATAGAGGAGGAACAAAAGCGGCTGGGAGCTGACATAAGGAACCAGCTGGGCGACATTACCGGATATAAAGCAGAGCTTAACCGCCTGGAAAAGAAGAAAGAGCGTGCTTACGAGGATTATTCGGACGGAATAATCACCAGGGACGAGTACCTGAAGTATAAAAGTGGGTATGAACGGCAGATTAATTCTGTCCATTTAAAGATAGAAATGATTAATCAAGCTGCAAAAGACCAGTCGTTTGTATCCGGTTCGTGGATCGACAGGCTGCTGCAGGACGAACCGTTGGATCATCTTGACCGGGAAACGGTCGTCGAGATGCTTTCTATGATTCATGTTTACGAAAACCACAGCATCCGGATTGCTTACAATTTCTCCGATGAATTGGAGGCATTGCTGGACAATCGCGATGAAGCGGTTCTATAAAGAAAGTAAAAAAGTACCTGCAGTATTTCCGATAATTGTAATCTCTTCCATCAGCCGGCCGTTCCCCTGGGGGAATGAGGATACCGCGCGTATTCTGGAAATACTTGAAAAGCACGATGTACGCGTAACATTTTTTATGACCGGAGGATGGATGAACAAATATCCGGATGATGTGAAGGCGATTCTGGCAGCGGGCCATGACCTTGGCAATCACAGCCAGAATCACAAGCAGATGTCAACGCTTTCTCTGGAAAAATGCAAGGAGGAGCTGACGGAGCCGCATGAGTTTATCAAAGAGCTGACCGGAAATGAAATGATATTGTTCCGCCCGCCGTACGGGGATTACAACGATACGGTAATCAACGCGGCGGAGGCATGCGGCTACTATACCATTCAGTGGGATGTGGACAGTCTGGACTGGAAGGATTACGGCGTAGATTCCATAATCCGCACCGTTACGGAGCACAAGCACCTTGGGGACGGTTCGATTATTCTGATGCACAACGGAGCAAAGTATACCGCGGATGCGCTGGATTCGGTCATCACCATACTGAAAGAGAAAGGGTATGAGCTTGTTCCGATTTCGGAGCTGATTATCCGTGAGAATTTTGAGATCGACCACGAGGGAAGGCAGTATAGTGTTGCTGCTCCGTCCGGGAGTGCCGGGAGCGGTGCAGGAACAGAGTAGCCAGGACATACGGACGGGAATGCGCTGCACCGGGACAGGACGACTGGTGAAACAGAAAGCTGAGGTGAATGGCGCATAAAACCGGAGAACCAAAAAACGCTGCCGTTATAAAACGGCAGCGTTTTTTCTGTGACCGGGCATCTGGAAATATATAATGCCGGCACAGGATAAATCTTACACAGCCGGGCGGCATTGCTGCCCGCCCGGCTGCGAATACTCTGTGATTACTTGATCGTGATAACAACCTCGTCAATCATGAAGTTTGCGGTCTCAGAAGGAGACTCAAAATAGATTACGCACTTGGTGAAATCTGCCGGTACCTCGAACGAACCGGTAACCTGAACCCATTCACCGGCAGCGATTTCGCCGGATGCTGCAAGGCGCTCATATTTTGCCTCGCCTGCCTGCTCGCCGTTCAGTGTAACATTTACCTCAATGGCTTCTTCTGTCTTTGCGTAGTAGGAAATCGAAACGGTCTTGCCCATTGGATTGTAGGAGGTAAGATCCGCCGATGCGCCGTTCCAGCTTGCCGTGCGTCCCGTTACCTGCAGTGCGAAATCATCGTCATGTCCGCCGGAAACGATGGCCGGAGTGCCGGTGCCGAACGGACCGAAGAAAACATTGCCGTCGTTGAAGGTAAAGGAAAGCGTCTGTGCGCCGTCCGCTGTGGTATTATCATCGGTGGTCTGCTGATCATCCGTGGTATTGTCATCGGTGGTCTGCTGATCATCCGTGGTATTGTCATCGGTCGTCTGCTGATCATCCGCTGCTGCGCCCGCTCCGCCGAATGTGATAACAACCTCGTCAATAGTAAAACCTGCGGTTTCGGATGGGGACTCAAAGTAGAGGATCGGCTTTGCAGTATTTGCTCCGACCTCAAGAGTGCCGGTAACCTGAACCCATTCGCCCGGAGTGATATCACCGGAGCTTGCAACACGGTTGTAAGCGGTATCGCTGCCGTCGGAGAACTGCTCCTCAAGCGTTGCATTTACCTCCGTTGCCTCCTCGGTCTTTACCCAGTAGGAAATTCCGATGGTTCTGCCGGCCAGCTTGTAATCGGTAAGATCTACCTGAATACCGTTCCAGGTAGCCGTGCGTCCCGTTACCTGCAGTGCGAAATCGTCGTCATGTCCTCCGGCAACAATGGCAGGCGTGCCGTCGCCGCGCTTATCAAAGAACATGTTCTCATCGTTGAAGGTCAGAGAAACGCTCTCAACGCCGGACAGATCCGGCTTGTCAACAACAAGATCCTGATACTGTGCCTCAGCAACCGCGCCCTCGACTACGGTTACAAGAACATCGTCAATATAGAAATCATAAGTATCCGTTGCTTCCCAGGAGATCATCGGCTTTGTAATATCCGCATAGATCGGGATATCGTTCTCGATCAGCGTCCACTCGTTGCTCGGAACAGCCTCGTTGTTTGCTCTTTCCGGCCAGTCGGAATTGCCGTCCGGCTTCGTTACCTGGAGGGTGCAGGAGATCATGATCGGTTCCGGATTCTCGTGCTTTGCCCAGTAAGAAACATGAAGAACTTTTCCTATGTACTCCTCCGGAATAGACATGGAAACACCATGCCAGCCGTCGCCGCGGCCGGTGATCAAAAAGCACTCGTCGCTGTCGTGGCCGCCGGTATTGCGCCATCTTGCCAAACCGCTGCCTCTCTCTGAGAAATAGAGGGTCTGCGACTTCTGGCTGGCATCATAATCGAAAATAACGTTCGGATCCTTCTCCGGCTTTGGAGTCGGTTCCGGGGTAGGAGTCGCTTCCGGGGTCGGAGTTGCCTCCGGAGTCGGCGTTGCTTCCGGAGTCGGTGTGCTTTCCGGTGTGTTGGTTACCTCGGTACTTGGAGTAGGGGTAGGGTTAGTACTGGTTTCCTTATCTCCGCAGCCGGCAAGCGAGCCGACAGCGAGGGAAGAAACCATGAACAGACCCATCAGTTTCTTGATTTTCATAAAACAACCTCCTCTGGTTTTGATTGACTTTATGAGTAATAGCTTTCATTACCCTCATCACAGTAAATATATCATGAACTGTGCATTGTGTCAATAATTCGGCACGCTTTCTTTGCAAAATTCATATATAGTGCATAAAAAAACTGCCCATCTTTCTATGAATTAGATAATCAGATATTGCTATTTGGTAAAAATCAGGAAAAACAGCAGCACTGCAGACGGTCTGACTCCAATGCAGAACGGGCGGAACTGCTGCGGAAGCAGCAGAGATGATTTGAAGCCCGCTTCTATGCACGGCTTTGAAAATCAGGGAACAGAAATGCTTGAAAGAACAGACCATACCATATATAATACAGTTAAACGGATGAATGTAAGGGGGGATTGTGATGAGATACAAGGTTTTGATAGCCGGCCGGGACGACAAGGTGGTCGATGATTTTTTTGCGCAAAAGAACAGTGAATTTGAGGTTATGACAACCTCGACCCGCCATGAAGATATCGGCAGGCATCTGGACTATTTTAAACCGGATGTTCTGGTATTCAATGCCTGCAACGAAACACGGGAGAGCATTCATCGGCTGATCGGCGTGCAATCTCGTCTTTCTGCCGGGCGCATCCCGATTGTTCTGATCGGCAGGAGAGAGGAGTGCGAAGCGGTCGATCGCAGCACTCTGAATCTGGCCAGTCTGACGCTGTACCGCCCGGTTGTCATGGACAACGTTTCCGAAAAAATTATCCGGCTGCTGGATAAGCTGCGCGCGGAAAAAGGTGGCGGGGAGAACGAAGCGGCGGCGGAACAGCCGCGGCAGGAGGCGGGAAGTGCATCCGGGGTTCCGCCGCAGGAAGGCAGGCCTGCAGCAGCCGCAGTGTCCGGAAATCCTCCGCAGAGCCCCGCCGTATCAGGGACGGAAGCCGGCGGGCTGAAGCCTGCTGGGACAGCCGCGGACAAAGCTTCACAAAGCCCGGGGGCCGGGGAGCGATCTGCCGCGGAAAATGCCGCATCGGGAATTCCGGCCCGGTACAGGATGCCGGAAATCAAACTGCGGCAGCATATCCTGGTCGTGGATGACAACTCCATAATGCTGAAGCTGATCAAGGAATATCTGCATGAAAAATATGATGTGGCAACTGCGGTCAGCGGAAGGATCGCGCTGAAATTTCTGGAGCGGAAGAGCACCGATTTAATACTGCTGGATTATGAGATGCCGGGGGAAAACGGTCCCGCGGTTCTTGCGCAGCTGCGCGCCAGGGAGGCGACCCGGAATATCCCGGTGGTCTTCCTGACCGGAGTTATGGAGTCCCGCAAAATTCAGGAGGCGCTCCGGCTCAAGCCGCAGAGCTACCTTCTCAAGCCGGTTGACCGCGAGAAGCTTCTGGGCACGATTGAAAAAATTATCGGCTGAGAGACGCCGCGCCGTTCTGCGGAGGGGAGGCCTGCTTATGGATATTATGGAATACCGGATGAAATTGACCGATCTGATTGACACAAAGGTGCTGCAGAAGATCCAGGACGCTTTCTCGAGCATGCTTGGCGTCGCGGCTCTCACGACGGATGCATCCGGCACGGCGGTAACGAAGGGGTCGAACTTCTCGGATTTCTGCATGAAATACACGAGAAACTCAAAGCTCGGCTGCGCGCGCTGCGAGCAGTGCGACAGGGAGGGAGCGGAGATGGCGCTGGCACGGGGGGAGTCCGTTGTGTACAGCTGCCACGCCGGGCTGGTGGATTTTGCGGCTCCGATTATGGCTGACGGGGAGCTGGTGGGCTGCTTTATCGGCGGGCAGGTGCTTACGGACGAGCCCGACCCGGAGCAGCTCATGCGGATTGCGGAGGAGATCGGTGTGGAGCCAAAGGAGTATCTGGCCGCCTCGCGCCGGGTGAAGAGAACTGAGCGGAGCGAGGTGGAACGGGCCGCAAAGTTTCTTTTTACGATTGCGGATGCTCTGTCAAGCATGGCATACAATCAGTATCTTGTACACCGGGCAAACCGGGAGCTCGCAAGATCGGAAAATATGAAATCGGATTTCCTCGCCAATATGAGCCACGAGATCCGCACGCCGATGAACGCGGTGATCGGCATGGCTGAAATGGCACTCAGGGAACAGTTGCCCGCGGCGGCAAGAGAGTACATCAACCAGATAAAGGAGGCCGGCAAATCCCTCCTGACCATAATCAACGATATTCTGGATTTTTCCAAAATAGAATCCGGCAAAATGGACATCAGCGAGGTGGACTACGAGCCTCTGTCAATGGTGTATGATGTCGCCAATATTGTGATGACAAGGCTGAAGGAAAAGGATGTGGAGCTTGTCCTCGATATCGATCCCAATATTCCGAGCAAGTTGTTCGGCGATAATATCCGGATCAAGCAGGTTCTCCTGAATCTCGCGAACAACGCGGCGAAGTTTACCGCGCACGGGAGGATTCTCGTGCGGATGGAGCATGTAAATATGGGAGACGGCCAGATCGAGCTGCGCATCGCCGTTGAGGACACCGGGATCGGCATCCGCCAGGAGGATATCGGAAAGCTGTTTCAGTCCTTTCAGCAGCTGGACAGCAAAAGAAACCGAAATATCGAGGGCACGGGGCTAGGACTTGCCATATCCCAGAGGCTTCTGACGCTGATGAATGGGGATATCTGGATCGAGAGCGAATATGAGAAGGGCAGCACATTTTCATTTTATCTGCCGCAGAGAGTTGCGGATGCGTCGCCGAGCATACGGATTAAGACGTCGGAGCCGCGCCTTGTGGCAGGGCTGATTTCCAATCCCTATGTCCGGGACGGCCTCTGTTCCGACGCGGCCAATCTGGGGCTGGACTATCTGGGGCTGTCCGGCTCGAAGGAGCTTGCGGCGCTCCCGCAGGAGAAAAAGATATTTCTTTTTATCGAGCATCCTCTTTTTTCGGACGAAGCGGAGGCCTTTGTGCGGCGCAATCCGCAGCTGACGGCCGTTCTTCTCATTGATTTTTACGACCATGTGACTACGGATATCCCGAACCTGATCGTTATGAGAAAGCCGCTGTCCGCGCTGAGCATCGCGATGCTTCTGAACGGCCAGGAGCTTCATTTTGACGACGACACGACGGAAAACGAATTCGATTTTATTGCGCCCGACGCCAATATTCTGATTGTCGACGACAATACCGTAAATCTGACGGTGGCGGAGGGATTGCTGGAGCCTCTGAAAATGAGAATCGACACGGTTACGAGCGGCAAGGCGGCCATTGACAAAATTATGGGCTTCCACTATGATATGGTCTTTATGGATCACATGATGCCGGAGCTGGACGGGGTGGAGACGACCCATATTATCCGCCGTTTCCATCCGGAATATGATGATGTCCCGATTATCGCGTTCACCGCCAATGCCGTGGAAGGGACAAAGGAAATGTTCTGCCGGGAGGGGATGAACGATTTTGTTGCCAAGCCGATTGAGCTGCGCATCCTTGCAGCGAAGGTAAGACAGTGGCTCCCGGTCGAGAAGATACACAAGGTGTTCAGCACGGGGTGCTGCGAGCAGTGCACAAGGGCGGTCGAGCCGGTTGCCATCGGCGATCTGGATGTGAAATACGCGATGGAGATCAGTTCCGGTGAGCAGCTGTTCTGGAAGGTTCTGAAGGTGTTTTATCGGAGCATCGAAAAGAAGGCAAAGCTGATTGAGGCGCTGGAGGAGCAGGAGGACTGGACGAATTATACGATCGAGGTTCACGCGCTGAAAAATGCCGCGAGGCAGATCGGCGCCCTTTCGCTTTCCGATCGCGCAGCAGCGCTGGAAAAGGCAGGAAATGCAAGGGATTCCGCTGTGCTTCACCGCCGCACAAAGGATCTGCTGGAGATGTATACCGGATATCTTCCGGTGCTGGAACCGTTCTGTGCCGAGAGGGACGGGGAGGAAGGGAAAAAGGTGATTTCCTCCGAGGCGCTGGCGGACTGCTTCTGCAGGCTTCGGGAAGCGGCGGATGACCTGGACATGGACCGGATGGAGGAGGTCATTCAGGAGATGAACCGGTACCATTACGACGGCTGGCAGCAGGAGCTGTTTGAGCTGCTGAAGGACGCCGTGGAAGAAGTTGATGTGGAGCAGTGCGGGGAGCTTATGCTGAGCTGGGAGGAAAGACTCTCACAGGCGGAAGGGAAACAAAATTCTTGACACAGCCGCAGAATTGCGCTATGATAAGAAAAATTCAGATATCCGGCCGGATTTCCGGTGTGGTTCTGAAAATTTCAAAGACAGAGAAATGCAGTGAAGAGGAGTATTAGGAAGGACAGCCTTGCAGAGAGCGGCCGCGCAGGTGAAAGGCCGCAGGTGATGGATTTCTGAACTCGCCTCGGAGCTCCGGAGCTGAAAGAGCGGTGCGCGGCATCGAAGAATAGGCCCCGGCGGGGATTCCCGTTACAGAAAAACAAGGGCGCGCATAAAAAAGATGCGCGAACCGGAGTGGTACCGCGCGGCATGGCCTCGTCTCTGGATTTCAGGGACGGGGCCTTTTTTTATGCGCAGGCCCGCATAAAGAAGGTTGACGTCCAGGAGTCCGGCATGCCGTTCAGGAGTCCGCCGCGCCATCCGGGAGCCCGGTTTGCGCGGCGGTCAGGGAGGGGATTTTCTGACGGATGGAAAGGCCCGGCAATCAACAGGAAAGGAAGGAAGCTATGGGAGCTGTATATTCACCGAAAGACATGGAACAGAAATGGCAGAAGATATGGGATGAAGAGGAGGCCTTTAAGGTCGGCGAGGATTATTCGAAGCCGAAATATTACGCGCTTGTCGAATTTCCGTACCCGTCCGGGCAGGGGCTTCATGTAGGGCATCCGAGGCCGTATACCGCGCTGGATATTATCTCGCGCAAGCGCAGGATGCAGGGGTATAATGTGCTGTTCCCGATGGGCTGGGACGCGTTTGGTCTGCCGACGGAGAACTATGCGATCAAAAACCATATCCACCCGAAGATCGTCACCGAAAATAATGTGGCGCATTTCAAATCCCAGCTGAAATCGCTTGGCTACTCCTTCGACTGGAACCGGGAGGTCAACACGACGGATCCGGAATATTATAAATGGACGCAGTGGATCTTTTTAAAACTGTTCAAGAAGGGGCTGGCATACAAGACGCAGATGCCGATCAACTGGTGTACCTCGTGCAAGGTCGGTCTGGCTAACGAGGAGGTGGTGAACGGCGTGTGCGAGCGCTGCGGCGGCGAGGTTGTCCGCAGGGTGAAAAGCCAGTGGATGCTGAAAATCACCGAATATGCCGATAAGCTGCTTGAGGGGCTCGACCATGTGGATTATATCGAGAAGGTTAAGGTCTCGCAGAAGAACTGGATCGGGCGCTCGGTCGGAGCGGAGGTTGATTTCCGGCTGGACGGGAAGGACGATACGCTGCGCATCTTTACGACGCGGCCGGATACGCTCTTCGGCGCAACCTACATGGTAATTTCGCCGGAGCACCCGTTTATCGAAAAATATAAGGAAGAGATCACCAACTATGACGAGGTGGCGGCATACCGCGAGCAGGCGGCGAGAAAATCGGATTTTGAGCGCACAGAGCTGGCAAAGGAGAAGACCGGCGTTGTTATGGGCGGCATCTCGGCAGTGAATCCGGTGAACGGGAATAAGATTCCGGTCTGGATCTCGGACTACGTGCTGATGACCTACGGCACGGGCGCAATTATGGCAGTTCCGGCGCATGATGAGAGGGACTGGGAATTCGCGAAAAAGTTCGGCCTGCCGATTGTGGAGGTGGTCGCGGGAGGACAGGTCGAGGAGGCCGCCTTTACGGACGTGGCGTCCGGGAAGCTGGTAAATTCCGGTTTCCTTGACGGGCTGGAAGTGAAGGATGCAAAAGAAAAGATTATTTCGTGGCTGAGTGAAAAGGGCATCGGAAAGCAGAAGGTGAACTATAAGCTGCGCGACTGGGTATTCTCACGCCAGCGCTACTGGGGCGAACCGATCCCGATCGTGCACTGTGAAAAATGCGGCTATGTGCCTCTGCCTGAGAGCGAGCTGCCGCTTATGCTGCCAGAGGTGGACAGCTATATGCCGACCGACAACGGGGAATCCCCGCTCGCCGCGATGACGGACTGGCTGAACACGACCTGCCCGTGCTGCGGCGGTCCGGCAAAGCGCGAATCCGATACGATGCCGCAGTGGGCGGGCTCCTCCTGGTATTTTCTCCGCTATATCGATCCGAAAAACGACGAGGCGTTTGCCGGCGGGGAGGCGCTGAAATACTGGCTGCCGGTTGACTGGTACAACGGCGGCATGGAGCATACGACGCTGCACCTTCTGTATTCCCGTTTCTGGCATAAATTCCTCTATGACGAGGGGCTTGTACCGACGGAAGAGCCGTATCAGAAGCGCACCTCCCACGGTATGATTCTCGGGGAGAACGGCGAGAAGATGAGCAAATCCCGCGGAAATGTCGTTAATCCGGACGATATAGTAAACGAGTTCGGCTCGGATACGCTTCGAACCTACGAAATGTTTATCGGCGCGTTCGAGCTGAGCGCAGCGTGGTCGCAGGAGGGAGTAAAGGGCTGCCGCCGGTTCCTGGATCGCGTGTGGAAGCTCCAGGATATGCTGACGGAGGGCGATTTGTACAGCGCGGCTCTGGAGACGAAGCTGCATCAGACCATAAAAAAGGTGAGCGGCGATTTCGAGGCGCTGAAATTCAATACCGCGATCGCAGCCATGATGAGCCTGGTCAATGAATTTTACAAGGCGGGCAGCGTGACAAAGGCGGAATTCCGGACGCTTGTACTGCTGCTTTCCCCGGTTGCGCCGCATATCTGCGAGGAACTCTGGCAGCTGGCCGGAGGTGCAGGAAGAGTTTACCAGCAGAGCTGGCCGGAGTACGACGAGGCAAAAACGGTGGAGGATGAGGTTGAGATTGCCGTGCAGATTAACGGCAAGGTAAAAGCGACGGTGAAGATAGCCGCGCAGGACAGTCAGGAGGAGGCGCGGGCCAAAGTGATGGCGGAGCCTGCGGTGGCCGGACTGCTCAGCGGCAGGAGTATTGTAAAGGAAATTTTTGTAAAAGGCAGAATTTACAATATTGTTGTGAAATAGTTAACCTTGCCTTTGCTCCGGTTTTCTGATAAAATAAAAACATTGGCAATACTGCTGATAGATGCCTTTGATCATTCTGCTGCAAAAGCGTTGAGGATTGTGCTGTTCAGAAGAGCAGAATTTAAAATCCGGGATTTTTATTTGTTTCAGGAAAGCAGTACCGCAGATTGATCTGCGGTACTGTGCAGGTACGGGAATGGGCAGTCGCTATACCATCGGAGAAATTACATTTGAAAATAAAGAGGCTTACCGGGCCGGACTGCGGGATCTGGAGCGCATCCGGTCGTTTGCCTCCGATATAAATCTGGAAAGCCGGGCGGAAGCGGGGGAGCTTTATCAGGTGCTGAAAGCACAGCCCTTCCTGTTTGAAACGGAGCTTGGGATTGCGTTTCGAAGCTACCTACTGGACCGGTCGGAAGGATTAAAGCGATCCTCCGGGCTGTTCTCCGAGGAATTGCTGACGGACGGAAAAAAGAAACGCCGCAGGCGAAGTTCGCCGCCTTCCGGGGAGGAGTTTCCGGAGGAGGACGGGGACTATGCGCCGGATCGCGGGGATGTCCGCGGCAGAGGCCGGCAGCAGGAGGATTTTTCGGAAGGCCGCTCCGCTGTTTCGCAGGCAGCAAGGCGCCGGGAGATACGGCCGGTGGGCCGGCGGGGAAAAGCCGAACAGGTGCCCCGGAGCCGTCCGGCGGCCGGCTCTGAGGAAGCGTTTCGAAGGAAATTTTTGGAGGAACGTGAAGAGGGCAAAACAGAGTCCCGCGCCCGGCGCACGGGCCATTCCGGGAGTTTTCAGACAAAACCGTCGGAAAGCCGGGCACGCCGGACGGTTAAGAAAAGGGATGTTCGTGCCGATAAAAAAAAGAAGGGGAAGCGGCTGCCTGCGGCAATCGGAATTGTGCTCTGCCTTGGGCTGATGCTTTTTTCTCTGTATCGTATATTTTCGTACGATATCTGGAGCTACATAAGCAGACGAAAGATGGAGGAGCTGGCTTCAAGCGTTCTGATACCCGTGGAGGCGCAGGTTTCCGAGGAACACCGCATTGCGGATCTGATCGCGAGCGGACTCTACACAAAGGAGGAGGCTGCCGTCAAGGCGGGACAGGAAACTGCGGAGGCGGAAAACATTACCGGGGCGGGTTCGGACATTCTCTACAAATACAGTGTACTGTACGGGAGAAATTCCGATATGGCGGGCTGGATACAGATTCCGGGCACGGTGGTGAATTATCCGGTTATGCTGACGCCGGGGGACGAGGAATTCTATCTGAAAAAGGGATTCGACAAAAAGTACGATATCAACGGGATTCCATTTATGGATACGCGCTGCAGCGTGTCGGAGCCGACAACCAATTATCTGATTTACGGGCACAACATGAAGAACGGTTCGATGTTCTCTGCCCTGCTGAATTACGAGCAGGAGGATTTTTACAGGGAGCACCCCAGAATCCGTTTTGACACGGTTTATGAGACCGGACAGTATGAGATTGTCGGAGTGTTCCGGACGCAGATTGCCTTCCAGGGGGAGGAATCCTACCGGTATTATCGGTTTATTCAGGCAGAAAACAAGGAAGAATTTGACATGTATATCACTTATGTAAAAGAACAATCGTTTTATGACACGGGCGTGACAGCCGAGTTTGGAACACAGCTGCTTACCCTTTCGACCTGTGACCGCTCCATTGAGGAGGGGCGTCTGGTCGTGGTAGGGCGAAAATGCGAAAGCGCAGAGAGAGAGCAGTAAAGCGGCGCGCATTCCGCAAGGCAAAGGCTGAGAGAAATCGAGGAAGGGCTGATATGGAAGTGAAAATGAAAAAGCAGGGCGACCGGAGAGGCGCCGGGATTACATTGTTTCTGTTTTTGGCATTGATTGCAGTGAGTGTGCTGCCGGGAGCGTACGCCGATGCCGCGGCGACAAAGCTGACGGTTTCTTCAAAAGAATATAATCTGTCGGTGGAGCAGCTTCCGAACGGAGTGACGAAGGCTTACGCGAAGCTGCACGACACTTCGCTGAAGGCGGGGGAGTATGAGCTGGCGCTGTTTGACAGCTATGAGGCAATGATTGCAATGGAGGAGGCTCTGGAGGCGGCAGGAGAGAAGCTTGCCGACATTGATTTTCTTGCCATGGAGACAATCCTTTATCAGAGCGATGAGGACGGTGATTTTTATCCGGTTGAAGAGCGCTGCGGAGTGACGCTGATCTGTCCGATCCCGTCTCCGCTGGCTGCCAATGCAGAAAAGGTGCAGATCACCGCGGTGAGCGATGACGGAAAGCTGCAGCGGATCGCGTCCGATTTCGTTGAGGTAAACGGCGTAAAGTGCAGGAAATTTGATATCGGCGTCTTTGATACCTATGCTTTTCTGTACAAAAAAACGGGGACGCTCACGAGCGGGGCATCGCCGACCCCGACGAAGGCGCCTGTGAAGACGCCGACGCCGGCGCCGACCAAGGCCCCTGCAAAGACACCGACCCCGGTACCGACAAAGGCTCCTGCAAAGACGCCGACGCCGGCACCGACAAAAGGCGCGGTGACAACTCCGACCAGTGCGCCGACGAAGGCTCCTGAAAAGACCCCGGTACCGACAAAGAAGCCTGCGACGCCGACTCCGACAAAAGCGCTGGCAGGCGGCTCAACAGGAAACCGGCCGGGAGGTGAGAGTTCTGCAGGTGTGACGACGACGCCGGTCAGAGATAAAACACCGCAGACCGGGGATGATTTCAGCCGTGCGGGCTATCTGATGCTGTTTGCCGCGGGAGCCGCGGGGCTCGGCGGAATTCTTCTGTATACCGGGCGGAAGAAATAAAACCTGCTGTTTTACCTGCTGCGCTGCCGGCTGCAGTCTATTTCATCAGCATTTTTTTGACGGCCAGAAAACGGCTCCGGTCCTGCGCTGACATCTGGGATTCGATAATCTCCGAGATCAGCGCGGATTCCTGAGCCGTAAATTTCAGCCGCAGCGCGTTCATTTTTGTAATTGTCTTCATGTAAAGAGAGGGCATTTTACTCTGCGGCGTCTTTTCGGATTCTTCCATCAACTCTGTGAGAAATTTCTTTTTTACCGGGTCAAGCTCCTTGAGCTCCGGCCTGTTCAGCCAGTCCTGATTCATAATTTTCCTCCATAATTTCATATTTTTTTAATATTTGTGCGGGTTTCTGCGCATAGCTATCTCCGGGCATATCACGGTAAAAGCTGTACGCTGCCGGAACCGCGTCCGCAAATGAAAGCATGAAAATCAAAGATTTTCAAATTTTCATTTCATAATATATATTCGGGAACAGGCGGGAATATAACGGCCGCCGCGACAATGAAAATACAAGAAATCATAGAAACGGGATTAATCTTAAGGAAAGCGCAGTGTATGCCGTCGGGAAACATCTGCTGTGGATAAGAAAATAACGCCGCCGAAGGGCCGCGGGAGAGCTCTAGGAAGAGCCCTCCTGTGCGGCGGTTTCCTGCATGGCAGAATTCACGGCCTGAAACATTTCCTGTTGCTCCGGCGAGAGCATGGAGAAAAGCATGTCGGAATTCTGATTCATAAGAGGCGCCATCTCCTGAAGATTCTGATAAAGCTTCATCATCTGGAGCATATTCTGCATCTGCTCGATGCGGGAGCGCTCCTGCTCGCTCAAAAGAGGGGAAAGCCTTGAAAAAATATCGCTCCACTGTTCCTCCTGGCTTTTTGCTGTGGCTTCCGCATAGTTTCCGCCGCAGCCCCGCATATTGTTCAGACACTCCATGCATTCGTAAAGCTTGGCGAAAAGAAGGAGCGGCCGGCGCAGGTTCGGAGGAAGATAGGGGAGCATGACGCTGAGCAGCAGGGAAAGCCGGCAAAACGGAAATGCTTCGCCGGAAGGGCCGCTGCCCGGTGGGTTCTGTGGTTGGTTCATTGCCCGGTTCCTCCCCTCAAAGTATGATGGCAGGCTTGGTCAACGAAACGGATTCAGCCTGCCATACATTATATGCGCGCCGGGCGGGAAAATGTCAGTCTTCGTTATTCCGGATAATTCAGCTGCGCGTCAGTAATCCGGGCGAGCACCTGCTCCGCGTATTTCTTTGCGAGGAACTTGGCCATCGGGAGGTTCATGTCAAGATAATTGCCGCAGCCGATCGCCTCGGCACCCGGCACAGGCCCCTCGAAATCCGCGATAAAGGCAAACATTTCACGCATCAGCGGAACGATGTCGGATGAAGTATGGCTGCCCGCAAGCAGAAGATAAAAACCGGTACGGCAGCCCATCGGCCCGAAATAAACGGTTTTTTCGCCGTATACCGGGTGATTGCGCAGAAAGGTTGCGCCGAGATGCTCGATGGTGTGAACCTCCGCCGTGTTCATAACCGGCTCAAAATTCGGACGGGTCATCCGTATGTCGAATGTGGTAACGGTTTCCGCGCCGATTTTGTCCATGCGGGAAACATAGAGTCCCGGCAAAAGCCGAAGATGGTCAATGGTAAAGCTTGCAATCTGTTTCATTTCAGAACCCTCCGATTATTTTTTATTTTTTGCTATTAAATGATATTATAGAAAAAATCCTGTATTATGGCAAGCACGGATTTATTTTGGGCGAAAAGGAAGCGGAAAAGCGCAGGGGCCTCTGCGGTTTCCTGTTCCAGGATAACCCGGGAGCGTTGCACCGTAACAGAAATGATCTGCAGCTGTCGGGTTAGCGAAGAAAAAGAATGCAATATAAAGAGGAATATGGTATACTTTGCAGGAGAAGCGGCCGCCGCGGATGTGGATGGAACCGCCGCCGGCAGGAAAAAGGAGAAACGGACATGATTAAAAATATTATCTTTGATATTGGAAATGTGCTTGCCCACTTCCGGTGGGAGGAATATATCCGGGAGCGTTTTCCGGAGGAGGAGTTTGAGCGTATAGCGAAGGCAACGGTGCAGGGCCCTTATTGGGTTGAGGTGGATCGGGGCGTGCTTTCCATGGAGGAGATTATGCGGCGGTGCGCGGAGCTTGTGCCGGAGCTCGGTGCTCAGATCGAGCGGTTTTTCCGTGAGCGGTCCGCGCTTGTGCAGGAGTATGATTATGCCGAGGCGCTGATCCGCGGGCTGAAGGAGCGGGGCTTTTGCGTTTACCTGCTCTCCAATTATGCAGGCGACCTGTATGAATACGCAAAGGAGCATTTTCGCTTTGTTCCGCTTGCGGACGGCGGCATAATTTCGTACCAGGTTCATCAGGTGAAGCCGGAGCCGGAAATCTATCAGGCTTTGCTGGAAAAGTACGGTCTGAAGCCGGAAGAATGCGTTTTTCTGGATGATCTGGAGCAGAACCTTGCAGGGGCGCAGAAGCTTGGAATACGGACGATTCTCTTCCGGGACTACGATTCGGCGATGGAACAGCTGGAGGCGCTGCTGAACAGAAAATACAGCACTATGATTTTTGATGTAGACGGGACGCTCTGGGACACGACGGAAGCGGCCGCACAGATCTGGAGTGAGGTGGCGGCAAAGTATCCGGAGATACGGGATACTGTTACGGCGGAGAAACTGCGCGGGCTTTACGGTCTGCCGCTCGAGGACATTGCAGTGCGGCTGTTTGCTTCTGCCCCGAGGGAGCTGGCGCTGCGCGTAATGGAGGAATGCGTCGTGGTTCAGTGCCCGATTCTGGCGCGGACGGGAGCGCGTCTGATGGGAGATGTGGAAAGGGTTCTGAGGGAGCTTGGGAGAACATGGCGTATTTTTATTGTCAGCAACTGCCGCAGCGGATATATCGAAGCCTTTCTTGAGGCGCATTCCCTCGGGGAGCTTGTGGAGGATTTTACCTGCCCGGGAGATACGGGGAGGCTTAAGGCGGAAAATATCCGGCTGATCTGCGGGAGAAACGGCGTTCCGCTCTCCGAGGCGGTGTATGTCGGAGACACCGATCCGGACGGGCAGGCGGCCCGTGAAGCAGGCGTTCCGTTTGTATTTGCGGCATACGGCTTCGGGCAGACCGACCGTTGGGATTACCGTGTGGAAGCGGTGGAACAGCTCTGCGATCCGGCGCTGTTTGCGCCCAGGACGGCAGAATAAGATAGAGATGCATACGGAGCAGGACAAAGGCCGGGCATTCCGGCTGCTTTGAGGGTGCGGGAAAGCGGCATCGCGAACAGGCTCGCGGCAGGCAAAGGAGGGGGAATACTTTTTATGAAGATTGTATTTATGGAAGCGGATACGCTCGGCACGGATGTTGATCTTTCGCGGTTTCATGAGCTCGGCGAGGTGGCTGTGTACGGCAAGTCGGACCCGGAAAACAATGCTGCGCGGATTCAGGAGGCGGATATTATAGTCGCCAATAAAATTGCCATAAACGGGGAGCTACTGAAAGACTGCGGGAGGCTGAAGCTTGTCTGCCTGACGGCAACAGGTACAAACAACGTCGATTTTTCGTGCACGGAGCGGCGCGGTATCCGCGTGGCGAATGTCAGAAGCTATTCCACGGCATCGGTTGCGCAGCACACGTTTGCTTTGCTGTTCTATATCTATGAAAAATTACATTTTTATGATGAATATGTAAAATCTGGTGAATATGTGAAATGTGATATTTTCAGCAAATTTGATGTCCGCTTTCATGAGCTGGCGGGAAAGCGATGGGGCATTGTCGGACTCGGGGAGATCGGACGGAAGGTTGCAGAACTGGCGGGGCTTTTTGGCTGCGAGGTTGTCTATTATTCAACGACGGGCAGGCACGACGAGCCTGGTTACTGCCGGGTTGACAAGGAGACGCTGTTCCGGGAATCGGATATTATTTCCATTCACGCACCGCTTACCGAGGCGACAAGGGAGCTTGTCGGAGAGCGGGAGCTGGCCTGGATGAAAGAGGATGCCGTGCTGCTGAATCTCGGGCGCGGCCCGATCGTTGATGAGAAGGCACTTGCATCGGCGCTTAAAAACGGACGGATCGGCGGGGCTGGACTAGATGTGCTGACGCAGGAACCGATGGCTGCAGATAACCCGCTTCTGGAAATTCAGGATTCGACCCGGCTGATTATTACACCGCATATTGCCTGGGCGACCGTGGAAGCCCGGCAGCGCTGTGCGGATGAGGTATACGAAAATATCAGGGCATTTCTTGCAGGTCGGGAAAGAAATATCTGCCGCGGATAGCGGGCAGGGAATGAAACATCCGTTGCGGTTAAACCATGAAGGATGACTGCGCCTGCCGCTGCTTTGGACGGCAGAGCCCGGCAAGGGACCCGGCAGCGGCAGGACGGCAGAAGAGCAGCAAGGCATCCTGGCAGGAGTGCGCGGGATGCGGCACTGCAGCGAAGAAAGCTTACATACAAATCCGGCGGGACAAACCGGACGGTCGGATGCAGGCGGGCCGACAGGAAAAGGGGATTCAAATGGGGATCAGGGAATATTTAAAACAGCATCGCCTTGTGACGGACGGGGCGATGGGGACATATTATGCGGAAAAAAAGCGCAGCGCGAGCCTTGTTTCGGAGTGGGCCAATCTGACTGAGCCGGAGGTTATCGCGCAGATACACAGAGAATATCTCGAGGCGGGGGCGATGCTGCTGCGCACAAATACCTTTGCCGCAGGCCGGAGCGGGTTAGGCATATCCGGGGAGGAGCAGGAGGAGCTGGTGCGGGCAGCCTGCCGCATTGCAAAGCAGGAGATTGCCGCATTTACTGCCCGGATGGGGAGGGAATGTTTTCTGGCCGGGGATATCGGGCCGCTCCGCAGTTTTTCGGAGACGGGCGGGGAGGAAAACACAAAGGAGGAGTACGAGGCTCTGATTGATATTTTCCTTTCCGAAGGTGTGGATGCTGTTCTGTTCGAAACCTTTTCGGAAATTGACGGGATCGCGGAGGCGGCAATCTATGCAAAGCGCAAGAATCCGGGAGTATTCTGCATGGCGGAATTTTCCGTAAATAAAAACGGCTACAGCGCTGCCGGGCAGCGAGCCGGCAGACTGCTTGAGCTGGCGGACGGGATTGCGGAGCTGGACGCGGCAGGACTGAACTGCGGCATCGGTTCGGGACATATGCTGTCACTGCTGGAGGGAATCCGGCTGCCAGAAAACAAGTATTTCTGCGTGTCTCCGAACGCCGGTTATCCGGAGCAGCTGCAGAACCGCATGGTGTTTATGCGCAACGAGGGCTATTTTGCGGAAAACATGAAGAGGATTGCAGAGCGGGGCGCCGCGGTGATCGGGGCGTGCTGCGGTTCTTCGCCGGAGTATATCCGCGAGCTTGTCCTGCTGGCCGGCGGACTGCCGGCAGCAAAGAAAGGGGCAGATCTGCGGCCGGGCCGGACGAGCGCAGACGGAGATCCGGCAGGGGAAGGAAAGGCAGATCTGCGGCCGGGTCGGACGAGCGCAGACAGTGATCCTGCAGCGGAGAGAGAGGCGGATATGCAGGCATGCGCGCGCCGCAGCGGGATACCCGAAAGCCGGAGCGGAGCGCAGAAGGTACCCGCGGACGATGTCCGCCTGCCGGCTTCCGATGCAGGACAGAGAGATATCCTTTTGTCCGAACCGCAGAAGCAAAACGGCGAAAACGGCGGCGATTCTGCAGGGGGAAACCGTCTGCTCCGTCTGTTTGACCGCAGGCGCAGAGAAAGAGAACTGTTTTTGGCGGAGAGATCCGCCCAAAGCAGAGCAAAAGAGGGCAGTGCAGTAAATCATATCAGGGATGCCTGTCTGGCCGGCAAAGTAATTGCCGTCGAGCTGGACCCGCCGTATGACGCGGACGATTCCAAATTGCTGAGGGCGGCGTTCCGCTTGAAGGAACTCGGGGCGGATGTGCTGACAATCGCAGACTCTCCGCAGGGGCGCAGCCGGATGGATTCGGTGCTGACGGCGGTCCGGCTGCAGAGCGTCACCGGAATGACGGTTATGCCGCATATCTGCTGCCGCGACAAAAATATGATTGCGATGCGTGCGACGCTGCTCGGCGCTTACGCCAACGATATCCGCAGTCTGCTGCTTGTGACGGGCGACCCGGTGCCGGGGGAGCTGCGCAGCAGAGCCAAGGGGGTATTTGATTACAATTCCATGAAGCTTATGAGCTTTGTGCGGGAAATGAACGGGGAGCATTTTTCCAGGGAGCCGATCATCTACGGCGGAGCAGTCAACCAGGGACGGCTGAATTTTGAACTGGAGCTGGAACGCGTCAGGAAAAAAATAGCGGCAGGTGCCTCCTATTTCCTGACACAGCCGGTCTATGATGCCGGAGAGGTACAGCGGCTGCGGCGGCTCAAGGAAGAGACTGGAACAAGGCTGCTCGCCGGCATTATGCCGCTTGTCAGCTTCCGGAACGCCAATTTCGTAAAAAACGAGATGGTCGGCATCGAAGTACCCGATGGGATTCTGGCGGAATACCGGCCGGACATGAGCCGGGAAGAGGGCGAGAAAACCGGCGTCAGAATTGCGCTTCGCATGATGGAGCAGCTTAAGGATATTGCAGACGGCTATTACTTTATGCTGCCGTTCAATCGGGTCAGTCTGATGGAAGAGCTACTAGGGGGGGAAGATTGACCGATCAGGCAGAAAAGGCGCAGGGATGTAAAAAATATCTCCTTTTTCAGAATTGCGTGCCTGCGTAAAAATTATAAAGTTAAGGGAAAAATATAAGATGATATCATATAAGAAGATTATGAGTGTGAGCACAACGAACGACAATATATTATGTCAGAGCAAAGCTGAAATGGTCGAAATTATAAAACAGGGTGCCGCTTTACCGCAAGGCGATGAGATATGGGTGAGCAGTAAGGAGAAACCGTATCCTTGTCTTTCCATTCTTATGAAAGACCAATATACCTGTGTCCATTACTTTGAAAATGATGAAGGGAATGTATGGCAGTCTTGCGGGGATTTTAACAAAGAAGTGATATTCCTTGCAGGGGGAGAAGAGTGGACAGCTCCTGAGTATGTCATAGTGCCGCTGGAAAAAGCCATTTGCTGTATGGAAGAATTCTGGGATACATTGGAACGCCCGACTTGTATTGAATGGGAGGCATTGTGGGAGGAAAACTGATCAGGAACACTTTTCAGAAAAGGGAGAAAAATATTTTTAAAAATGCTTTTCGTCCGGTTGTGATACCGGAACGTTAAAAGCCTGGAGGGTTCAGATGAACGGACAGGAATTCAGGAAGCTGGTAAAGTCAAAAAGAGTGCTTCTCGACGGAGCAACCGGCAGCAATCTCTTTGCTGCCGGCATGCCGCGCGGGGTATGCCCGGAGAAGTGGATACTGGACAACCCGGAGGTGCTGATCGGGCTGCAGATGGAGTATCTGTGCGCAGGGACGGACATTTTGTATGCGCCGACCTTTTCCGGAAATCGGCTCAAGTTGGCGGAATACGGGCTGGAGGGACATCTGGAGGAGATGAACTGCGCGCTTGTCGCACTTTCTCGGGAGGCTGTCAGAAGAGCGGGCCGTGAGGGAAGCGCCTGGGTTGCTGCCGATCTCACAATGACCGGGCGGCAGCTGGCACCGGCCGGAACGATGGATTTTGAGGAGCTTGTCGACGTGTATAAGGAGCAGGTGCGCTGCTGTGTTTCGGCAGGCGCGGATCTGATTGCGGTCGAGACAATGATGAGTCTGCAGGAATGCCGCGCGGCTCTGCTGGCAGCAAAGGAAACCTGCAGTCTGCCGGTGCTGGTTACGCTGACCTTTCAGGAGGACGGGCATACCTTTCACGGAAATACCCCGGAGTCGGCAGCTGTCGTTCTCGGCGGCATGGGGGCGGACGCGGTCGGCATGAACTGTTCCGCAGGACCGGATCGTCTGCTTGCGCTGGCCGAGCGCATGGCGGCGGTGTCGGACGTGCCGGTGATTGTAAAGCCGAACGCCGGGCTGCCGGTGCTGCGCGACGGAAAAACCGTCTATGATATGGAACCGGAGCAGTTCGCGGAATGCATGGACAGCGTGCTGCGCGCCGGTGTGTCGATTGTCGGGGGCTGCTGCGGCACGACGCCGGAATATATCCGGCTGCTCGCGGAGCGCGCCGCACAGTACGCGCCGCTTTACCCCGCGCCGAAAAATCTCCGTGTGCTGGCGACGGAAAGGAGCATCCTGCCGTTAGAACTGGACGGAAGGTTCCTGGCGATCGGCGAGAGAATCAATCCGACGGGCAGGAAGGCGATGCAGGAGGAACTGCGCGCCGGGAAGATGGAACTGATCGGAAATCTGGCGGAGGAGCAGGCAGAAAACGGGGCGGATATCCTCGATATCAATGTGGGCATGAACGGTATCGACGAGAGGGCAGCGATGCTTTCCGCCGTCGAAACGGTGTCCGCACTGGTCGATCTGCCGCTTTGCATTGACTCGAGCCATCCGCATATTATCGAGGATGCATTGCGCCGCTATCCCGGCCGCGCGCTGATCAACTCGGTATCGCTGGAGCGCGGGAAAATGGAACGGCTGTTGCCTGCGGCCAAAAAATACGGAGCGATGTTTATTCTTCTGCCTCTCTCGGAGAGGGGACTGCCGAAGGATCTGGAAGAGAAAAAGGAGATTATCCGTACGATAATGGCCGAGGCACAGGCGCAGGGACTGGGCCGAAAGGATATATTGGTGGATGGCCTTGTCAACACGGTGGGCGCCAACCCGCAGGCGGCGCTGCAGGCCATCGAGACGATCCGGTACTGCCGCGAGGAACTGGGGACGGCGACAATGTGCGGGCTGTCCAATATATCATTCGGCCTGCCGGAGAGGCAGTTTGTGAACGCGGCATTTCTGGCCTTTGCGATCCAGGCAGGCATTACTGCGGCGATTGTCAACCCGTCGCAGGTGATGCTGATGAACATGGCGTTTGCGTCCGACCTGCTCCGAGGCAAGGAGGGGGCGGATATCCGCTATATCGACAGGACGGCAAAGCTGGAGGAACTGCGGGCTCCTGCGGCTGACGCTGGCGCCGCGAAAAGCGGCGTTGCAAATCGGACAGAAGCGGATCATGCGCAGACAGCTGCTTTGGCGGGAGCGAACCGGATCGCTGCGGCGGCAGAAAATAATGATATTTTGGCCGGTACGGAAGCAAATGAAACAGGCAGATTGCCCGGTATGCAGAACCGTTCCTGCCGCGCAGGCGCCCGGACGGCAGAAAATTCTGCCGCCGGTCTGGTGTATGAAGCCGTGATAAAAGGAAATCGGAAGGGCATTGCCGCGCTTGTCGGGGAGGAGCTTAAGAGAGGGCGGGCGCCGCAGGCCGTCCTGAACGAAATGCTTATCCCGGCAATCAATGAAGTCGGAGAGCTGTTCAGCCGGCGGAAATATTTTCTGCCGCAGCTGATTGCGTCCGCGGAGGCAATGAAGACGGCGGTGGAATATCTTGAACCTCTGCTCGCGTCGGACGGCGGAACGGAAAAATCGGGTGTTGTTGTGATTGCGACTGTGGCCGGAGATATTCACGATATCGGGAAAAATCTTGTGGCCCTGATGCTGAAAAATTACGGTTTTGAAGTGTGGGATCTGGGCAAGGATGTGCCGACGGAAGAGATTATCCGCGCGGCCCGGGAAAGGGATGCGGATATTATTGCGGTTTCCGCGCTTATGACAACCACCATGCTTGAAATGAAGCAGGTGGTGCGGCAGAGGAACGAGGCCGGGCTGCGCGCAAAGATTATGATCGGCGGCGCAGTAATTACGCAGAGCTACTGCGACGAGATCGGGGCGGACGGCTATTCGGGCGATGCCCAGGAAGCGGTCGCAGTGGCAAAACGGCTGGCTGCGCAGAGAACCCGCTGAAGGATGAAAGCCATGCAAAGGCAGGTACCATGGGACAGCAGGCCGCCGGCCCTGCCCAGTATGCATGAAAGCCATGCGGAGGCAGTACCATGGGTTACCTGCGCCAGGACGGAAAGACCCCATGGAGCATGAAAGCCATGCGGAGGGGCAGTACCATGGATGAATCCGCGGATGAAACTGCCGAAAGAGAGGGAGGGAAAACAGAAAAAAATTCAGGCCTGATGAAATTCTGCACAGATTACCCGCGGTTTTCCACAAAGTTTGATGGGGGTGCGGACAAAAAACTGGACTTCCACGGACTCCGAAAGGAGCTGGATC
>CAJUMC010000021.1 GCA_910587085.1 uncultured Lachnospiraceae bacterium | reverse complement strand
TTTCTGGCTTTTCCCTTGTGGTACTCACTGCAATAGGCGATATGCCGCTTGCCGCCGTTCCTATAATCTATCTTCTGGACATGATGTCAATCATTCTGCCTTGCAGAATGATTTGAAGTCAGGGCAGGAGGAAAAAACGGGAATAAGGGAAAACGTTGCAGATGCGCCAATACCGTACCCGATAGAAAATGCAAGAAATGATTATACAATGGGCAATGGAGGGCTGAGATTTACAGCGGTAATGGCTGACAAGCCTGTGCAGAGGGCATCGCTAAAAGAGAAGCTGGAAGCATTCAAAGTACGGGCGGCTGGCGCTGGCAAGCCGGAGATTGGAAAAGCGAAAGGGAAGGAGGAAACGCTATAACGATTCAACAATAAATAAAAATCCAGACACGTCCGGCTCGGCTTCTGGAAAGTTACGATTGATTTGGCAGCAATTTCAGGTTATAATGGCATTGAGGTCATATACCTTTTGGGAATGGCTTTTGCGTTTCCTACAAATATACAAAAGGAGGTTTATGGCTGTGGACACAGAAATAAAAAATGCTGTGAGTGCGGCGGACAAAGACGCACAATACGATGAAAAGGCAAAACGCCTGTTGGGAAATAAAATCATTCTGGCGCATATCTTGGTAAAGACAGTTGATGAATTTAAGGGGATGAACCCGAAAGATGTAGTGTCCTACATTGAGGGAGAACCTTTTATCAGCGTGGTTCCGGTAGAGTTGGGGCTGACCAATGCCGAAAAAATACCGTCTGGCGACGGCTTGAAAGACGGGCAGCGGATTGTCGGGCTGAATACGGAGAATGCGGAGATTAACGAGGGGCTTATCCGGTTTGACATTATTTTTTATGTACGCATGAAAGACGGTATCTCACAGGTTATCGTGAATGTGGAAGCACAAAAAGACGAGCCGACAGGCTATCATATCCTGAACAGGGCAGTATTCTATAGTAAGCCGCCTTGTTTCCTCACAGAAAGAACGGGATTTTGTGGGGACAAACTATAACGACATTAAACGTGTTTTCTCTATTTGGGTATGTATGAATATGGACGAGAACAGTATGGACTATGTGCATCTGACGGATGATAAATTGTTAGGCTCTTATCCGTGGAAAGGCGGGCTTGCCCTGCTGAATATTGTCCTGATCGGTATATCAATTGAACTTCCGGAGCATGATGAGAAGTATGAACTGCATCGTCTGCTGAGTACACTGCTGTCAATAGAGCTGTCTGTAGACGAAAAATTAGGGATTATGGCAAAAGAGTACAATATTGCGGTAGATGATAGAATAAGAGAGGATGTGAGCGCCATGTGTAATTTGTCACAGGGAATTAGGGATAATACTTTAGCAGAGGTAATCATGACGATGCACGAGAAAGGATATACTTCTGCTCAGATTGCAGAGATTGTAAAAAAGACGATTGAAGAAGTAGAGGCTGTCATAAAAAAGAGGGAGCCTGTACTGGCATAATCACAGCAACTTCATAACACAAGCAGTAAAGCAGTGAATTTGTTTCAGAGATAAAGCAATTCGCTGCTTTTACTGTCAGGCAGCTCGGGAAGGTGTACTTAAAACAAATTGGTTATCTTCCGCAGTATCCTCAATTTTATCCGGATTTTTGCGTAGGAGACTTTTTAGCTTATATGTGTGCCTTGAAGGGGATTCTGTCTAAGGAAGGAAAAGACAGAGCTTTACAACTTTTGGCAGAGGTTAATTTGTCAGATACAAAGAATATGAAAATCGGCGCTTTATCCGGTGGTATGAGACAGAGGGTAGGAATTGTACAAGCACTGCTGGGTGAACCGAAACTGCTGATTTTGGACGAACCTACTGCGGGGCTTGACCCACATGAGCGTATTCGTTACCGAAATTTAATCAGTCATTTTTCAGAAAACCGTATTGTCCTTTTGGCTACACATATCGTATCTGATGTAGATGCTGTTGCGAATGAAGTACTAGTTTTATAGGCAGGCTGTCTTATCAAGCAAGATACACCCGAAGGGTTAACAGAAGAATTGTATGGCAAAGTATGGGAGTTGACCTTAAATGGACAGCAGAAATTATCAGATTTCAATAAATACCGTATATGTAATATGCAGAGGAACAGAGAAGAATTACATATCCGTTTGTTAGCAGAGAAAAAACCTATAACCTGTTGAGAATGCAATCATGGTATCTGCCAGCTTAGAGGATGTTTTCTTGTATTACTTTGGGTTGCCGGAAGAAATGATATAGATACTATGTATTAACAGAATAATAAAAATAGTAACAATATTAAGTACATATAATGTCATTATGTGTTATATATTATATTTATGTGTAAACGAGAAAAGCGACAAGGAAATCGTTCTTTCAAAAAGTCGTTGAACAATTCCTGATTCTTGACTGGTTTTGACTTTCTACAGCAGTCCAGATGCAATGGAAAGTAAAGTGTATGCAGAAAGCATAATTGATGCAGTTTCATTGAGTGACGATTATCAAGAAACTCTACCGCAAAAAATCGCAGATGGTGTAAAAGCTGTGGGGCGGGTAGACAGGTAGAATTTCTGTTTCCGACGGGCTGTCCCATTGCGCCTATATACGCCGCGGTCTCTCATTTCCATAGGCAGACCGGGCAGCCTGATCACGGAAATTCTGCGGCCGGGCGGATTTTCGCGATGCTTTACGGATTTTCGGATGACATTTTTTGTATTCTGTGATAAACTTAAGGTGCGGCGCGAGCCGCGCCTTAAGTTTTTCTGCAGTCCGGCCGAACGGCCGCAGGGCTGCATGGGAGGAGGTAATTATGGCGACTGTTTTGCCGTTCTGCTGTATCCGGCCGAGGGAAGATCTTGCCTGCCGCACGGCGGCGCTTCCCTACGATGTGTACAGCCGCCGGGAGGCAAGGGAGGCCGCAAAGAAGGAGCCGCTTTCCTTTTTGAATATCGACCGCCCGGAGACGCAGTTCCCGGAGGATACGGACATGTATTCGGACGAGGTGTATGCAAAGGCCGCAGAGCTGCTTGACGCGCGCATGGCGGACGGAACCTACATAGAGGATGGACAGAAATGCTATTATGTGTATGAGCTGATTATGGAAGGCAGGCACCAGACCGGAATTGCCGCCTGTGCCTCGATCGACGACTATCTCGGCAATATGATTAAAAAGCATGAAAATACGCGAGAGGAGAAGGAGCGGGACCGCGTCCGCCATGTGGATGCCTGCAATGCGCAGACCGGGCCGATTTTTCTTGCGTACCGCTCTTCGGACGCCATTTCACAGGCAGTGCGGCGTGCAAAGGAAACGGAGAAGCTCTTCGGCTTTACCGCGGACGACGGAGTAACGCACAATGTATGGCGCATCGCGGACGGGGAGCTGCAGAGCGCGATCCGGGACGGCTTTGCCGCCGTGGAAAGCATCTATATTGCGGACGGCCATCACCGCGCGGCCTCGGCGGTCCGCGTCGGCCTGCAGCGCAGGGCCGAGCACCCGGATTATGACGGGACGGAGGAATTTAACTATTTTCTGTCCGTGTTGTTTCCGGAAGAGGAACTGAGGATTCTGCCGTACAACCGGGTTGTCCGGGATCTGAACGGTCTGACGCCGGAGGAATTTCTTTCACGGACATCGGAGCGGTTTGCGGTCGAACGCCTTGGAAAGGAACCCTGCAGGCCGGAAAGAAAGGGCATGTTCGGCATGTACCTGGACGGATGCTGGTATCGGCTGACGGCAGCGGGTGCAGATTGCCTGAAAACGTCCGGAGTTCTGTCCGCGGATCGCGCAGAAGCCTGCTGCGATCCCGTGGAATCCCTGGACGTGTCGGTACTGCAGCAAAAGCTGCTCGGGCCGGTGCTGGGGATCGCAGATCCCAGAGTGGATAAGAGAATAGATTTTGTCGGAGGCATCCGGGGAACCGAAGAGCTGGAACGCCGGGCGGAATCCGATATGCGGGTTGCGTTCAGCATGCATCCGACCACGATTGCGGAGCTGTTTTCCGTGGCGGATGCGGGGCGGCTCATGCCGCCGAAGTCCACCTGGTTCGAACCGAAGCTGCGGAGCGGGCTGTTTATTCATTCGCTCGGGCAGCGGCAGGATGCATAGTGGGTATGGCAGGTTTCGGCGGAAGCCTTTTGAAAGGGAGGAGAATATGGCGGAAAAGAAGGAGACAGCGGTGAGAAAGTCCCTGGGAAAGCGGCTGTTCAAAGCGGCGGTGATTATAACGCTGGTCAATGCGGCGGGGGAGCTTTGTGCGGACTTCCTCCGGAGCCGGGCAGCTAAGAAGGAGAGCGGGAACGACGGAAGCGCCAGCAAAACCTACATTGCATTCGGACAGGGCAGGGAAATCGCGGTTTCGGATCGTGTGGAGCAGGTGAAGCTCAGGACGGTTCTGAGCGGGGTGAGCCTGGATCTTTCCGGAGCACAGATCGGCTCGGATGTGTCCGTCAGCGTCAGAAATATCATCGGCGGTGTGCTGATCCGTGTCCCGGAGGGCGTCAATGTAAGCTGCAGGAACAAAACGATATTTGGAGGAGTTGTAAATACCGTGCCGGAGTATGAGGGGAAAAATGTTCCTGCGATCAACATTGAGACCTATACGGTGATCGGCGGTATTTCCGTCCGTGCGGTAAAGAGCGGGGAGGATGTTGTAAAGGATTATTTTGAAGAGGAGACCCTGCGGAATATTTCGAAGGAGAAGGAATCACTATGATTGTAGAACCGAAGGTAAAAGGATTTATCTGCATCACGGCGCATCCGGAGGGCTGCGCGGAAAGTGTGCGCCGCCAGGCTGCTTATGTAAAGGCGCGCCGGGCGGAGTACGGAGAGGGACGAAAGCCGCAGAGAGTGCTTGTAATCGGTGCTTCCACAGGCTACGGGCTGGCTTCGCGCATCAGCGCGGCATTCGGCTGCGGGGCGGCCACGCTCGGAATTATGTTTGAGAAGGAGGCTTCCGAAAAGAGGACGGCCACGCCGGGCTATTACAACACGCGGGCATTCGAGCAGCTTGCCGCGGACGAAGGCCTCTATGCAAAAACCATCAACGCAGATGCGTTCTCGGACGAGGTGAAGGAGCAGACCATAAAACAGATCAGAGAGGATCTCGGCACGGTTGACATGGTAATCTACAGCCTGGCTGCGCCGCGCCGCACGGATCGCGACGGCACGGTGTACGCGTCGGTGCTGAAAACAACCGGGGATGAATATACAAACAAAACGCTGGATCTGCGGACAAACGGTATTTCGCAGGTGACAGTGCCTTCCGCGACTGCGGAGGAGGAGGCTGCCACCGTAAAGGTTATGGGCGGGGAGGACTGGCGGGAGTGGATTCGTCAGCTGTCCGGGGCCGGTGTGCTGGCGGAGGGAGCCCTCACGCTTGCCTATACCTATATCGGGCCGAAAATCACGCATCCGATCTATTTCAACGGCACGATCGGCATGGCGAAAAAGAATTTGGAGCAGACAGCGCTTGAGCTGCGTGAAGAATTCAGAGCACAGGGGCTCAGAGCCTACGTTTCGGTCAACAAAGGACTGGTGACGCAGGCGAGCGCGGCGATCCCGATTGTGCCGCTCTACATGAGCCTGCTCTACCGGGTAATGAAGGATAAAGGGCTGCACGAGGGCTGCATCGAACAGATGGAGCGCATGTTCCGCGAGCGCCTGCTGCTTCCGGAGATCCCGACGGATGCCGAGGAGCGCATCCGCATGGATGATTATGAAATGCGCGCGGATGTGCAGGAGGCGGTCGAGAAGGCATGGGATGCCGTCACGACGGAAAATGTGAAGGAGTATGCCGATATCGACGGCTTCCACGAGGATTTTTATCACATGTTCGGTTTTGGCTACGATAATATCGACTATACAAAGGATGTGGATATCCGGTAGCCGGGCAGGAGATAACTGCCGGGGATGAGGGCGCGTGTTTTCGGATGCGGCTGCCGCGTGGTACTGGACAGATCGGTCGTATTTATGGCGCTAATTGAATAATGATTCCTTCCAGTCTAAGCAGATATTTCTTGCACTCCAGCCCGCCCGCGTAGCCGGTCAGACTTCCGTTCGCCCCGAGCACCCGGTGGCACGGGATAAGGATCATAATCGGGTTGTGGCCGACGGCGCTGCCGACTGCTTGGGAATAATTCCGGCCGCCGTCCGGCAGCGATGCGGCAATCCGGCCGTAGGTTGTTGTTTCCCCGTAAGGGACGGCGAGCATTGCGCGCCAGACGGCCTGCCGGAATTCGCTGCCCTGCGGGGCGAGCGGCAGCGTCATCGCCGGACGCTTTCCGGCAAAGTATGCGTCAAGCCAGCGGGCCGTCTCCCGGAAAATGGGCAGGGACGGCGCGGGTTGGCAGATTTCCGGCAGGGTAGAGCCGAAATATTTCTGATTTTCCAGCCAGAGCCCGGTGAGGCTTAAACCGTCGCTGGCGAGCGTCAGAAGGCCGGCGGGGGATGGAAGCTGGGCGGTATAGGCGGATGGCTTCACTGCGCCGGCTTTCTCTGCGCGGCACTCACCTTGCCGGAACCCTGCGTCCGTCAGCGCGGCCGGCACGCCCAGGCAGAGCTGCATGGGCGTGCCGCGCCGCTGAGGTGTGCAGACCTGGAATCCGAGCTTTTCCAGGAGTTTTTCCTGACCGTTCCGGGTTCTTGCATCAACCTGAATGCCGAATCCGGGCTTTAATCTTGATTTCAGAAAATCTATGATCTGCTTTGTTAATTCTGTCTCTATTCCACAATTATTATATTCTTTTGAAACAATAATATCACAAATCGTTGCTGCAAAACCTCCGTCCCATATCAAACGCGCCATGCCGATGGCTCTGCCTTGGTCGTATGCCGCCGTGATAAGTGCACTTTTGTCAAGGCCTGCCCGCAGCTGTTCCGGGTGAATTCTTTGCAAGCCTGCGGACTCCCGTATGGAACTGGCATTTTCCGCCGTAATCGTATTGGAATAGGTTATTTCCATAAATAATACCTCCGTACATACCGCAGGCCTGCCATGGATGCTGCATGAACAGCATGAATAAAGAGCCTGAAATAGCTTTTCTTTAAAGTGTCGCTTCCGGATATTTGTATACAGTATACTATATCGGCGGTTTATTTTCCATGTTCGATTTATGGAAAGAGGTTTTAAAAGAGGATTTTCAGAAGAGTGTTTTCAGAAAAGTGTTTTAAAAGAGCGTTTTCAGAAAAGTGTTTTCGGAAAGGATATCGGGTGCGGCGGCACGGCCCACAGAGCGGGAGAAAACCGCTGTATGCCGGTTGGACCGTACGTTCGGCCCGGTGCAATTGAGGTTTACTTTTTTTACATTTTGTGCTATCATATTGAAAATCTCCGGCGGCTTTCTGGCAGCCGGGACGCTTTCTGACCGGCGGCTCGGATTCTTTTCGTCCGCCGGGCGGCAGGCAGAACAGAAAGAGAGGACATCCTGTAATGAAAAAAATGATAGAACAGCTTGAGGATGTGCTGAGGGCGGCATTTTCGGACTGCGGGTACGAGGAGCGCTTCGGCATGCTTTCCGTATCGAACCGGCCGGATCTGTGCCAGTATCAGTGCAACGGCGCAATGGCTGCGGCGAAACAGTACAAAAAGGCTCCGATCGTGATTGCGGGCGAGATTGCGGAGAAATGCAGCTCAAATCCGATGTTTAAGAAATTTGAGGCGGTGATGCCGGGCTTTATCAATATCACAATCTCGGATTCGTTTCTTGCCGGCATGCTTCGCGAGCTTTCGCAGGAGGAACGGCTCGGATGTGCGGAGGAAAGCCCGAAGAGCATTGTGATTGATTACGGCGGGCCGAATGTGGCGAAGCCTCTCCATGTGGGGCATCTGCGCTCCGCCATTATCGGCGAATCGGTAAAGCGGCTCAAGCGCTTTATGGGAGACCGCATCGTCGGCGATATCCATCTCGGCGACTGGGGGCTTCAGATGGGTCTGATTATCGAGGAGCTGCGCGACCGCCGGCCGGAGCTCGTGTATTTTCAGGAGGGCTATACCGGGGAGTATCCCGAGCAGCCGCCGTTTACGCTGGCCGAGCTGGAGGAGATCTATCCGGCGGCATCCTCAAAGTCCAAGGAGGACGACAATTTCAAGGAGCGCGCACATCGGGCCATTCTGAAAATTCAGCAGGAGGAGCCGGCCTACACAGCCCTCTGGAAGCATATTATGTCGGTGTCCATTCCAGATCTTCGCCGGAATTACGATAATCTTGATGTCCATTTTGAAAGCTGGAAGGGCGAGAGCGACGCAAAGCCGTATATTGCGGATATGATCGACGATCTTGTAAAGCGCGGCGTGGCGTACGAGAGCCAGGGGGCGCTGGTGGTAGATATTGCCGAGGAGAGCGATTCCCGGGAGCTGCCGCCGTGTCTTGTGCGCAAATCGGACGGCGCGGCGATCTACGCCACCTCCGATCTGGCCACAATTCTTGACAGAGAGAAGCTTTACCAGCCCGATCAGTATATTTACCTTGCGGACAAGCGGCAGGAGCTGCATTTTACTCAGATTTTCCGGACGGCGAAAAAGGCCGGCTATGTGAGTCCGGAAACGAAAATGGATTATATCGGCTTCGGCACAATGAATGGGAAGGACGGCAAGCCGTTCAAGACGCGCGAGGGCGGCGTTATGCGCCTGGAGTATCTGATGAGGGATGTTGAGGACGCTGTGTACGCGAGAATTATGGAAAACCGCACGATGGAGGAGGAAGAGGCGCACCGGGCGGCGAAGACGATCGGCCTGGCTGCCGTCAAATACGGCGACCTGTCCAATCAGGCCTCCAAGGATTATGTGTTTGACATTGACCGCTTTACTGCGTTTGAGGGAAACACCGGGCCGTATATCCTCTACACGATGGTTCGCATCAAGTCGATTCTCGCAAAATATGCGGAGAGCAGGGCTGCGGGAGCGGACGCCGCAGGAAAAAGCAGCGCGTCAGCGGACAGCGGGAGCACGGCTGTGCAGGCCGGGACAGAAGCGGCCGCTCTGCGGGAATATTCTGCCGCGGAGACCGAGCTGATGCTTGCCGCCACGCGCGTTACGGAGACAATCGAGCGTGCGGCGCAGGAGCTGGCTCCGCACAGGCTCTGCCAGTATATTTACGAGCTGTCCAATGCCTTCAACAGCTTCTATCATGAAAACAAGATTCTTGCCGAGGAAGATAAGGCAAAGCAGGCGCAGTGGATCGCGCTGATTACGCTGACGCTGAGGATTCTTGAGACCTGTACCGGCCTGCTCGGCTTCCAGGCGCCGGAGCGCATGTAGGCAGTTCGGCCGCGCGGGCGGCCCGGGAACGTTTTCGCGGGGCTGATTGACAACGGGAATCCGGGCCCGGGATGTTTCCCGGATGCCGACATAGTGAGAAACCAAAAGGAGCGGGAGCGGAATGTACAAAAAGCTATCAAGACTGGTAATTTACAAAAATATCCCCAGGGACAGCATCCTTTTTTGTCTGGCGGATATTATCGAGAGCTACGGGAGGGGGCAGAGCAACCGGGAGGATACCGTGACGGCGATCTACGGGCAGATCCACCGGCTGCTCGACGTGGCGACAGAGTATGGCTTCGACGAGAATCTCTGGCAGAATTATCTGGCGTACCTGCTGGCGGCGGCCGAAAATCCGTTCAGCACCTGCTGCGAGAAGACGGGGGCGCAGGACGGCACAGTCAACCGTTTTGCCAGAGGCGACTTTGTGATTTTCAAGGAATTGTTCCACTATGATTTTGCGCCGATGGAGGCGGAGCTCGGCATTGACTGCTTTTCGACTATAACGGATTACCGCGCGATTGTGAAGAATGAGCGCAGCTACAACCGCAATGTCAGCAGCAAGGTGCAGGCGCTCAGCCGCCGCATTGCCGCAGCGCCGGACGCGGATGCCGTGTTTGATGCGGTCACGGATTTTTACCGTGCCTACGGCGTCGGCAGGCTTGGTCTGAACAAGGCGTTCCGGGTATGCCGGGAGGACGGCCGCGTCCTTCTTCAGCCGATTACCAATACGGACGATGTGCGTCTGGATGATCTGATCGGCTACGAGCTGCAGAAGCAGAGACTGGTCGAAAATACGCTTGCGTTTGTCGAGGGCCGGAGGGCAAACAATGTGCTGCTGTTCGGCGATGCCGGAACCGGAAAATCCACCAGCATGAAAGCCGTTCTGAACGAATATTATGACAGGGGACTTCGGATGATTGAGATATACAAGCATCAGTTCGAAGATCTTTCCTCCGTTATTTCACAGATTAAAAACAGAAATTACCGATTTATTATTTATATGGATGATCTTTCCTTTGAGGAATTCGAAATTGAGTACAAATATCTGAAGGCCGTGATTGAGGGAGGACTGGAGACAAAACCGGACAATGTACTGATTTACGCGACCTCCAACCGCAGGCATCTGATCCGCGAAACCTGGGGCGACCGGTCGGATATGACGCAGGATGAGCTGCACCATTCGGATACCATGCAGGAAAAGCTTTCCCTTGTAGCGCGCTTCGGTATCAGCATCAACTACTGCGCGCCGACGCAGAAGGAATATTTTGAAATTGTGCGGCGGCTGGCCGCCCCGCACGGCAATTTCGGACTGCGCGAGGAGGAGCTTCTGCAGCAGGCAAACGCGTGGGAAATGAGGAACGGCGGCAGGTCCGGCCGCACCGCGCAGCAGTTTATTACCTGGATGGCAGGCAAAATTCGATAAAATCCTTTTGACAGAATGCTGTGACGCTGGTAGAATAGGAGAAGAGCCTGTTGCATTATGCAGAAATCGCAGCAGCGGGGGTAAAAATTGTCAGGGCAGCAGGGGCTGTTCCGGATAATTCGTGCCTGTTTCCGGCGGCTCAGGACGGTCAGGAAAGGTTTCAGCCGGTTCGGACGGTCCTTCCGCAGTGTTATGATAAAAGGAGAATAAGTCATGATGAAATACAGAAAGAATCTTGTGCGGCTGGGATTGTGCCTGGGGCTGGCCGGGCTGACGGCCGGCACGGCATCGCTGCTGCCGCCCGCCGCGGTTTATGCGGAGGATTACTCGGACGTATTTTACGAGGGAATCGCGGACGGAAAGGTAAATGTACGCGTCGGTGCGGGCGAGGACAATGAACGGGTCACCCACGGCGGGGAGAATGTGCAGCTGAAGGCCGGAGAACGGGTGACGATTATCGGCGAGGAGATGGTGGGCAAAAAGGTCTGGTACAAAGTCCGCTTTATGCGCGGCGAGGACGAGATTGTCGGATTCTGTACCAGCAGCTATGTCACGAAGACAAGCAAAACCATTTCGCCGACTCCGGCTCCGACGCCGACTCCGGAGCCGACGCCTACGTCGGAGCCTACCCCGGAGCCAAGCGCAACGCCCGAGCCGAGCCCGAGTCCGACGGCAGGACCTGCATCGGATTCGAAGGAGGATAAGCCGGGCCTGAACGGCGGCATTATCGCGGCTGTTATTGTTGTGATTGTGGCGGGCGGAGCGCTTGTATTTCTGAAATCCCAGAAGACCCAGGCAGCCAACAGAGCGGCCAGCCGCAAGATGGCACAGCTGAAAAAGCTGAAGCTCGAGGAGGGCATGGAAGAGGAGGAGGACGATAACAGCCGCGGCAGGAGAAAGCCGGAGGTCAGAACAAAGTCCAACATACACAGAGAGACCCAGGCGGAGCAGGTTTATCAGGATGTCTATGTAAAGAAAACATCCGGGGAGGATGACGGCGAATATGCTTACGTCAGTCAGGGCAATTCCGAGGAAATAAAAATCAGTGCCGCGCGGGAGAGCGCGGAGCGCAAGGCGCTTCGGGATGAAATCGAGAATCTGCGGGAACATGATCTTGTCATTCACAAATATTTCGGCAGGGGCGAGGTTTACGACAATTCGGATGTGCGCCTGATTGAGGTTCGTTTCGGCGGGGACGTGCGCTTTATGAATAAGGATGCGCTCGCTGCCAAGAAGCTCATGAAGAGATGCAGCGACGATATGATGCGCTATCACCGCAGAGCCTCGGAGCGGCCGGGACATGAGGACTACTATGATTAAAACGGACGGGAGCGCCCGGTGAGGCAGGGGATTTACTAAAAGCCCGCCGGGCTGAGCCGGGGACGAAAACAGCAGCCGCTTCACGGTTGAGAAACCGGAAGCGGCTGCTGTTTTTATGCCGTCGTTTTTTCCTTATTAAAAGCAGTTGTCCTGACTATTTAAAAGCAGTTGTCCCGGCTATTTAAAAGCAGTTGTCCTGACTATTTTACGCGGACGCCGTAAATTTTTTTACCGCGCGTACCGACAACAATTGTGTTTTCAAAAGCAGCCGGGGAAGCCTCGATATTGTCGCCGCCGAGGTTCGTCGTATCATAAAGCTCGCCGGTCAGGCCGTCCACCATATACATGTTTCCGGTGGAATCGCACACAATGACATAGCCGTTGCCGGCGGAATCATAGAGCGCAATCGGGCTGGACCAGGTATAATCCGACATTTCGCAGCTCCAGACCTCTCCGCCCGTCTTCTTGTTCAGAGCGACCAGCCGTCCTTTTTTCTCACTGCCCGTCCGTGCGATCGTAAAATACACCAGATCAGAGAGCTTGTTTTCACCGAGCAGTGCCGTGGACTGCACGCCGCCCGAAACGCCGGAAACGGTATGACACGGGTAGGAGCGCTGCCAGATTACCTCGCCGGTGGCCGCGTTGAATTTGTAAATCGGGATCTCGCCCTGCGCGGAATCATTCTGCGTCCAGTGGAGGGAGGTTGAAATGTAAATATAGGCGGTGCCGGTTTCCGGATCCTCCTCAAGCACAGGGGAACAGTTCGTATCGTCCAGCGTGTTGGCCACCCAGACTACTTCCATCGAATTCAGGTCGAGGCAGATCAGATCTCCGCAGTTGTCCGCCACATAGAGAAAGCCCTTCCAGACAACCGCCGACGACTCCATGCCCAGCCAGTAGGTGTTTTCTTCCGCGCGGGAGCGGTCGGTCGTATAGCGCCATTTAATTACTTCGTCCGGCTGGATGGAGACGGAGGAGCCGTTGTATACCGTATTCAGATGCGTGATATACAGGATGCCGTTTTCGCCCGGCTGGATCAGCGTATCGGTCTCCACGTCGATCAGCGGCGAGGAGTCGAACGCGGTGAAATTATTGTTATCCGTGCGCTCGGAAAACACATCGTCATAGCCGTATTCGTAAATAATTTCCCCGTTCAGCAGGTTGACAACAAAGGTGCGCGCGCATTTATCCCCCATGGAATCTCCGGCTCCGACAAAATAGAGCGGAATGCCGTTCGGATAAATGCTGCCCGTCCCCTTGATCGGAAAGCCGAGGGAGATGGTGTCGCGCGTTTTCGAACCGTCTTCCAGATCCAGGAAATAGATACGACCGTCTGCCGTAGCGTAGATTACCTCGACGAGATTTTCTTTCTGCTTCTTTTTGGCGTAAAGGTTCATGGATTGTCTGGCCGCCGAATCCCAGCGCACGATCAGAGGCTGTCCGGTCCAGCAGCTGCCGGTCCAGTAGCCGCTCTTTACTGTTTTTTTCAGCTTTCCGGTTTTGGCGGACCAGGAATTTGCCGAATCAAATTTCCGGCTTGTAATGGATGCGGTTCCGTACACCGCACTCGAGCGGTAATTGTTCCCCCGAAAGGTGACGATGCCGTTCAGCGAGGTGTAATTTGCTCCGGTATCGAACTCGATCGGCGTTTCGCGCCAGTAGCGGTTCTCCTGCACCATGCCGTTGATCATAAGGGCGGTGCGCATCCCGAAAACGGAGGCTTCGGTGGCGGCGACGCTTGTCGGCACGCCTGCGACAAGTAGCTTCTGATAATCATTCAGCATCATCTGATTGAACACCGGAGCTGCCGCGTCGCCGACGGCCGGCTTGGAGAGCGTGCCGGCCTTTCCGCAGCCGGAGAGGGCGATGGAAGCGAGCAGCGCCGCGCATAAAAGCTGCTTTGTTTTTTTCATGAAATTCCTCGATTCTGCGCCGTCCAGTTATAAAAGCAATTTGTCCGGAACGGCGCAGCGGACGAATTGCGGCAATGACAAATTTTGGAAGAACTTTTGCGGCCTTACAATTATTGCCGGCTTCCGGCCTGTTCACACCGAATGGAACGGCAATTTTTGTGTGCTGCCCGTTTTCGGCGGAGTTTTTCGGAGAAATGCCGTCATGCTGGCAAAGCCCGCATCAAAAGCCGTTCTTTCAGCCTGTTCCATATTTTAGCACAGCGGACGGCCGCGTGCAACGAAAGAATTTCTTTCATTTTAATGTAGTAAAAATGCTGTGCGCTTAATTTGGGAATGCTGGCATTATTTACTTGTGAAAAAACATGTCTGCTTGAAATATTATTTTTCAACCTGCACATAATAACATCACGACAGAGAACGAAAGGTTCCGACGGGGCTTTCAGAAATGAAACGAACGAAGGACATCGGGCCCTGTCGGAAACAACAGATACAATTTTACGGAGGTGAAGATTATGTCAGGAAACAAATCTGGAAACGGCAGAATGGAAGTACCGCAGGCAAGAGAAGCAATGGATCGTTTTAAAATGGAGGTTGCGTCGGAGCTCGGCGTGCCGCTTAAGGAAGGTTACAACGGCGATCTGACCAGCGCACAGAACGGTTCGGTAGGCGGCGAGATGGTTCGCCAGATGATCAAGAGACAGGAGGAGGCTATGCTCGGCAAGTAATTTTGTCCGCAGCAGGCTGAACCGGAAACGGATCGGAAGGATCGGGAAAGATACCTGAAATCGCTGGATTCGAAGCGCGGGCAGCAGCCTGAAGATATGAAAAGCACCGAATCAGGTGATCGAAGAAGAATCAGACGATGATTCGATCAGAAGGGTTGAAAAGGGATCGGACGGTCATCCGAACGAAGGCTTGAAAAAGTCCAACGGTCATCCGAATTAAAAAATGAAAAACAGATCGGAAGGTCAATAGATCCAAAGATCAGACAAAATGAAAAAGAAAACGCTGCCGTGCCGACGATATGTCGGTACGGCAGCGCTTTTTTGCCGCTGTGGGGCTTCGACCTTGCAGGGTGTTTCACTGGGAAAATCGAAGTTATGTGAGATTTGCACCGAATACCCAGTGCTTCAGCGGGGAGAGCGAATGGAGAAGGACGAGTCCGATGATCCCGCAGACGATTACCTCACTGAGTCCAACGGTGAGCATCATGAATGGTATGGCTTCCTCCGCTCCGTAACCGAATTTCAGCACAAAAGGAACAATAAGCGTATTTGCCAGGATCGGCGGCAGAGGGACAAGCCATTTCTGCTTCCGTAAGGCGTAGGAACCGAGCGCGCCGATCAGCGTGGCAAGGCTGCCGAAAATAATATCCGCCAGAATGGCGTTGCCGATCAGATTGGCGAGCAGACAGCCGACAAACAGTCCGGGAATGGCGGCCGGGGTAAAAAACGGAAGGATGGTCAGCGCCTCGGCGATCCGAAACTGAATCGGGCCGAAGCTCCACATATTAAAGATAAGTACCAGGACTACATAAATTGCGGCGATTGCCGCGCCCTGCACAAGGTGCAGCACTTTTTTGCTTTTCATTTTTCATTCTCCTTTAGTTTTGTTTTACGTGAGGAAGGTCTCGAACTCACGATGATTTTCTGCCGGAAGGCCAGCGGCACGGGCTTTCCGCCGGGTGACAGTATAGCACGGCCCGCGGGAGAAGTCAAGATTTGCCTGAGATACCGCAAAAAGCCGGTTAACCCTGTGCCCGGGGATTGACAGGCAGTCCGCTATCACATTCCCGAAATGCCGATCACTGCCGAATTTCTTTTAATAATTATTTTTTATTATAAAAATATAAGATAGATAAAATTATAACTATATGCTAAAATGGTATGAGAAAAGCATGACGGACTCAAATGATTTTCAGCCGGAAAATTTTTCTGTCACAAAGACCGGGGAGTGTTGTCTAACTAAACAGGAGGTAAAAAGTCTATGGATAAAAAAACGGATAAAGAAATACTGGCTTTAGTGGATAAAGCTACCGCAGGGGATAAAAAAGCCCTTGAAACGCTGGTCGCCGGTGTGCAGGATATCGTATTCAATTTATCGCTGAGGATGCTTGGCACATTCGCGGATGCGGAGGATGCCGCACAGGACATTCTGCTGAAAATGATTACGCATCTTTCCTCCTTTCGAGGCGAAAGCTCATTTACTACCTGGGTATTCAGCATTGCGGCAAATCACCTGAAAAATTGTAAAAAGCATATGTTTGCCCGCTATCCGCTGAGCTTTGAGTATTACGGGGACGACATAGAAAACGGGAAAATACAGGATGTGCCGGATCTGACGCAGAGTGTGGAAAAGGATATACTGGCTGAAGAACTGAAAATGTCCTGTACCAATGTAATGCTGCAATGCTTGGATACGGAAAGCAGATGTATTTTCATATTGGGTACAATGTTTAGGATCGACAGCCGCATTGCGGGGGATATTCTGGGAATAACTCCGGAAACGTATCGGCAGCGGCTTTCCCGGATACGCAGAAAAATGGCGGATTTTCTTGGACAGTATTGCGGAGAATACGGCAGCGGCAAATGCAAATGCAGAGACAGAGTGAATTATGCCGTTCAGAACCGCAGAATAAATCCGCTGCAGCCGGATTATATGACAGCGGAGGAGATCTCCGCAGAAACCATGATGGATGTAAAAAATGCGATGGAGGATATTGATGAATTGGCACAGAACTTTTCGTTCTGCAAGCCCTACCAGTCTCCTGAGCGCACAAGAAATATGATACGGGAATTTTTGGATTCCACGCAGCTTTCCATTGTTCAGAAGCCGTAATCCGGATTCCGCGCCGTTTACTGTGAATCAGAAACCATAAAGGAGAGAACAGACCATGAATATGAAGTCTATTTTAGATTACTTATCGGCATTGAGCCGGAACAATACCCGGGAATGGTATCATGCAAACAAGGACGAATACAAAAATGCAAATGCCGAATTTGAAAAACTGCTGCAGACATTAATGCTGAAAATCGGAAAATTTGATGACAGCGTTTTGCACAATAATCCGAAAGACCTTACGTTTAAGCTTGTCCGGGATACCCGCTTCAGCCATGACAAATCGCCGTATAATCCTGCATTCCGTGCTCATATTTCCTCCTGCGGCAAACTGCCGGTCCCGGTCGGATATTATCTTATGATAAAGCCCGGCGATCAGTCTTTTCTAGGCGGCGGCCTGTTTGCGGATATGTTTAAGGATGCAACAACGATGGTACGCGATTATATTGCCGGGAACGGTGAAGCGTGGGAAAAGCTGATCCGCGAGCCGGAGTTTGAAAAGCATTTTACTGTACAGGGCACGGCATTGAAGAATGTTCCGGCGGGATACGAGAAGGCTCATCCGCAGGCGGAATATCTGAAATTCAAGAGCTGGTATCTGGAATATCCGCTGAAGGACGAGGAATTAGCGGATGCAGAAGCATTCACTGCAAGGGCGGCAGAGCTCTTCCGCATTATGAAGCCCTTTAACGATTATCTGAACAAAGCCCTTGCGGGGTTCCAGATGCCGTCAAGATAACAAATATTCAGTTAAGGATGTTATTTTGTCAATCCGCCTCCGGCAGCACATTCCTCTTCAGACCGGTGTAAGCCAGCGTGATATAAATGCCGTAAATCAGAAAGAAGATTCCCAGTGCGGCGCCGATGATAGCGGCAGGGCTGGAGGAACCGACCATTACGCCGGGTTCCGGGGCTTTGCACAGATTCAGGATAAACGGCACTCCGATCAGTAAGGAAGGAACCGCCGGCATGGCATAGTAAAAGGTAAACTGCACGCGCAGGGCGCGGCACATCTCCCGGCGGTCCATCCCAAGCTTGTGAAGCAGCCGGAACTGCCTTTTGTACTGCTCCGATTCGCTGAGCTGCTGGATGGTAAGGATGGTAGCCGCCGTCATGGTCAGAGCCAGCGCCAGATAGTACAGGGGGAAGACGAAGAGGGCAGTCTGGGAAGCAACCGCTGCCTCCTCATTTGCTTTGGCAGTGATGGAATCCTGCGGTTCGGTCCAGTCCGCAATGCCGTTGTGCAGGTTTTCCAGAGCAGCATACTGCTCCGGGCTTACCGGTTGGACTGTTTTGGCTGCATAGGCCTTATGGTGAACCGCAAGCCCCTTTGCGGCTTCGTCGGGAACCACCAGAATATAACCCCGTCCATTGGCTTCGATATAGTTCTGGTGGAAGTGTTCGGTGTAAACAGTTCCCGGGGCAAGCGTGAAATCCCCCAGCGTGAGAAGTCCTGTATATTGCTTCATCGGGTTCTCGAGATAGGTCATGCAGTGGATGAGATACTGTCCCGGCTCGAGCTCAGCCGTCCGGTAGCCTGCGATGGAGCGCAGAGCTGCGTAATCGCTGTAGCGAAGGATCGGGTCCTGATCAAAGTCAAGGCTGTAATATACCGTGCAGGATGTGAGATAATCCACAACCTGAGAGCTGCCGCTCACATATACCGGGTACAGCACGGACTTTTCCACCGGAATATTTTCCTCAATGAAATCCAGGTATGCATCATGGTTCCGCCATTCCTCCGCAACGCTGATATACAAATCAAAGCAGGAGATTTCTGCTGCCCGGCCCTGAAACAGACCGCGGAAGACCAGTCCCGTACCCTCGGAGATAAGAGTGGCCGTGAAAATTGTAGAGATGACGGCCATAAGGACTCCCATTGTGGACAGCTTTGCTGTGAGAGTGCGGAAGATCAGTAAATTCTGTCCCCCGTACTTCAGGGCAGGACGTCGGTCGAAGTAGGCAGGGACGCCGGAGGAAAAACTGAGAAAGAAGCCGAACAGAAAAAGAAGCACGCACGCCGCTCCGATTATGCCCAGCAGAGCATCCCCGGCCATCAGCAGCAGGGTTCCGGCCGCACCGAGTACAAGAGAAGCGGAGAAGATCCGGCGGCGCCATTTGCCGGTGTGAATAGCCGCATTCTCGTTGTGCCGGTCGGAATAGATCAGGTCATGAATTTTCACTCTGCGGATGTATCTGCGGCTTCTGCGGAGGGCATGCAGGTAGATCAGGGCGAAGCTGACGGCGGTCAGGCCCGCTGCCGGAAGCGAGAAGCCGAAGGAAAAGTGGTAAGGCATTCCGAACAGGGCCAGAATAACAGCACGGAAAACCTGATAGAGCAGTATGCCCAGGACGGTGCCAAGCCCCAGGGCAAAACTGCCCACGGCCAGATTTTCCAGGAAAAACAGCCGGGCCATCTGACGGTTTTCCAGGCCGATCAGCAGATAGGTGCCCAGCTCCCGGCTCCGGCGCAGGAGCATGAATCTAGTGGCGTAGGCAACCAGCCAGCCGAAAACACCCACCACGACAAGATCAGCCAGAAGGATCATGACCGGCAGCATTTCCATGCTCTGCGACAGGACGCTGATCTCCCGGGAGAATACCAGGCTGTTGAAGGAGTAGAGCAGAGCAGCAGCCATTACCACCGTAACAAAGTATACCAGATAATCTTTTGCCTGACGTCCGGCACCTCTTAAAGAAAGCTTAAATAACGTCACTGACATCACCCCCCAGCGCAGCAAGCACATCCAGAATCTCATGATAGAATACCGGCCTGTTCCGATCTCTCCGGAGCAGCTCGTTGAATACCCGGCCGTCCTTGAGAAAAAGCACCCGCCCGGCGTAGCTGGCGCTGTAAGCATCGTGAGTGACCATCAAAATAGTTGCTTTCAGATCCCGGTTCATAAGCTCCATAATCTCCAGCAGATTTTTGGACGATCTGGAATCCAGCGCTCCGGTGGGCTCGTCGGCCAGAAGCAGGGACTGCCCGGCCACCATCGCCCTGGCACAGGCCGCCCGCTGCTTCTGTCCGCCGGATACCTGGTAGGGAAATTTTTCCAGTACCTCGACAATGCCGAGCTGACGGGCCTTTTCCCGAACCTGCTCCTGCACTGTTTTCGGATCAGTGTGATTTAAGGAGAGGGCCAGGCCGATGTTTTCTTCGATGGTGAGAGTGTCGAGCAGATTGTAATCCTGGAACACAAAGCCCAGCTTTTCCCGGCGGAATTTTGCGAGTTCCGCATCCGAGAGATCTTCCACACAGATGCCGTCCAGCAGAATCCTGCCCGCGCTGACAGTATCTATGGTGGAGATGCAGTTGAGCAGGGTGGTTTTGCCGGAGCCGGAAGCCCCCATAATGGCCAGAAATTCCCCGGCAGCCACGTCAAAGCTTACCCGATCCAGGGCCTTGGTGATGTTATTCTTGTTTCCGTAATATTTTTCAATATTCTGAACCTGCAGCATATTGTTTGCCTCCTTTGCCTGTGAAATCATCATATACCGGAAACGGAGGCGTTTGTAGCGGTCTGTTATGGATCTGTCTTACAGTTTTGAAAGATTTACAGTTTTGGATGATTTACAGTTTTGAAAGATTTTGCTTAGCCGGGAAGGTCAGCATGGCAGCAGTTCCCTTTCCCTCCTCCGAGACCAGGCGCAGATCCAGCTCCAGAAATGCTGCCAGCTTTCTGCACAGGTACAGTCCCATACCGGTAGAACCTCCCCGGGTGCGGCCGTTGCTTCCGGTAAAGCCCCGGTCAAAGACCCGGGGAAGCTCACAGGCAGGGATGCCGATGCCGTTGTCCGAGACGGTAAGCAGGATCTGACGCCCCAGGGACCTGGCGGAAAAGGTGATAACAGGCGCCTCCCCGCGGTAGCGGGCAGAGTTCTGGAGGAGCTGGCCCAAAATGAAAACAGCCCATTTTTCATCCGTGCAGACCGTGCAGTCCAGATCCTGAACTTCCACCCGGACGCCGCTCTGAATCAGGAGTGTGCGGTGGGCGTCCAAAGCCTGAGAGACAATTTCATTCAGGTCTGTCCGGCGGATGATGCAGTCCTTTTCCGGACTTTCCGCCCGGGCATAAAACAGGGCCCTTTCTACATGGGCCTCGATCCGGGCAAGTTCCCCGGTAAGCCTGCGGCGTGTTTCCCCGTCCAGCTCCCGGCAGACCAGGCGGGCGGCGGTGATAGGAGTTTTAATTTCGTGAACCCACTGTTCCACATATTCCCGGTATTCCCGCTGGGCGGCTCTGGCGTCGGACACCGCGCCCGTCATGGCCCGCCCTGCCCGGCGGGTCAGCTCGAAAATCCGCCTTTCGTACAGATTTTCAGGCGGCGGAACGCACTCGGCAAACAGATATTTTTGATCAAGCCTGTCCAGAATGTCTGAAAGCTCCCGGAGCCTGGCCCGCCGGCGAAAAAAATCGGCAGACAGCACCGTCCCGGAGATCAGAAACAGAGCCAGCAGTAAAATCACAAGTACCCCGGTCTGGGTGCCGGTTGCCCTGAGAAAAAGCGCGGCAGCCGCGGCGCAGAGCACCCGGGCAAGAAGCCGGTTCCGGCGTTCGCATAAAAATTCCCCTAATGTCATAGCTGATACCCCATTCCCCGCCGGGTCTTAATCCGGCCCGGCAGGCCGATTTCTTCCAGTTTGGCCCGCAGGCGGGTCATATTGACGCTGAGAGTATTGTCATCAATGTAAATGCGGCAGTCCCAGAGCGCGTCGATCAGATCTTCCCGGGAGACGATCCGGCCGGCATGAGTCATGAGGACAGCCAGGATCTTCAGTTCGTTCCGGGTCAGCTCCGCGGATTTGTCCCCGGCGGATACGGTTCCCCGGGTAAGGTGAAGAACCAGCCCTGCCGCCTCCAGCGTATCTGCTTCGGCGGCTTTTCCGGATCGCCTGAGAACGGTTCGGATTCGAATCAAAAGGATCGGGATGTTGTAGGGTTTGGTGATGTAATCATCTCCGCCCAGACTCAGAGCGCGCAGCTCGTCCATGGCAGAATCCCTGCCGGTAACAAAGATAATGGGGATGCGGCTGGTTTTTCGGATGTCGGCGCACACGGCCATGCCGTCCCGGCCGGGGAGTCCCAGATCCAGAAGGATCAGATCGGGGGAATGCTCCTCGACCTGTCCGGGAAGATCTGCAAATTCGGTAACGGCGGCGGTCTGATAGCCCTCGTTGGCCAGCAGCAGGGCCAGTTCTTCGCGAATGGCAGGATCGTCTTCAATAATCATAATTTTGGGCATATCTTACCTCCTGTAATTTTGCTTCCATTTTAGCACAGGGCAGAAGAACGTTCAATAACAGGAAGGAACGAAACGGATGCCGTATTACACAGATGCTGTTTAAAAAAGCTGCGGAGTCTGCGGCAGGATACCGAAGGAACATCAGGAAATTGATGTATGACTTAACCTGCGCCGATCCGGCAATAATGTATGATGCCGGGCGGAAAAACGAAATAGTTTTCCTGGCAAAGGGGCGGCCGGAATTTTTTAATATATGGAAAAAGGAAAAACACAGAAAGTATATTTATGTTGTAAAAAAGGAGAGACTGGATGATGCACTGCTGCAGTGTCTGGAATTTCGACTTATAATATGTATCAATAATTGGAAAAATATTTTGGGGGCAGGGGCGGAAAAGCCTGTGCAAAGCGGAAAATCGTTATATTATCTGCTGTTTCCTGGATTGTTTTACGCGGGCGCTGAACAAGAAACAGTTGCAATGCCCGAAATGGTATGTTATAATAGCGCACGTAAAAATCGTTAAAAAAACATAAAAATTCATGCTAAAGGATGATAAGCGCCATGAGAAACGGCATAATATTGCAGGCAGATAAGCAGACAAACAAGCAGACAGGGTGTGACGCTGTCTGGTTAAAGTACGCAAAAATAGCTGATCAACGGAAAGAGCATCCGGATACGGATACAGCCAATCGTCCTGACAGGAGGAGGGTGTATCCGTATCCGGGTGCTTTTTTGCGCTCAAAATCAGGTGCAGCGGACGGCGGAAGGAGAAGTTCGGGGCCGGGACGGAGGGCGCTGAGTTGATGCGCGCCGGGTTTTCCGTGCTGATTTCGCTGTATATCAGGGAAAAGCCGGAGTATTTTATGCAGTGCATGAAAAGCATCTTTGCACAGACGGTTCTTCCGTCGGAAATAGTGATTGTGAAAGACGGGCCGATCACGGAGAGGCTGGAAGCCATCATCGAAAGCGCCCGGAAAAAGTACCCTGAACTGATAAAAACGGTCTGTCTGCCGCAGAATCAGGGACTCGGACCGGCACTGGCGGAGGGTATCCGGCATTGCAGTTATGAACTGATTGCCCGGATGGATACGGATGATATCGCTCGAAGAGATCGGTTTGAAAGGCAGCTGGAAGAATTTTCCAGAGACGAGGAGCTTGATATTCTCGGAAGCTGCATCATCGAATTTTCCGGCAGCGTGAAAAATACCGTGTCCGTCCGGCGTGTTCCGCTGACCCATGAGGAAATTGTCAAATATCAGAAGCAGCGAAGCGCCTTCAATCATGTTACGGTAATGTATAAAAAGAGTGCGGTTCTCCGGGCAGGAAATTATCAAAATGCGCCGTTTATGGAGGACGGCCTGCTGTGGATCCGCATGATCCAGTCGGGTGCGAAATGCAGAAATCTGGAAGACTGTCTTGTCTATGTCCGCACCGGCTACGAGATGATGGAGCGGCGGGGCGGTTCCGACTATTTCCGAAAATACCGGGCCGGCAGAAGGAAAATGCTGGAAACCGGGTATATCAGCCGATGGGATTACTATAAAACGCTTTGGGTTCAGGCGGTTGTAACAACGCTGCCGAACCGGCTCAGAATGGTGGTTTTTACGAAGCTGCTGAGGCAGACGGGATATCGCAGCAGGACATCCGGCAGCGTGGCCGGGAGGCGGCAGGGAGTAAGGTCGCACAGGCGGAAAACAGCAGGGAGTCCGAAAATGCGGCCAGGAAACGGCAGGTGATATTTATGGACAGGATTTTGACAATAACGATACCGGCATACAATGCGGAAGCGTTTCTGGCACAGTGCCTGGACAGTCTGCTGTCCTGCGAAGCCAGCAAAGAGACGGAGCTGCTTGTGATTGATGACGGTTCCACAGATCGGACCGGCACGATAGCGGACGGCTATGCGGAACGGTATCCGGATATTGTCCGGGTAATCCATAAGGAAAACGGAGGGCACGGCTCGGGCATCAACACGGGAATCGCAGCGGCCGGGGGGAAATATTTCCGTGTCGTGGACAGTGACGATACCGTTGATCCAAAGGCCTATGAAAGTTATTTGAAAAAGCTGAAATCCATCGACAGCGACATTATCGTTACGCCGTTTGTCCGCGTTATGGAAGGCAGCCGCGGCTGTCTTCGGCACCTGAGAAGGAAAAGCAGGGGCGGCTCACAGAAAGAGAGCCTGCACCGTTTTGGCCGGCAGGGAGCGCGGCCGGATGGCCGTCGGGGCAGTGTGTGCCCAAAGGAGCTGCTGCTTCCGGCAGAAGGAAGCAATGGGCTGCCGCGGGGGAAGGTATTTGCCTTTGAGGCTGCGGCGAACAGGCTGTTTGTGCGGATGCATGAGCTGACCGTGCGGACCTCGATTCTACGGGAGCATTCCGTCCGGCTCAGCGAACATAGTTTTTATGTGGATATGCAGCTGATTCTGTTTCCAATACCGTGGATTCAGACCTGCTGTCTCCTGGATCTGCCGGTGTACCGATATCGCCTCGGCGATGCAGGCCAGAGCGTAGCCGTCAGGAATATGCAGAAAAACCGCAGGCAGCATCACCGGGTGCTCCGCTCTCTCGCAGATTTTTATCGGAAGAGGGCAAAGGCCGGCGATTCTCCGCCGCGTCTCGCCTATCTGGCGAGAGGAATCGCGAAAATGCAGGCGAACCAGGTGCAGATTGCACTGAGCCTGCCGGTGTGCCGCGCGGCAAAAAGGGAGCTGGTTCTGGCGGAGCGGTGGCTTGCGCGGGAATGTCCCGCCGCTTACGCTGCAAACGAAAAAAAGAGCATCGGTCTGCTGCGGAGAAGCGGCTGGCATCTGTACGTTGCGGCTGCTGCGGCCTGGCGTCTTCAAAAGCGCAGGGATTAAGGCTGTATCAGACAAGCCGACAGCGGCATCCTGGCGGCTCCAATAGCGCAGAAGCCGGATGCAGAAATAAACAAAAAGGAAACCGTCCCCGCTGCAGGAAAGCAGGCTGTAAACCAGACGATAAAGCAGGGCGGGAAAATAAATTTAAGAAAATCAGAAAACAGGAATATATAGATTGAGGGAGATAAATATTATGACAAATCTGGAAAAATACAATGAGGCATTTACGACCACCTTCGGAATCGGACAGGACGCGCTCGAGGAGCTGGAATATCAGGGAATTGCGGCATGGGACAGCGTCGGGCACATGCAGCTGATCGCCGCGCTGGAGGAGGCCTTCGACATTATGTTTGATACCGACGATATTATTGATCTGAATTCGTACAAGGTCGGAAAACAGATGCTCGCGAAATATGAGATGGAAATCTGAGACGGCTGGTGACGGCAGCAAAGACGTGAAGCCGGGCCGGAACCTGTAAAACCGGATACCATATCACATCGTATCCGGCACGGAGTATACGGAGCAAGAATCAAATGATTCGGAAAACCGGATTTCAGCGAAGAAAGGAGGCGGAGCCGATGGAACATAAGGATTTCTTTTTTAAGCGGCTGGAGGAATACGGCGGGAGCACAGCACTTGTCACGGCGCAGGAGGAGATTGTCACCTACGGTGAATTAACAAAGCGCGCGGATCTCCTAGCGCGGGAGATCGGGCGCAGATGCCTGATTTTTCTGGCCTGCAGAAATGCGGCGGAATCGGTGATCGGCTATGCCGCCTGCCTGAGAAATAATATTGTGCCGGTTATGGTGAGCGCAGATATCGACGCGGGGCTGCTCGAAAATCTGATGGATCGCTATCATCCCGCCTATCTCTGGGCGCCGGCTGAAAACGGAGTATTTTCGGGGGAAGCCGTTTACCGGGATCAGGGCTATGTGCTCAAAAAAACAGGACTTTCCGAGGATTATGTGCTGGGGGCGGATCTGGCGCTGCTTCTTACTACTTCCGGGAGCACGGGAAGCCCGAAGCTGGTGCGTCAGACATGGAAGAATATTCAGAGCAATACCGACGCCATTATTGAATACCTGGGAATTGTGCCGGAGGATCGTGCCATCACGACTCTTCCGATGAATTATACCTACGGGCTTTCCATTCTGAACACGCATCTCAGCATGGGAGCGCGGATGATTCTGACGGATGCAACATTGCTGGAGAAATCCTTCTGGACCCTGTTCCGGAACCAGGGGGCAACTACCTTCGGCGGGGTTCCTTACACTTATGAAATCCTGAAAAAGCTGCGGTTTGGCCGGATGCAGCTGCCGAGCCTGCGCTATATCACACAGGCAGGGGGCAAGCTTTCCAAAGAACTTGCGGAGGAATTCAACACAATCTGCGGGGAAAAGGGCATACGGCTGATCGTTATGTACGGACAGACGGAGGCAACCGCCCGGATGTCCTGGCTGCCGTGGAAGGATGCGGCGCGGAAGGCCGGAAGTATCGGAATTGCCATTCCTGGCGGGCGTTTTGCGCTGATCAACGCGGACGGAGCAGAAATTCGGAAAGCCGGCGAGGTGGGCGAACTTGTCTACCGCGGCGGCAACGTGACGCCGGGTTACGCGGAGAGCCGCATGGATCTGGCGAAGCCGGACGAAAACCAGGGCGAGCTGCACACCGGCGATATGGCAAAGAGGGACGAGGACGGCTTTTATTATGTGGTCGGACGGAAAAAACGTTTCCTGAAGCTGTTCGGAAACCGGGTAAATCTGGATGAGGTGGAGGGGCTTCTCAAAAAAGAGGGCATTGAGAATGTATGCGCAGGCCGGGATGACCGCATGGTCGTATTCCTGACCGACCCGGAAAAGGAGGGCGCAGCCGCAGAATTTCTCACGCAGCATACCGGGATCAGCCGGGGCGGCTTTGTGATCCGCCGGATTGACGAAATTCCGAGAAACGATTCCGGAAAGGTGCTGTATTCGGCACTGGAAATCGAGTAGAGTTCGAGAGCCGGTCCGGGAAGCTGCCCGGGGCAGGAAATATCAGCCGGCCAAGGCAGGAACCATCAGCCTGCCGGAAAAAAATATGGACAGAAGTCTGCCCGGGAAAGGGGTGTTTAACCATGAAAAGCATACTACAGCAGTACGGTACGGTTTCGCTGTTGAATATTGAAGCGGACAGGCCGGAGGAATGGGATACCTCAGGGGCGACACATGTCCGCGTCAGTCTCCCGCCGGATGCAGGCAGCATGCTTCAAATGCAGGAGATGGGTTATCAGTTCGTTGACCGGATGCTGGATGTGACCGTCGGCCTTCGAAATCCCCGCATGGATTTCGGGAAAGCAGTCCGCATCAGACCGGAGCCGGAAAGGGCGCGCCGGGACGAGATACGGCAGCTGGCCGTCAATAGCTTTGTCAGAGACCGGCGGTTTCATGTGGAGGCGGAGTATAACAACGAGCTGGCTGCGGCGATCCTTGACGGCTGGATCGCGGAAATACCAGAATTTTACGTCTGCAATTATAAGGGAAAGCTGATCGGGTTTCTTGCTCTGAAGGAAAATCCTAAGGAGGGCAGCGCCGCCATTCATCTGGCGGCCGTCGATGAGCGCTACCGGGCGTCGGGCGCAGCCGTGTCGATTTATGCGGCTGCGATGCAGGCAGGACAGGAAAAGGGGCTGCAGAAAATCACGGGCTATATTTCCTCCGGAAACCCTGCGGTGATGAATTTGTATGCATATTTTGGAGGAAGCTTTTCCAATCCGCGGGATATATATGTAAAAAAGAACTGCTTATAGAAATAAGCTCTGCGGGCAGAAAACGGATGCGGATGCATCGGAGCAGAGCGGCAGAAAACAGGAAAAATGCAGGAAACCGGGGAACGGGCGCAGAACAGAAAGATCAGCAACAGCAGGCCGGCAGCGGCGGAGAGGGAGGAAGACAATGGAAGAAATACTGGACAGATTATTGCAGGCGCCGCCCTACAGCCTGGAAAAAGAGGAAAAGCGGGCGTTGTATCGGGAAGCCTTAAGCAGGCTGACCAGACGGCATTACGCTGCCTGCCCGGAGTACCGCAAAATCCTGGATGCGCTGGGCTTTGACGCGCAGGCCGATTATGAACCGGAGGAACAGCCGATGCTTCCGGTGCGTCTGTTCAAGGAATATGAGCTGCTTAGCGTGCCGCGCGGGGAGATTGTGAAAACCATGACCTCATCCGGTACGTCGGGGCAGAAGGTCTCCAGAATATTTCTGGATAAGGTCAACGTGAAAAACCAGACCCGGGTTCTCACGGAGATTATTTCCTCCTACATCGGCAGAAAACGCCTGCCGCTGCTGATTCTGGATACCAGGCTTGCGCTGCGCGACCGCAGCATGTTCTCGGCGCGGGGGGCGGGGATTGTAGGTTTTTCTACCTTCGGGCGGGATACGGCCTACGCGCTGAACGAGAATATGGAGCTTGATCTTCCGGCTGTCCGGGAATTTCTTCAGAAGCATGAAGGCGAGAGCATTCTGCTGTTCGGCTATACCTACATGATCTGGCAGTATGTCGTCTGCGCGCTGCGGGAGGCAGGCGTCAGCCTTTCCATCGGGGAGGGCAGACTGTTTCATATCGGCGGCTGGAAAAAGCTGAAGGATCAGGCTGTGGACAGCCGCAGGTACAACGAAGCCGTCCGCGAGGTACTCGGGAACGTCGCGGTTTACAATTATTACGGCATGGCGGAACAGCTCGGCTCGGTATTCGTCGAATGCGAACACGGGCATATGCACTGCTCCAATTACTCGGATGTCATAATCCGCAGGCCGGCGGATTTTTCGACGTCCGGAGCGGGAGAGCGGGGACTGATTGAGCTGATTTCCCTTCTTCCGACCAGCTATCCGGGGCATGTCCTGCTGACCGAGGACGAGGGCGAAATTCTCGGGGAGGATGACTGCCCGTGCGGCCGGAAGGGAAAATATTTTAAAATCCACGGGAGAATCCGGGGAGCGGAGATAAGGGGGTGCAGCGATACCTATGAACGACATTAATTACTGCGTCGGAAACGAAAATATTTCAAACCGCCCGCTTGTGCCTTTTTCAGAGGAGGCCTGCGGTTTCGCGGCTGCCCTGTCCGCCGCTCTGATGGGAAATGCGGAGGCGAGAAACTATCCGGATGTTATGTCCTTTGCGTTCTGGTGCCGGAAGGCGAATCTGCTGGACCGCCGGAATAAATGGGAGGCAAGAGGGGAGAAGCGCCTCGGGCGGGGACTGGTATTCCACATTGCGCCGTCCAATGTGCCGATTAATTTTGCGTTTTCCTTCCTGTTTTCCCTTCTGGCAGGAAACGCAAATCTTGTGCGGATTCCTTCCCGGGATTTCCCGCAGGTCGCGCTTGTCTGCCGCGGGATAAACAAGGTGCTGGAGGAGTATCCGGCGATCCGGGAGCGCACGGCAATGGTGCGGTACGCCGCCGACAACGCGGTTACGGAGCAGCTTAGCCGGACGGCGGACGCCCGGGTGATCTGGGGCGGGGACGCCACGGTAGCAGCCATACGCGGCTGTGCGGTGAAACCGCGCTGCATTGACCTTGTATTTGCGGATCGCTATTCCTTCTGCGTGCTGGACGGAGCGTCCGTCGAGGCGGCGGAGGAAGGGAAGCTGAAAAAGCTGGCGGAGGCGTTTTACAACGACACTTACCTGATGGATCAGAACGCCTGCTCGTCGCCGCAGATTATTTTCTGGCGAAATGCTTCCGAAGCGGCAAAAGAGCGCTTCTGGCAGGCGGTATTTGCTTATGCAAAACCCAAGTACGGACTGCAGGCGGCCTCCTGCGTGGATAAATACACAAAGCTGTGTCAGGACGCGGCAGATCTGCCGCAGCTTGCACGGGGCAGCCGCATCGAAAATCTGGCGTACCGCGCGGAATTAAAGGCGCTGCCCGGGGACATCACCGGGCTGCGCGGAACCTGCGGATATTTTTACGAATACAACCTGAAGGATTACCGGGAGCTGCTCCCGGTGCTTACAGAAAAGTTTCAGACAGCGACGTACTTCGGAATCGACCCGGAGGAACTGCGGGATTTTGTGCTGCGGGAGCAGGTGCGCGGCATCGACCGGATCGTGCCGGTCGGGAAGGCGCTGGATATCGACGCGGTCTGGGACGGGTATGATGTGATCGGGATGCTGTCGAGGATTGTGGAGGTCAGGTGAGGGTTATGCGATATCAATTATCTGAAACGGAAATAAAAGAAATGGCAAAAAGAATGCGTCTGACCGCTCTGGATATGGCGTGGAAATCAGGAAAGAAGGGGGCCCATTTAGGCCCGGCATTTTCCTGTATGGAGATTATGGCAGTTCTTTATGGAAATGTGATGAACCTGGATTCGGATACACCAGAGGATGCCGGAAGGGATCGTTTTATTTCCAGCAAAGCGCACAGTGTATTAGCACAGTATACCGCACTTCATGAAATAGGATATATATCGGATCAGGAATTGGATACCTTTCAGGATAACGATACCCTGTTTGGCGGGCATCCGGTGCTGAATCTGGAGCACGGAATGGAATACACAGGCGGAAGCCTGGGAATGGCGCTTTCGGTCGGGGTCGGCATGGCTCTGGATGCGAAACGAAAAAAACGTACAAATAGAGTTTTTATTCTGCTGGGGGACGGCGAACTGGATGAAGGCTCCAACTGGGAAGCAGTTATGTCGGCGGCGCATTTTAAACTGGACAATTTGATAATTATAGTGGATAAAAACGGGCTGCAGTATGACGGTCCTACAGAAATAATTATGAATACAGACTGTCTGCGGCAGAAATTTGAGGCATTTCGCTGCAAAACAGACGTGATGGATGGACATGATGTGGGAGCGCTCCTCAAAGTCTTTCAGCAGAATTCGGAGAACTGCCCGCAGGTTGTTATTGCGGAAACCGTAAAGGGGAAGGGAGTTTCTTTTATGGAAAATGTAAGAGAATGGCATCATGCAGCTCTTTCGCAAAAGCAGTATGAGCAGGCCCTGCAGGAAATAAGAGGTGAGCAGCAATGATTGAAATTACGCCCAGAAATATAAGAACATGGTCCATGCTCGGGCAGAGAGGGACCGCTTTCACTATGGCGCTTCCTGAGATTGCCGGCTCGCAGGAAAATGTAATGGTGCTCACGGCAGATTTGAGCCTTCTGTCGGGGCTGGAACGTTTCCGGGAAACCTATCCGGATCGCTTTATCGATGTGGGGATTGCGGAGCAGAATATGATCGGGATAGCAGCTGGGCTGGCAAAGGAGGGAAATTGCGTTTTTGCTACAACCTACGCAACTTTTCTTACCATGCGCAGCTTTGAACAGATACGCAATAATCTCGGAGTGATGCGCTTCAATGTGAAACTTGTCGGTTCAGCGGCGGGAGTATCCATGGGGACTTCCGGAAACTGCCATCATTCTATAGAAGATATTGCTCTGATGAGAGTGATTCCGAATATGCAGGTAATTGCTCCGGCAGACGCGCTGGAGACCATAAAGGTGATGGAAGCGGTCAGCAGAACAAAGCAACCAGTTTATGTTCGTCTGACCGGTAGTTTGAATTGTCCGAGCGTGTATAAAGAAGATTACCGGTTCGAAATCGGGAAAGGGATCGTTCTGAACGAGGGGAAAGATATTGCGGTTATCGCTTCGGGAACCCTGGTGGGCGAAGCATTAAAAGCCTGTCAGCTACTGAAGGAGCAGGGATTCCATCCGACCGTGGTAAACATGCATACGATCAAGCCGCTGGATACAGAGCTGGTTGAGAAGCTGACAAAAAATCACTCTGTTATTTATACGCTGGAGGAGCATTCTGTGATTGGGGGATTGGGAGGAGCCGTAGCGGAGTCGCTTGCAGAGCTGGGGACTGCAGTGAAGCTTGTCCGGCTTGGATTTAAAGACAGTTACGCAAAGCTAGGAAGCTATGAATATCTGCTGGAGCAGAACGGGCTTGATGCAGACGGAATTGTGAAAAGCATTTTGGAGCGAAAGTAGGATGGAGGATGATATTATGCTATGCCTGGACAGATACGCAGATTGATAATCTGGTTCGTATAAGGACCGGGATTTATCCGGATCAAAAGGTTGATTTACTGATTTACAAACTGAGCAGAGTTTCGGATGATTTGATTGCCGCAGTCAAAATGTCGGATATCTTTGATCATATATATATATTGGAAATGCCGGAATTTTATCTGGAACGGTGCCGTAAAAGATTTTCGGAAAAACTGGAGGCTGTCTTTTTAGGCCGAAAATATCGTGATTATTTCAGCCGGCAGCTCGACCGCCTGATCGGAAAGAAGGAATATACACATTTTCTGACAAGCGCGTTTTGGAGCGAGAGCCTGCTTGTTATCCGGTATTTGAGAAAGTGTCAGACGGACATCAGAATTACGCTTTATGAGGAAGGGCTTTCTGCATATAACGGGCCGCCGAACTGGCTTTTTCAGGCAGTACCGAATCGGAGTGTTAAAGCAAGGCTTCGTACCGTCTTATATTATGGGATGACTTCCTTCACATATCGGAAGTATGTGGATGGAATTTATCTCTACAAGCCGGAATTGAGCAATGTGGATTATCTGGAAAAGAGGCAGATACCGCTGGAAAATAACCGGATTGAAATCGTTGATCAAGATTTGAAGCATTTTAGTGATGGGGAGATTGAGTACGTACAGAGCGATATAATTTATATCGCAGAAGCACCAAAAAGAAAAGACAGTCAGCCTCTGCAGGATGTGGAGCGAGTGCTTGATATGATTTTTTCAGTAAAAGAGGATGCGAAAGTTGTAGTGAAGGCACATCCGATCATGCAATATCAAAATACTGTATTAGACAGACGAAACCACCCGAAAGTTCATGTTGACTGTCGGGCCGAGCCAATTGAAAGAATTCTGATGAATATACAGATTGACGATAAGGTTGTTATTACGGGAAATTCCTCAAGTGCGTTGTACATTAAATGGGTATATGGGAAGTCACCATATATTATTTTAATTATAAATAAGCGGAAAAAGACATTAAAGGAGTATGCGCAGCATTTTATCGAAAATTATGATGCCGGAAAGGCTTATGCTTTGAACAGCGAAGAAAATTTGCAGGAGCTGTTAAAATTGATTTTACTAAAACGGGAGACTTTGGATGAATGCGATTATAACCGGAAGCAGAACAGGGATCGGGCGGGCAACCGTGGAGAAATTCGCTGAAAGAGGAATAAATATATGGGCCTGTGCTCATCGAAAGAATTGCGAATTTGAAGAGGATATGAAAACTACTGCAGAAAGATACGGAGTGTGGATTAAACCGGTTTATTTTGATTTAGAAAATGAAGAAGAGCTTAAATCGTCATTGAGAGGAATTATCGCCGAGAAGAAAAATATAGATATATTTGTGGCTGCTGCTGCAATACCTTATGGCTCACTGTTTCCCATGACATCTATGGGCGAGCTGAGAAGAGTATATGAGATTAATTTTTTTGCACAGATTCCGATTTTGCAGATGATTTCACGGGCGATGATACGAGCCGGATATGGAAGTATTGTGAATGTGTCAAGCGTGGTAGGACTCGATGGGGGAGAAAGCTACACTGCTTATGGTACTTCAAAGGCAGCGGTGGCGTGTCTGACAAAAATACTTGCCCGGGAGCTGGCTGGTTATGGAATTCGTGTAAATGCCGTGGCTCCAGGATTAATCGAAACGCCGATGAAGAAGGCAATGTCCGAAGAAGCTCAGCATGATATGATACAGGCCACTTATTTGAAGAGAGCAGGGAAGTCGGAGGAAGTCGCTAATCTGATTGCATTTCTGGCGTCGGAGGAAGCGTCCTATATAACAGGGCAGGTAATCCGAATAGACGGCGGAATGTAGGAAGAGAGGGAGAGAGATGGTTGTTTTTTATGCTTTTACACAGCTGAACATTATCCAGTGTCTGAATGCAAAGATAAACTATTATCATGATGAAAAGGCATATTTGATTATTCGGGTTTCTCCGATTATTTCCAGAGCTTTTTTAAACGGAATACGTGGTTCAAATGTATTTGACGAAGTGCTGTTTATTGATATGCCCGTTATTAATACGAAGAAAATTCCGCATGGGAAAATCAAAGGGGTACGAACGTTCAGCAAAATGAAGGTGTTGTACAAATTCTATGAAGGCTATTTAAAAGAATGTTTCAGTAATGAAAAGTGTGACAGGCTCATCATTGGCGGCGGATGGAATGATGCATTTTTTATTGCCTATTATTTTGCGCAGAATAATACCGACTTGAAAATTCTCTTTGTTGAAGAGGGGGATGTCGTATATGCGAAATCGAGAAGGGAGCTGTATCTGTTAAGGCCTGACATGATTGGAAAAAAACGGGTAACACAACTGGTGCGGAAGCTGGCAGAACGGAAGTATGTAAACCAGAGCAGGAAACATTTAGGAAAAGAGATTTACGTATCATCTGTAGAATTATACGGAAGGAAAGTGCCGGATAAAGAAGCAGTACCATTAGGGCTGCCCTGCATTGATTTGAAAAATCAGGAGGTTTATAAAGTTGTTCGAGATATTGCTGAAAATAATGTGTTTGAGCATGAAAAAAAATACAGTGTGGATTTAGCGAACCTGTCAATTCAATATAACAGAAGAAAGATTATATTTTTGGCAACATACGTAGCAGAAAACGAACAGTTGGGGCTTATTGACAGAATGATAAAAAAAGTGCCTGAGAAATATATTATTGTAAAGGTGCATAATTCTGTGACAACGCATAAGAAAAACTTTGCACTGGAATATTGTAATACACATAAAGCCTTGTATGTGGATCGAAATGATTACTATTTTGAATCTCTTTATACAAAGGTAGATTTTAATAATAAAATATTGATTTCCAGCGGAAGCACTCTGATGGAGTACACAAAACAGAATTGGGGTCAGGAGCCGTTTTTAATATTTACACATAAAATATATGATGATTACTTGCATTATGGGGATGTACATGATAGGGAAAATGCAGTTGTATACTGCAAAAGTATTTATAGCGACCCTACAAAAGTAATGGTTCCTAAGAGCAAAATTGAGTTTGAAAATATGGTAGAGGAAGCTTTTTTGCGCAGTTTGGGATATTAACGAAAGGGGGATTATCGTTGCATATACAAGAGATTGACAGGAAAATGATGATTACAGGTGCTTCCTCCGGAATCGGCAGGGAGACAGCAAAATATCTTGCGGGGGAAGGTTGTAGCCTTATCCTTCTGGGAAGAAACAAAGAAAGGCTTCAGGAGACAAAGGAAATGCTGCCAGGGGAAGATCATCTGACCATATCCGCCGATCTGGCAGAAGAGCAGGATCTGGAATTTGTTTTAAAAGAAGCGGTATCCGATGGACGGAAGCTGGACGGTTTGGTACACTGCGCTGGAACAGGCCCGATTATTCCAATCAAGCTCTTAAAGCGTCGGACAATTGAAGAGGTAATGAGAATTAATGTCTATTCTTTTCTTGAATTAGTAAGACATTTTTCTAATAAAAAATATCATAACGAAAACAGTAATATTGTTGCCATTTCCTCCATTGCTGCGGTGCAGCCGGAAAAATGCCAGACGTTATACAGCATGTCGAAAGCGGCGCTGAATGCAGCAGTGCAAGCTCTGGCGATCGAGCTTGCACCAAAAAAAATTAGGATAAACACGATTATGCCCGGTGTGGTGGATACACCGATGGCAAGAGCGGGCGGCCAGTTTGTGCCGGACGGGGACTTTATCGCTTCTGTGTCGGAGAAACAGCTTCTGGGCGTAATTGAACCGGAGGCAATTGCGGGCCTGTGCGGGTTTCTGCTGAGCAGCGCATCCTCCATGATGACCGGAAGAGCGATTTATGCGGACGGTGGAAGAATATAGGCATAATTTCAGAAAGGGGGGAAGACCATGGCAGCATCTATCATAGAGGGAATCCGTATCGGCGGGCTGGCGTGTGCGGTTCCGACTGGAAAGGTTGAAACAAAATCCTACGAAAACATATTCGGTGCGGAGGATGTAAGGAAGTTCATTGATATGGTTGGGGTAAAAGAGCGCTATGTATCTGTGGAAAAGCAGACGGGCTCCGACCTTTGCTATGTTGCAGCAAAGCAACTGATGGAAAAAAAGCAGCTGGAAGCTTCAAGCATTGACGCTGTGATTTATATGTGCCAGATACCGGATTATAAACAGCCATCGACAGCCTATGTACTCCATAAGAGACTGAATCTGAGAAACGAATGTTTTGCGTTTGATATCAATCTCGGCTGTACCGGTTTTATATATGGAGTGAGCGTAATGGCATCGCTGATACATGCGGGGCTTGTGAAAACGGGGCTGATCCTGGTGGGAGAGGTTTCCAGAGCAGATAAAAATACTTCGGATCACAGCAACGCAATGATGTTCGGAGATGCGGGTGCAGCCTGCATAATCGAAAAGGGCAAAGGACAAATTGAAACACTTCTGAAATCGGACGGGAACGGGTTTCACATTATGGGAATTCCGGGCGGACAAGCCAGGCATCCACTGGATAAGGAGAATCCGGACTGGGAATCACTGGAACCGCACATGGATGGTTTTGAAACCTTCCGCTTTGCGATTACAAAAGCTCCGGCCGCGTGGAAAGAGTTTTCCAAAGCCTTCGGGAAAACAACAGAGGATTATAATTATGTAATGTTTCATCAATCCAATAAGTTTATGGTGGATCATATTGCGCACAAAATGAAACTGAAACCGGAGCAGTACCCGATGTCGATCGACCGGTACGGAAATACTAATGGGGTTTCCATTCCGGTAACGGTGGTGGATCTGTGTGGGCGGCAGAAGCCTGACGGACAGCTGAAACTGCTGTGCATTGCGTTTGGAGTAGGTTTGTCCTGGGGTGTGCTTTCCCTGGAGATTGATGCAAAGGATGTACTTCCGATGATCTATTCCGATGATTACTTTGAGGAAGCATATGAAACTGTTTTCGGGAAGGGCAGAGAGGCAGAGGAGCAGGAGAATGAGTGATGCAATCACTGTTCGCCGGGCGTCAAAAAGTGATGTGCCGGCAATTATCAGGTTTATCCGCGAGCAGTGGAATCCGAATCACATATTTGTGATAGAACCGGGATTCTTTGAATATATGCTGTGTGACGGAAATGATGTGAATGTTATTATAGCGGCGGATTCCTCCGGAAAAATCTATGGAATGGAGGGTGTGACATTTTACAATTCTTCCGACAGGCCTGACAGTACAGGGATGATGTGGCGCTGTTTGAAGACGGAAAATATCATGCTGGGAATCGAGATTGATCAGTATATGGCATCCTTCAAAAATCAGAGATTTCATTTCGGGGTCGGGTCAAACCCGGAGACAACGCTGAAGATTACCAAAAAGTTTTATAAGCATGTTACCGGAAAAATGGATCATTTTTATCGGCTCAGAAAAAAAAGTGATTATCGGATTGCTGTGATCCACCATGCCGAGATTCTGCCGGCAGCGGAGAAAAATGTGAAACTGACGGAGGTGACGGGGGCGGATGCATTGGAAAAAATCCTACCGGAGGAATATCTGAAGGAGATGACGCCGTATAAAGATCTGATTTATCTGAAGAAACGTTATTTTGATCATCCGATCTACAGGTATCATGTTTACGGGATCGAGCAGCCGAACCGCCCCGTTCGTTCCGTGCTTGTGATGAGGGTTGTCGAAGCAGAAGGCAGCCGGGCAATCAAGATCGTTGATTTTATCGGGGATAATTCCGATTTACTAGGGATCGGAGCGGCCGTGGATGAGCGGATGGAGCAGTTCGGCGCGGAATATGCGGATATATATTGTACCGGGCTTGAGGACGAACTGATGAAGCAAGCGGGCTTTGTGCGGCTAAAAGATGATGATAGCAACATTATTCCGAATTATTTTGAGCCGTTTGAACAGCGGAATGTGGATATTTACTATACGGCTCCGTATATGGAAAATGTACGGCTGTTCCGCGGAGATGCGGATCAGGATCGGCCGAATACCGCCGCTGCTCCGCGCTTGTAACAGATTTTCAGGAAATTTCAGAAGACGATGTGCCGCAAATCTACAAATCCGGTGCATTTGTATAGGGAAGCGGGCATCAGCGCTTCCAAAACAGGAGGGATTGCCGTGCAAATTTATGACTTTCCGCTGCCGCCTCTGGACGAAAGGATGTATGTCGTACTGGAGGAAAGGGAAGCGCTGGTGATTGATCCTTCGGTAAATCAGGCGGCTGTGGATCTTATGGAGGAGCATAAGATTGAGAAGGCCGTTATTCTCCTGACACATGAACATTTTGATCATATTACAGGAGTGGATTTTTTCCGCAACCTATTTGGAGCAAAGACATTGTGTTCCGGGGAATGCGCCGTCGGAATTCAGGATACAAGAAAAAACCTGTCGGCAAGGTACGAGATTTTTTATCTGATGAATCCTTCGCATAACCGCGAAGAATATGCAAAAATGTGCGCTGCGCCGTTTGTCTGTGCCGCAGATGAGACGTTTGAGAATTATAAACTGCTGCAGTGGTGCGGTCATTCGGTGGAGCTGATTTCAACGCCGGGGCATTCCCCGGGGAGCAGCTGTATTCTGATTGATAAAAAACATCTGTTTTCTGGTGATAGTCTCGTAAACGGTTTTGAGGTGATTACAAGATATCCGGGAGGAAGCAGAAAGCGGTACGAAGAATGTGCAATGCCGTTTTTTAGAAGGTTGGGCGGAGATACCATTGTTTATCCGGGGCACGGTAACAGAGCTCCGATCCGTCAGTGGAGTATTTGAAATATAGGAATAAACAGGAGGAAAGAGAATATGGAGATCAGAGAAAAGATTGCAAAGCTGGAAGAAATAATGGAATTGGGAGAGGGCAGCCTGACAGAAGAAACTCTGCTGGTTGATGTGGATGAATGGGATTCGGTTGCGGCAATTTCCTACATTGCACTGCTTGACGAAGAGTTCGGAGTTTCGATTTCGGCAAAAGAGATCAAATCCTTTCAAACTGTGGCAGATGCAATCAGCTACATGAAGTAAAAAACATACGAGGATTGCTGAAATGAACTGGAAGGAAGCCAACGAAAGATTATCGGAAAAGCGTGAGCGCGCGGTTCTCGGCGGCGGACAGGAGAAGATTGAAAAGCAACACGGAAAGGGTAAAATGACTGCCAGAGAACGGCTGGATTACCTGTTTGATGAAGGGAGCTTTGTGGAGATCGACGCTTTTGTCGAATCGCGTATTGATGATTTTGAGATGGACAGGAAGCGTGCCCCGGGGGACGGAGTTGTTGTGGGCTACGGAAAAATCAACGGACGAACGGTGTTTGCAGCCTCGGAGGATTTTACCGTAATCGGGGGAACGCTGGGGGAATATCATGCGGCAAAAATATGTCATATACAGGATATGGCTTATGAGAACCGGTGCCCGATTCTGATGATCAACGACAGCGGCGGAGCGAGAATAGAGGAGGGAATCTGTTCTCTGAGCGGCTACAGCGGTATATTTCTTCGCAATACGCGCGCTTCCGGCGTGATTCCGCAGATTGCACTGATAATGGGCTCCTGTTCCGGAGGTGCCTGCTACGGCCCGGCACTGTGCGATTTTATTTTTATGGTGCGCGGGAACGGGAAAATGTTTCTTACTGGACCCCAGGTGGTGAAAGCGGTGCTGAACGAAGAGGCTACCATGGATGAACTGGGTGGCGCGCAGGTACACGAAACACAGAGCGGAGTCGCGCATTTTGTCTGTGACAGCGAGATGCAGTGCATGGACGAAACAAAACGGCTACTCTCGTTTCTGCCGGATAACTGCGGAAATAAACCGCCAAAGCTGTCGGAAAAAGTCAGGAACTCTGCGCTGCTGCGGAGAAAGGGAGCAGAACAGCAGGATCGGTGCGGAGAACTTTCATCCGTGGTGCCTTCAAATTCAAGAAAGGTTTACGACGTACACGAGGTGATAAAACGAATTGCGGATGAGAACTCCTGCATGGAGGTTCAGGAAAATTTTGCAAAAAACGCAGTTGTCTGTTTTGTACGCCTAGATGGAAGGGCAGTGGGAGTGATCGCCAACCAGCCGACCCGGTTGGCTGGTGCGCTGGATTGCGATGCTTCGGATAAAATTGCCCGCTTCATTCGAACCTGCGACTGTTTTCAGATTCCGCTGATTACGCTGATTGATGTGCCGGCTTTTTTCCCGGGCAAAGTTCAGGAGCATCAGGGGATTATCCGCCACGGAGCAAAAATTCTGTATGCTTATTCAGAAGCAGCAGTTCCGAAAATATCCCTGATTATGCGCAAGGCTTACGGCGGCGCATATATTGCAATGAACAGTAAAGATATGGGAGCGGATATCGTGTACGCCTGGCCGATCGCAGAGATTGCCGTGATGGGGGCGGAGGGCGCGGCCAATATTATTTTCAAGAAAAAAATCGAAGCTTCCGAGCAGCCAAAAGAGGAGAGGAAAAGGAGACAGAAGGAATATTCGGAGAAGTTTATGAATCCGTATATAGCGGCTGCCAGGGGATATATTACAGAAGTGATTTTTCCGGAGGAAACGCGGAAGAGACTGATTTCGGCGCTGGATATGCTGAAGAACAAGCAGGTGCCGGGGACCGAGAAAAGGCATGGGAATATGCCGCTGTGAGGCGGGTACGAGGGAAGGGAGTGCAAAATATGGAAAAAAGATATAGAACAACGAATATTCTAAAGGCAGTTTCCATCTTCTTTGTAGTATTCCAACACAGCCTACAGACAAATGCCAATGTTCATGATCAGGAAATTTTCCGTGTATTCGGTTTTAATTTCTGGATTCTTCAGGCAGTATCTGTTTTTGTGATTGTTACAGGATTTCACTATTCAGTATCTATGAAGAAACAGGAGAATGAACTGGACTGGTATAGAAAGGATGTGTTTATAAAGAAATTTTCAAGGATCATTTTGCCTTATTCTTTTATGTTTTTATGCTTCCTGTTCTATATGCTGATAACGAAGACAGGTAAATTGAACCTGAATGTTCTTTTCACATATTTAAAAGGAGGACCAGGTCCGGGAGGATATTATACATGGATACTGATTCAATTCTTAATTGTTTTTCCGGTGATATACTATCTGGTAAAAAGGAGTCCTTTACTTGGAAGTATATTTGTATTGAGTATAAATATTTTATATGAGTATGCAGTTTTTCAGGGAGTAATACGAAGCTCCTTTAATCGGTTATGCTGTATCAGGCTTCTGACAGGCTTACTGCTGGGAATTTTAATTTATCATTATGCTGATGAGTTAAAGAAAACAGTAATTCCGGCCCTAATTTTCTCGGGGGGGGGGTATTTTTTTACTATATCATAGTTACGGCGATTATAAAACGCAGTTTATATCTTCTTGGAAGCCTACTTCGTTTATGGGAATGGCATTTTCGGCTGGGATTGTCTTCTGGGTTATAAATAAAGAAGATAAGTTGGAGAAATTGTGCAGCCATAGGATACCTCGCAGGGCATTGACCGCTATTGAATATATCGGCAAAGCAACCTTTCACATTTTTTTAGCACAGCAACTGTGGTACTGTATTAATCTTTCATTCAGAAACCGTATCCGTGCTCGATACGTCTGTATCATTGACTGTATTGTATGCATTTTGACAGGCTGTATTTTCTATTTTATCAATTTACAGGTTGAAAAGCGGATACATACCAAGCGCTTGAAAAAAAGGGCGCAATAATAAATTTGTTGCAAAGGAATAAGAAATATGGCAAAGCTTTATGTAATTATGTACCACTATATCCGCAGTCTGAAATCAAGCCGTTACCCGGAAATTCGTGGCCTTGATCTGGAACTGTTCCGGCAGCAGCTTGCGTTTCTGAAGGAGCATTTCACATTCCTGAAAACGGAGGAAGTGCTGGAGCTCGGCTCGGCGGATGAACTGAAACAGGACAGCGTTCTGCTTACTTTTGACGACGGTTACATTGATCATTATACCAATGTATTTCCGCTTCTGAAGGCGGAAAACATTCCGGGGTTTTTCTCCATGCCGGGCAGGATTATCCGTGAGAAAAAGGTTCTGGATGTAAACAAAATTCATTTTATTCTGGCGAGCGCACCTGTGGAGAAAATCAAAGCAATGGCGTTCAAACAGCTGGATCATTATCGGGGCGCCGAGTTTGATATTCCGCCCAATGCGGAACTGTATGAAAAGCTTGCAAAAGCAAACCGTTTTGACAGCGGGGATGTCATTTTTATCAAGAGGCTGCTTCAGGCGGAACTTCCGGAGCGGCTTCGAAACAGGATTACGGAGGAGCTGTTTCGGGTGTTTATCGATCTGCCGGAAGCTGCCTTTGCGGACGAGCTGTATATGAATCTGGATCAGGTCAGGCTGATGAAACAGCAGGGGATGGATTTCGGCATACACGGCTATGACCATTACTGGATGAACCGTCTGGAAGGGGATGCGCTGAAAAAGGATATTGAGGCGGCATTGGACGTATTTGACGGTGTGATTGATGCAAATCAATGGGTCTGCTGTTATCCGTACGGCTCCTGCAGCGATCCGGTCATTGCACAGATTAAGAAAATGGGCGCTTCTGCGGGATTGGCAACCGAGGTGAGGGCTTATGTGCCGGGGACGGATGATATGTTCCGGATTCCAAGGCTGGATACGAATGATTTTCCGCCGAAGAGTGAGGAATATCTGAAATATTAGTAAGTGATAAGGGGGAATTTCTGATGAAAAGTTTTTATATTGGCGATATTGAGGTCGGCGGAGAATTGCCGCTTGTGATTCCGGAAATAGGAATTAATCACGAAGGAAGTTTGGACGTTGCAAAAGAGATGGTAGATGCTGCGCACAGGGCTGGTGCAAGACTGATTAAGCATCAGACTCATATCGTCGAGGATGAAATGAGTGCAGCTGCTAAAAAAGTGATTCCTGGGAACGCTGAGGTGTCGATCTATGAAATTATGGAACGTTGTGCACTGAACGAGGAAGAAGAACTGGAGCTCAAAAGATACACAGAATCAAAAGGAATGGTATTTTTAAGTACGCCTTTTTCCAGAGCAGCAGCGGATAGATTAGAGAAGTTTGGAGTGGCTGCTTATAAAATAGGTTCGGGCGAATTAAATAATTATCCTCTGATTGAGCATATTGCAGAATTCGGAAAGCCAATGATTGTATCAACAGGGATGAACAATATTCGAAATATTGAAACAGCTGTCAATATCCTAGAAAGTAAGAAAGTTCCGTATGCGTTGATGCATACAACCAATCTTTATCCAACAGTACCTTCACTTGTACGTTTAGGTGCAATGCAGGAGATGATGAATGCTTTTGAGGAAGTTCCAATAGGACTTTCGGATCACACATTGAGCAATAATGCGTGTATCGCAGCAATATCACTGGGGGCGAAATTAGTAGAGAGACATTTTACTGATCATAAGCAGAGAACTGGTCCGGATTTAGTCTGCTCCATGGATGAGAAAGAGCTGAGAGAATTGTTAAGCGCAGCCAAGGAAATCCCGCAGATGCTTGGCGGAAAAAAGGAGGCGGCGAAGGAAGAACAAGTGACAATTGATTTTGCTTTCGCTACCGTGGTTACGATTAGGGATATTAAAGCAGGTGATTCATTTACAAAAGAAAATATTTGGGTTAAACGTCCTGGTACAGGGGAGATTTTAGCCCAGGATTTCAAAGCTTTGCTGGGGAAAAGGGCAGTATGTGATATTTCGAATGATACACAGCTGAAGAGGAAAATGATAGAGGACTGATACCATGAGAAAAATTTTATTTATAACGGGCACAAGAGCGGATTATGGAAAAGTTAAGCCATTGATCAAGGCGTTGGAAAGTGAAAATGATTATGAGGTTTTTATCTTTGTGTCGGGAATGCACCTGATTGAAAAATTGGGAAATACTTATAAGGAGGTTTTAAAGGACAAATATAAGAATGTGTATATTGATTTCGCACAGGCCAACAGAGGAATTATGAGTTATGATTTGGGGAATATAATCTGCGATTTGACTGGGTATATAAAAAGAATCTCCCCAGATATGATAGTGGTGCATGGGGATCGTATTGATGCTCTGGCCGGAGCAGTGGTAGGAGCACTAAACAATATCAAGGTCGCTCATATTGAGGGAGGAGAAGTATCAGGGACTATAGACGAGTCGATTCGGCATGCAATATCTAAATTTGCTCACATTCACCTAGTATGTAATGAAGAGGCAAAAAAGAGGCTGATTCAATTGGGTGAAGAAGAAAAAAGAATTTATGTGATTGGTTCGCCAGACATAGATATTATGCTTTCCAATGGGCTTCCCTCTCTTGAAGAAGCAAAAAAGAGATATAACATACATTTTGATAAATATGGTATTTTTATGTATCATCCGGTTACGACGGAATATTCAATGCTAGCTGAGAAGATAAGAAAAGTAGTTTCTGCACTGCTTAGCTCTGGAAAAAATTATATTGTAGTATATCCGAATAATGATTTGGGCTCAGAACTTATTTTAGATGAATATAACCGGTTGAAAAGCAATTCTGCATTCGCTATATTTCCATCGCTTCGATTTGAATATTTTTTAACATTATTGAAGAATGCAGAATTTATGATTGGGAATTCCAGTGCAGGAATCAGGGAAACCAGTATTTATGGAATACCTGCAATTGATGTCGGAAGCCGTCAAACGGGGAGATATAGTAGCCAGGAAAGCAACATTCAGCATGTGGAAGAGGAAGAAGATGAAATAGAGAATGCAATTCTACGCTATAAACAATACAGAAAAACAAATCATTTTTATGGGGAAGGAAACAGCACTGAAAAATTTCTGCAGATTATCAAAGAGGAGGAATTGTGGCAATTTGAGATTCAGAAAAGATTTATAGATATCAGTTCAACATTATAATATTGGAGAAAGATATGATTGCAAATAAAAAAGTCCTAGCACTGATTCCTGCGCGTGGCGGAAGCAAGGGAATAAAAGGGAAAAATATAATAGAGCTGGAAGGTAAGCCGTTGATTTCATACTCGATTCTGGCCGCCAGAGAAAGCAAGTATGTTGATCGTACAGTAGTTACTACAGATTCTAAAGAGATTGCTGACGTATCGAAAATGTATGGCGCTGAAATTCCGTTTATGAGGCCAGAGGAATTGGCAGGTGATAGGTCTACGACATTAGAGGCAGTTTTGCATGCATTGAAACTGCTGGAACAAAAATATGATATCTTGGTGTTGCTGCAGCCGACTAGCCCATTGAGGACATGTCAGGATATTGATGCAGCTCTGGAAACATTTATTAGAAATGGCTGCAGAGCATTGGCATCCGTATCGGAAGTTCATGATTCCCCGTTATTAATGCGCAAAGTAAAAGATAACGGTGAAATGGAAAAGCTGTTGGAGAATTGTTATAACAGTACAATAAGAAGACAAGATATGCCAGAAATATACCGTATTAATGGAAGTATTTATATTAATTCAATTAAAAACATAAATGAAAAAACTAGTTTTAATGATAACTTGATTGCATTTATTATGAAAAAAGAACATTCTGTGGATATTGATGATTATAGCGACCTTGTAGTAGCGGGTTATTATTTGAGAAAAGTGATACTCAGGGGTGATGTATGTTAGTTACATGGAACCGCCTGAAGGACTTCTGGCGCTACAAGGACTTGTTAAAGCAGCTGATTATCCGCGATATCAAGCTGAAATACCGGAGAAGCTTTCTTGGCTATCTCTGGAGCGTGCTGAACCCGCTGTTTCTGATGCTCGTGATGACCGTTGTATTTTCGCAGATGTTCCGGCGGAATATCGAGAACTTTCCGGTATATCTTTTTACAGGACAGCTTCTGTTCAATTTTATGAACCAGTCAACGCATCAGGCGCTGACGGCGATCAACGGGAATGCAGCGCTGCTGAAGAAGGCCTATATTCCAAAATATATCTTTGTATTTTCCAAGATCACAAGCGGCTTGGTTGACTTTTTCTTTTCCTGTGTTGCGCTGGTGATTGTGATGCTGGTGACGCGCGCGGAATTTTCCTTTTGGAACCTGCTGTTTCCGGTGGTGGCGCTGCAGCTGTATGTGTTCTGTCTGGGACTTGGGCTGTTTCTGGCGCAGGCGAATGTGTTTTTCCGGGATATCCAGTATATTTACAATGTGATTACCACGGCATGGATGTATCTGACCCCCATTTTTTATCCTCTGGATGCACTGCCCGTTCAGCTGCAAAAAGGGATCGTTAACTGCAATCCCATGTATTTTTATGTGGAACAGTTTCGGCAGCTGATCTATTATAATCAGGCACCGGATGGCAGACTGATGTTTTTGGGGATAATAACGGCTCTGGCAGTGCTGCTTCTCGGCACGGCCTGCTTTAAGCGGTCGCAGGATCGGTTTATCCTGTACACCTGATGGTCCGCGGCATTTTGATTCAGAGCTTCCGGGCTTTCCGGGCAGCCTTCCTTTTTCGCGTTCTGCCCGGCATGGAGGCAGAAGCCGGAATTGCTGCCCGCGGCGGACGACGAAAAAAGAAAGAGGTGCAGAACAATGGATCAGACCATCCGTATCGACGTGGATCATGTAACGATCCGCTTCAATAAAACCAATATGAAGGTGGATAACCTGAAGGAATATATGATCCGCCTGGTAAAGCGCCAGCTGATGTTTCAGGAATTTCTGGCGGTGAAGGATGTAAGCTTTCAGGTGCGCGCCGGCGAGGCGTGGGGGATCGTCGGAGCAAACGGCTCGGGAAAATCGACAATCTTAAAGGCGATCAGCGGGATTATAAAACCGTACCAGGGGACAATCCGGGTCAACGGCTCGCTGGCGCCGCTGATTGAGCTCGGCGCGGGCTTTGATCAGGAGATGACGGCGAGGGAGAATATTCTGCTGAATGGCTGCATTCTGGGGCACACGGAAAAGTTTATGAGGGAGCATCTGGACGAGATTGTAGAGTTTGCGGGAATACGGGATTTTCTGGATTCTCCGCTGAAAAATTATTCTTCCGGAATGAAGGCCCGGCTCGGTTTTTCCATTGCTACGATGGTACAGCCGCAGATCCTGATCGTGGATGAGGTGCTGGCGGTGGGAGATGCGGCCTTCCAGAAAAAATGCAGTCAGAGAATGCAGGAGATGCTGACCAGCGGAACCACGCTGCTGCTGGTTTCGCATAATGTAAACGATATCCGGAGGCTGTGCGACCATGCAGTCTGGATGGATAAGGGAAGCTGCAGGATGGCGGGGAGTGCAGATGAGGTCTGCCGTGCGTATCAGGAGGCGGGAAAATAAATGGAAGAGGTACAGCTGATCTGCGTGGGCTATGCCGGAAGTACAGCGGCCAATTTCAATTTGCTGATGCCGTATTTCAAGGGAAGAATCCTGTTTTCGCCGGTGGAGTACCGGGGGCGGGGGACGCGCGGCAGGCGGGGAAATAACGCTGTGAATGCGTGCAGAGCTGAGAGGATGGAAGGCGCGGCAGAAGCCGGGTGTGTACAGAATACGGAAGGTACATTGATTAAGGGATGTGGTAAGAATGCGGAAGGTGCGGCAGATACCGGGTGTATACAAAATACCGAAGGTGCAGCGAATAAGGTACGTCGGAAAAATATCATAGGTGAAGTAAATGATAGTTTTGCGGAAAACGGAAAAAATATAATAAATAAGGAGTATTCAGACAATATCGAGCTGGTATATGATGTGGCGGATCAGGTAAAAAAGCTTCGCAGGCCGGAGCTGCCTTACGCTATACTGGGCTACAGCATGGGAGCGCAGGTGGTGTATGAGCTGTTTGCACAGGGGCTGCTGACCGAGAAACCGCGCTGCATTTTTATCGCGGCGCATGAGCCGCCGGACGTACCGTGCGCCGGAAAAGATATTGATCTCTGCGACAGGGAAGCATTTCTGGAGCGGGTGAAGCAGTACGGCGGCATGGATATCCGCCTGCTGCAGGATGCGAGATTTGCTTCGATTTTTCTGGAGAGGATGCGCGCGGATTTTCGTCTGCTCCAGGAATATTCTTTCAGCGGAGAGTACCATTCCTTCCCGTCGCGCGCAGTAATGCTGTACAGCGAGGAGGATACCCCGTTGGAGATTGTGCGCGGATGGCAGCGTTTTTCGGAGAAGGAAATGCGTTTTTTCCCGCTGGGGAACAGCCACTTCTTTTTCCGGACGCATGCAGAGGAATTCTGCGGAATTATATTAAGAGAGCTGGGACTTATGCAGCCGGAACGGCTGGAAGGCTCTGTGAAAGGAACAGACCAGGTTTAAAGATTCGGAGGTGGTCTTATTGTACATGAATTATGCCGAGATCGGCAGGAGAATTGCACAGAAGAGAAGAAAACTGCTGCTCACGCAGGCGGAGGTGGAGGCGAAGGCAGAACTGAGTCCGCGCTATCTGTCGAATATTGAGCGCGGACGCTCGATTCCTTCCATTGATGTGCTCATGCAGATTGCGGATGTGCTACATATGACGCCGGACGAAGTGCTTCTGGGAGCGGATAAAGGCTCTCAGGGGGAGCTTGACGGTCAGCTCGCCGCAGGTCTGAAGCGCTTGAATCCGCAGCAGCGGGAGCAGGCACTGAGCTTTATCAGCTGGCTCAAGGAGCAGGAGAAAGTGAATTAGAGAAGCCGGGAAACGAAAACAGCGAAGGAAAATAAAAGAACGTAAATGTGAGATACAGAAACAGGTGAATGAAAATAAAGAACGTAAACGTGAAATAGAAAAAACAGGTGGAAGTTAAAACAGAATGGAATAACGGAAGCTGAAAAATACTGATAAACCGGAAAGCCGGTGTTTGCTGAAGCCGCTTTCCGGTTTTTTAAAGATGGGGTGCGGACAAAAATCTGGGGAGTATCCTCAAAAGGCTGGTCAGGTCAGCCCTGCTTGACATGTCCGAAAACTGCATTATAGTACAAGCAAGGACAGAACCTCAAAAAATCAGCTCTGCCCAAAGTAACGAATGACATATCTTATATCAGTTTTTGCAGTTACACAAAACTTGAAACGGACTCAAAATCTGGATTACCATAGAGTTCTGAGAGGAGTCTTTTTATATATTCCCAAAGACCAAAATCAACCGCATTGGAAATATTTCACCTAAAATCTTCCCTCCAGTTTATAGATTAATGTCAACCGGATATTCGTCATCTATAAGAAGATAATTGACCTTGTAATTTTGACACTGTTCCAGCATTTTGGCATTATCTCTAAGTACATTTTCTATCGTACAGCCCTCATCATCCATTCTTTTTTCTACAACATTTGCATACTTCTTTATATCATTAAAATGATTTGTGATATATTTGCTGCTCATAACTAAGCAATAATATTTTATGTTTTTCAAATACTCCGATTCAAAATTTTCTGACCACGCGAAAGGAATATAGCATCCTTCAACAATAAGATTCTGCTCATTCTCAATAGCTGTTTTTATCATTTCACACACAATAGGCCATAAATAATCCGTCAGAGATTTCTCATCACTAACAGGGGTAAGTGCAGTGTTTCCGCTGCGAATAAGTCCCATCTTTAAATGGTCTATGGATAGATAAGGGTATTTATATTTTTCAAGTAATTTTTGAGCAAGTGCCGTCTTCCCTGTGTGAGATGCTCCTGTTATCAAAATAATCATTCGATTATTCCTCCAATTCAATAGAATAAATTTGTTGAGTTGTTTAACATTATTATTTTATCACAAACGCACATACAGTTCCATTAAATTTTATGATATTGTCAATATTGGTTGACACTTTTTTTACAAGGATATCAATGCCTAAGC